>PEAM01000033.1 GCA_002753565.1 Magnetococcales bacterium | reverse complement strand
CCGTTGGTTTCCTCTCGATTGTTTTCTCCGCCATGACTCCCCCCAGTACATTCTCAATGAAAAGAGAGAACCTGACAGATTCAATCCAATACGGGAACCATGGGGTTCATTTGGCGCTTACAATCCACCCTGGAAAAGATGAGAGTTCGAGGAGATGGGCCGGAGTTCCAAAAATTGGGACGTGTGGTGGTCTATCAAGTTTCCAAGCTTGATTCATGGGTGGCCGGAAACTCCCGCCGTTCGACTTCTGAAGCTATCGCTTGAGGGAGTGCCATGAAAAGTGAAAACCCCACGGGTCAGGTGGGGAGTTCGGTTGCTCATGACGCTGTGGCAGGCGTCTTGGATGCCGGAAACTCTACCATAATCCCCTTTCAAATCAAACTGAAAACAGCAATCCGGGAACGATCTGGCCGGAAGGTTCGTACCCTGTTCAAAAGGGGCCGGGCCGGTCGGAAAGGGGGGTGGCATGCTTGATTTCAACCGTGATGCTCCCCAGAGGAACCAGGTTTCTCGGGAGAAGATCCCAGAATCAACCGTTCGAGCCATCCGAGGCCGAATCGACCTGCTTGAGTTTGTCGGCAGGGACGTGAAATTGAAGAAGAATGGTGTCAATTATGAGGGGTGTTGCCCATTCCACTACGAAAAAACCGCATCGTTCAAAATCAAGTCCGGGGAACAATATTTTAAATGCTTTGGATGCGGGGTGGGTGGGGATGTTGTTGAATACATCATAAAGTCAAGAGGGGTTGATTTTGTTGAGGCCGTTCAAATTCTGGCACCCATGGCAGGCATTGACCTGGACAACCCCCGCGCACCGTTACCGCCGATACTTGCTCCCTTACCCCCAAAGGAAAGTAAACCCGATTGGGAGCCGATATCGCCGGTTCCGGTGGATGCTCCCGAACCAGATTTTGCCCACTCCCGGTTCGGGGCACCATCAATGGTATGGCCCTATCATAATGCTCAAGGATGCTTGCTTGGGTTTGCACGTCGATTTGAAAAGCCCGGCGGCGGGAAGGACATTATTCCCCTGACCTATTGCCGTCACCCGGAAAAGGGGCAGGAATGGAGAGCGAAACAATTTCAGGCACCAAGGCCAATATATGGACTTGATCGGCTGGCAGAACAACCCGAGGCACCGGTTATCATCGTAGAGGGTGAGAAAGCCTGTGACGCAGCGCAAACGCTTTTACAGGGATATGTCTGTATTTCATGGCCAGGCGGCGGGAAAGCTGTTCATCTGGCCGACTGGAGCGTGTTGAGCGGACGCCACGTTATCATCATCCCTGATGCCGATGATCAGGGAATGAAGACCGCAACGGCAATCATGGAGGTTCTGTCATGAGCGGTATAGCGGCAGGCATCCAGCTTGTCACAATACCAGAAGGGTTTCCAAGTGGATGGGATTTGGCGGACGCTCAGGCCGAAGGCTGGACACCGGAACAGACCATCGAATGGTTGAACCACCATGTTGAACCGCCAAGGTCCAAAGGATTGTTTCCCCTGGATGATGCTCGGATCGGGGAATGGATTGTCAAAACTCCCCCGCCGCGTCGATGGTTGGTGGTTAAGGTGATTCCGCTTGGGAAAGTCTGTTTGCTGGTTGCGCCGGGCGGCACGGGAAAGAGTTTCTTTGTCGTATCGCTGGCCATATCCGTTGCATCCGGTCTACCTGTCTTTGGTGAACTGCAAACAGGAGAGACCGGCGGGGTTCTCCTCCTGTTCGCAGAGGAAGACCGCGAGGAGCTTCACCGTCGATTTCACAATGTCATCAACACCACCCTGGCCGACACCGAGAATCCAGAACATTTCCATCGATTGATATCCAACCGTGTCTTTGCCCGATCCATGACTGGTCAAAACAACCTTATGACCGCCAAGACCGGCCAGGAGGTGACGCAGACCGATTATGTTGACCGGCTCATTGAGACAGCCAGGGAAATTCCGAATCTGAAACTGATTGTCGTCGATCCGGCCAGCAGGTTTAGAGGAGGTGAAGAAAACCTTTCGGAAGATACAACAAGGTTCGTTGAAAGCTTGGAACGGGTAGCACAAGAGACCGGGGCCACCATCCTGGTTGTGCATCACAGCAACAAGGCTTCCATGCAGCAGGGGGCGTCAACCTCCCAGGCTGCCGCCAGGGGATCGAGTGCCTTTACGGATGGCGTGCGATGGCAGGGTGATCTATCAGTTCTCAATGAAAAGGACGCCAGATCATTCGACATCAAGCCGGATGAGCGGAAACAGTATGTCCGGTTTGCCATCACCAAATCCAATTACTCACCACCATCAAATGATATCTGGTTGAAACGTGGAGACCATGGCGTTCTGCGAATGGTTGAACTGTCTTCCAAGAAAGCGGCAGAGAATGAGGCCGTACTTTCTCAAGTTGTCCAGATCATCCGGGAGCGGGCCGAACACGGAAACGAATATTCCAGACGCCGTTTTGAAGATCGGTTTTCCGGGAAGGCTGGGGAACTGGGAGTCAGCAAACACCAGTTGAGGAATATTATCGATAATGCTCTGGAGACTGATCTATTAACCCAGAGGCCGCCGAAGGTGCCGGAGAAAAATGTCCCGTTGGTGCTGGCCGTCCCTGATCCTGACGGCATCCAGGATGATGAGATTTTGGAGGTGATTTGATGGACGGCCAACAGTGTTTTGGTGCGCCATTTGGTGAGCCAAACTGGTGTGTTGTGGACGGCCAAATGAAAATGGCTCACCAAAAACACAACAATATCAATAGCTTCATGGCGGCCGAAATTTTGGACGGCCAAATGGAGATGGCCGCCATTAACATATTGAAAACAAACGACTTTCTGGACGGCCATTTTTTACCCCCTAAAGGGGGGGATGGACGCTTTGGCCGTCCACTCCCCAAGGGGGTTAGTTGGGGCCGGATGAAAGGTAGGCAAATGGATGAAATTCACAACCTCTTGGATGCCGTCAAGAGTCAGGGACTATCCCTTATCGTGGACGGTGACAATCTTCTCCTGAAGGGGGTGAAGGGATCAGCATCCACCACACTGGTTGCCGCGATCAAGAAACACAAGGATGAACTCATAACCAGGCTTACCACCCTGGAGGCCGACATCGAACCGGGGACAACAGAGAACACCTCCTGCTACATCTGCCAGGGGATTAAATATTGGAGGCGGCCAACATGGGCCGGATGGAATTGTTGTCGGTGTCATCCACCGATACCGGGAATTGAAATCGAATGGCGGTCAACAGACCGTGAGCAATGAACCAAAGGAGATATAGGTATGTACGTTTACAGCACACCACCAATTGATTTTTGGGACGGCTGGTTGTCGTTCCGGGATGAGTTGGCAAAGCGGGTTGTATGGGAGCGGCAGAATCCAGGAAAGAGCAGTGAGCCGGGCACCCTTGTCTGTGGTGCCGATTATGAATCCATCGGAAAGGCCGAAGGGATGGGATCGGCGGCACTGGAAGAACTGCTCTACCGGGCTATGCACATAGCAGCGCGTAATCATGGCTGGGAAGGGGATATTCGAGACGGGCCATATATCGCTGGTGTTCCTGAAGGAGAATATTGTTCGTCCGTCATGGTGGCCTGGAAGCAGGACAACAACGGAACAACGTTTATCGGATCACCGGTTCGGTTGCCGTGGCTGGAGGGGCAGTCATGAGCATATTCACAGATATGGAAGATGCACTACACGTATTTGGAGTCGGGCCGGATCATCCGGGATTCTATGAGGCCGTGGTCTACATGGTTGCCAATGGAGGCCAGGAGATTAAGGCCGCTATTGAAGGTTATGTGGAGGCCGCAATCGGTAGACCGATGATCAAGCCGGACATTTGTACATCCGATGGTAGCCCAGGGTTTTCACGACAGGCCATGGCCCAATATCTGGGGGCGACACCAGAAGAACTTGATCATGTGATATCAGAAGTCGTGAACGCAAAAGGCGGGCGTGGATTGCTCGACCCTGGCAACGTTCACACATTGAATTGACCTATGACCAGGGAGGTGGGAGAAACGCCTACAGAGAGCGGCGCAAGAGGATTTGTGAAGTGGTTCGCGGGTCCTCCCAGGGGGGGTAGCCATGCGGGTACCGCGCGCGGCGGCTTTCGAGGATTTTTGTGCTCAAAATACAGGGTTTCTTCTTCCTTCTGGAGAGGAGCCAAACCATTGAAATATATCTACAGGAGATAACATGATTGTAAATAGAGCGGATTTTGCCGCAATCATAGGAAAAACCCCACCATGGATTAGCAAGCTCATTAAGCAGGGGTTGCCATGCAGAAGTGGTGGAGGCAAGGGCAAAGAGGTTTCAATCCACACGCCGGATGCTATCAAATGGATGGTAGATCAGGCGGCTAGGAGAAGCCCACACAACCAAATCAATGTGGACTCAAGCAACCCCACCATGGCAGCGGAGCAACTGAGGTTAACCCGATCCAAGGCAGATATTGAGGAGATCCGGGCTAGAGAGTTGGCCGGGCAATACCTAGAGACCGAAGCAGTCAGAGAGACGTTTGCCGAGGCTATGGTGATAGTTTCTACCCAGATGGATGGATTAGGTGGCCGGGTGGCTAATCAACTGGCGGGAATGACCAGTGTGGCAGAAATTAGAGATTTGATATTCAAGGAAACCCGCAATATTAGACGTGCGGCAGCGGATAAATTGCAAAAATTCGTAGACGAAGAAAAGGAGGAGTCAACACAATGAAATCATCATTAGAACTGGAATCAAGAATTAAACGAGCACAAGCCGGAGCATACCGAACCGCAGCGGGTTACATGGACCTGGCCGGAGAGAACCCGAAGGATGAGGTTGCCCAGGTTCATGCGGAAACAGCAGGTCTCATCATTGAGTGTGCTACAAAGGAATCGAAACTCTTGGATGCCCAGGAGGTGGAAAAACGGCTTGGCACCCTGGTTGGTGTGGATGCAGAGAGGATAGCCCGAGTGACCGAGGAAGCAACCTTGGATGATGCCATTTTGGATGCAAAAAAGGATCTGGCCGATAAGGAAGAGGCTTTACAAATCTGGATGCTACAGCATGAATTGACAGCTTGGCGGGATGCCATAGAAAACCTTGTTTGCCTTCCTGCGGGTCCCTGTTCGGTCTCAAAGGGATGGGTTCCGCACGACCCCAATACATGCACAGCGACAGAAAGCCCCATAGGGGGGACATCCACAAGTCATTGAGGGGAGGAAATAGCATGACGACACATGCAGATATCGCACGGCATTTGGACTTATCGAAACGGGCGGTTCCCGATCTTTTGAAAAAGTTGGGGCTTCCCTCCCGTGGTGCGGATATTGATCAGGCCCGGACCGCCTACATTCAACACCTACGGAAAATAGCGGCGGGCCATCAATCGGCCAGCGGCATGGATTTAACCCAGGAGCGGGCAAAGCTGGCAGCGATTCAACGGGAGAAAACCGAAATTGAAGTAGAGCGGTTGAGGAATACCCTGGTACCGGTCGATGAGGTTCAGACCGCAGCCTTTAACGCAGGCCGCCAAATACGTTCGGCGTGGGAGAATTGAGCGGGCCGGTCGGCGGGTTCGCTGGCGGCAGCATTGGGAACCGATTTGGGGAAAACACGCATTGCCCTGGATGAGGCGGTACGATCACATTTGGAGGAATTGACGGAAGAAGGAGAAAACAGAACGCATTGAAAATTGTTTTTCTCCTTGCTGGCCGGGGCGGTGTTCGATTACCGTTGTAGTTACAGGGCTTCGAAACCCCTATCTAAGCGGACACCGCACCCGACAGACCAGCGGTATATTTGTGCCCAATTTCTGGCATGGCTCTTTCATCCCATGGTTGTGGCCGGGTGTCTCATGGTCCATGCAATACCCCTTGGGGAAAGTCCATGGGGCCGTCTCTTAGATGCGGTTTCGAAGCACCCGGCTTCATAAACCGTCCCTTCGAAAGGACAATCTAAGGAGACTCACCATGCAGACTATTTCCAACAGCAGTACCCGTACCTCAGCCGCAACCCCCAGCCGCCAGGAAAGAATGCTGGACAGCGCAATCTATTTCCTGACCCAGAGCAACCGCCATCTGAAAAAGGCTCGGTTTCATTCATCCAGGCATATTACAGACGCTGATACCCGTAACCGGGTACGGTTGGCTTCCGATCATTTGGAAAACGCCATGACGGCCCTTGCTGTGGCCTTGGCGGGTCGGGAGGTGAATGGAGTTCGGGTCGATCCATGCCCGGTACCCAAAAAGAAAGCCCTTTCCGGGCTGTCTGGATTGTTGGCCCTGGATGATACACGACAGCGGGCCGCATAGGGGAGGATCAAAACTGGAACAACCCGGGGGGTGGTATTTCAAATGCGACCCCCCTTTTTTATGATGACAGGCAGTATATTTCAAAGAGGGAGAGTGAAAAATGTAGTCATGGCCGAGTGTTGCAAAACCCTGTACGTGACCAAGCTCATGCTTGTGAATTTACTATTGAGGGAAATCCCTTATTTTTTTGAAAATCACATTCACGGGTCCAAAATCAGTTTGAAGTAAGACTGGTTTCTCCTGGCCTAAATCCCGTGGAATAGATGTGACAATCGGGATTGTGTAGTCTTCATGTCTTGGAGGCACACCCATGACTAATGCGATTCCGGCAGGCACAGTCAGTGTTACATTTAAATCAATCTCATGAGTGTTATCGTTAAGTGTATAATTTCCATCATATAACACGCCGCCAACATCGGCCCCAATAACCATGTTGGTATCCAATATTATGACACCAAATCCATAATCTGAACTCCCGCGAAATTGAATGCTATAGAACCCTTCTTTGCTCATAATGATGACTTCCACAGGTTAGAGGTTTTGTCGTTTTTTCCTGAATGATCTTATATCATAACTTTTAGAATCGCGAAACAGTATGGAGAGACATTCATTCTCGATTCCCATTCTTTGCCCTGACAAAATTTACGAAAGCCGAGCATGCGACAATCATGAATTTTGCGTCATCAAACCCCACTTTGTCGGAGTCTATCAGAGCATGACGGATTCCACCTTCATCATTTGTGTAGCCATAGAGGTTGCTGAAAGCTGTTTTGAGGGCAGGGTGTAAAACAATCTCTTTCTCAAGCTTGTTCAGCAGTTTTCCAAGGGTGCTGTTTTCAATATTGAGGGTGATAGCCGCAAGGCTTTCAACAGCAGATATGGACTCTTTTATGGAATTTCGATAGTCAGGAGTTTTTCGGTCGGAGAGCAGTTCAAGGGATCGTCTCAAATGGTCGGCTACGGGATCTGAAGTTTTCCCTATGGCCTGTTCAATCTCATCAATCTCTATTTGTTCGGTTACGCGGGTGATTACGCCGTCCACAAAACGGTAGGCGGACATTTCGTTTTCCAGAAGGTGATTGCATCCTGTGATAAATCTTTCTCTAAAGCTGTATCTTGGATAGCTATTAGCAACAAACTCTACAAAGCCATACACTTCAAACCATTTATAGTTGAAAAAATTATTTCTGATCGTTTTGAGAGCTTTTGGCTTGTTGTTGGGCAGAGTGTCTAACGGGACTTTGTAGTGCAATATCCAGAGTTTATTACATAATTCTGCTAATTTCTGATTCCCATGCTCTGAAAGATGATAGCCAGAGGCATTATTCCAACAATGAATTTGGAGGAGGTTCCATAAACCATTCCGAAGAGCATCATCCATGGAATCAATCTATATTGAGTCTCTGACGGATTTGTACCCATACCTTTCGGAAAACTTCATTTTATCCCCCTTAAATGAATCCTACAGTTTGAAACCAATCCTACTGGGTACTATGTGGGTACTAGAACCAAAAACGGCTCCCAAGGAGCAAGCCAAGGAAGCCGTTTAAATATTCAATTTCATTCTAAAAAAGAATGGTGGGCGGTACAAGGATTGAACTTGTGACCCCTACCGTGTCAGGGTAGTGCTCTCCCGCTGAGCTAACCGCCCGTTGATCAGCAGCCCGAAAACTAGCTCTCTTTTTATCCTGGGTCAAGGAGAAACTTCAGTTGCTCTTTTATGCTTCCCCTTCTGTTTCGACAATCGCTGCGGCAATAGCCTCTTCTGGAGTTTTTCCGCCCCATACTACCCACTGGAGAGCTGGGAAGAAGCGTTCTGTCTCTTCGTGGATGGAGGTCATGATATCGTTAAGTTGCTCTTCATGGAGTGTGGTGCCCCGGAGGGGTAGGACAACTCGGAAGACAGGAACTTGCTCTTCGGTCCAGACTTCAAAGTGTCCCAGCCAGACCCGTTCGTTGATCAGAGTGATGGTTTGGGCCACTGACATGCGGTGTCTGGTGGGGATTTTAATGCTCATGTAGGTGTTGAGTTGCAAAAAACCGGTCTCACTGTGAAAAGCGACCCAGAGACGTTGACTACCCCACTGTCCAGGAATTTCAGCCCACAGTTCATTTTCGTTGGAGCGGTCTGCGCTCCAATCCTGCTCGATAGCATACTCCTCAATCAAACCAATGGGATTATACTGCATCAAGTTTGAAATAGGCTCTACATTGCCATAAGGTTGGCTCATGGTTTTCCTCGTTTTCTGGCTTGTTTTGTTGGTCACCTTCGACTGGAGCAGCGATTATCACCCAGGAAGCATGACACAGCAAGTCCTCTTGTTTCCAGAGGTTGAGTTCCAGGTTGTCTATGAAAAAAAAGTGAGAATAAACAGGGGAAAAAGTGATAATAAAACAGATGAACTCTTGAAGATTTACTGGAGAGAGGATAGTTTTTGCAGATGAGCTTTTTTAATCTCAAGGCCCTTACGCATGCCTGTTATCCTGTATTTCGGATGGTGGCTTCTTGCCGATTGTCTTTATAATGAAAATAACACTGCGGAAAATAAGAGATTGATTACCAATTTGGTTGGGACAAAAATTCGGTCTGTACGATCCTGGAAAAAATTAACCCAGAAACAGCTTGCCGATCTTGCAGGTATTCCTCGGGCAACACTGGCCACGGTCGAAAGAGATGATGCCAATCCGAGTCTGGCTGTTGTTTTTAAAATAGCCAATGCGCTGGGGATGACCATCGACCAGTTGGTGGAATCTTCCCAGCGAAAGATCAAACATATTCCCGCCGCAACCATGCCTCGAGTTCAATCGGGTGATGAGGCCTATCGAGCGGTAACGGTGACGCCGGGAGGGGCCTTTCATTTTGTCCAGTTGATCTTTGAGTTGGATGCAGGTGGTGTTTTTGAAGGAAAGCCCCATCCGCCGGGTAGTGAAGAGTATCTTTATGTTAGTCACGGCGAGGTAACGCTCTCTTTAGCGGGAGAGGAAAGCAAATTAAAACAAGGTGATGCAGCCTGTTTCCACGGAAACATAAGGCATACTTATCGTAATCCTGGCAGCAAGATTGCCATCGGGGTGGTCTCTATTTTGACTGGGACCGGAAAAGAAAATTCAGACACGATGAAGGAAAACTCTTGACTTATTGTCCAGTAATGTATATCCCTTCTTGGCTCTGACATCGGGGAGGGGTTCCCGAGCGGCCAAAGGGAGCAGACTGTAAATCTGCCGGCTCAGCCTTCGAAGGTTCGAATCCTTCCCCCTCCACCATTTTAAGGTATAATCCGATGGGCAGAGATGACGCAAAAAGTAGGGCGGGTATAGTTCAACGGTAGAACGTCAGCCTTCCAAGCTGAACATGGGGGTTCGATTCCCCCTACCCGCTCCAGGTTTTTTGTAGTAGAAGATAAGGCTGGATTTTTATCAGCCCATGTAGCTCAGGGGTAGAGCACTTCCTTGGTAAGGAAGAGGTCACCGGTTCAATCCCGGTCATGGGCTCCATTTTTTCATGGATCCGCCAAGAAAATTGTCATTATAACAAACACTCGTTCTAGAGTGTCATTTTTGCCACCGCATATAGCGCCTGCTTCTCTTGGGAGTAAATAGGAATGTCCAAAGAAAAATTTGATCGCTCTAAACCGCATGTTAACGTCGGTACCATTGGTCACGTTGATCACGGTAAGACCACATTAACAGCAGCCATTACCAAGATTTTGGCAGAATCAGGTGGCGCCGAGTTTAAGGCGTATGACCAGATTGACGCAGCTCCAGAAGAGCGTGAGCGTGGCATTACCATCTCAACAGCCCATGTTGAGTATCAAACCGAGAGCCGTCACTATGCCCATGTTGACTGCCCGGGCCATGCGGATTACATCAAGAACATGATTACCGGTGCAGCCCAGATGGATGGCGCCATTCTGGTTGTCTCTGCAGCAGACGGTCCCATGCCCCAGACACGTGAGCACATTCTGCTGGCCCGTCAGGTTGGTGTACCGGCACTGGTTGTTTATATGAACAAGGCCGATCAAGTTGACGACCCTGAGCTGTTGGAGTTGGTCGAGCTTGAGATTCGTGAGTTGCTCTCTGAGTATGATTTTCCAGGAGACGACATTCCCATCGTCGTTGGCTCTGCGTTGAAAGCCCTTGAGGGTTCCGAAGAGGAGATGGGTGCAGCTTCCATCAAGAAATTGATGGAGGAGGTGGATAACTACATTCCACAACCTGAGCGAGCACTGGATGGCGCCTTTTTGATGCCGATTGAGGATGTGTTTACCATCTCCGGCCGTGGAACCGTTGTAACGGGCCGAATTGAGCGTGGTGTAGTCAAAGTGGGTGAGAGTCTTGAGATTGTCGGGATGACCGATACGACCGTTACTACCTGTACCGGCGTTGAGATGTTTCGCAAGCTTCTAGACCAGGGTGAAGCCGGAGACAATGTTGGAGTTTTGCTTCGAGGAACCAAGAGAGAAGATGTTCAGCGTGGACAGGTGCTTGCTAAGCCGGGTTCTATCACACCGCACAAGAAGTTCAAGGCTGAATGCTATATATTGACTAAAGAAGAGGGTGGGCGTCATACGCCATTCTTTAGTAACTATCGTCCACAGTTTTACTTCCGTACAACGGATGTAACCGGCATTTTGACTCTGCCGGAGGGGACGGAGATGGTTATGCCTGGTGACAATGTCTCCATGGATGTGGACTTGATCGCACCGATTGCGATGGAGAAAGGTTTGCGCTTCGCTATTCGTGAAGGCGGTCGTACGGTAGGTGCCGGGGTTGTTGCTGAAGTACTTGGTTAGTTGTTCATGTGGGGCAGACAGGCGATGTTCTGTCTGCCTTACTATTTTGCGGTAGTAGTGGAGTTCATTCATGCGAGATTTGATCAGCCTCTGTTGTGAGGCGTGTAAACGCCGTAATTATACGACTGATAAGAACAAGCGGGCAAAGCCTGAAAAGATGGCGTTAAAAAAATATTGTTCCTCTTGTCGTAAGCACACCCTTCACAAGGAGGGGAAAATCAAGTAGACTCCCTCCTCTTGCTTGGGAGTATCCCATTTAGGACAGTAGCTCAATTGGTAGAGCACCGGTCTCCAAAACCGACGGCTGTGGGTTCGAGTCCCTCCTGTCCTGCCAATTAAATCAGCTAAAATGGGATGGCCCTTGTTTGATAGTGCTGTTATGCCGACTAAAAAAGGCTGGCAGGGCTTGAGCAGAGTGGAAGATACTTACAGCAGGTCACGGTGCAACGCACCAGGAAGTGGAGTTCATATTGTGATTGGGCGTATTACCCAGTTCAAGGGATATTTACACGATGTTCAGGTTGAGGCCAAGAAGGTTGTCTGGCCCAGCCGTAAGGACACCACACAGACGACGATTGTCGTCTTTGGTATGGTTATCCTGGTCTCGCTATTTTTGTGGATGGTTGATGCCATTCTATCCATGATCGTCCAGTCTGTAATCGGCTAGGACAACATTATTAATATCTCCTCTGTTGGGTTCGATTGGTTACGGGCCGAATAATGATAGGGTTGGCGGGGCGAAGTTGCTCTATCCGTCGGGAGGGGATTTCCGCCCATAGTTATCAAAGAGAGTTTTCATGGCCAAACAATGGTACGTCATACACGCTCATTCCGGTTTTGAGAAGAGAGTGAAAACCACCTTGGAAGAGCGTGTGCGCATAACCGGAAGTGGGGACATGTTTGAAGAGATTCTGATACCCTCCGAAGATGTGGTGGAGTTGCGTCAGGGGAAAAAGGTTACCTCCGAGCGAAAATTTTTCCCGGGCTATGTACTGGTCAAGATGGAGTTGACTGATGCGACATGGCATATGGTTTGTGATCTCCCGAAAGTGACTGGATTTTTAGGAGGAGGGGGTAGACCTCATCCTCTTTCAGAGCGAGAAGTGAAGAACATTCTCCGTCAAGTAGAGATTGGAATGGAGAAGCCCAAGCCCAAAGTTACCTTCTCTGTTGGTGAGAATGTTCGGGTTGTCGATGGTCCATTTGCCTCCTTTAACGGATTGGTTGAAGTGGTTGACGAAGATAAGACACGATTGAAAGTCTCTGTGAGTATTTTTGGTCGGTCGACGCCAGTTGAACTGGATTTCGTCCAAGTGGAAAAACAATAAGCTAATTTCAAGTTGAGAATTGAGGTCAAAAATGGCTAAGAAGATTACAGCCTACATCAAGCTGGAAGTTCCTGCGGGCGGCGCCAAACCAAGTCCACCAGTTGGCCCGGCCTTGGGTCAACACGGATTGAATATCATGGAGTTCTGTAAGGCCTTTAATGCCCAGACCCAGAAGATGGACCCAGGTGCGCCGACGCCTGTTGTTATCACCGTCTATCAGGATCGCACCTTCACTTTCGAGATGAAGACGGCGCCGGCCTCCTATTTTCTTAAAAAAGCTCTTAATCTTTCCAAGGGTTCTTCAACGCCAGGCAAGGGTGGACCGATCGGTAAGGTTACCGGGGCGCAGCTGGAGGAGATTGCCAACGCCAAAATGGTGGATCTCAATGCGAAAGATTTGGAAGGTGCAAAGCGAATTATCGCAGGCTCGGCCCGGTCTATGGGTCTGGAAGTCGTAGAGTAGAGGAAAATCAGATGGCAAAGCATGGTAAGCGGTATATTAAAAATAAAGAGAGTGTCGGCACGACTGAAGAGGCTACCAGCCTGCTAGAAGCCGTCAAGAAAGTTAAAGCTTGTGCTAATACCAAGTTTGACGAGACCGTGGATGTGGCGGTCAATCTTGGCGTCGATCCTCGTCATGCCGACCAGATGATTCGAGGAACTGTCGCGCTTCCTCATGGTACAGGCAAGACCGTCCGGGTTTTGGTTTTTGCCAGGGGAGATAAAGCCGCAGAGGCAGAAGCTGCTGGCGCCGACCATGTGGGTGCTGAGGAGCTTGTGGAGAAGATTCAGGGCGGATGGGCGGAGTTTGATCGGGTTGTAGCCTGCCCGGATCTCATGGGTGTGGTCGGTCGTTTGGGCCGGGTATTGGGACCTCGGGGCTTGATGCCTAACCCCAAGTTGGGAACCGTAACCTTCGATGTCGAAAAAGTGGTCAAAGAGATCAAAGCAGGGCAGGTAGCCTTCCGGGTTGAAAAAACCGGGATCATCCATGCCGGAATTGGTAAAGCCTCTTTCTCAGAAAATCAGCTGGTTGACAACATCAAGGTTGTCTATGATCAGCTGGTCAAGCTGAGACCGACAGCTGTCAAGGGTACCTACATGCAGAAGTTTTTTATCAGTTCAACCATGGGGCCCAGTGTCCGGGTTGATACGCAATCTATCTAGGTATCCGCTGAGAACAGATAAAAGGGGCTTTTTTCTTTTCCGCATCAGGAAATGAGATGAACGCCCTTATCGTTTCGTCCAAGACAGCCGGTGATCTTCTTTTTGCAGACAGGGGAGAGGAGATCTTAAACGATCCATGGGATCAGCCAGCCGAGACCAAAGGACCCTTCTTACTGTTAATGGGCACCGATTGGTATGGACATAATTGCTCAGATCTTTAATCTGGCAAAACTGAGTGGGTAGTTTTTAGGCTATCCATTCCGAAACCGAAAGGAAGGTGTACCATTGGATCAAAAAGGTAAAGCACAAGTTATTGAGGAGGTTCGTGAGGCATACGGACGTTCGTCAGTGGCTATCGTATCAGAATATCGTGGGTTGACCGTCGATGAAATGACGGCGTTGCGGGTTGGTATTCGCAATGCTGGGGCGGAGATTCGCGTTGTGAAAAATACGTTGGCCAAGCGAGCGGCTGCCGGGACCGAATTTGAAGGGCTCTCCGAGTATCTGGTCGGGCCGACCATTATCGCGCTCTCCAACGATCCGGCCGCACCGGCAAAAGCGCTGAGTGATTTTGAGAAACAGCACAAAAATCTTGTACTCAAAGGTGGGGTATTGAATGGCAAGGTTTTGGGTATCAGCGATATCCAAGCTTTGGCCAAGCTACCTACCCGTGAAGTACTGATTGCCAAGTTGTTGGGAACCATGAATGGTCCCATCCAAAACTTTGTTGGCGTCTTGGCTGCTGTTCCGGGTAGTTTGGTTCGGGTGTTGGATCAGGTGCGCCAGCAAAAAGAGCAAGCCGCGTAGAGGGTTGGTTCTCCAACACGATATAAGACTATTAATAATATGGAGCGAGCGTTGATACGCCGTCACCCTATTCGAAACTGAAGAGGAAATTGTACCATGGGTATTTCTAAAGACGAGTTGATTTCTGCCATTGAGACCATGACTGTTCTGGAACTTTCCGAGCTGGTCAGTGCACTGGAAGAGAAGTTTGGTGTTTCTGCTGCGGCTCCGGCTGCCGTAGCTGTCGCTGCTGGTGATGCGGGTGGTGGTGAGGCTGCTGAAGAGCAGACTGAATTCGACGTCATTCTCGCTGATGCGGGTGCTAAGAAAATCCACGTGATCAAAGCGGTTCGCGGTATCACCGGTTTGGGCCTGAAGGATGCCAAGGATCTGGTTGAGGGCGCACCAAAGCCAGTCAAACAGGCCGTCAGCAAAGAAGATGCTGACAAGTTCAAGAAAGAACTTGAAGATGCTGGTGCGAAAGTAGAAATCAAGTAAGCTTTTGCTGTAAGATGGATCTTTTCGGACGACAGGTTTTGACCTGTCGTCCGAATTAGTTTTGTGTTTTTTAGCATTTTTCGTCTCTCTCTTCGATCACTGGCAGAGAGAAACTCCTTAAGGCACCGTACGAGGAGCTCCGATGGCCCTGACCTTCACCGAAAAAAAACGGCTCCGCAAGAATTTTGGCCGCATTCCAACCATTATTGACATTCCCAACTTGATTGAAGTCCAGAAGCAGTCGTTTAGACGATTTCTTCAGGAGTCAGTTGAAGTAGAGCAACGAGGAAACCATGGGCTTCATGGTGTTTTCCGCTCTGTCTTTCCTATCCAAGATTATGCGGGAACGTTGAGTCTCGAATATGTCACCTATGAGTTGGGTGAACCCAAATATGAGATGGATGAGTGTCTCCAGCGAGGCATGACCTATTCCGCTCCTCTTAAAGTAACCTTTCGCCTGGTTGTCTGGGAGGAGAACGAGGAGACCGGCGCCAAGACGGTACAGGAGATCAAGGAGCAGGACGTCTATCTTGGCGAAATTCCGCTCATGACCCATACCGGAACCTTTATTGTGAATGGAACCGAGCGGGTTATCGTCTCTCAGATGCATCGTTCTCCGGGTGTCTTCTTCGATCATGACAAAGGTAAGACCCATAGTTCTGGAAAATATCTGTTTTCTGCTCGGGTCATTCCCTACCGTGGTTCTTGGTTGGATTTTGAGTTTGACCCCAAGGATTTTCTTTACGCTCGAATCGACAGACGGCGCAAATTGCCGGTAACCACTCTGTTGCGGGCAATGGGTATGACCGCCGAAGAGATGCTCAACCGTTTTTATACGTTGGAAGAGTACCGCAAAGAGGGTGTTATCTGGGAAAAGCGCCTTGACCCGGATAAACTGGATGGTGCCCGCCTGAACTATGCGTTGGTGGACCCTAAAACCGGTGATGAGATTGTTAAAGCCAAAAGAAAGATTACACCCCGTCTGATTAAAAAGCTCAAAGCGCTTGAATTGGAGTGGATTCAGGTTCCGTCAGAAGATCTTTACAGTCGGGTAGTATCCTGTGACATCATTGATCAGCATGGTCAACTGTTGGCCGAGGCCGGTTCTGAAATAACCGAAGAGATGCTTCTCCAGCTTGAGGATGCGGGGATTAGTAACCTGACGGTGCTTTTCATCGACAAGGTCAATGTGGGCTCCTACCTGCCGGATACCATCCGTATCGATAAAAATCAGACCACCGATGAAGCGTTGATTGACATCTATCGCATGATGCGTCCCGGTGAGCCACCAACGGTGGAGGCCGCTACCAGCCTTTTCAATAATCTATTCTTCAACGAAGATCGCTACGATCTCTCTGCTGTTGGGCGGATGAAGATGAACTCCCGGCTGAATCTGGAGTGTGATAATGAGGTGCGTATTCTTCGTAAGGAGGATATTCTCAGCGTTGTCGAGGTGCTTCTCAAGCTCAAAGATGGCCATGGCAAGATTGATGATATCGATCACCTGGGTAATCGACGGGTTCGTTCGGTTGGAGAGCTTCTGGAGAATCAGGTGCGTATCGGATTGGTCCGCATGGAGCGGGCGATTCGCGAGCGGATGTCAGCGGCTGAGACAGAGACCTTGATGCCTCATGACATCATGAACTCCAAGCCTTTTTCAGCGGTTATTCGGGAATTTTTCGGTTCCAGCCAGCTTTCTCAGTTTATGGATCAGACCAACCCTCTCTCTGAAATTACCCATAAGCGCCGTCTTTCAGCGTTGGGGCCGGGTGGTATGACACGGGAGCGGGCCGGATTTGAGGTTCGTGATGTCCATCCAACCCATTATGGTCGCATCTGTCCCATCGAGACACCGGAGGGGCCGAATATTGGTCTGATCAACTCTTTGTCGACCCATGCCAGGATCAACGAGTTTGGCTTTATCGAGAGCCCCTATCGCAAGGTCTTGGATGGCAAGGTGACCGGAGAGGTGGACTATCTCTCTGCCATCGATGAAGAGAATTTTATCATTGCCCAGGCCAACGCCTCCATGGATCGTCAGGGGAATATTACTGGTGACATTATTCAGTGTCGGCATAAACTGGAATTTACGGTCTCGCCACCGGATAGAATTGAGTACATGGACGTCTCGCCCAAACAGATTGTTTCGGTAGCGGCGGCTCTGATTCCCTTTCTAGAAAATGATGACGCCAACCGGGCCTTGATGGGGTCCAACATGCAGCGTCAGGCGGTACCCCTGATTAAAACGGATGCACCGTTGGTGGGGACAGGAATGGAAGCGGGTGTGGCCCGGGATTCGGGTGTGACCATTGTTGCCCGCCGTAGTGGCGTTGTGGAAGAGGTTGAGGCGTCACGCATTCTGGTCAAGGCTGATGAGCAGCCAGGTTCAACGGAACCGGGTGTGGACATCTATAACCTGATTAAATTCTCTCGTTCCAATCAGAACACCTGTATTAACCAGACCCCTCTGGTTCGTCGGGGAGAACATATCAACAAAGGCGATATTATTGCTGATGGTCCCAGCACCCAGTGGGGTGAGCTGGCCCTTGGTCGCAATGTATTGGTCGCCTTCATGCCGTGGAATGGCTACAACTTTGAAGACTCCATTCTCATCTCGGAGCGTTTGGTGGTGGATGATGTTTTCACCTCCATCCATATTGAAGAGTTTGAGGTGATGGCGCGGGATACCAAGCTGGGTGCCGAAGAGATAACCCGTGATATGCCTAACGTCGGTGAGGATGCCCTGCGCAACCTGGACGAGTCGGGCATCATCTATGTGGGGGCCGAGGTGAGAGCAGGGGATATCCTGGTCGGTAAGGTAACACCTAAAGGGGAGACCCAGTTGACCCCCGAAGAAAAACTGCTTCGGGCCATCTTTGGTGAGAAAGCGTCTGACGTGCGGGATACCTCCCTTCGTTTGCCGCCCGGCGTAGCCGGTACGGTGGTGGATGTTCGAGTCTTCTCCCGTCGTGGTCTGGAGAAGGACGACCGTGCCAAGCAGATTGACCAGGATGAGATTGAAGCGTTGCGCCAGGATATGATCGCTGAGCGGCGTATCATTGAAATTGATGCGGATGAGCGGATCAAGAACATGTTGGTGGGCAAAACCGTTCGTGGAGGTGCTAACCTCAAAGATGGCGCTGTGTTGACCGAGGTGATGCTGAAAGAGATGGGATCACGGAAGTGGAATACGCTTGTTTTAGATGATGATGCCATCACCCAGCAGATTGAGGGTATCCGTGAGCAGATTGAAAAAGCCGGCGTTCGTTTGAAAAAACGGTTTGAGAGTAAGGTCGAAAAACTGGAGCGAGGTGATGATCTCTCTCCAGGTGGCCTGAAGATGGTCAAGGTCTATATTGCCGTTAAGCGTAAGCTTCAGCCTGGTGATAAGATGGCGGGCCGTCATGGAAACAAAGGTGTGATATCCAAGATCAACCCGGTTGAAGATATGCCCCATCTGGAGGATGGAACAGTCGTTGACATTGTTCTTAACCCTCTTGGTGTGCCTTCTCGTATGAATGTGGGACAGATTTTGGAGACCCATCTGGGATGGGGAGCCAAAGGGCTTGGTTTTAAAGTGGGTACCATGTTGGACCACTACAAAAAAACCGGTGAGATTCAGCCCCTTCGGGATCAACTGGGACAAATCTACACCAACCCCAGCCAGTCCCGTTCGGTCAAGGCGCTGGATGACCAGGAGATTTCTGATCTGGCTGGTAACCTCAGAGAGGGTGTGCCGACAGCGACACCGGTTTTTGATGGTGCCACGGAAAAGGATATTGTTGACTGGTTGGAGAAAGCCGATCGACCCGGTTCTGGGCAGGTTCATCTGATTGATGGACAGACTGGAGAGTATTTTGATCGTCCGGTGACGGTTGGTTATATCTATATTCTCAAATTGCACCATTTGGTTGACGATAAGATCCATGCTCGTTCCATTGGTCCTTACTCCTTGGTTACCCAGCAACCTTTGGGTGGTAAAGCCCAGTTTGGTGGACAGCGTTTCGGTGAGATGGAGGTGTGGGCGCTTGAGGCGTATGGCGCAGCTTATACCTTGCAAGAGATGCTGACGGTCAAGTCCGATGATGTGGCAGGCCGAACCAAGATCTATGAGTCTATTGTCAAAGGGGATGACACCTTTGAAGCAGGCATTCCAGAGTCGTTCAATGTTTTGATCAAAGAGCTGCAATCTTTGGCATTGGATGTTGAATTGAAGCGTTCCGAGTGATCGTACATTGGGTAGTAGTGGTTTGATCATGAATTTTTTCAGTCGTCTACCCGAGTTGTAGGGGAGTAGTGGTATGGATAAGAACTCTCAAATGAATCTTTTTAAAATTTTCTCTCGGCCTTCCCTGGGACAGAACTTCGATGGTATTCGAATTTCCATCGCCAGCCCCGAGAAAATTCGTTCCTGGTCCTTTGGTGAGGTGAAAAAGCCGGAGACCATCAACTATCGTACCTTCAAGCCGGAACGGGATGGACTGTTTTGTGCGAAAATTTTTGGTCCTATCAAAGATTATGAGTGTCTGTGTGGAAAGTACAAGCGGCTGAAACATCGTGGGGTCGTTTGTGAAAAGTGTGGTGTTGAGGTCATTCAATCTAAAGTTCGACGAGAGCGGATTGCGCACATCGAACTGGCCTCTCCGGTGGCCCACATCTGGTTTTTGAAGTCATTGCCCAGTCGCATCGGTCTGCTGTTGGACATGACCCTGAAAGATCTGGAGCGGGTGCTCTATTTTGAAAATTTTGTGGTACTCGAAGCGGGTATGACCCCTCTGAAGCGGGGTGAGTTGCTGACAGAAGACCGTCTGATGCAACTGGAAGAAGAATATGGCGACGAGTTCCGAACCGGTATCGGTGCGGAGGCTATCCGTGAGATGCTGATGGGGCTGGATATTCCCGGTGAGGTAGATACCCTGCGTGAAGAGTTGGGAGAGACCAACTCGGAGGCACGACGCAAGAAAATCGTCAAGCGGTTGCACACTCTAGAGGCCTTCCAGGAGTCTGGAAACAAGCCGGAGTGGATGATCTTGGAGGTGGTACCCATTATTCCACCCGAGTTGCGTCCTCTGGTACCTCTGGATGGAGGCCGTTTTGCTACCTCTGACCTCAACGATCTCTATCGCCGGGTCATCAATCGTAATAATCGTCTGAAGCGTCTCCACGAACTACGGGCACCGGATATTATTATTCGTAACGAGAAACGGATGTTGCAGGAGTCCGTTGACGCCCTTTTTGATAATGGTCGCCGTGGTCGGGTTATTACCGGAACCAACAAAAGACCGCTGAAATCACTCTCTGAGATGCTCAAGGGTAAGCAGGGGCGTTTCCGTCTCAACCTGTTGGGCAAACGTGTGGATTATTCGGGCCGTTCGGTTATTGTGGTGGGACCCAACCTGAAGCTCCATGAGTGTGGTCTGCCCAAAAAGATGGCTCTTGAACTGTTTAAACCCTTTATCTACAATCGATTAGAAGAGAAAGGTCTCTCGACTACCATCAAGGCTGCCAAACGGATGGTGGAGAAAGAGAAGCCAGAGGTTTGGGATATTCTCGAAGAGGTTATCCGGGAACATCCAGTTTTACTCAACCGGGCACCTACTCTGCATCGTCTGGGCATTCAGGCTTTTGAGCCGAAACTCATCGAAGGTAAGGCGATTCAGCTCCATCCGTTGGTCTGCACAGCTTTTAATGCTGATTTTGACGGCGACCAGATGGCGGTACATGTACCTCTCTCCATCGAGGCACAGATTGAAGCCCGTGTTCTGATGATGTCGACCAATAACATTCTCTCTCCGGCCAATGGTAAGCCGGTTATTGTACCTACCCAGGATATTATTCTTGGTCTCTATTATTTGACTTCGGAGCGTGTCAATGTGAAGGGGGAGGGGATGGCTTTCTCTTCACCCACCGAAGTGCGCCAAGCCTACGATGCCAAAGTGGTCGGTCTTCATGCCCGAATTTCCTGCCGTTTTAGAGGGGTTCGTGAGCAGACTACCGTGGGTAGAATTCTTCTCTCAGAGATTTTGCCGGAAGAGTTGGCCTTCGCAAAGATCAATTGCCTGCAGACCAAAAAAGAGGTGGCGAAACTAATCGACCATGTCTATCGCTCTTGCGGTACCAAGGTTACCTGTATTTTTGCTGATAAGCTGATGACCATGGGATTCCAGGTGGCGGCCAGGGCCGGTATCTCCTTTGGCAAAGACGATCTGGTTATTCCCAAGTCAAAAAAGCGGCTGCTTGCCCAGTCTCAGTCGACGGTTAAGGAGATTGAGACTCAATATGCCGACGGTCTGATTACCGAGGGTGAGAAATACAACAAAGTAATCGACATCTGGTCCCAGTGCACGGAGCGGGTGGCCGATGAGATGATGAAGGGGATTAAGACCGAAGAGGTTGTCAACCGAGAAGGTAAGACAGAAGAGCAGCCCTCCTTCAACTCCATCTTTATCATGGCGGACTCGGGCGCTCGTGGATCGGCTGCCCAGATGCGCCAGTTGGCTGGTATGCGTGGTTTGATGGCAAAACCCTCAGGTGAGATCATCGAAGCCCCCATTACCGCCAACTTTAAAGAGGGGTTGACGGTACTGCAGTACTTTATCTCTACTCATGGTGCTCGTAAGGGTCTGGCGGATACCGCCCTTAAGACCGCCAATTCGGGATATCTGACCAGGCGACTGGTGGATGTTGCTCAGGACTGTATTGTTCGGGAGCAGGATTGCGGAACCACCAAAGGGTTGACGGCTAAACCGTTGGTGGAAGGAAACGATGTTGTCGAGACGTTGGGTGACCGGATTCTGGGTCGTTGTCCCGTCAACGATATCGTTGACCCGGTAACGGACGAGTTGTTGGTTGGGGCGCGGCAGATCATCAATGAGGATGATGTGGAACGTCTGGAACACTCCAGTGTTGAGTCGGTCTATATTCGCTCTCCTTTGACCTGTGAAACGGTTCGTGGGGTCTGTGTCACCTGTTATGGACGTGACCTGGCCAGAGGTCAGGCTGTGACCAAAGGAGAAGCGGTCGGTGTGATTGCGGCACAGAGTATTGGTGAGCCGGGCACCCAGTTGACCATGCGTACGTTCCATATTGGTGGTACGGCTTCTCGGGTTGCAGAACAGTCCTCCATCGAGACAGTCAATGGCGGGATTGTTTGCTATCACAACATGAGTACGGTGACCGACCGTAATAATTTGAAGGTTGTTCTCTCCAGAAACGGTGAAATCACGCTGCACGAACCAAGGCCGAGCGGTAAGGGCGATGAGATGGAGGCCGGTCGTGAGCGGGAGAGGTATCGTGTTCCCTACGGGGCAAGAATTTCCATACCGGAAGGGGGCCACTGTTCAGAGAAGCAGGTGGTTGCCGAATGGGACCCGTTCGCCACACCGATTATTACCGAGTTTGACGGTACCATTGCCTATGGTGACATCCAAGAGGGCGTAAGTCTCAGAGAGTCGACGGATGAGACCACCGGCCTGATCTCCAGAGAGATCATGGAGTGGAAGAGCCAGGGTCGCAAGACCGATATGCGACCCCGGATTACCCTCAAGGATTCAGAGACGGGTGAATCCTTGATGACACCCACGGGTGCCTTTGCGCGCTATTACCTGCCGGTTGGTGCGGTGATTGTGGGTCGGGATGGCGATAAGGTCAAGGCGGGTGACATCATTGCCAAAATGCCAAGACAATCATCGAAAACCCGTGATATTACAGGTGGTTTGCCTCGGGTTGTGGAGCTGTTTGAAGCTCGGAAACCCAAAGAGTTTACCATCATTGCCGAAAATGTCGGTGTGGTCAGCTTTGGTAAGGACCTCAAGGGTAAGCGGCGTTTGATCATTACGCCAGAAGATGGTGATCCCAAAGAGTATCTACTGCCCAAGGGTAAGCAGCTGACGGTGAACGATGGGGATTATGTGCGTCTGGGTGAACCGTTGATGGAAGGGGCCTTGGTTCCACAGGATATTCTCAAGGTGATGGGGTTGGAAGCTCTTTGCCGTTTCATGGTCAACGAGATCCAGGAGGTCTATCGACTTCAGGGTGTGCGAATCAACGATAAGCACATTGAGGTGATTGTCCGACAGATGCTTCAGAAGGTGACCATCCGAACGACAGGGGATACCATCTTCCTGAACGGAGAGGCCATTGAAAGGGATGTGTTTGAAAAAGAGAACGAGAATGTACGGGCAAGAAATAAAGAGGAGGCCTCGGCCTACCCTCTGCTTTTGGGCATCACCAAAGCTTCTCTCTCGACCCCGTCCTTTATTTCGGCAGCCTCGTTCCAGGAGACTACTCGGGTGCTTACCGAAGCGACCATTGCGGGTAGAATGGATTTGTTAACAGGCTTGAAAGAGAATGTTATTGTGGGTCGGCTTGTGCCAGCCGGTACGGGAAAAGCACGAGAAGAGTTATTTAAAAAGTCTCGTTGAATCAGATATTTACATCTTTCTTGCTTGTGTTAATCATACAGAAGCAAGCGTGATAAAAAGGCCTGTTGAAAAGGGCTGAAAAAATAATCGGCAATTAGTAGGAAATAAATTGACATCCTAAAATTCCCGGTTATTATGAGTGGCTCCTCTGGAAATGATCAGGGGGGTTAATGTGATCAAGTCAAGATGCTTTTTGGAGTTGTTTTAAAATGCCAACCGTAAACCAGTTAATACGTCAAGGACGCAAATCACAGGTCAAGAAAACCAATGTACCTGCCATGCAAGCCTGTCCACAACGGCGTGGAGTCTGTACTCGTGTTTATACAACAACCCCAAAGAAGCCTAACTCCGCACTTCGTAAAGTTGCCCGTGTTCGATTAACCAATGGGCATGAGGTTACGGTCTATATTCCTGGTGAAAGCCATAATCTCCAGGAGCACTCGGTTGTTCTGGTGCGTGGTGGACGTGTAAAGGATCTGCCAGGTGTGCGTTACCACATTGTTCGCGGTAGTCTCGACACCCAAGGTGTCAAAGATCGGAAGCAGGGCCGGTCCAAGTATGGAGCGAAACGGCCCAAGTAGTTCACGGCCATTTTATATCAGTCTAATTGTCAGATAAAAGCAGAGTAAGGAGAACTGGGAATGTCCAGGCGTCGTGATGTACCGAAGAGAGAAGTATTAGGAGACCCAGCCTTCGGAGATACGCTTGTCACCAAGTTTATGAACTGTCTGATGAAGGGTGGCAAGAAAGCCCTCGCAGAGCGTCTTTTTTATGGTTCTCTTGATGTCATCAAAGAGAAGACCAGCGAAGATCCTCTTCAGGTGTTCAAAGAAGCGGTAGATAAAGTGCGACCAAATGTTGAAGTTCGTTCCCGTCGAGTTGGTGGTGCAACCTATCAGGTTCCGGTTGAGGTGCGTCCAAGTCGTCGTCAGGCCTTGGCCATACGCTGGTTGGTTGGGTTTGCCAGGGCCCGCAGCGAGAAGACCATGACAGAACGGCTTGCCGGCGAGTTGATGGATGCCGCTGCAGGACGCGGTGCTGCCATCAAGAAAAAAGATGATGTGCATCGTATGGCAGAAGCCAACAAAGTGTTTGCTCATTATCGCTGGTAGGTTTTGTTTTTTTTGTTTTAATTATGTAGTTTGAGTATCGTTCTTTGACAGGGGAATACAGTGGCTAGGGAAATACCACTCGATCGAGTCCGTAATATTGGTATTATGGCTCATATTGATGCCGGCAAAACGACGGTAACTGAGCGTGTTCTTTATTACACCGGTCGTTCGCATAAGATTGGTGAAGTACATGACGGTGCGGCAACAATGGACTGGATGGAGCAGGAGCAGGAGCGTGGTATTACCATCACTTCCGCTGCAACAACCTGTTTTTGGAAAGATCATCGTGTCAATATCATTGATACGCCTGGTCACGTCGACTTTACCATCGAAGTAGAGCGCTCGCTGCGTGTTCTGGATGGTGCGGTTGCGGTTTTCTGTTCAGTAGGTGGTGTACAGCCGCAATCTGAGACAGTGTGGCGTCAAGCAGACCGTTATCATGTTCCCCGTATTGCCTTTGTAAATAAAATGGACCGCATGGGTTCCGATTTTTTGCGTGTTGTCGAGATGATGCGTGATCGACTTGGTGCCAATGCTCTCCCACTTCAACTTCCTATCGGAGCAGAAGACGACTTCCGAGGAATGATTGATTTGGTAACACGTGAAGCGATGATCTTTCACGAAGATGGTCTGGGTGCTGAGTTTGATCTTGTTGAAATTCCCGCCGATATGCAGGATGCTGTCGAAGAGTACAGGGAAAAACTGCTGGAGACCGCTCTTGAGCAAGATGATGCCTTGATGGAAAAATATCTTGAGGGGGAAGAGATTAGTATCGACTCCTTCAAGAAATGTATTCGCATGGCTGTTCTTAATAACGCTTTTGTCCCGGTTATGTGCGGGTCTGCCTTTAAGAATAAGGGTGTTCAACCACTGCTCGATGCCGTTGTCAGCTATTTTCCTTCGCCCACTGATACAGCTGATGTGGAGGGTCTTAAGGTAGATAGTGAAAAGCCAGACAGCAGAAAAGCCTCGGATGATGAGCCTTTTTCCGCGCTGGCCTTTAAAATCATGGTTGATCCATTTGTGGGCTCTCTTACTTTTTTCAGGGTCTACTCTGGTGTGTTGGAGTCCGGTTCTTACGTTATCAACCCTGTTAAGGGTAAAAAAGAGCGCGTTGGTCGCATTATGCTGATGCATGCTAACAAGCGTGAAGATGTAAAAGAGGTCCGTGCTGGAGATATTGCTGCTGCAGTTGGGTTGAAGTATACGACAACTGGTGATACACTGTGCGACCCGGATAAGCAGATCATTTTGGAAAAAATGGATTTTCCAGAGCCTGTTATCTCGATTGCCATTGAACCAAAAACCAAGGCCGACCAAGAGAAAATGAGTACGGCTTTAGGTCGGTTGGCCAAGGAAGATCCTTCATTCCGCGTTGAAGTCGATCATGAGACCAACCAGACCATTATTTCTGGTATGGGTGAGTTGCATCTGGAAATTTTGGTTGACCGCATGATGCGTGAGTTCAATGTTGATGCCAATGTTGGTCAGCCTCAGGTAGCCTACCGCGAGACCATCACCAAGACCGTCGAGCAAGAGGGGCGTTTTGTACGTCAATCGGGTGGTCGTGGTCAATTCGGTCATGTCTGGTTGAAGATTGAGCCTCAGGAGCCAGGTGCCGGGTATGAGTTTGTCGATGAGATTAAAGGCGGCGTGGTACCAAGAGAGTATATTCAGCCGGTCAATAAAGGTGTTGAAGAGACGCTTCTGGGTGGTGTTAAGGCTGGCTTTCCAGTTGTAGATGTCAAGGTTACCCTTTACGACGGTTCCTACCATGATGTTGACTCCAATGAAATGGCCTTTAAGGTGGCTGGTTCCATGGCGATCAAGGCTGGTTGTCTTCGTGCCGGAGCGGTACTCTTGGAGCCTGTTATGTCGGTCGAGGTTGAAGTGCCTGAAGAGTACATGGGTGATATCATTGGCAACCTGAACTCTCGACGCGGTCAGATTCTGGGAATGGATGCAGTTGGTAGTAGTCAGTTGGTTAAAGCAATGGTTCCTTTGGCGAACATGTTCGGTTATGCAACAGATCTTCGTTCTCAAACCCAAGGTCGGGCAACGTTTAGCATGCAGTTCGACCACTATGAACAGGTTCCAGAAGCCATTGCAGCAGAGATCGTGGCAAAATTAAAGGGCTGAGGGGAATAAAATGTCTAAAGAAAAATTTGATCGCTCTAAACCGCATGTTAACGTCGGTACCATTGGTCACGTTGATCACGGTAAGACCACATTAACAGCAGCCATTACCAAGATTTTGGCAGAATCAGGTGGCGCCGAGTTTAAGGCGTATGACCAGATTGACGCAGCTCCAGAAGAGCGTGAGCGTGGCATTACCATCTCAACAGCCCATGTTGAGTATCAAACCGAGAGCCGTCACTATGCCCATGTTGACTGCCCGGGCCATGCGGATTACATCAAGAACATGATTACCGGTGCAGCCCAGATGGATGGCGCCATTCTGGTTGTCTCTGCAGCAGACGGTCCCATGCCCCAGACACGTGAGCACATTCTGCTGGCCCGTCAGGTTGGTGTACCGGCACTGGTTGTTTATATGAACAAGGCCGATCAAGTTGACGACCCTGAGCTGTTGGAGTTGGTCGAGCTTGAGATTCGTGAGTTGCTCTCTGAGTATGATTTTCCAGGAGACGACATTCCCATCGTCGTTGGCTCTGCGTTGAAAGCCCTTGAGGGTTCCGAAGAGGAGATGGGTGCAGCTTCCATCAAGAAATTGATGGAGGAGGTGGATAACTACATTCCACAACCTGAGCGAGCACTGGATGGCGCCTTTTTGATGCCGATTGAGGATGTGTTTACCATCTCCGGCCGTGGAACCGTTGTAACGGGCCGAATTGAGCGTGGTGTAGTCAAAGTGGGTGAGAGTCTTGAGATTGTCGGGATGACCGATACGACCGTTACTACCTGTACCGGCGTTGAGATGTTTCGCAAGCTTCTAGACCAGGGTGAAGCCGGAGACAATGTTGGAGTTTTGCTTCGAGGAACCAAGAGAGAAGATGTTCAGCGTGGACAGGTGCTTGCTAAGCCGGGTTCTATCACACCGCACAAGAAGTTCAAGGCTGAATGCTATATATTGACTAAAGAAGAGGGTGGGCGTCATACGCCATTCTTTAGTAACTATCGTCCACAGTTTTACTTCCGTACAACGGATGTAACCGGCATTTTGACTCTGCCGGAGGGGACGGAGATGGTTATGCCTGGTGACAATGTCTCCATGGATGTGGACTTGATCGCACCGATTGCGATGGAGAAAGGTTTGCGCTTCGCTATTCGTGAAGGCGGTCGTACGGTAGGTGCCGGGGTTGTTGCTGAAGTTTTAGGCTAACATACGGTATTGTGTAAGATTAAGATGTTTTGGGAAAGTGTCGGGGTAAAACGGGATGGATGACCAGAAGATTCGTATTCGGTTGAAGGCATTCGACCACCGGATTCTAGATCAGTCGACGGGTGAGATTGTGCAAACAGCCCGCCGTACTGGTGCCGAGATCCGTGGGCCAATTCCACTACCGACTAAAATCAATCGTTATACGGTGCTTCGTTCACCGCACGTAGACAAAAAATCACGTGAACAGTTTGAGATTCGGACACATAAGAGATTAATTGATATAATTAATCCAACTCCGCAAACTGTAGATGCATTGATGAAGTTGGATCTGGCTGCTGGCGTTAATGTAGAGATCAAGCTTTAGTATTAAGGCTTGATGACTTCGACTGTCATAATGTCGAATAAGTATTATGGAAAGGATTATTCAATGCGCTCGGGAATAATAGGCCGGAAACTCGGCATGACGCGTATATTTACAGAACAGGGTGAAGCGATACCGGTTACGGTTTTGCAGGTAGGACCCTGTCCTGTGGTGATGCTGAAAAACGAGGCAGAGCACGGCTATAATGCCGTCCAGCTTGGTTTTGAAGATGTCAAGCCCACGCGAGCACAAAAACCGGTAAAGGGCCATTTTGCTAAGGCTAATGTTCCGGTAAAAAAAGTGCTTCGTGAGTTCAGGGTAGACAGCTCTCAAAGTTATGAGGTAGGTCAGACTTTAACCGTAGAAAATTATGCGGTTGATAATCTGGTCGATGTAACTGGGAAGACCATCGGTAAAGGATTTGCCGGTAGTGTGAAGCGTTGGGGATTTAGAGGAGGGCGTGCTTCTCACGGTGCCCACCGTACTCACCGTTCTCCAGGATCTATCGGTCAGTGTCAGACTCCTGGTAGGGTGTATAAAAACAAGAAGATGGCCGGACATATGGGTGTTGATACGCAAACAATACTCAACTTGAAGGTAGCTTCTATCGATGTGGAAAAGAATCTCCTTGTCGTTAAGGGAAGTATTCCTGGCGCCAAAGGTTCCGTCGTTTATGTTCGCGACTCATTAAGAAGTGCTGCACAATAGCCAGAGACAGTAAAATGATTGATTATTCTGTAAAAGATATTGCAAACCAGGAGCTTAAGCGGATTGAGCTGAGTGATGCTGTGTTTGGCAGAGAGATCAGAAAAGATCTTCTCTCCCGCATCGTCGGTTATCAGCTGGCTGCACGTCGAAGTGGTGTTGCTTCCACAAAAGGACGTTCAGAAATTCGTGGTGGCGGTCACAAACCTTACCGTCAGAAGGGGACAGGTAATGCGCGGCAAGGTACCGTCAGTGCACCCCAGTTTCGTTCCGGTGGTGTTGTGTTTGGACCACGTCCTCGGGATTTTTCAATTAAAATGTTGAAGAAAGAGCGTCGTCTAGCATTGCAAACAGCGCTCTCTTTAAAGGCTGATAGTTCCGAAATGATTGTCTTGGAGAGTCTCCTTCTGGAGGCTGTCAGCACAAAGTCGATGGTTAAGATTCTTGGTGATTTAGGTGTTGGTAAGTCGGCCATCATCGTATTAGATGAGATGGATGAGAAGATTGCACTGTCCAGCCGAAACATACCTGGAATCAAAGTATGTCTGGTAGAGGGTGTGAATGCTTACGATCTATTGGCCCATGAGAACTTAATCGTTACAGAATCAGCCTTAAAAAAGATTGAAGAGAAATTGGCATGAGTGATCAATACTCCTTATATAATATCTTATCTGCGCCCAAGGTAACGGAGAAGTCTACTCTCTGTAACGAACAAGGTAACCAGGTTGTTTTTCGAGTTGCCAAAGGGGCTAATAAAAAGCAGGTCAAGGCTGCCGTTGAAAAATTGTTTAAGGTCGAAGTTGTTTCGATCCAAACCATGAATATCAAAGGTAAGAGTAAACGGTTTGGTCAAACTAATGGCCGTAGGAATGATTGGAAAAAGGCAATCGTTCGTCTTAAAGAGGGTCAAAGCATCGACTTCTTTGCCGGCGCGTAGGTTGGATGAACGGTAAGCGGGAGCGAAGAAATGGGATTGAAAAATTATAAAGCAACGTCAAACGGGAAACGAACTCAGGTTTCTGTTGACTACTCGACGTTGTCCAATGTCAGGCCTGAGTCCAGCCTTCTTGAAGGCATCACCAAAAAAGGTGGCCGTAATAACTACGGTCGGATGACGGTACGTCATCGTGGTGGTGGCCACAAGAGAAGGTATCGTATCATCGATTTCAAGCGGGATAAATTTGACGTGGTAGGTCGAGTTGCTTCCATTGAGTATGATCCGAATAGAACGGCTTTTATTGCGTTATTGCACTATGCAGATGGGGAAAAACGGTATATATTGGCCCCCCAACGTGTTGCAGCGGGTGATGAGTTGGTCTCTGGAAAGAGTGTCGAGGTTAAACCCGGCAATGCGATGCCTTTACGAAGTATTCCTGTTGGCACCATCGTACACAACGTTGAGTTGAAACCGGAGAAGGGTGGACAGATCGCTCGATCCGCCGGCAACTCTGTTCAGTTGATGGGTAAAGAGGGAAAGTACGCACAGATCAAATTACCATCAGGTGAGATGCGTATGGTCTTATTGGATTGCCGAGCTACCATTGGTTTTGTATCCAACTCAGACCACGGTAACATCAAACTGGGTAAGGCAGGCCGTACCAGATGGCAAGGTTTTCGTCCATCGGTTCGTGGTGTTGTAATGAATCCAGTTGATCATCCTCATGGCGGTGGTGAGGGTAGAACCTCTGGTGGACGCCATCCGGTAACCCCATGGGGTGTTCCGACAAAAGGCAAGAAGACTCGTAAAAAAGGTAAATCGTCTGATCGTTTGATCATGCGACGCCGCTAGAAGAGTACAAAGTCAAGTTTCTTGAAAATGAGGTGATGTGTGGCACGGTCAATTAAAAAAGGTCCATTTTACGATGAGTTTTTGCTAACTCGTGTACAAAAAATGCGGGTAGATGGTCGCAAAGAGTTGGTAAAGACCTGGTCTAGAAGATCTACCATCATTCCAGATTTCGTCGGATTTACCTTCGGCGTTCATAATGGAAGAAAATTTATTCCTGTGCTGGTTACAGAGAATATGGTTGGACATAAGCTAGGCGAATTTTCACCAACGCGGACCTATCATGGCCACGCTGGTGATAAGAAAGCGGGTCGCTAAGGAGTCGGTTTAATGGAAGCGATAGCATCACTAAAAAATCTTAGAGTATCACCGACAAAGGTGAGACCTATCATAGATCAGATCCGCGGTTTGAATGTAGAATCAGCACTACAAGTGCTTCAGTTCTCCAAGAAACGTGCATCTAAATATGTACAGGATATCCTGAAATCTGCGGTAGCCAATGCAGAAGATACCCATGGAATGGATGTTGATACCCTGATTGTATCAAGAGCCTTTGTGGATTCAGGCCCGACATTGAAACGTTTTCGTCCCCGGGCAAGAGGACGAGCAAGCCGAATTTTGAAAAGAACATCACATGTTACCCTGGCAGTCAGATCAGTTGACTAGGGTATCGCCTGAAAAAAAGATGGAGTAGTGATAAATGGGCCAGAAGGTACATCCAGTCGGCTTTCGTCTCGGGGTAACCAAGACGTGGGACAATCGTTGGTATGCAGATAAAAGTTATGCAAGCCTGCTTCTTGAGGACGACAAGTTGCGTAAATGGCTGCATGCGAGATTGGAACATGCAAGTGTATCCAAAATTATTATCGAGCGCCCAGCCAAGAAAGCACGGATCAACATTCATTCGGCGCGGCCTGGAATTATTATTGGCAAGAAGGGGGTAGATATCGAGAAGCTTAAAAACGATATTTCCCAAATAGCCAATACCGAGGTTCAACTCAACATTGTTGAGGTTAGGAAGCCGGAAGCAGACGCCCAGTTGATTGCCGATAGCATATCTCAGCAATTAATTCGTCGGGTTGCTTTTCGCCGAGCCATGAAGCGCTCTGTTACTTCTGCCATGCGGTTGGGAGCAGAGGGTATTCGGATCAACTGCTCGGGACGGTTGGGTGGTGGTGAGATTGCACGTGTAGAGTGGTATCGTGAGGGAAGAGTTCCTCTTCACACCTTGCGTGCTGACATAGATTATGGTCTCTCAAGAGCCCTTACCGCCTACGGAATCATTGGCGTTAAAGTTTGGGTCTTCAAAGGTGAGATCATAGATAAGGACAAGATGAGCTGAGGGTAGATTCCCATGTTGTTGCAACCTAAAAGAACAAAATACCGTAAGGCCCACAAAGGCCGAATTCACGGATTGGCCTATAAAGCATCAGAATTGACTTTTGGCCAGTATGGTTTGAAAGCCATGTCAGCAGGTCGGATTACAGGTCGACAAATTGAGGCAGCTCGTCGCGCCATGACACGTCACATCAAAAGAGGTGGACGTATCTGGATTCGAATGTTCCCCAATGTACCTGTCTCCAGCAAGCCAGCTGAAGTCCGTCAGGGTAAGGGTAAAGGTAACGTTGAGTATTGGATTGCTCGTGTCAAACCTGGTCGCATTCTCTATGAGATGGAGGGTGTTTCTGAAGAGTTGGCAAGAGATGCCATGGCGAGAGCAGCCGCGAAACTTCCTATACCGACCAAATTTGTCAATCTTCGGAGGACAGCCTGATGAAAGCATCTGAGATTCGGGAAATGTCTAGTGAAGAGTTGTCTGCAAAGATGGAAGAGTTGAACCAGGAAGCTTTTAAGCTGCGCTTTCAAAATGCAACAGCTCAGCTAGAGAATACGGCAATGATATCCCGTGTCAAGAAGGATATCGCAAGAATCAAGACGATTGTGAGTGCCAGAAAAGCACAGGAAGAGGAGGCTTAACCATGGCCCAACGTATTTTGCAGGGCGTCGTGGTCAGCGACAAAATGGAGAAGACGGTTGTCGTTCGGGTTGATCGAAAAATCAAACACAACCTGTACGGTAAAATCATGCAACGCTCCAAACGCTACAAAGCCCATGATCCTAATAATGCTTTTCATGAAGGCGATGTCGTCAAGATTCAAGAGTGTAATCCCATCAGCAAGCAGAAACGCTGGATGGTGTTGGAAGGAGCAACGACATGATTCAAGTTGAGAGCGTTCTTGATGTTGCCGATAACTCGGGAGCCAAGAAAATTCAATGTATCAAGGTTCTTGGCGGTTCCAAACGACGTTATGCTCGTGTCGGTGATGTGATTGCAGTATCTGTAAAATCGGCGATTCCTCGAGGTAAGGTCAAAAAGGGTGATATTGCCAAGGCTGTGGTTGTTCGGACCAAAAAAGAGATTAATCGGGATGATGGCAGTTACATTCGTTTTGATACGAATGCGGCCGTGCTGATCAACGCTCAGGGAGAGCCAGTCGGAACGAGAATTTTCGGGCCGGTTACCAGAGAGTTGAGAAGTCGTAATTATATGAAGATCATATCTCTGGCTCCTGAAGTACTCTAGGAACTACTGAATTAGATCTTTTGCTGAAAAGCAAACAGGTGAATCAAGAATGAATAAGAACTTTAAAACCAGCCTTAAAAAAGGCGATACTGTCATTGTTCGGACAGGTAAAGATAAAGGTAAGCAGGGCCGCATTCTTAAAATGCTACCGAAAAAGAGTTCGGTTCTTGTTGAGAATGTCAACATGATGAAACGTCACACCAAGCAGGATCAGAAAAATGAAGGCGGCATTGTCGAAAAAGAGGCACCGATTCATATATCCAATGTGATGTTTTATGAGACAGTAAGTGGTAAAGGTGTGAGAATTTCTCACAAAGTCCTGGAAGATGGACGTAAGGTTCGTAGTGCTGCGGGCTCAGGTGAGGTGTTGGACAAGTAGTCAACTACTTTTTTTCAATACCGGATCGGCGCACACTAAGTTGTGCTGTATCAGGACCAGTCTGTATCAATTAGGAATAGGAAGATGACAAGATTAAGAGATCATTATAAAAAAACTGTTGTACCCGCACTCGTAAAAGAGTTCTCGTACAAAAATGTCATGCAGGTACCGCAGTTGGAAAAAATTGTCATCAATATGGGGGTGGGTGAAGCCATTTCGGATAAGAACGCTCTAAATGGAGCGGTCTCCGATATGACGGCCATATCAGGACAGAGTGCGATTATCACCAAAGCCAAAAAGTCTGTTGCTGGGTTTAAGATCCGGGATGGACAACCTATTGGTTGTAAGGTGACCCTTCGTCGTGACAAAATGTATGAATTTCTTGACCGTCTGATCAATACGGCATTGCCTCGAGTCCGTGATTTCCGTGGAGTTTCCGGTAAATCCTTTGATGGTCGCGGCAACTATGCTTTGGGAATCAAAGAACAGATCATTTTTCCAGAAATTGATTATGACAAGGTCGATGCGGTACGAGGAATGGATATCGTAATCGTGACAACAGCAACCAATGATGCAGAAGCTAAGTCCTTGTTACGAGGATTTAGCATGCCATTCATTAGCTGATAGTATTGAGGAAAAGAGTATCTCATGGCAAAGAAATCGATAGTAGCTAAGTGGAAGCGGAAACCTAAATATGCTGTTCGTGCTTATAATAGATGTGCGCGGTGTGGCAGGCCAAGAGGGTATATTCGTAAATTTACCTTGTGCCGTATCTGCTTCCGTACCATGGCTTTAGATGGTCATGTACCAGGAGTTGTTAAGGCATCTTGGTAACCTGAGTATATGTGTGACGTTTTAGTCGATTAAGTTAGAATAAAGTGGCTGATTGAGCCAAATTTTTTGGAGTATCATAAATGGGAATGACCGATCCAGTCAGCGATATGTTGACTCGAATTCGAAACGCTCAACTTGTTCGCAAGTCCCATGTGGATATACCTGCTTCTAAAGTCAAAGTGAGTATTGCTAAGATTTTGGTGTCGGAAGGGTATGTTGAAGAGATGGTGGAACCTGAAGCAGTACAGGGTGAAAGATATTTTCGACTTAAGTTGAAATATTATCAAAACCAGTCTGTTATTGAGGAGATTACCCGGATCTCTAAACCAGGTAGACGGAGATATGTCTCCAGAAATGATATTCCCCGTGTCTATCAGGGACTTGGCATCACCATTCTCTCGACAAGCAAGGGAATGATGTCGGGAAAAGAGGCTTTTAAGCTTGGTCTTGGTGGTGAAGTAATCTGCACACTCTTCTAGGTTAGAGATAGATAATGAGTCGAATTGGTAAAAATCCGGTAACCATACCGAGCGGTGTGGAGATTAAAATCAATAAACAGAATGTTCACGTTAAAGGAAAGCTTGGCTCTATAAGCCGTGACTTTCACAGTAATGTTCTGATTGAGATTGAAAATGAGACCGTTGTTGTCAAGCCATCTGCCAGTAACCGTGCAAACACTGCCATTTGGGGGCTTTCAAGAGCCCTGCTTAATAACATGGTTAAAGGTGTTTCCGAGGGTTTTGAGAAAGTCCTTGAAATTAATGGTGTTGGTTATAGAGCAGCAGTAAGTGGAAGGTCACTTCAACTTACTCTGGGTTTTTCCCATCCGGTCAACTACCTTCTTCCTGATGGAATTGAGGTGGTTGTAGAGAAAAATACGAGAGTCATCGTTAAGGGCATTGACCCTGAGGTGATTGGTCAAGTTTGTGCTGAAATTCGTCAATATCGACCACCTGAGCCTTATAAGGGTAAGGGAATCCGTTACGAAGGTGAGTACATTCTTAGAAAAGAAGGCAAGAAGAAGTAACTGTGAGAGGATGAAGTGATGGCGAAGGATCGACAAAGTTCACGTAAGGCTAGAGGCAAGCGAGTACGCTACAAGATTCGCCAGGTTAGGCAGGATCGCCCGCGTCTTTCCATTTATCGTAGTTCATGCAATATCTACGCGCAGATTATTGATGATACACAAGGCCGTACACTGGCTTCAGCCTCGACTCTTGAAAAAGAGATCAAGGATTCTATCCAAAGTGGTGGTAACAAAGACGCAGCCATTGCGGTTGGAAAGTTGATTGCCAAAAAAGCTTTGGAGAAAAAAATCAGCGCTGTCGTATTCGATCGGGGAGGATTTCTCTATCATGGTCGGGTGCGGGTTCTTGCAGAAGCTGCGAGAGAAGGTGGTCTTGATTTTTGATGCAAATCAAAATTTTTTGATGTGAAAGTGACGTTTGATTGTTCGTGTTGGTATTTTTCCTCATGATAAGATCAACGAGTTCATAAAAATAAGGATTATTAGGAGCAGCAATGTCGAACACTCGCCGAGGAAATCAAGACGGTAGATCAGATAACCGACAGAAAGATGACCTTATTGAAAAGCTGGTTGTTATCAAGAGAACTGCCAAGGTTGTGAAGGGTGGTAGCCGTTTTAATTTCTCAGCTATTGTTGTGGTAGGTGATGGCCAAGGACAAGTTGGTTACGGACTGGGAAAAGCCAAAGAGGTTCCTGAGAGTATCCGTAAGGCAACGGAACAGGCACGCAAATCCATGGTTGATATTTCAATCAAGGATTCTCGTACCCTACACCATGAGATTATCGGTCACTATGGCGCCGGACAGGTTGTTTTGAGACCGGCCTCAGAGGGTACGGGTATTATTGCTGGTGGTTCCATGCGCCCTATATTTGAAGCACTGGGTATTCGAGATGTATTGGCTAAATCTACCGGTACTTCCAATCCCCATAACCTCATCAAAGCAACTTTTAGTGCTTTGCAGTCTATTCGCTCTCCTGAATATATAGCAGCAAAACGTGGACTAGCGACTAAGTGAGATGACCATGGCTAAAAAAATACAAGTCAAACAGATTCGTTCTACCATTGGTAGACCTGGTAAACAGCATAAGATCATGAACTCCTTAGGGCTGCGTGGTATTGGCCAGCATAATGAGTTACCGGATAATCCGATGGTCAGGGGAATGGTTGAGAAGGTAAAACATTTGGTTGAGGTTACTGAGTAGTCTACTTTTAAGACTCTCCTCGTTCAAATGAATTTAAAGGTATCGTCAGATGAAATTGAATGAATTGCCAGCATGTCCGATTAATAGAAAAGAGGCCAACCGTGTTGGACGTGGCATGGCTTCAGGGAATGGTAAGACCTCTGGTCGTGGTCAAAAAGGACAAAAATCACGTTCCGGCGGGTTTCATAAAGTCGGTTTTGAAGGGGGCCAGATGCCGCTTCAAAGACGGATTCCGAAGAGAGGGTTTAACAATATTTTTCGCAAAGAATACTCTTTGATCAATATAGAAGATCTTGAGGTTTTTGATGCAGGTTCTGAGATTAATCTGGAAGTTTTAAGGGCAAAAGGGTTGGTTCGTAAAGATATAAAGGCGGGAATCAAGTTGCTTGGTAATGGCTCCCTGACTAAAAAACTGTCCATTAGTGTAGATCGCATCTCTAAGTCAGCACAAGAGAAAGTCGAGAAAGCTGGTGGCACTGTAACGTTGAGTTCCTAGGAACCATACTATAATGGCATCAGCAGAACAATCTTCCCCATTTGCCGGTCTTTCTAATTTAGGACGTATACCTGAGTTAAGAAAGAGACTGATTTTTACTTTGGGGATGTTGATCGTATATCGCATAGGCGCCCATGTTCCAACACCAGGAATTGATCCCAATGCTCTAGCCGCTTTTTTTGCGCAGCAACAGGGTACACTTCTTGGTATGTTTAACATGTTTTCAGGTGGAGCACTTTCTCGTTTGACAGTGTTTGCACTTGGTATCATGCCCTACATTTCTGCTTCGATTATTTTGCAGTTGATGACGGCTGTGGTCCCTAAGTTGGAAGCTATCAAAAAAGAGGGTGAATCCGGTCGGCGCAAAATTAATCAGTATACGCGCTATGGTACGGTTATGCTTGCGATTTTCCAAGGGTTTGGAATGTCGTATGGCTTAGAGAGTATGCAAGCTGGTGGGATGAACGTTGTTGTTGATCCAGGATGGTCTTTTAGATTGATGACTGTTCTGACTTTGACCTCTGGTACCGCTTTTATCATGTGGGTGGGGGAACAGATAACGGCAAGAGGTATCGGTAATGGGATCTCTCTTATCATTTATGCCGGTATTGTTGCTAATCTGCCTATCGCTTTGGCTAATACCTTACAGTTAGCCAGAACAGGGGATCTTCAACCTCTGTTTGTTTTGCTGCTGTTGGTGATGGCAATCGGTGTGACTGCGTTTATCATTTTTATGGAACGGGCTCAAAGACGAATTACCATACAGTATGCCAGGCGTCAGGTTAGTGGACGTAAAATGGTTGGAGGTGAAAACTCCCATTTGCCGTTGAAAGTTAATACGGCTGGTGTGATTCCACCGATTTTTGCTAGCTCTATCATTCTGTTTCCTGTTACTATTGCAAACTTTGCTCCTTGGGATAGTGTCAAGACGGTTGCGGCCTATTTGTCACCTGGGCAGATACCCTATATGGTGGTTTATGCGTTAGCCATCTTGTTTTTCTGTTTTTTCTATACGGCGATTGTTTTCAATCCTGAAGAGACAGCGGATAACCTTCGCAAATATGGTGGGTTTATTCCAGGTATCAGACCTGGACGTAGAACAGTTGAGCATTTGGATACGGTTCTCTCTCGGTTGACGTTGGTAGGTGCTGTTTATGTCGCCGCAGTCTGTCTGCTGCCTGAGATTTTGATAGCCAACTATAATGTTCCTTTCTACTTTGGTGGAACATCTATGCTCATTGTTGTTGGTGTGACAATGGATACCGCCTCTCAGATCCAATCCTTCCTGATCAGCAGGCAGTATGAGGGATTGATGAAAAAGGCAAAGATACGTAGTCGTCGTAGTTGATTGGGACAGAGGAATTGAGAAAATGAAAGTAAGGGCATCAGTTAAACCGATTTGCAAAGATTGTAAGGTTGTTAAACGCAAAGGTGTAATTCGGATAATCTGTAGCAAACATCCAAAGCATAAACAGAGACAGGGTTAGTTTTCTGTTAAGCATTAAAGTTGAAGTATCGTACCTGGAGGTTGTAAGGTGGCACGAATTGCTGGTGTAAATATTCCCGTAAATAAGCGGCTTGTAGTTTCATTGACCTATATCTACGGAATCGGAATTGAATCTGCCAAGCAGATTATGGAGTCGGCTGGTATCTCTTTGGATGTCAGGACAAGAGATCTGTCGGAGACTGAAATTGCCAAGATTCGTTCGGTAATAGACAGTAACTTTCAGGTTGAAGGTGATTTGCGCCGTCAAGTTGCCATGAATACCAAGCGATTAATGGATATCGGGACCTACAGGGGGTTGCGTCATCGTCGTGGTCTTCCTGTACGTGGGCAAAGGACCCATACCAATGCCAGAACTCGAAAGGGTCCTCGGAAGCCGGTTGCTGGAAAATCATAACTGTTTAGTTGATATTGATAGAATAAAGAATGAGTTGAGGAGTTGAGATGGCGAAGGCCCAGAGGAGTGCCAGAGGCAAGAAAAAGGAGAAGAAAAATATCTCCAGTGGAATTGCCCATATTCGGTCTACCTTTAATAATACCTTGGTGACAATCACTGATACTTCCGGAAATGTTATTTCCTGGGGTTCAGCTGGCGCACAAGGGTTTAAGGGTTCTAGAAAATCGACACCATTTGCTGCTCAAATGGCTGCAGAAGAGGCAGGCCGTAAAGCACAAGAACATGGAATGCGCAATCTGGAAGTTAGATTAAAAGGCCCTGGATCTGGACGTGAATCTGCTCTCAGAGCGTTGGGTTCCATTGGTTTTAATATAGCTTATGTCGAGGACGTGACACCTATTCCACATAACGGTTGTCGTCCTCCTAAACGTCGTAGAGTCTGATTTTTCAAAGAGCAATTAAGGGAACTCAAGAGATATGTCCCGTTATTTTGGATCGAAGTGCCGACTTTGTCGGCGTGAAAGTAGCAAACTCTTCCTTAAAGGAGAGAAGTGCTTTTCGGATAAATGTGCTATTGAACGGCGGAATTATCCACCCGGTATTCATGGCCAACGTCGTCGTAAGGTATCTGACTACGGTTTGCATCTGCGTGAGAAGCAAAAAATTAAACGTACTTATGGCCTGCAAGAGGGTCAGTTCCACTCTTACTTTAAAAAAGCAGAGCGGATGGTTGGTGTTACGGGTGAAAACCTTTTGCTTTTGTTAGAAAGACGGCTTGATAATGTTGTCTTTCGTTTAGGTTTTTCCTGTTCTAGAACTGAAGCGAGACAGGTTGTCTCCCATAAGCAAATTTTGGTGAACGGTCAAGTTGTTAACGTAGCCTCCTATATGGTCAAGGCCGGTGACAAAGTTGCTGTAAGAGTGCGCAATAAAGAGAACCTGAGAATCAAGGGTGCTCTTGAGAGTGCCATGCGTCGTGAAATGCCTTCTTGGGTTGAAGTTGATCCCGTTGCTCTGTCTGGAACTTTTGTATCCTATCCTGACAGATCAGATCTGCCGGCTGAGTACAATGAAAACCTGATTGTCGAATTGTACTCCAAGTAATTGCTACGGACTGGAGAAGGCGGATGTATAGGAATTGGACTGAGCTTATAAAGCCGCAAAAGATAGAGCTTGAGAGTGGAGATTTACCTTCACAATCAGCAAGCCTTATTGCGGAACCCTTGGAGCGGGGATTTGGTACGACACTGGGAAATGCTTTAAGACGAGTGCTTCTTTCTTCTTTGCAGGGTGCAGCTGTCTCCTCTGTCAAGATTGAGGGTGTTCTTCATGAATTCTCCAGTGTACCGGGTGTTTTGGAAGATGTTACCGATATTATTCTCAACCTGAAAGGGTTAGCTCTTCGGGTAGCAAGTGGAGAGAGTCGTACTATTACTCTTAAGACTGATAAAGAAGGGCCTGTGACAGCTGGTATGATTGATCCGGGTCACGATATTGAAATATTAAATCCTGATCATCACATCGCTACCTTAAATAAGGGTGCCACCTTGGAGATGACCATGACTGTTACGACAGGCAAGGGTTATGTTCGAGCAGTGCAAACAGCGGATGATGAGCCAGTTACTATTGGCGTTATTCCGATCGATTGTAGTTTTAATCCGGTAAAAAAAGTATCCTACACAGTTGAGAATGCCCGTGTTGGCCAACAGACTGATCATGATAAGCTGATCATGAATGTTGAGACCAATGGAGTGGTTACCCCTGAGGATGCCATAGCTTTTGCTGCCAAGATTTTACAGGACCAACTGAGCCTGTTTATCAACTTTGACGATGTGCCTATGCAAAAAAGCAAGGACGAAGAGAATGGGCCAAAATGGAATCCCCATCTTTTCCGTAAGGTTGATGAGTTGGAACTATCAGTACGTTCAGCCAACTGTCTTAAGAATGATGATATCGTCTATATTGGCGACCTTGTTCAAAAAACAGAAGCTGAGATGCTTAAAACGCCCAATTTTGGTCGAAAATCTTTAAATGAGATTAAAGAAGTGTTGGATGAAATGGCGTTAAATCTCGGTACCCAACTTGAGGGATGGCCACCAGATAATATCGACGAACTGGCTAAGCAGTTTGAAGAAGAGAATTTTTAGAGAGGAAATGTCCCATGAGACATCGCAAAAGCGGACGTAAACTTGGTCGTAATTCAAGCCATCGCAAGGCCATGCTATCCAACATGTTGAACAGCCTTTTTCTTCATGAACGGATTGAGACTACTGTCAGCAAGGCTAAAGAGTTGCGTGGTTTGGCAGACCGCATGGTCACACTTGGTAAGCGTGGTGATCTTCATGCTCGTCGGCGGGCCTTGAGTATCTTAAAGAGCAAAGAAGTTGTTCATAAACTGTTTACCGATATTGCCGAACGTAATAAAGAGCGTAAGGGGGGGTATACCCGTATTCTCAAAACGCGTTATCGTTATGGTGATGCAGCCCCTATGTCTTTTATTGAACTGGTTGAGCGGGTTGCGGAATAAACCTTATTTGTTTTAAATTAAAAACACTGCTTTAGAGCAGTGTTTTTTTTTGCCTGTTTCACTGCGCCAATTGGAAAGTGTACGATAGATATAGTCAAATCAAATTGGAACCAGGCACTGTTGGGGGTCCAGGGACGGCCCGTCTCTGGTGGGTTTGGGTAGCACCTAAGGTTTTGTTTTTGCTTTTAAAGATAAAAATATGATTCAAAGTCAAAGGCTTAGCTCCTTGGGTGCTGCCCAAACCCGCTGGGAAGGTATTCATGCCTTCCCAGACCCATCCACCATAGTTTGTACAAATTTGGTTTGGAATCTCCATAGCTGTTCT
>PEAM01000004.1 GCA_002753565.1 Magnetococcales bacterium | reverse complement strand
CCGCCATTTGAAAAAGGCCCGCTTCAACGCCAGCCGACACATCACGGACGCCGATACATCCAACCGGGTACGGCTGGCCTCCGACCATTTGGAGAGAGCCATGGAAGCCATGGGAGAGGCTTTGACCGGGAGGAAGCTCCCTGGCCGATGGTCGGAACCGTGTCCAAAAAAGCCGAGCCAGCAAATGGCGGTCTCCAGCTTGGCCGGTCTTATGGCTCTTGAATCGGCGGAGGTGTGAAATGGCTGTTCAAGCGATTGCCCACCAGGAGGTAGATCCTTTTCCGTTCCTGGAACATCAAAAGGAGCTTTTCCGGGCCACCACTGCCATAGGGCGCACCATGGGTATCTTACGCGCCACCGGTAACTTTCAAGGTCGAGACGAGGCTTTCCGGGCCATGTGCGATGCTTGGAATGCTGCCCAGGATTCCATGGCCATCCTCGCCGACTGGCAGATCCGGGAAGGGGGTGCGTCATGAATGCCCAGGCCGCCGACTTCGGACAGTTCGCGCAGATCCCCATTGGCGCTCTTCTGGATCAACGTCTGGCCGCATCCGGATTCCGGGTGTTGACCGCTTTGTTTAGTTTTGCCAGCCGGGAGCGTCCGGTCTGCTGGCCGTCACGTGCAACCCTCGCCGAAAGGGCGGGGGTTTCCCTGGCCAGGGTATCGGTCATCACCCGCCAGTTGGAGGAACTCGGCTGGTTGAAACGTGAGAGCGGTGGCGGCCGCTCCACAAGCCGGTACCACATGAGGGTGCCTCCACATCTTCGCGTGGCGTTCAAAAATGATCAAGCACCCCAATCCCCAGGGATTGCTCAGCCCGATCGCGGCGGATTACCGGAACAGACTAAGAGAACAGAAGAAGAGAACAAACCACACCAACGACCGGCCAGGAAGCTGGAGCCGGTGAAGATGAAGCCTGCCCCACCAGATGGTGGTGGTTGTGCTGATTTGATTTTTCCTGGAAGGCTGTCCGGCGAGGAGCGCAAGGTAATCTCCCACCACCTTGCAGGCCACCAGCCGGATACGGCTCAGACCATCCTGGACGAACTTACAGGCCGACTAGAGGCCGCAGAGGCTGGAACCGCCAAACCTGTAGAGAGTCCTTCCGGGTACGCGAGAAAGCTGGCCACACTGGCCGCCAAGGGGGAGTTTCTACCAGAACGTGCCCTTGTAGTTGCTGAGCGGAGGAAAGCGGCACAGGAGGCCAGACTGGCGAGGGAAAATGAGGCTGCAAAGCAACGGGAGCGTGACGAGTACTTTGCAAACCGTTCTCAGGAGGAGGTTGCTGCCATGATCGCAAAAGGGAGGGAACTGCGAAAACGGCTGGGAGGGTAATTTTCAAACGCGAGTGGGTCGGGTAAACTCTTCACCCACTCGGATTTCAGATCTGAGTGGGCCAAACTTGCCCGCATTTCAAACGCGACCAAGATTGAAAGGGTTGGATCTGAAATCTAACCCCTGGGGGAGAATTATAAGGGCGTAGATCCGATCGACACCCTTGGAGGGAATCCCTTATGCGGTGGCCTCAAAGGGTCGCGTTTCAAATGCGACCCCAGGTGGGAATAGCGGTGTGGGAAAGTGGTATTCTGAGGAATTTCTAGGACACCAGCGAAACGATGCCTGTTGTGTCCCTATTGTGTCCCTAAACAACAAAAGGAGCTAGTAGATAGCTACTAACTCCTTGTTTTATATGGTGCCGGCGAGAGGAATCGAACCACTGACCTACGGATTACAAAACCTTATTGGTTGCTGGTCTTTATTGGTCAATAGATGTAAAAACAGTAGGTTAAAAAATTCACGCTGGACAATGTAGGGCAGTGTTGGTCTTTAGCGTAGACACTTTGTAGCCATAAAGGCGGCGTTCAAATTAAGAGAGTGTCCCTTTTATTTCCAAGCCCAATAGACTCCCTTACTTATATTTTGGATCCTGTAGGTACATATCTATGTCAGAGTTGCTAATTTTATCTTTTTCACCACATAGGATTGCTTTTGATAAAGAGTGGTCTTCTCCAGCATATTTTAACACTAGTTCCTTGAATTTTGATAAGTTACTTATACTTCTATTAAGGTGCAAGATTGTTGTTTTTTGTTTGGAATTGAGTCTGCATGTTCCAAAAATTATTGATATACTCTCAACCTCCTCCCACTCGTAAAATCTCTCCTCCATAAAGATTTTTTTTAGAAAAACACCATCTTTGCAAATAGTTAATTCAAATGCATCTTTTTCAAAATATAAATAGATGCTATATAAACAAATGACTGTAATAGAACCTCCTAGTAATAAGTAAAGCTCTCTAATTTCAAATAAGAAATATTCAGCTACGTTTAAAGATATATTAACTATAACTATAAAAATAATTTTCTTGTATTGTGATGTGCATGAAAGTGTAAACTCATCCATATTTCACCAAAGTTATTAATTATTATGTATTAAACCCCTGATTTCCCCTACTTAAACCATCTTAGAGAAATCTCCCCTGCTAACCTGTAGCCTCTTTTCCCTTTTTTGAGTCCCTGCGTATTCGTTCTATATCGGGGCTAATATGCTCATTTGCTTCGTCTGTCTTACCAGTCAATAGCCAATATGAAAACTGGGGAAAAGACTTTCCTATACCTTCCAGGAGTTCTTCATTTGGACGACGACGACCGACTTCAATATCTCGTAAAGTGTCCTTAGTAACACCTATACGGATGGCAAAATCGTTCCTTCCAAGCTCAAGAGCCTCTCTAAGTGGTCGAATTCGTTCGCCAATACTACCCATTTCATTTTTTCCAAAATAAGTATGGACACATTACCCATATATGGGTATATTACCCATGGGCATAACGCCCACACAAGCAGTTAGCAGTTAACGACCACTAATGACCAACAAAGGCCAATTACACGTTATGACACCTCCAGTAATTAATCAAGCCCCATTAGGAATCTACGTTACTCAAGAACGATTTGCAGAGGTGACAGGGGTTTCTCTTGAGGTAGTCCGTGGTTGGGTTAAAAAAGGCTTCTTACCTACCTACATCATCGGAAAGTACAGGCTTGTGAATACTGAGTTGATGAAGAAAAACGCTATTGAACAGGAATTTAAGATTTAGTCGTTCAGCAGGAGAACATTTAGCTAAACCTTGTATCTACGTTGAGTGACTAAGCGGATTTTAATCAATTGGAGGCTGAAATGAGTAAAGCATCTGAGAGACAAAAGCGGTTTAAAGAGCAACAGGCCGAATTGGGTATTAAGCAAGTAACGGTGCTTCTCTCAGAAGCCACTAGGAAGCGTTTGGAGCTTCTTAAATCTCAGATGGGGGTAAGTAGCGTTTCAAAGGTAATCGACGAAATCGTTACCAGTAACGCTGAAAAGTTCATTCAAAAGGCTGTACTAGAACAAAAAATAGAAGAACGGGTTTTGTTTCATATCCACAATGAAGGCTCTTTTAGAAAAGCGGCTATCAAGTTGAATGAGGAGGGTGTTCCGTCAAGCTTGGGCAATGTGGCTTGGGGTCATTCTGGGGTGTCTAGATTTCTTAAACGAATTGGGATGGATGAGAGATAGCCATGTCCTTATTGACAGATAACGCAATTCAAGGAGCGGTTCAGGGTTCAGCTGATCAGGCTGTTCAGGTTGGAGGTTGGTTGCTGATTTTATTTGTTGTTCTCATGGGGTTGAAATGGGCAGAACAGATTTTAATAAAGAAGGGTTTCAAGAATAAAACATCCCCTGAAGCCAAAAAGGAAGCCCTTGAAAAAGAGGTGGCTAAAAAGTCCCTCCACAATAGCTATCTCAACCCTAAGGCCATGAGTGCCATAGTTCCGAATATTGATCAACTGGAAGAGATGAGTGAACGGGATCAGCAGTTAGAGGAATACCGTTCTGCATATGAGGATAAACAGCATTATTTAAGAGCCTCCTTTACCCAACAGTGTGCGGATGAGCATGGGGATAAGTGGGAAGATATGAGCGCAACGGATAAGTGGCGTTGTATTCGTGGCAAGGGGTTGGATGAATTGGCCTATTTCTCTTCCTTTGATGATCTCCCACGTGGAGATCAAGAAGAGTTTATACGTTCTATACGGTAAAAAGCAGGACACGTCCCGGAATACCCTGCTATGGGGTTCGTGGAAAATAAGCGGGGGTCAATAATTTAAGAACGGAGATACCAATGTTAACCAAGATGAAAATGAATGTGCAGGGTGTCGAGCGGGTACGTTTTAAAACCGATGATGGGGGAATGTATGAAGCGGGGAAGGTCTATGCTCAGTCTGAGTATGTGAACCAACCCAATAAGCTGGGGGTGATCCCATCCATTTTGGAGTGTCCTGTTGATATCATCGACTCTCTTCGGGAACTGCATTTTCCTCATGAGTATGAACTGGAAGTGGAATTGCGCTCAGGGGCAAAGAACAAAGCCGTTATGTTTGTTAAATCCTTTGTTGAGCTTGGCAAGACAGCCAAACGGAATCCAGCCTAACATGTTGGCCTGTTTCATCATGAATAGACAATCCTCGGTCAGAATAGGGTTAGTGTCCTGTTCTGGCCTGGGGGTATTGCTCTTTATGATTGCGCTGTTTTCTGCTGATCATGCTCAAGCCTGGACAACTCCTGCCTATGACAATCCATCAGGTTGGGCGGTCTATGTTTGTCAGGATGATGTTGTGGCCAGCAATGGTAGCTGCTCTTCCAACAGCAACAAAGGCTACATGCGTTCCAACGATTTCATTCTCTATATGCAGAGCCTTGGTTTTGTCTATAACCCTAGTGGTAACAGTCTGAATACTGAGGCAATTGGCTTGGTATTTCTCGGCGGTCTCTCCATGTGGGCTACGGGGGCTGGGTTTGGAATGGTCGTGAATATGATTAAGAAATTGAGAGTGTAATGCCAGTTAGCGAAATCCTTTTAGGCTGTTATTTTGGAGTCTGTTTTATCGCTGGGGTCAGGATGACTATGTATTGACCTTGGATAAAAAAATAGGTGCAGGGGTCTGTTGTATCCCCTTTGTGGGGAAGTTTTAAGAAGTAAAAAACACAAGAAGTAATCAATCAATCTGTTTTTTAAATTAACATCAAGGAGAATCATCATGGGTGCAACCGTATTAACAGATATTCAAACCGCCATCACTGCCGCTACAACAGATGCTATTACTGTGGGTGGTGCTGTCCTGGTGGCATTGGCAACCATCAAAGCTGTCCAGATCGTAGGTGGTATCGTCAAGCGTTTTTAGTTTAGCCGTTCCCCCCTGTACTAACGAGAAAAGGGTCATGGGTTTTCCTTGTCCCTTTTTTCAAGAACTGGAAATCAAAAAAACTCAAAATGACCAATAAAAATAAAAATATTGTTTTAATGGTTCTATTGATAGGCTCTCTTGTTTTTTTCTCCTATCCTAAAAGGTCAGAGTCCTTCGGGTTTTTAGTTCCTGCCATTTTAAGCATCAACGTTGAAACCCTTGTTGCTGTTGTGGCTACGGTTGTTCTGCATTCTGGGATTATCTATTTAGCCATGCAAAAAAATGAAGAGGTTGAGCTAGACAATAATATGAGTGTCATTGGTGTTCAGCTTAATCCGATGGCACCAGATGGGCCCGGTGGGGGTGATACTGGTACTGGGTCTGGAACAACAGATCCACCAGCGGATCCACCTCCCGAACCAATTGGGTTGACGGCGGTAAAGATCCAGATGGAGCCTGTACCTGAAGAGATTGTCGAAGCGGTTGCCAAGGAACCGGCTGGTGTGGGAAACGGGATATGTACCGGCACGGATACGGCCAATGTATTTACCTGGGTCAATTATCCATACACCTATGAATATGTGGAAACAAGCCTGGAAAACAATCGGTATAAGGTACAGCCATCCCAATGGCCTAAAGGCCAAGATAACAGCTATCAGGTTGGTTGGCCTCGGGTAAATTATGAGAATACCTACGATACAGTCGGAGAGTTGAAGGCCTTTTATAAGGATGCCTATACAAAGGGTCGATATTCCAACTGCCGTTTTAGGGTGGTCTCTACAAACAAAGAGGTTGGAACAGGGGGTGGTGATTGTGGAAGTTTGACCTTTAGAATAGAGGGTCTGCTTGCAAACGGCACCAATCCCATGCAGCTGCCTAATCAAAGGGCACCTCTTAGTGATTTTCAATCTGATGCTGGTTATCCGGATCAATTGTGTCATCCGTCTAAAGATTGGGAGTCTGATATTGATGAGCAGACCGGGGAGACCATCTATAGCGTTGTCTCGCTAAATTTTAATGTTCCGGTCACTACCTATACCCCTAGTATTTCTGTATTAAAATCTTCCAATCCACCACCCGATGTATACAACTGTCCTGATGGTATGACCTATGTGGAGGGGTATGGCTGTAAAATTCCTCAAGTAGAAAATGATGATAAAGAGGTAACCATTCTCCAACAAGAGAGGTTACAAATTTTGCCGGGTGAGACCAATCCAGAACAGACAACTGTTATTGATAATCCAGAATTCAAGCTACCCGACGATACTGATATTCCAGAAAATCTACCGGTCACCAGTGAACAGATTCAAGTTGAGGTTTACGATAAGCGTTATGGGCCGGGAATTATCACTGTTAGCAAAGATGAGAATGACCAATATACCGTTAAACAGGTGTTTTCTGAGGTGCCATCTTTCCGGCCGGGTGTTGGTGCAAACGGTAGCTTTGATTCAGCGGAAATTGAGCTAACCCAAGTGATTGATGGGCCAAGCGGTGCAACAGTCTCTACCTCCACTAAGGGTTGGTATCCTGGGTCTGGGTCGGGTATTTCAGAAGGGGATAATTTAGGGGGTGTTTGGGTTACTGGCAACGGTATGGGCGGTCCTGGTGGTGATATTGGCACTTGTCCGGTTGGTGACACTAATTGCCAGCAGGGGATTGTTCCTTGTGCAGTGGGGGAGGTTTGCGAGGGGGATTGTCCGGCTGGATCTCCCAAATATGCCAACTTGGTTTGCGGTCCTGCTTGTCCTCCTGGCTCTGCGGTCTCTGGTGAAACCTGCAACTGTACTGCTCCTGATACGCTCTACGATCAAGCCAGCAATCTTTGTCGATGTACTCAGTCTGATGAGTTGGTTTTTAACTCGACAACAGAGCTTTGCGAGTGTGAGCTGGAAGAGTTTCTTTTTGATGATGATCCGGAAGTTATGGCCTGTTTTGGTCCTGCTCCTGCGCCCTATACATTAAATCTACGGGGTGGCTCATTTGGAGATTTAAGCCAAAGAATTTCTCAGGCCGAAAGTGAATTTTTTCAGGCAAAAAACAATCTTAACCAAACTGCCAATTTTTCATTTGGCTTTATTCTCCCTTCGGTGTCCGGTCAGCTTCCCTGTTTTGGCCCTTGGTCGGCGTTGGGGCGTACCATTCAAATCTGTTTGAGTGACCATGAAAATAATATTTCTGCACTACCCTATGTTGCACCGTTCATAGCCTCGTTATGGGCCTTTGCAGTGGTGTTCCGCTCTGGAGATTCTAGGAGAAACAGTGATGGCTAATCCTGCATTTAGCGGCTCTTTTGATCTAACCGCTTTAAATACCCGAATCGCTACGGCTGAGAATCAATTTGATACAGCTTGGCAAGCCCTGAAAAGCAATCTTACTAACATTATGACCGTTAACCTATCCGGTACTGAAAGCCTCCCCTGTCTGCCTGCTTGGGATATTCCTTATGGCGGTTCGGTTCAATTGTGTCTTTCAGATTATTCAATCGCATTATCATATTTGGCTTCAGCCATATTGGTGGTCGCAACCGTTACCGCATTAAGCGTTGTTTTTAGGGGATAAATAAAATGGCCGCATGGTTGGAAAGTATTTGGAATTCTATTGTTACCCTGTTTGATTGGATTGTCTGGTTTTTATCAGGCGGTGTATTTGACCTGATCACCGATGCATTTGATTATTTCATTGGGATTTTAAAAATCTGGTTTTTGAATATGTCTACTTGGGTATTGGAAACAGTAGATTCCATGATCTCCGGTATTTTCTCTGGGGTTAGCTTTTCCAGCGATATAGAAAACGCCTGGAACGGTCTTCCTCTGGATGTCATCCAGGCAGCGGTATTTTTTAATGTGCCGCAATCGGTAGCGATTATCACCGGGGCTTATGTTACCCGGTTTATCATTCGCATGATGCCGTTCGTTTAACCCATGTCTATCAAGATACATCACGGACCGCCTGGAGCCTATAAAACCTCTGGGGCTATGAACGATGACTTTATTGAGGCGGTCTTTTCCGGTCGTCCTTTAGTGACTAATGTTCGGGGTTTGGATGATGCAGAGAAGACACGAGAGACGTTGCAAAAAGCGTTTCCCAAGCGAGAGATTCCCGCCACCTTTGAAATCATCCATCTAGACCACAATACCCAAGATGGTGCGGATAAATGGATGAAATGGTTTCACTGGGTTCCTATTGGCTCCTTTTTGCTGGTGGATGAGGGGCAAGACGTATGGAAGGAAGAGTGGAGAGATAGTTTTCTTCAGGTATTGGATTATCCCGGTGGATCAGATAAAGCCTTGGAAGATGGCAGACCCAAAACTTTCAAGGATGCTTTTCAACGTCATCGCCATTTCAACTGGGATATGGTGTTAACCACGCCAGACATTAAATCTCTTCGCAAAGATATTCTTGGTATTTCCGAGTGTGCCTATTTTCATAAAAATCTAGCAGTCATTGGAATCAACGGGCGATACGTTGAGGCGATGCATTTAGCCAATCGTCCGGCAAATGAGGCCAATTTCATTCAAGTTGAACATAAAAAGGTTCCTGCATATGTCTTCGATCTCTACGAATCCACCAACACCGGAAAAGTCAGCGATAGCCAAGCTGGAAAGCCGTTATGGAAACAGAATCGTTTCCTTTTTTATATGGCGTTGCTCGTCCTTGGTTGGGTATCTATATTTTCTCTGGGACTACCTTCTTTCATGCAGAGTAAAGAGAAGCCGTCCCACGCCACAGAACCAACTCAAGATAATCAACTTCCTAAAAAAAGCGTTTCTCTATCTGGGCAACAAGATTCTAAGGATTCTTCTGTTCATGGCGGTAGCGTGGTCTCTTCGCTGGATAATCTAAGCTCCAAGAGTATTTATTTAGTGGGTGCGTTTGGTCTCACCAGTGGGCCTGAATTGGTATTTGAGGTTCTAAGCGAGGAGGAGATTCAAGGGGCTATCATCAGCGGTTCTGTTTTGGAAACCATGGGCTATGAAGTTAAAAGCCTGAGTGGTTGCCTAGCTCAAGTCAAAAATGCAAAGGGCGGGGTTTGGTTTGCTCGTTGTCGAGGTATTGAGGGTGAGAAAAATGGAATTTAGAGTGTTATTCCTGGCAGTGATGCTCTTTCTGTTGCCGTGTGAATCTCAAGCCGTTAGCAAGGTGAAGATTCAAAGTTCTAGCCTGATCGCCGTAGATTTTCGGGATGCACCATTGCGGGATGTGGTGTTTCAGGTTTCGGAGATTTCCGGGCGGGGCTTTGCTTTTGGCACGGTTTCGGATCGCCTCTCCTGGTCTTGGCGCGGGCGGTCTTTGGATATCATCCCAGTTTTTGAAAAGGTCATCGCCCGCCTGGGGTATGGTTTGGTGCAAGAGTCCCCTGCTTTTTATCAGATTCAAAAAATCAATGAGGGTGGCCTGGATCTAGATCGGGATGGCTTCGGGGTGTTTCCTCTGCAATGGTCGGATACTGATGGGGTTACCAAAGCCCTTGAAATCATCTTTGCTGGTCGGGGTATGGTCTCCGCGGTTGGCTCTACGGTGGTTATAAGCGGTGGCATTGGGGTTGTTGGGCAGTGTCAGCGATTGATTGAAAAGCTGGATAAGCCTCTTAAGGGAGATTTTGAGGTAATTCCGGTTCAGCACATTCCCCTCAAGCGTGCCTTGGAAGCCTTACGCAATATCGGAGGTAAGGAAGGAGAAAAAGAGGGCGGGGGTCTAAATGTTTTCCCAGATTATTGGAACCGCTCTTTAGTTGTTCGTGGGTCTCGGGTTGAGAGGTTGGTTTCGTTGGGGGTCGTGGCTCTGATTGATCGGCCTGGGGATGATCAAGAGAAAATTATCTGGCTGCACAATCTAGATGGAGAGAAAGCTGCAACCATTGTTGCCGATCTGGGCCAGGGTGTTTATGTCAAACCGTTTGGTGATTCCGGCCTGCTGCTATCGGGTCCAGCCTGGGAGGTAGAGCGGATCGCTGGGATCATCCAGCAATTAGATGGTGCACATATTCAAATCCGGGTTCAGGCCACTATTGCCCAACTTTCCGATTCTGCCTTTGAAGAGTTGGGTATCGCTCTAAAAGGACAGAGCAAACTCGTAAACTCCTCCATCAATGGTGGTGGTTTTGATCTGCTTTCGGCTCCCGGCTCCGGGCTGCTGTTTGATTTCATCCGGGGTGATCTCTCCGGAGTGGTCAAAGCCTCCAATAGTGATTCAAGGGGGGAGATACTCTCCTCTCCCATATTAACCGTCTTAAACGGTCAAACCGGTAAAATCATGGTCGGTCAAAATGTCCCCTTTTTAGGGGAGATTCAGGAAACCGAAACAGGAACTGAAACCCGGGCGGTACATCGGGAGAATGTCGGGGTCTCCTTGGAGATTACCGCTAGTTTGGAGCGAGAAGGGATTGTTCTTCTGAAGGTAAAGCAGGAGGTCTCCAGCGTCTCCCCTGAAACCGTCGGTGCGGTTGATCTGATTACCGATAAAAAAGCTATTGAGACCACTGTTTTAATCCCTTCCGGGGAGACAGTTTTTCTCGGTGGCTTACGCTCAGAGGAGAGCGGCAAGCGGGTCGAGCGGGTTCCTCTTCTTGGCTGGCTACCAATAGTTGGTAAAATCTTCTCCTTTAAAACCGAAAACAGAGTCTCTCGTCATCTCGTTGTATCCATCCGGCCAGAAATCATCAAAGCGGGGTTTGTTCAATGAAACGTGATGCACTTTTAAAGCTCTTTCGGCAAGGGGTGGTTACCGATGTTTGGGTCTCTCCATTCAAAGGGTTTTTCTGTGTCGAATATCGCCTAAATAACGGCGATACCGGCAAGTTGGTAGGTTTTGACGCTAGAGTCGGTATTCGGAAGTTTAGAACTATCAATGCTGCATGTAAGGCTGTGCATGGTTTGGGGGTTCATCCAGTCCGAGTTCATATGGAAGAGGTTCAAGCCAACTCTTTTAACAAAAACTAATAAAAGTCTTTTAATCCCACACTCTAATCAACTCCTTGGCTCTTGTGTGTGAAGAACATAGCGGACCCTTCAGAGCCAGCACCATTTTATCGGGGATTTTTAAGGGTGTCACACCCTTAAACGGAGGTTTGGAGGCGGAGCCTCCAAGGTTATCTAACGAAGTTATCATTATTTGGAGCCTGATCATGTCGGGAAATTTAAAAATCGTAACGGATGGTGAAGGAGTGCCATGGTGCACTGAAGCCTTGGATTGTCTGCCCAAGAAGGGAATCAATTTCCATGTTGACGCACGGGCTGGTCAGGTTCAAAGCGTCCACTTCTCCGGTGGATGCATCAACAACCCCTGGTCCCTCCGTGATCTGCCAAACCATACCTATCGGCTCACCTTTCAAGAAAAGCTTAGCTTGGCCCCTCTCCTGCGTTCAATTGCTGATCGCATTGAAAGAGAGACCCAGTCACAAATTCTACAGGTCAAAATGTTAGCATCTGAATAAAGGGCCGTACCGGGCGGAGTGCGGCGAGTCCCCGAGCCGCGCGGAGCCCGGAAGCGGCATAACTTGAAGTCCCTGTAACACTTCTTATCTAATGGTACACGTAGGATAGTTAAACTGGTCATTAGTGGTCATTAGAAAAACGGAAAAATTACCAATTGGAGTCTTATTATGGCAGAGAAATGGAAGTTCAATACACGTTATGACCTTTACACCCAAATTACCCATGAAGGCGAGGAAATCCCACCTGATCCTAAGGGAACTCTATTTGAATCCGGTACTGGTTTGCATGATTTGAGCGGTGTACGTCTCCTGTCAGCCACTATTGACACTGTTAAACAGCTTTATCACGGTAAATTAAAAACCAAATGGATGAATAGGATAGTTGAAGCAATTGAGAATCGTGTTGAATTTTTTTCTGAGGGTCCAGTAGGGCCTTGGCATATTTCAGGGATGGGGAGTAGATCTGGGTATAGATATAAGCTCCAAAATAACGAAAAAGGTTTAACTATTTTGGTTAAGAGATTTCATGCCAAGGTCGAGGATGCTGATACTCATATAAAAATAGAGGTCTCACCCCATAGAATACGGGATCAAGAGTCAGTAAATAATGGGGTTTCTTCCGGCCTTCTTCAGAGGGATATGGATAGTATAGCAAAATGGCTTATGGAATATCCCAAGCCACAAGGGGTTGCTGTTCATATGGCTGTTGATGTTCAGGGCTGGGAGCCAAATAAAGATTTTTTAGACAAATTTGTAACTAGAACAAGGGCAAAACGTGACTTTAGAGGGATACAATCAGTTGAATTTGATGGTTTGTCAGAAGTGGCAGCGATATATGGTGATAATGAGACATTTATGTTTGGTAAAGCATCGGCAATGCAAATGTCTATCTATCGGAAAGATAAAGAAATAATCAAGCATGATAAAGTTGATTATTTTCATAGGGTTTGGAAAGAAGATAGTGGTGGTTGGTTTGATCCTGAAAAATTTGTATGGCGTATTGAGTTAAGGTTAGTTCATGGAATCATGAGGGAAATTGGAGAAGGTTTAGGTAAAGAGATTGAATCTTTTGAGCAGGCAAAACCATTTCTTACCGATATTTGGAAATATGGTTTAGATAGAAACAGATTGATGTCAACTGCTCGTTATATTGATCCTTTTTGGCAGTTGATTATGGAAGATGTCGTATATAAACGTCCTGCAAAGGGGGTTGTGGTTCGTCGGGTTAAAAAAAAAGATATGTCAAACGCTGGTCGCAATGTGGCAATGATGATTGGAAACATTGTTACGTTGGGTGCAAGAAGACAAATGAAGGCTCTCGAAATAGTGGAAATGTTGGAAGGTATGGCGATTTACAGTGATATAACAGATTACTTGGATTCAAAAGGGCTACACCATACACATTTATTGACTATGATTGAAAGAGGGGTGAAGCTTCGACGATTGCTTGGAAAAGTGGCCTAAATGGCAATCAAAAAGGTCTCCACCGGTTGGCAGATTGATATTTACCCTGCAGGCCGGGATGGCAAACGCTACCGGAAGACCTTTAAAACAAAGGGAGAGTGTCGGCGTTGGGAACTGTTCATGAAAGCCAAATTTGGGGAAAATCCTGCCTGGATTCCAGTTAAAAAAGATACTCGACTCCTATCTGAATTAGTAGAACTGTGGCATCAACACCATGGTAAACGGTTGCATTTTGACCAACATAAACGGCTTGTAGCCTTGGTTCAGCGTCTTGGAAATCCTGTTTTATTCAATTTCCGTACTGAAAATTTTATTGCCTATCGAGAATCAAGATTATCTGAGGGGCTATCACCTGGAACCCTTAACCGTGAGCATTCATACCTTCGGGCCATGTTTCATGAATTGGGTAGGTTGGGTGTCTGGGGAGGGGAAAACCCTCTTACAGGGCTTCGTCAACTCAAGATTCCAGAACGGGAACTCTCTTTTTTCTCGATGGAGGAAATTAAACGGCTACTGGTGGAAGTTGACCAAAGCAGTAACCCGGATGTTGGGTTGGTCGTGCGGATCTGCTTGGCGACCGGGGCGAGGTGGGGTGAATCTGAGAGTTTAAGAATTGAACAAATCCATGATGGTAGGATTGATCTTTATGGAACTGGAACCAAAAGCGGAAAAAATAGGAGTATTCCAATTTCTTCAGATTTAGTTAAGCAGTTGCGAGAATATGAGGATGGAAGGGGAAAGCTGTTTACCAGTTGCTCTGGGGCTTACCGTTCAGCAATCAAAAGAATGGCTATAGATCTACCAGCAGGACAACTTACCCATGTTTTGCGCCACACCTTCGCATCTCACTTCATGATGAATGGGGGAAACATCATAGCCTTGCAAAAAATATTAGGGCATCAAAGCCTAACAATGACAATGCGCTATGCTCACCTATCGCCTGAACATCTAAAAGAAGCAGTCACTTTAAATCCATTGGGTAAACTTGAAACGGCGTAGACACAATGTAGTCATAAAGGGTAAAAACCAAAAATGGCCTAGACGAAAATACAGTCTAAGCCATTGAACTATATGGTGCCGGCGAGAGGAATCGAACCACTGACCTACGGATTACAAATCCGTTGCTCTACCAATTGAGCTACGCCGGCTTTTTAGTGAAAGCATTGCATTTTATCTGGAAGCGTATCGGGGACTTTTCTGTCCACGGGATGGAGAATATGCCAGAATCTTTTTCATTCTGCAAGCTGTTCTATAAAAAAAATTCAGTTTGGGGTTGTGTTGTAAAAAAGAGGTTTTGGCTTGAAGGGCTGTTGGTTTATGGGGTGGGTTTATGGGGGGTGTTGATTCTCTTCTCCAGTCCGGCTTTCCACTCTTGTACAAAATCTTCCAATGTCTCGATGAAATCTGAGTCTTGGCTGGTTCGGTTGATGGTGGCGTGGATGGTTATCTGGCTTGGGTGTGGGGGAAGTCCTGTGGTTATTGTCCAGGCCAGGGTATTTTGACAGGTGGGAAGAAAAAAGCGATATCCCCCTAAAATCCGCTGTCTGATAATCTCGAACTCTCCCCATAGGGTAAAATAGCGGCCCCTGTCAACCGTACTATCCAGCCGTTTTTCCAGGCTGGGACAGAGATCACACAGGGATTCCATGGTTAACTCTGCGATAAGTTGCTCTTCATTGCATTCGGTTTGAATAAAGGAAAAAAATTCCATCTTTCAAGGCTCCATTTTAAGAACAGATAACAGGGAGGGGGTAGCTTTCCGGTTGATTCAGCGGCTCTGTTTGTCTTGCTCCTGACCGAAAACGGTGCTGGGTGAGTGGTTTCGGTCAGAAGCAGGGGTAGAGAGTCTCTTTGGTGTGTATTAATAGATAATTTAACCAAGCTTTTTAGGGACCACGGGAGCACGGAGGCGGAAGACTTCTGGCATGCTGTTTCCAAGTAGGGGGGCCAGATAGGCACGGAAGGCTGGGGTAATATCGGTCCCTTCTTCTGAGATGAATTCATCTGGCATGACCTTGGTTTTTCCGGCAACGGCCTCCAAGGGGTCTAGCCGATATTCAACGGAATAATCTCCGATCCGGTGGATGGTGATGGTGCCGCTTGCGTCGTTCCAAAGAGCAAACTGACAGGCTTTTTCCCCAACTTCCCTGGCTTCACGTTGATCAATATTGGAGACAACACCTAAAAAGGAGCGTTGTAGATAGCCAAAGGTGTCTCCACGTACCCGTTTGATTCCTAGCTTGGTCTTGATGGTGTTGGTGAGCAGATCTGCCAGAGCGCCGGTGCCAGAGAGTTGGACATTGCCATGGGCGTCATGTTCGACCTCACCGGGTAATTTGGTGGCAATCAGAGTGCCGTTTTCATCGTGTATGCCCTCAGAAACCGCAATGACACACCGCCCCAAACGGTTGTACACCGACTGGACATCGGAGAGAAACTGCTCAATGAGAAAGTTTCTCTCTGGGAGATAGATGAGATGGGGACCATCATCTCGACATTTGCGACCCAAAGCCGAGGCTGCGGTAAGAAAACCGGCATGGCGACCCATGACGACACCGACGTAGATACCGGGTAGCGCTCGGTTATCCAGGTTAACCCCTGCAAAGGCCGAGGCGACAAATTTGGCCGCTGAAGGAAAACCGGGGGTGTGGTCATTGACCATCAAATCGTTATCGATGGTTTTGGGAATGTGGACGGTGATCAGTTCGTAGGACTCTTTTTGGGCAAAGGTCTGGACAATGCGTAAGGTGTCAGAGGAGTCGTTACCCCCAATATAGAGAAAATAGCGGATATCGTGGGCAATCAATACCTTGAGGATATTGGCACAGTAGGCCTCGTTTGGTTTGTCGCGGGTGGAACCCAGAGCAGAGCCGGGGGTTCCGGCGACCAGTTCCAAATTGTGGGTGGTCTCTTGAGTCAGGTCCAGAAAATCTTCGGCTATAATGCCGGCCACACCGTGCAGCGCACCATAGACCCGATTGACTTGAGGGAACTTTCTTGCCTCAAGTACGGCGCCGACTAACGATTGATTGATCACAGCGGTTGGTCCGCCTCCCTGGGCAACCAGAACATTTCCCTGTTTCATAAGATTTTCCTTCCTCTACCTGTTTGCTGGTTCATAGTTGACTTGAAAATATGCTACGTTGAAATAATTGGAAAAATTTTCTGCTTGAGCTTTTTAAAGGTCCGGTCAATCAACCCCTGACCTCGATCCAGCCGATAGTCGGTCCAGACATCTTCCAGGATGGTTTTGGCCGTCTCCTCGTCCAGTCCGACCGTTTCGACGATCTCTTCGTAGATTCGGCGCTCTTGTTCGGCGTCGGGGTTGCCGATCTCCTGATCAATTCGGTAGCAGAGTCCGATAAACCGCATGCAGGAGTCTTGGTGTCCCACCGCTTTAGCCAACCGCCCCAACTGAAAGAAGGTGGCGGCCTCTCCTTTTTGATCTTCCATCTCTCTTTTAATGTCGAGGGAGGCTTGGAACCCTTTCAAGGCGGCCAGATAACGCTCTTCGTTGAGGTCCAGGGTTGCCTGTTGGTGAAGAACCTGGGTCTCCATGACCAGATCTTGATGCGCTTGCAGAATGGGTAGCGCCTCTTGAAATTTTTCTCGAGCCTGTTCCCCTTCATCCATGCGAAAGTAGATGTCTCCAATCCAGGGGAGGAGTTGCGCCACTTCAAAAGGGGTCCCCTCTCTGCGTTGGATTTCCAGAGCCTCTTCCAGGTAGGTGAGCGCTTTTTCACCCTCACCGCTGTGCATGTGAATCATGCCGATTTGGGTCAGACAGGCGACAACGCCCTTGTTATCTTCAATGGCTCGGTTGATGGCCAAAGCGGTGTTGAAGTGGATGAGAGATTCGGGCATGGCACTCTGCTGCAGATCCAGTGCGGCCAGATCGTAGTGGGCCAGGGCCTCTTCGGGGATATTTTTCCCTTGGGTGAGAGAGATCAGGTTGCCCAGGGTGGCTCTGGCTTCTGAAAAATGGCTTTGTCGCTGTTGGGCCAAACCAATGTGATAGAGAGGGGTGGGATGTTGGCGAAAGGCCGATAAGGTTCGGTTGATCTGCTCCATCTCCCAATAGAAGCCCATCTGTTCCAGGAAAAGGTTGACCGGCTTGCACACCTCCAGGGCCAGCTCAAAGTCGTTGGCTGCCAGAAAATGGTGGCTGGTTTCGATGGCCAGATCCAGCCAGGTCCGTTGAAAGGGGGTAATCTGGTTGGTCTCTAAACAGGAGCGGAAAAAGAGGCCAATCTGTCGATCGCTCTGCCGTCTGATCTCCTCTTTGAGGGGGGATAACCCCTCTGGAAGAGGGCGGATGAGATGCCAAACCGGCTCCTTGCCAGAATCATCCCCATGGACCAACCCGTTGGATTGCCAGTTGGAGAGAAGAGAGATTGCTTTTTGGGGCTCCAGATCAAGAAGAGCGGAAATCCCCGTCAGGGGCAGAGGGAGTTTGGCCAGGGCCAACTGGGCCAGCGCCTGTTCCTCTTCTCTATCCAGTCCGAAGGTGTCCGGGCTGATGGAGGGGAAGGGGAGGGTCAGTCGCTCCTCCCGGCAGGTGGCAGGCAGCGGGGCGGGGCCGCCGGAGATGGGGGTGACACGACTGGTGGCGATAAAACGGGACTGCCCGTTCATCTGGTCCAGCATATAGAAAAAGAACGGGGCCATGGTTGGGTCGAGGAATCGGTTGTTCTGCTGGTTGAGACTCCACTCCAAGCCATCCAATATCAGGATGAACGAAGCCCGCCGATTCATCAGGGCGGCGACAAACCCCAATCGGTCTTCCATGCCGATACGGGGGTTGGTTAAAATCTCTCGTTCTTCTTTCATCCCCTCCTGTTGCAGTTTCTGCTCGAAGGCTGCCAAAACCCGTGCTGTGGTCAGAGGGGTTTGGGCGCTACCGGATAGGGCAATGAGGGAGAAGCCGCTTGCCAGCAGATTTTGGGCAAGATGAGAGGCCAGGGTGGACTTGCCGCTGCCTTGGGGGCCAGTCAAAAGGAGGGTCTGCAGGCTGCCATCCATCAACTGGGGCAGAAGACGTTGGACCGACCGGCGAGGCAGGCGAAAGTGGCTGACTGGCCCTAAATCCAGGCCGGGGAGAGGGGGAAGGGTGATGGCTCTTGGAAAAGGGCGGATTCGGGGGGCTCCGGGAGAGCTGTTATAGACCCGGCTCTGGTTGGTGGTGGCAAACAGCATGGGGAGAATCCAGCTGGGATAGCCGCTGGATTCGCAACGGGTGAGAATAGCCCGCCGGGCCTCTGAGAGAGCGTGGTCCATGGTTTGACCTCCGGCTAGATCAGCGTAGAGGGTCTCGGCAAAGGGGGCGGCCAGCGGGTGGGTCAGGGACTCTCCCCAGGCCAGCGCCAGTGGGGTGCCTCGCTCCGCCAACTCACGGGCAACAGCCCCCAGGGCGGCAACCGGTGAGGGTTTTTCTCCATCTCGTCCTGAGAGAACAACCCCTTGAATACTGGTGTTCTTGAGCAGTTCATCTGCCATCTCTGCGGCAGAGCGGATGTCGGCATTACCGATTTCATCTTCAAAGCCGAAGTAACCGGTCTCGTTTTTAATCAGGGCGGGGCCAACCAGATGGAGCAGATGGGGTTGAAATTGATGGATGGCTGCAGCCAACGCCTCGACAGTGCCAGAGTCCACCACCTCCAGAAAAATCTCTCGGCCCGCCTTTTCCAGGCTCTGACGCAGGGCTTGCTCCTCGGCGATGAAGTCCAGTTGGCCCGAGTTGGTGGGGGCAGAGACCATAAAGAGCAGTTTAAGAGGGCCGGGGGCAAGGGTGGGACAGCAGCGAGCGGGCTGTTTGCTGCTTTTGGGCAGCCGTCTCAAACCAAACCGTTTGTCCAGGCTGGGTAGGGTGCCGTTGGGAAACTGGAGCAGCTCCCAGGGGAGAAAAAGAATATCGGCCACATTGGAGCTGATGGTGATGTGACAGGAGGTACCCTGGTGGGTCTTCAGATAGGTTTCGGTCTGAGGCCAGAAAGGGGCAAACCAAGCGTCGAACAGTTCAATGCCGGCACTGGTGAGGGTGTCGGCAGAGAGTGCCGGATTGCCGCCACTTTTGAGTAGCTGCCGACAACCGTCGGAGATAGAGTGAACCTCGCGATAACGGGCCTCTTCGACCTTTTTTTCTGAGGAGAGTGGTTCACCGTCGGCTGAAAGTTGGACTCGAAACGGCGTATCTGGCTCCCCATCTTGAAGGATGGCGAGGGCGAGTTGAATTTCAGAGTGGATCATGAGTGGTGCCTGACTCCCATGGGGTTGAATCGAATTAGGTGGCGCATAAAACCTTTGCCCGGGCAGAGGCCTCTTGGAGAATCTCCTCTTCCCCTTCGATATGTCGGTTTTCCATTAAAACTTTTCCATCGACAATCACCGTATCCACCACCGCTCCCGTGGCAGAGTAGACCACATTGGAGATAAAGTCGTGGTGGGGGGTCATCTCCGGCAGGTCACGGCGTAAAAAGAGGATGTCGGCATTCTCTCCCTCCTTGAGCAGCCCACTTCCCTGACCAATCAAGGGGGCCGCCACACCGGTCGCTACTCTCCAGGTCTCTGCTGCGGTGAGAGAGGTGGGGTCGTTATCGGCATGTTTCTGGATGAGGGCAAAAATCTTGGCATCCTGGAACATATCCAGGTTGTTGTTGGAGGCAGCGCCATCGGTACCCAGAGCAATGGGAATACCCCGCTGGGCGGCCCGTCGGTAGGGGAAAATGCCGCCTACCGCCAGCTTCAAGTTGGAGACCGGATTGCTGACGATGGTGGCGCCACGTTCGGCAATCAGGTCCAGCTCGTCGTCGTCCAGATAGACCCCATGGGCGAGGATGGTTCGGGGGGTCAGTAACCCTTGCTGGTCCAGATGAACCGCGGGGCGGACGCCGTGCTGTCTGATGCACTCACTGACCTCAAAAGCGGTCTCCGACAGGTGGATGTGGATGGGGAGTTGATGTTGCTCAGAAAAGGTGGCCGACCAGGAGAGACTTTTTGGGCTGACGGTATAGATGGCGTGGGGGGTAAGGGTAAACTGAACCCGAGAGGAGTAGCGGCTGGACTCCTCCAGAAACTGAACCGCCTGCTCCTGACAGGCCCGAGCCTGCTTCTCTCCGGCAACATCAATCATCACCGCTCCAACCCCGGCGCGCAGGCCGCTATCTTCCACAGCCTGGGCCATGCCGTGAAAATGCCAATACATATCCTCGAAAGCAACCGTGCCGGAGCGGATCATCTCCAGGCAGGCCAGCCGGGTTCCCCAATAGACATCCTCTTGGGTCAGCTTGGCTTCGGCAGGCCAGATACGGGTCTCCAGCCACGGCATCAGATGCATGTCATCCCCATAGCCCCGAAACAGGGTCATGGCCGCGTGGGTATGACCGTTGACCAGACCGGAGACGGCAGCTTTATGGTGGACATCAAGAACAGTCGCTTGGGGCAGAGAAGGGAGGTTGGGGCCAATGGCTTGGATTTTGCCCTCGACCAGATGCATATCTACCGTGCCTTGGTCGTGAAGCCAGACATTTTTTACGTGGAGGGTCATGGTGCGATGGTTCCCATTAGGGTTTGGATGATGTGGACCAACTGGGCTTCGTTGGCACGAACCTGGGCTTTGAACGATTGAAAGGTCAGCGTCTCATCCGAGACACCATTGGCGTAGTTGTCGATCATGCAGAGTGCCGCAAGAGGAAGGTTCAACTCACCGGCTAAAATGGTCTCGGAGGCGACGGTCATGCCTACCACATGGACATGAGGCTGATAGAAGCTGATTTCTGCAGGGGTTTCAAAGCGGGGGCCGGTGGTCTGCCAGTAGACCCCTCCATCGATGGGAGAGGGGAGGGCGCTCTGCTGCCAGAGGGCAAGCAGGGCTCTGCGCCAGGGGAGGTTGAATCCGGGTGGTTGGTGGCCCTGGGCATCTTCAAAAAAGGTGGGGGCCAGGTTGGGGGCGAAAAAATCATCTGGAATCAGTACCCGGCCCGGTGGTGTCTCTGGGCGCATGCCGCCAACGGAGCCGACCGAAAGAATGTGGCTGGCCCCAGCCATCTGCAGCGCTTTCAGGTTGGCATGGTGATTGATTTGATGGGGTGGCGTATAGCTCTCCAGGCCATGACGTTGGAGGAAAAGAGTCTCGCCTCGGGACAGGAGGGTCACCGAGCCATAGGGGGTGTCGACAGTGATCGGGGTCCCCCCCTTGAAGAGGTCAGACTCAAGAAGAGAGGTGCCACCGATAATGGCCAGCTTGGAAATATGCACGGTACAGGGCCTCCATTACCAAAAACGCCACCAGGATTTGCTCTTCTTATCCGAACCATCCTCCTGTTGCTGTTGTTCCTTTTTCTGTTTATTCTCTTCATCCATACTTTTTTGGATGCTCTCCATCTGCTCTTTTTCAATCTCTTCGGTGCGAATTATTTCGGTACCCACCTCTTCGGTTTCGATCTCCTCCATTTTTAACGCATCCGCTACCTCTTCAGCCTCCAGCCGTTCCCGATCAATGGCTTGGTTGTCACTCTCCTCATTGTTCTCGTTCTGTTTCGGCTCTTCTTGATCCGACTCTTCAGGGCCCCAGAAACGCCACCAGGGTTTTTTCTTTTGAGGCGGTTTTTTTTCCAGTTCGGCTTGAGGGTTCTCTGTCGGCTTGGCTTGGCTTCCCTCCATTGCCGCTTCAACCTCTTGCTCGGATAGAGTCTGCTCACCTGCTTGGAATTCGGACGCCTCATCCGGCTCGCCTTGCTCTGAGTTTTCGTCGGTTTGTCGTTGATTGACCCCGGGTTGATCATATCGCCCATTCCAGATCCAGCTAGCCCAGTCTGAATCGAGTTCAGAGTCGGGGTCGGTTTCTGGATGGATGAGTTCGTCGTCAAAGTTACGATCTATTTTTTCAACGATACCCTGGCTGTTAAAGGTAATCTCTATACGGTTGGCCGAGCGAGAAAAGGTGCGCTGAAGGTTTTCGTATCGCCGATCCTGGATATAGATCCACCGTTTTCTACGGAAGGAGTTGACGATTGTTGGCGGTCCCAGCAACCTTCTGACTTCGCGGAAATCAGTAAAGCCTGCAACAATTTTATTCACATCCTCCGGTTTGATGACCGAGCCGGATTCATGGAGCCGGGCTTGACAGCCACCCAGGCCGATGAGCAGGATAAGGAGGAGGAGACGAGGAAGGTTTAGATGAAATGTTGGCATAGGTACCTATCAATCTTTGAGTAACGGAGACAATGGGCCATACTGTTCAATTTTACGCTAAAAGAGCCTAGTCTTCTATAATAACCTTGTTAAGGGTCAGGAGAAAAGTTTCCATGTCATTTTGGAACAATTGGCGCCAAGATAAAAGCCAAAAACAGGCCTTGAGAGAACGGGCCATGAGGGTTCATGATCGTCTGGTGGATCGGCTTCTGGTGGTGAGTGGAAGTGGTAAGTTGAACCTTGAAGATGGCTATGATCTTCGGTTCAATATCATGGTTTTTTTTGCCGCCCGCCTTCTCTATACTCTTCGGGATGATCCTGAATTTTCTCAAGAATTTTGGGAGATTACCTTTGAAGGATTTCAAGAAAGCCTGCGACTGCGCGGGGTGACGGATGTACGGATGGCGGCACGGATGAAGCAGGTGATGCAGGATGCAACCGGGCGGCGAAATGTCTATGTTGTTGCCTGGGAAAATCAGGATGGTGAGGGGTTGAGGCGGGCTGTTGGTCGAAATATTCTCAACGGTGCAAAAAAGGAAGATCGTCGTATTGATCTACTCTTGGCAGCCATTGAGGGGTTTCCCGATGCCGTTATGGAAGAATAATCGTTGGTAAAAATATTGAAGGGATAGAGAAAAAATGGCAAAGCTGACCATCAATGAGGTGGAACTGGCGGGTAAACGGGTTTTTGTTCGGGTGGATTTTAATGTACCCCTCACCCCGGAAGGGGCCATTCGGGAGGATACCCGCATACGGGGTGCGGTGCCGACCATCCAGACCATTTGTGCGGCAGGGGGACGGGTGATTCTGGCCTCCCACATGGGGCGGCCCAAAGGGAAGGTGGTGCCGGGGTTGTCTCTTAAACCGGTCGCTGAGCGACTGGCCAAACTACTGGGACAGCCGGTTACTCTGGCACCAGACTGTATCGGCCCGGAGGTTGAGTCCCTGGTGGAGGGGCTGAAGCCGGGGGAGGTTTTGCTGTTGGAAAATGTCCGGTTTCATGCCGGCGAAACGAACAATGATCCAGCCCTGGCAGAGGGCTTTGCCCGCTTGGCGGATCTGGTCGTCAATGACGCCTTTGGGACGGCGCATCGAGCCCATGCCTCCAATGTTGGGGTGGCCCAACGGGTCTCCCCGGCGGTGGCTGGGTTGCTGATGGCGGCGGAGATTGACTATTTTAACCGGGCCATCCGCCAGCCCAAACGGCCAGTCGTGGCTATTTTGGGGGGGGCGAAGGTCTCTACCAAAATTGGTGTCATTGAGGCGCTGTTGGAGCAGGTGGATACACTAATTGTTGGCGGCGCCATGGCCAATACCTTTTTTAAAGCCAGGGGCTACTCGGTGGGCAGCTCTTTGGTGGAAGAGGGGATGTTGGCGGTGGCGGCTGCGGCGGAGGCTAAGGCCAAGGAGAAGGGGGTTGCCTTTCTGCTGCCTGTCGACTGTATTGCTGCTCAATCCATGGATGGCAAGGGGCCGGTCCAAACGGTTCCGGTAACCGATATCCCTTCAGGCTGGATGGGGCTGGATATAGGGCCTGACTCCCTGGCACTGTTCAGAGAGGCGCTGCAGGGGGCTCAGACCATTGTCTGGAACGGCCCTTTGGGGGTATTTGAACAGCCCGCTTTTGCTCAAGGCACCTTGGGTTTGGCAGCCACGGTTGCTGCCAGCTCTGCCGTGACGGTGGTGGGGGGGGGCGACACCGATGCGGCGGTCTGTCTGGCGGGGGTTGCCGATAAAATCTCCCATATTTCAACCGGGGGAGGTGCCTTTTTGGAGTTGATGGAGGGAAAATCTCTGCCGGGTATCGAACATCTGACCGAGGCTTGATTGATGCACACCTTACCCCCAATGGGGCTGTCAGTGGTGATGATGGGGCGGGATGAAGAGGGGTATCTTCTCCAGAGTTTACCCCCTCTGCTGGATGTGGCGGATGAGGTTGTTTTTGTCGATACCGGTTCGGTTGATGGCACCCGAGAGATTGCTGCAGATCTGGGCTGTCGGGTTTTTTCCCGTCCGTGGCAAGATGATTTTTCTGCGCCCAAAAATTTTGCTGTCCAGCAGGCCCGATATCGGTGGATTCTCAATGTCGATTGTGATGAGGTTCTCCAAGAGCCTCTGGCTGTCAAGCAGTGGCTTGGCACCCTGCCCGATGAGGAGCCACCACCGGCCTATCTGATTCAAATTGATAATCTGTTGGCGGATGGCTCCAAGCTACCCATGGAGGCCCTACGGTTTTTTTTAAACGACAGGCGGATTGTCTTTTGTAATCCCATCCATGAGGGGATCGCCGATTCTCTCTATCTCCACTGGCCCAACAAAGCCCTGCCCACCGGTCAGATCAAGCTGCTCCACTACGGCTATCAGGCCGGTGTCAACCAAGAGAAGATAGCCAGAAATGTCGCCATTTTGCGCCGTTGGGTTGAGGGGGAGCCTGAGACCATCTATGGCACCTTTAAGTTGGGGATCAATCTGGTACATCAGGGGTTGGCAGAGGAGGGGGTGACCTACCTGGAGAGGGCCTTTTTTCTGTTGGACAAGGCCAAGAACAAAAGGAGCTACCCTTTTGCCCAGCAGCTGGTAAACGAATACTATAAAGCCCTGCTACAGAGCGGCCGGAAGAGTCGGGCCGACGAGGTGAAACAGCGGATTTCTACCTGGTAGGGGCAGAGATCAGGGCCTGATATTTTTTCTGGGCTGTTTCTATAGCGCGAGAGAAACCCTGATGGAATCGACTGAGTGGAAACTGCTCTCTAAGGGTTGTTTGGGCCGCCTGCCCCATGGTTTGCGCCAAAGTCCGGTCCTCTAGCAGCCGTTGGGCGTAGCCTTTTAATTCGGCGGGATCGTCCGATAAAAAGCCGTTGACACCGTGGATGATGGGTGAGGAGGGGTTATGGTTGCCGATTACCGGCAGCCCGGCTGCCATCGCCTCCATCATGGCCATGTTAAAGCCATCTTCCAGGGTAGGGTTGGCGGTGTGGATGAAAAAACGGTGTTGACTCAAAAGGTTTTTCAACCCCTGCCAACTGGGGGCAGGTATCACGCCGGGCCTGTCTGGATTGTTGCCGACAATCCGTACCGGCAGGGTGCCAAAAGCGGCTTGATGGAGATCCCAGGCTAAAAGTTCTTTTTTGATGGTAATCTGGTTGGCAACCCGCAGTCCGGCCGCTATCTCGCCGCTCCAGGGGAGAAAGTCATCGGGATCGGCCCCATTAAGAACCATATCCCCACCCACCTGCCAGGAGGTGCTTTTTAGTTGGGAGACCGCTACTCCGTGGGCCCCTATCTTCTGGAGATAGAATGCCATGATGGCCTGAGTCTCCTCTTTGCTGGGCTGGCCGTCCCCTTCTATCAGGCGACCTTCAAGGGTGGCGTGAAGCACCAGAATTTTGGGGCAGGCGATCTCTTTGAGCAGCAGGAGGTCGCTCATATTGTGGGCGATGAGGCAGTCGTAGGGGGTGGGGGTACTGAGAGCCTGCTGCAGGGAGATCAGCCGACCGTTGTCGGGCAGGGGACGGCAGGCAAAATCCCAGGGGGTGATGCGATGGCCAGGCTCGTCATGGATGATCTCCAGAGCGCCTCCCATCTGAGAGAGTTGATATATCCAGGCTTCGTGGCAGTTGATGGTTAAGAGATTGTAAGTATTTGTTTTCACAATATGCTCTGGCAGTATCCATGGCTGGCTATATGAGTGGTTGGCTTGAAATATCTTCAGATTAGCAGGCTGAATCTGTTTGGGAAAAGGGTTTATATGGGATAAAGTTGTTTCTGAAGTTGGATGAATTAAGGTTGCTCTCTTGGGTATTTCTGTTAAAAATGATATGTCCCATATTTTGAGAGGTGTAGATATGTTTGGTAGTAGGAAGTAGGAAACCGCCTCGTACAGACATGAAACTATTTCGCACATCCTGTTCTCGTGATGGAGGGAGAGTATATGACCCAGAAAATTCGTTTTGGCCAGTACATGCGGGATATCTCTGTTGTCTCTCAAGAGATCTCCTATAATGCGCTCGCTCCAAAGATCAAGCGAGATGGGGTGGGAAAGATTATCCCCTACGACCCACCCCGTGTCACCCTCAAACCCAAGGATATCTACCGAATCCTTAAAAACTATACCAGCGGCCGGTTCATGGAGCAGTTTAGTGCCGTGACCCCTCTGGCGGTCTATCTGGCGCTGTTCCAACTGATTGTTCTGCACCAGATGGTGGAGGGTTTTATCGGTATTGCCATCTCCTTGGTTGCGGTTATGGTCGGCCTGATGTTTTTTATGGAGGGGTTGCAGCTTGGTCTGATGCCTTTTGGTGAAACCATTGGTGTCATGCTTCCCAAAAAATCCACCTTGCCGGTGGTGCTGACCATCGCCTTTTTGCTGGGGGTGGGGGTTACCTTTGCCGAACCGGCTATCGGAGCCTTGAAAACCGCCGGCCAGTTGGTGGATGTCAACAAGGCTCCCTATCTGTTTTTGCTGCTGAACGATTGGTCTGGCGTTCTGGTGTTGGTGGTGGGGGCTGGCGTTGGCTTGGCTGCCATTCTCGGAACCATGCGTTTTATCCGGGGCTGGAGTCTCAAGCCCATGATCTATGCCGCCCTGGCCCCTGCTCTGGGCATGACCGCTTATGCCTCGGGCAGTGACTATCTGGAGCCTGTGTTGGGATTGGCCTGGGATTGTGGTGCGGTTACCACCGGTCCGGTTACGGTTCCTTTGGTGCTATCCTTGGGTATTGGTATTGCCGCATCTGCGGGTAAGGGGAGCCAAACCCTCTCCGGTTTTGGCATTGTGACCCTGGCCTCTATTTTTCCCATCATCGGCGTTCTGGGTCTCTCCATTTTTGTGGTCTCTACCGTTCCTGTCGAGTCTATCATTCAGGGAGCAGCCTCTATGGCGGCCACCACCACGGTTGCTCCGTGGTATGAGGTCTCTCCCGGTGTTGATATCATCCTGGCCTTCCGGGCCATTCTTCCTCTGGTGGTGTTTCTTTTCTTGGTGCTTAATTTTCTTCTCAAGGAGAAAATTCAAAATGGTGGTATCGTCGCTTACGGTATTGCCCTGACCATCATCGGCATGGCAACCTTTAATGTGGGGCTGACCTACGGTCTCTCTGCTTTGGGTGAACAGTCGGGTAGTCTCCTGCCCTCGGCCTTTACCACGATTTCGGCGGTGCCGGACTCACCCATCTACGCCTATATCATGGGGATGATTCTAGCGTTGGCGTTTGCCTGGTTTCTCGGTTTTGGTGCCACCCTGGCCGAGCCAGCCTTGAATGCTCTGGGGGCAACGGTAGAAAATCTGACTCAGGGTGTGTTTAAAAAATCTACCCTGATGTATGCGGTCTCTTTTGGTGTGGCTTTTGGCATTGCCATCGGTCTGGCTAAAATTGTCTTCAACATCTCTTTGCCGGCCATGTTGATTCCGGCTTATGGGTTTGCCATCGTCCTTACCTATTTCTCTACCGAGGAGTTTGTCAACATTGCCTGGGATAGTGCCGGGGTGACGACAGGCCCGATTACTGTCCCGTTGGTGTTGGCCATGGGGCTGGGTGTGGGGGGTGCTGTCGATGTTGTTGAGGGGTTTGGCATGCTCTCCATGGCCTCCATTGGTCCGATCATCTCTGTCATGATGACCGGTCTTTGGGTTCGGTTTTCTTCTCGGTTTAAAAAATCCGAAGAAGAGGTGTTGGCCGAGGCTGTCGAGGCATCAAGTTAATCATAAGGTTCTAAAAATCATGGAACGTTCTTCATTTAGGGGGTGCGCGTAATGCCGTCTTCAGCTAAACGCAAAATTACATTTCTTACCGATGTTCGTCTGATCACCTGTATTGTTCAGCGTGGTTTGGGGGATACCATTGTCCTTGCGGCTCGGGATGCGGGGGCCCAGGGTGCGACGGTATTCTTTGCCAAGGGGAGCGGTGTTCGAGAGCGTCTCGGGGCATTGGGTGTTGCCGTTGAGGTGGAAAAAGAGGTGGTCAGCATTGTGGTCGGAACCGAACAGTTGGATACGGTCTTCGATAACATCTATCTGGCGGGACAGTTGGATACGCCGGGTATGGGCTTTATGTATGTGACCCCCCTTGAGAAGGCGGCGACCTATATCCCTCAAGATGTCCTTGAAAAACTCCAAAAAAGCGCATAGGGGGGGACCATGGCCAGTAAAGAGCACGCCCCATCCTCCTTTACCGCTTCCAAGTTGATCACCTGTGTGATACCCGATGATGGTCGAGATCTGACATTGATCAAGGCGCTTCGGGACGAAAAGAACATTATCACCGCCAACTCTTTCAAATGCCGGGGGATTGGCGCCTCCTCTGCGGGTGGAAAACGGAGAAAATCCATCCAGGCTGAGTCGGTTCGGGTGATTACCGTTGTGGTAGAAGCGGCTTTGGCTGACGAACTGTTTGAGTATATCTACGATACCACTGACCTTCACCGTGAAGGGGCCGGTTTTCTGTATCAGAGCGATCTGATTGGGGCGACACCGTTTATGCTGCCGGAAGGGATTGAAGATGAGGTGGAGAGTTAATCTTTTTGTTGATTGACTGCCTCTGTTTGACAAAAAACCCGCCAATTGGCGGGTTTTTTGGTTGATGGGGCAGCTGAGTTGTCTGCACGCTTGGGAGTCTAGCAAAAATATAGAGATTTCAAACCAAATGTGTACAAAACGATTGCGGATGGGTCTTGGCAAGTACAACTTATATAGTGTCGTCCTCATTGAAAAATGGACACTGCCTCCTGGGAGGGCTTGCAGCCCCCTCTGTCAGCAGGCCCTAGAGTCTGGGAAGTTTTTTTTGAGTTCGTAAGCCAACGTGATATACCCCCTTTTTGACTCGGCAGTAGCAGATTTTGCAGGCATAAATATCCATGCCATCCAGGCCGTTGATCTCCAGATAAATATTTTTTCCATGGGGCACCTCTTCCTCGGAGATAAGACCAAAGCCGCTGGTGCTGACATCGGTAATGTCCATGTTCAGCCGCTGCCCATCAAAGATTGCCACCGCCTCTTGGTTGATATCCATCCGGTAGGAGTCTCGCAACTCTTCACTGCTGTTGGCTTCCCGGTCCTCATTCAGGATGGCTTCGGGGAGTTCGATGGGGCTGCTTTTCAGGTTGATATGGTTGACAATGGAGTCAATTGCTTCAATATTTTCACTGATCAGCCCGCCCAGCTTGGCACGCTCTATTAGCTGGAAAAGCTCATTGGCCAGCTCTTCCTCAGTCTCTATGGGGTGAAGATCCATCTTTTTTCTCCCTGCCTGGTTCTCGGTATGGATTGATCGGACTCCATACAGGTCTGATTATTATCTATCATAACCGGTTAGTTCTCCATACCCCTTTCCGCCGATTTTTTTTCCGTCATACACTCCGTCGACCGTCACAGCTCCCTCCCAATAGGTGACCAGGGTTTGGTTTAGCTCCTGGTTTTTAATCGCTGGGGTGAGGATAAGGGATAGATTAAGACCAGGTACAACAAGCTTCCAGCCGGAAGGATAGACACTATGAGAAGTGGGGCTTGTCCAATGGTTTAGGACTGTTAGTTGAATATCAGAGGCTCTGATAACCCGTTTGTTGCCGTCGGAATCGATGAGGGCACCCTGACTGACCGGATCAGCTTTTCCCTCTTGATTGCGGATCTGGTAATAGATCAAATCGGAGCCGTCGGAGAGGTGGAGGGAGAACCAGTCCCAGCCGACCTGATCGGCGGCCAGTGCCGAAGTGCTCCACTCTCTGTCCATCCAGCTTAAACCGTTGACGGTAAAGGTCTGGCCTTTGATTGCCAGGGTGCCGGTACTCTTCAGCCGAGGCAGGGAGTAGTAGTAGGAGGCGTTGCCGGGTTGGCTGTTTTTTTGGCTCAGCCCCTGGTCACCCTGAAGAACCACCTCTTTAATGGCCTCCAGGGTGAGTTCCAGGCTGATGAGGTCGGTTTGGGCAGAGAGTTGCAAAATGGGCTTGTTGGGCTCTCCACCCTTTTGGACAAGCTGCCAGTTTTCAATCCAGGCCCTGAATGGGTTGGCTTGGGCGCCAGCCATCTGCAGTGCAGGTCGGGCCAGCTTTTGCGCGGGGTAAAACTGATCCGATTGAATGTCGGTTACGGCAAGATGGCCCATATAGATCTCTGAGGTGGCCCAGGCCGAGGGGCGCAATGGGGGGGTGGCTGTCAGGCCGACTCGAAACAGGGTCCACTGAAAACCAAAATCCCGCTTGGGCTGCTCGCTGCTCACATTGCCGGTTACATACCACCACTCCTGTTTAAAGGTGGGGTGGGGGCCGTGATCGGCAGGAAACTGGAACAATCTTGGCTGGATGGCCTGATGAAAGCCGCTCTGTTGCGCAGCTCCCATCACGTGGGTGAGGGCCAGTCCCGTGGCTTTATTCGGCTTTTCCTCGGGAGGTGTTGCCGTTGAAAAATACAGCAGGGAGCCGATGCAGAACAGGGCTGCAAAGGTGTGAAAAATCTTGGTTGTCATCCTTTAAGCCTCCCGCAACGCTTCAGCTGGAGAGGTGTTGGCCATCTGATAGGCTGGGAACAGTCCGGCAATGAGGGCGGTGGGAATGGCAATCAGCAGGGATTGGCTGAGCAGAAAGGGGTCTGGCTCTACCAGAAGTGTCCAGCCAAAGGAGCGATAGTTGATGACATGAATAAGCAGTTGCCCCTGTAACCAACCAAGGGGAATGGCAAACAGTCCCGCAGCCAGCCCCAGCAGTCCGGTCTCCAACACAACCACCCGTCCCAACTCTTTTCGGGTCAACCCCAAGGCCCGAAAGACAGCCATCTCTCGAAAACGCTCCATCTGGATAGCCATCAGAGCGGTCAGCACACCAAAAAAAGCCACCACCACCCCCAGTAGCCGCAAGAGTCGGGTGATGGCAAAGGTTCGATCAAAAATATCCAACGAGGCCTGGCGCAGTTTTTGGTTGGATCGAATGACCAGATTTTCTCCCTGGCTTTGTGTGGCAACAGCCTGTTTAAGCGCTTCAACCACCTGATCGACCGGGTAATCTTCGCTAACGGTAATCCCCATGTTGGCTACACCGTTATCGTGCCAATGGTGTTGAAAAAGGGCACGATTCATGATGATAAGGCCAGCGTTGGCTCGATAGTCGTAGAGAATGCCCCCCAGGGTAAAGGGGCGGCTGCCACCGGGGGTGGGCAGGTTGATGGTGTCGCCAACCTTCAACCCCTTGTGAAAGGCCAGTGATTCGGAGATGAGGATGGCTTGGCCGTTTTGAAACAGAGGCCAGAGGGTTTCGGGATCGCCCGATTGAAATAGATAGTGGTTAAACCGAGCCTTGGAGATCTCTAAAATCAGCAGTTTTAACCGTCCCAGCTCGGTCTCCAAGACCATTTTACGCCCAAAGCCCACCTGATGGACGCCGGGAATCGTCTTAAGGGTTTCAATGGTCTGGGGTTTTAACATCGGGTTGCCCGAGGTGGAGAGGGTGCCGGAGAGGGAGATATAGATATCGGAGCTGAGGGTCTGCTCCAGCCACACCTCGACGGTGGAGCGAAAACTGTGAATCATCAAACCCATACCCAAAGCGGTAGCCACCGCCACAGAGAGAGCCGCCACCGCCACACCGGTTCGACTTAAATTTCGCACAACCCCGCCCACCGCCACTCGCCCCGACAGACCAAAAAAGTGGCTCATGGGCCGTTTGAGCAGGCTCATGAGGAGCAGGGTTCCACGGGGTGCCAAAAAAGCGCTGCCGACAATCAGCAGAGCCAGTGCCGCAAAGCCGTAAGCGAGAGATTGATCGGGCAGCAGCAGAAGGCCACCGCCCAGAGCGAGGAGGGTAAAGCCGATCCAGAGGGTTCGGTTGCCCTTTTGAGGTCGAAGATGGCTCTCTTGAGAGGAGCGGGTCAGGGCGGTGGCTGGAGAGATGGTGGTGGCTTCCCAGGCGGGGGGAAGGGTGGCGACAAGTGTGGCCCCGATCCCTAGAGCGGCTCCCTTGAGCAGAGAGGTTGGGTCGGGATGAAGGGGGGTTGAAGGGAGATGAAAATAGAGATCGTTGATGGTGCGTGTAACCAGCTCGACCATACCATGGCCCAAGACAATACCCAATAACAACCCGATGGCGGTTCCGGGAATGGCCAGAAGCAGCGCCTCTTTGAGCAGTAGGATGAACAGCGCCCGCCGGGTAACACCCTGTGCCCGCAGCAGGCCGATGAGTCGTCGACGGCGCACCACCGAAAAGGTGATGGTGTTAAAAATGATGAACATACCCACCAACAGGGCCAACAGGCTGAGAGCGGTAAGGTTGAGCCGAAAAGAGCGGGTCATGGCGATCAGGCTCTCTTGTTGGTTCTCGGCTTTGAGGAGTCGGGTTCCGGGGGGAGGTGTGGGTAGGTCGGGTGCGGTGAGGATCAGGTCGATTCGGCTGAGCCGGCCCACCATCCCCAGCAGCTCCTGGGCGGTGGCGATATCGACAATCAGAAAGGAGGCCATCCCTTCCCGTATGAGCGGGTTTTTGGGTGCGAGCAGGGCGGCTAACGTCACCTGATGCGCTTGACCATTGGCCACAAGGGGAAAGCGGTCTCCGACCTGTAACCCGAGTTGTTGGGCTGTATCGGCTAACAGATAGGCGGTGTTGGGTTCTGTCAGCAGGGTGAGCAGCCGATCGGGGTGAAGGGTCTCCCCCAGGTGGGGTCTTAGGGTGGCTTCGGAGAGGAGGTCGACACCACGTAAAATAAAGGGGTGCTGGGGAAACAAGGGGGAGTAGGCCATGCCCTCCACCACCGGAATGGCATGGTCGACAGCGGGGGTTTGGGTCAAGGTGGGATAGTGCTGTTCTGGCATGCCGCCGGGGGGGCCGATAAGTTGGTGGGTTGCTCCCCCATCCAGGGCCGAGGTAGTTTTATGCAGAGAGTCCATGGCCCCTTGATTGGCCAGATCGACGGCGGTCACCACCGCCACCCCCAAGGCGATGCTAAAGAGCGCCAGGGCGGTTAGCCAGGGGGTATGGAAATAGTAGCGAGAGCTGGCTTTTGTTAACAGAGAGAAGGGGGTCATAGCGCCTCCTGTCGAACCGCTTGTACCAGTTGACCCTGGCGCAGGGTAAAGAGATGGTCGGCCCGTTCGGCAAATTCCAGGCTGTGGGTGACCATGATCAGGGTGGCGCAGAGCTGGGTTGTCAGCCCGATCATAAGGTTGAGGATCTCCCGGCCGGTCTCCTGATCCAGGTTGCCGGTTGGTTCGTCAGCCAGGATCAGTTGGGGGCGATGGACCAGGGCACGGGCAATGGCGACCCGCTGCTGTTCCCCCCCGGAGAGCCGGTCGGGAAAGCTCTCCTCCCGCCCCGCCAGCCCTACCTGTTGAATCAACTGGCTGGCCCACGCCCGGTTGGGAGGCGAGAGCATTTGGTTGAGTTCCAGGGGGAAAAGGATATTCTCTTCGACGGTGAGGGTGGGAATCAGGTTGAAAAACTGGAAGATAAACCCAATGTGGCGACGGCGGAAGAGGGTTCTTTTCTCTTCGGTTTGCCCGGTCAGGCTGACACCCTTTACCCGTACCTCGCCGCTACACGGCTCATCGATGCCGCTGATCAGGTTGAGCAGGGTGGTTTTTCCTGAGCCGCTCCGACCGATGATGGCCGCCATCTTTCCGGCGGCAAAGGTAGCTTGCAGATTATCCAGAATGGCAACCTTTCGGTCGGCTTCTTGGTACGATTTACTGATATTTCTCAATTCAAGAAGCGGGGGAAGATCCATTGTTATTATTCAGCCTTTTGGGTCACCCTTGAAGGAAAAGGGTTTAATGTTGGTTTTATTTGGTTTTTTTGTTAGTATCGCCTCTGTTGACAAGGGTGTCAGGTGGCGCTTATCCTCTACTATAGCAGATTTTATTGGGGGTGGTGCCTGTTGGGACAGGCCCATTGGTTGTTTTTTTTCAGGGTGGTTGGTGGCAAGATGATAGGCAAGAACAGAGAGGTCATGCGGGTGGGAAGAGTGGTCGGGCTGATCGTGCTTCTGTTACTGACCTCTTGTACGCACTTGACCATGGACCCTAAAGATATCCAGAAGCCAACCGTCGATTTGATCGGCTTGCGGGTTGGAAAACTCTCCTTTTTCGAGCAGAAACTCATCGCTCGGCTCAAAGTATTCAACCCCAATGACCTGGAGGTCCCGGTGGCCTTCATCAGTTGCTTCTTAGAGGTGGAAGATCTCATGGCCGCCAACGGCATTGTCAGTAAGCCCTTTGTGGTTCCCGCTTTGGGAGAGCATGAGTTTGATATGGTCATCTCCACCTCTATTCTCAAGCTATCCAGACCGATCTCCAAACTGATCAAGTCGCACAAAAAGAGGGTGGAATATCGTGTCTCCGGTCAATTGAAGGTGGACCTGCTGTTTGTCGGTCCTTTCGATTTTGAAAAAAAAGGCAGTGTTGACCTTGAACATTAAGGTGGAGGGTTGCCGTCAGAATAGGCAAGTGAGCTAATGAAGAGAGAGAGCATCGCTATTTTTTGGGCCTGTCTGCTGCTGTTGCTGTCCGGTTTTTCGGGGGTGCAGGCCAGTGAGGAGGGGAGGTGGAGCCATAAGGGTTGGGTTCAGTGGCATCCTCATCAGGGAGGTGGATCTCTTGGTCATGTGGGTACCCAATATTTTTTCTCCCCGGCCGACCCCATTGTTAACCTGCCCGACCGGTTGGATGCAGAGGCGTTGGGTGCGGATGATCCCATGGTTCCCAAACCGCTGGACACGGATACTTATGATGTGGTAGCCGACGCTCTGCCGTCTGATGATAGTGACGGCGATGGGGTTTCTAATGGGGTTGATCTCTGTTTGAATACCCCCTCTGGCGTGCCGGTCAACAGCCAGGGGTGTTGGGTGCTGGGCCAAATCCATTTTAACTTTGCCAAGGCCAACATTCTCCCTGACTCTTTTGCTGAGTTGGACCGGGTTTTGGATATCCTCCTTGCCAACCCCGATATGCGGGTAGCGTTGTGGGGTCATACCGATAATATCGGCCCGGAAACATTGAATGAAGACCTTTCCCGAAGGCGTGCCCAGGCTGTGTTACGCTATTTTGAAGAGAGGGGCGTCCCCATGGGGCGGATGCGGGGCGTCGGGTTTGGCATGCGGCGACCTCAGACCGATAACAGCACACAAGAAAAACGCCATAAAAATAGACGGGTAGAGATTCACCCGCTTTAAAATCCGTTTGAATGACATGGACATGCCGGGGGAGACCCCCAACCTTTAGCAGGATCAAACTATCTCATGGAAGAGCTGACACTAACCATCGACAAGATCGTGCCGGGTGGCATGGGGCTGGGTTTTTCGGAAGGCAAAGCCGTTTTTGTCCCCTTTGCCGCCCCCGGAGACCAGTTGCGGGTTTCGGTGGAAAAAAAAAGCAAGAACCATAGCCAGGCCACTATTCTCGAGATCCTCTCGGCGGGAGAGAGTCGAATCGATCCGGGGTGCCCGGTCTATGGTCAGTGTGGCGGTTGTCAGCTCCGGCATATTTCCTCTTCTGACCAGTCAGAAATCAAGCGGGGCTTTATTCAAGAGTCGCTGCAGCGCATCGGTAAGATCGACTCGGTGAAGGTGGATGAGACCTTGGCCCAACCCTCCTCAGACAGCGGCTATCGTCGCCGGGCCGGTTTTAAGGTGCGGGTAGTCAAGCGTGGGGTGTTGGTCGGTTTTTTTTCGGCGGCAAGCCACCGGGTGGTGGACCTTCCCGGCTGCCCTGTTCTCGATCCCCGTCTGGAAGGGTTGATTCAACCCTTGCGTACCTTGATCGCTACTTTGTCTGGTAAGGGGCGTATTCCCGAGGTGGATGGGGTGGTGGGTGATGAGGGGGTTGGTCTGGTGGTTCATACTCTCCGTCCGCTTTCTACCGAAGACCGGGATCGACTGCTCGCTTTTGGGCAAGAGAACCAGATTGACCAGATCTGGCTGCAGCAGGGTAAAAAAAGTCGCTTGAGCTGTGTCAGCCGGGAGGCCCCCTTAACCTATCAGGTGGCGGGACTCACTCTGAGCTTTAAGCCGGGGGATTTTATCCAGGTCAATGGGGCGGGTAATCGACTGTTGGTGGAGAAGGTGCTGGCCGCTACCGACCGAACCGAATCATCAAAGGGAGGGGTGGCCTGGGATCTTTTTTGTGGCGTGGGTAATTTTACCCTGCCCCTTACAGGCTATTTTGACAAGGTGGTTGGGGTGGAGAGTGTCCCATCGGCGCTGGATAGGCTGCGGGGGAATGGTCGTCGTCATCAACGGGAGAATATCACCCCTATTCGGGCCGATCTGTTCAATCAAGAGGGGCTGGCCCGACTGGACACCCTTCCCAAGGCGGATTGGGTTCTGTTGGACCCACCCCGCAACGGGGCGATGGATCTGGTCAAAAAACTGGGGGATAAACCTCCAGCCAAAGTGGTCTATGTCTCCTGTGATCCCGCCACCTTTGCACGGGATGCCGGGCTGCTGCACAGGGCGGGCCTCACCCTGCAGTCGGCCTCTGGGGTGGATCTGTTCCCCCAGACCCGCCATGTAGAGGTGGTCGGGGTGTTTAAGCTGCAGGGGTAGGGAGTGAGGGGGAGAGCAGGCTCTATCCCAGCTTCATGTTTGGGGTGGGCAGGGGGCCATACCACTGCCCGGCACAGGTGCCCAGCTGTTTGCCCTTCTCTTTGCCTACCTCGTAGACAAACCCCTGTTTAATGAGTACCACCTCGGCATAGTTGGTGACCGGTTGCCACCAGTACCAGCCCGGCTCTTTGGGTTTTTCACGGCGCCATTTCATCTCTGTTCTCCTTTATAATCAATTAAAACCAAATTTGGACAACGGTTAAAGGCAAAGTCAACACCTTGGGAGGCCCTGCAGGCCCCCAACCCCCCACGCTTTTAAAGTTAAAAAAAGCAAAGTCAAAGGCTTAGGGCCTTGGGCGCCGCCCAAACCCGCTGGGAAGGCATTCATGCCTTCCCAGACCCATCCGCAATCGTTTTGTACACATTTGGTTTGAAATCTCTCTATTTTGCAAGCTCTCAGGCTGCCGTCGTCTGATGACTCTCCTGATTCTGCTGTTGAAACTGCAGATCATAGAGTTTGGCATAAAGCCCTCCTTTGGCCATCAGCGAGGCGTGGTCGCCCTCTTCGACAATGGTGCCGTGGGCAAAGACCAGGATTCGGTCTGCGTGTAAAATAGTGCTGAGTCGGTGGGCGATTATGAGGGCCGTTCGACCTTTAAGCAACCGTTCCAGCGCATCCTGAATCAACCCTTCGCTGATGGTATCCACCGAACTGGTGGCTTCATCCATGACCAATATCTTGGGTTTAAAGGCAAAAACCCGTGTAATGCCAAGTAGCTGCCTCTCTCCGGCAGAGAGATTGGCCCCTCTTTCTGTCAGCAGGGCATCGTAGCCTCCGGGCAGTTTTTCGATAAAGAGAGCGGCCCCTGTCTCCCGAGCCGCCTGGATGGCCTCCTCCCGGCTGATGTGGGTATGGTGGAGGCGAATGTTCTCCAGAAGGGTGCCGGCAAACAAAAAGGTCTCCTGTTGGACCATTCCCACCATCTGCCGCAACCTCTCCAGTGGGTAGCGGTCGACGGAAATACCGTCTATTTCAAGGGTGCCCTGTTTGGGGTCATAGGTTCGATTGAGCAGTTTGATCAGACTGCTCTTTCCGGCACCTGTCGGCCCGACAACCGCGACCCGCTCTCCGGCAGCAATGTGACAGTTGATCCCTCGCAGAACCGGTCCCTTGCCATAATCGAAGTAGAGATTTTTGAAATGGATTTTCCCCTGGGTAACACCACTCTCCTGAGGTTGTTCGGGAGAGTGAATGGCAGCGGGTGTATCCAGCAGGTGGAAGATTCTCTCCAGGGCGGTCATGGCGGCCTGCATGGTGGTATATTTTCCCGATAGATCGCGAATGGGGAAAAAGATACGGCGCAGATAGTCGATAAAGGCCACCATGACACCAATGGTGACGCCATCATCAGCGGAAAGACCCGCACCATACCAAAACAGCAGCGCCACCACTATCACCGAAGCTGTTTCGATAAAGCTGAACTGAAACGCCTCTAAAAAGTTGCTTTTGAGGACGGTCTGGTAGTAGTCCCAGTTCATTTTGTCAAAGACCGCCCGGTTGCGACTCTGACAATGGAAGAGGCGCAACACCTCCTGCCCCTCGACCTGCTCGGTCAGATGGCCCGCCATATTGGCCTGAATAACCCGCCCCTTTCGCTGGACAATGCGCATTTTTCGGGTGATCAGAATGGTTCCGTAGAGGATGATTGGCATACAGATAAGAGATATTAACGAAAGCTTTGGTGAGAGAAGAACCATGCTGATGGCAATGCCAATCAGCAGCAGTACGTCACCGATCAGATTGACCAGCCCCGAGCTGACCATGTTGCTGACCGCCTCAGTATCGTTGGTGATGCGGTTGGTGAGTCGTCCGCTGGCGTGGGTGGCAAAATATTGGGCATCCATGGTGGTGAGTTTGGCAAAAAGATCCTGGCGGATATCCCGCACCACCCGTTGTCCCAGCAGGGCATTGATCAGGGATTGGAGATAGCCGGTAAAAAACTGGACCCCCACCAGCCCGGCAAAATAGAGGGCCAAGGTGCCAAAGCCATCCAGTTCGCCAGAGAGGAGATTTTGGTCTACCGCCTCCTTGATCAGAAGGGGTTGAGCCATCTGGGCCAGGGTGGTAAGGGGGAGCAGCAGCAGGGCGAGGGTGATCCACCCCTTATAGGGTTTGGTATAGGATAAAAAACGGCTAAAGAGGCCAATATCCAAAAAACGGCCATATTGGGTCTCTTCAGTATCGGCCATCACAGCGGGCATCATGGTTGGGGCTATCCTTACGGTTGTGGGTCTCTGACTCTTGGTTAACCTGCTTGCAGCGCTTCCAGTGCCTCTTCCTTGGCCATATGGCTGTGAAGATTTTGATAAAGGGAGCTGTTTTCTAACAGTTGTTGGTGGCTCCCCTGAGCTTTAATCTCTCCCTCATCCAGCAGATAGATGTGGTCGGCATTGTGCAGGGCGGCTACCCGATGGCAGACCATGACGATGGTCCTCCCTTTGGCGACATCACGAAGGTTGTCGAGAATACGTGCTTCGGTATGGGCATCGACACTGGAAAAAATGTCATCCAGCAGTAAAACAACCGGGTCCGCCGCCAAGGCTCTTGCCAGGGCCGCTCTCTGTCTCTGCCCGCCAGAGAGGGTAATCCCCCGTTCCCCAACCAGGGTCTGCAACTGCTTGGGGAAGGTCTCGATCTCCTTATCGAACACCGCCTGTTGAGCCACATGCCAGGCCCGCTCTTCGCTCAGCTCACCCCTGGCCCCAAGCTGTATGTTCTCTTGAATGGTTGCCGAGAAGAGAAAACTCTCTTGTGGGGCCATGATCAGGGTTTGGCGGAGTTGTGACTCCGGTATCTCCATCAGATCCCGACCATCCAGGGTGATGGTCCCCTTTGGGATGGGGTAGAGGCGGGCGAGGCAGTTGAGCAGGACCGATTTTCCGGAACCAACCCGCCCGACCAGACCAATAAAGGAGCCGGCAGGAATCTCCATGGTAATGTCGGACAGCACCTTTTTAGGGCTGCCTTGCTCTTCAAACGCAAAGGAGAGGTGGCGAATGTGGATGGCCCCCTCTCCCCGTGGGCAGGGCGCCTCGGCAACCGATTGGTAGAGAGCAGGGGGGAGAAAGGGGGCTGTGTCCAGAATACGGCCTATCCGCTCCAGTGCTGCCAAGCCACGCTGAAGAACGGTTAAAATCCACCCCAAGCCAACGGTCGGCCAGACCAGAGCAGCCAGATAGCCGGAAAAAGCGACAAAATCGCCTACGGTCAAGGTGCCTGCAGCCACATGCTTGCCACCATAATAGAGCAAAATCCAACTGCCGGCCCCCCCGCTGAGGATAACCAGAGGGGAGAACAGACTCTGGAGTCGGGTGTGGTCCAGATGGGCTTGATAGAGGGTTTGAGACTCGGTTTGGAACCGCTGCCGCCAACTCTCTTCTCTGGCATGGGCGCGAATGACGGCAACCCCGGCAATGGTCTCTTGAACAAAGCTGGAGAGTTCGCCGAAGCGATCGGCAACCCGGCGGCTGAGGCGATAGAGAATCCGGGTCAGATAGCGGGCGGCAATCAGGGCAATGGGAAAAGGGGCCATGATCAGCAGGGTGAGCAAGGGGTCCAGGCCGATCATGATGGGGAGGGTGACGGCGTAGGCCATGGCGGTGTTGGAAATTTGCAGAAAACCGGGGCCGATAAACATGCGAACAGCCAGAATATCGTTGTTTCCTCGTGCCACCAGATCGCCGGTTCGCTCCTTATTGAAAAAAGGGGTATCCAACTCCAGCAGTTTACCATGATACTGTTTGCGTAGTTCGTACTCCACCCGACGACCAATGCCAAAAATATGGGTTCGGGCCTTCACACGGGTGACCGCATTGAGCAGGGCCAGGCCAATAAGAGTCAGAGTGAGATAGCCCAGCTCCTGTTGGCCAACCGGTTGGGTGAGGGTATCGATAGCCAGCTTCATGACATAGGGGATGGCGGCTGTGGTGAGGGCGGTGGCGGCCAGAAGCAAAAACCCGATGCCGAAAGAGAGAGCGTGTTGACGATAGAAGGGAAGCAGATGGCGGAGCTTGACCATCCAGGAGCCGGTTTTACCCATGATTTCGACCTGAAACAACAACAATAAAAGGGGGTGTGATCATACCATTCACTCTTTTTTTTTATCCCATCCTTGGAGCAGTGGGAAAATACGGTTAGAATAGCGGTTTTGAAACTTAATCAACCTATAGCAAGGTGGCCCTCTGGTGATCACGACCAGACCCGGCAACACTAAAAAGGCCTGCGTGATGAGTGACGGCATCGACCGTAATGATGGACCCGCTTCCTTTCCAGATCAAGGGCGAGACTCTTTTCCCTGTTTCCGTTCGCCCCCTTCCCAGCGACGACTGTTTCTGCAGGGTATGATGGGGGTGGCCCTGCTATCGCACCCTTTGGCTGTTTTTGCGGCATCCAAAGCCCCCTCCCGGCAACGCTTTTTTTCCGAACACCCCTGGCTGCAGGCCTGGGTGGAGAGGGGGCTGTTTGAGTCTGACCGGCTCTACGACCTGCTTGCCAGGATTAAGCCGGACAAACGGGTCGTTAAATGGATGAACCATCAGGCCGAGGCAAAGCCCTACAACCAATATCGGACACTTTTTATCAGCGAAAACAGGATAAAGGGCGGAAAAAATCGGCTTAAACGCTATGCCAAGACGCTCCAGGCTGTGGAAGAGAAGTATCAGGTTCCGGCGGAAGTGGTGGTGGCTTTGTGGGGTATTGAGAGTAGCTATGGTAAGAATACCGGGGGGTTTTCGGTGTTGCGCACCCTGTTTACCCTCTCTACCGGCTACCCCAGACGGGCCAGCTTTTTTCGGACCCAGTTACGCCACTTTCTGTTGCTCTGCCAGGAAGAGGGATTTGCGCCTCACACCCTGAAAGGCTCCTATGCCGGGGCGATGGGACAGGCGCAGATGATACCCGAGACCATGCGGCGCTACGCAGTGGATTTTGACGGTGATGGTCGGCGGGATATTTTTCATACGCCGGTGGATGTTCTGGCCTCTATCGCCTCTTTTTTGGCGGGCCATGGCTGGAAGGCCGGGGAGAGATACACACTGCTTCCGGTTCAAACCCCCAACCTCAAAAACCTGGTCTCCCCCTCGTTGGACAAGATGAAACCGTGGCACTGGTGGCAGGCTCAGCAGGTTCAATTGCCGGAAGGGGTCTCACCTCCCGACCCCAATCAGTCGGTGGGATTGGTGCGTCTGAAAGAGAAAAATGGTCTTCGGTACCATTTGGTTTTTACCAATTTTCGGGTGATTACCCGATGGAACCGATCCTCACGATTTGCCATGGTGGTTCATGAGTTGGCAGAGCAGATTCGGGTGTAACATTGATAGTCAATACGTTGAGTCGATTTGAGCAAAAAGCGGAGCAAGGGCGATGGTGGGCGGTGGTGCTGGTGGCCAGCCTTTTTTTTTCTGCCTGCAGTCAAGTTGCCAAGCCGCCACCGAAAACAATTGGTGGTGGGCATGTAAAAACCGGCAAGCCCTATGAGATTTTTGGGGTAACCTACTACCCGCTGGCTACCTCAGAGGGGTTTGTAGAGGAGGGGATCGCCTCCTGGTATGGAAAAAAATTTCACCATCGGCCTACAGCCAATGGGGAGCGATATGACATGTACGCTTTCTCTGCGGCCCATAAGACCCTGCCCCTCCCTACCTGGGTCCGGGTGACCAACCTGGAAAACTGGCGTAGTATTGTTTTGCGGGTGAACGATCGCGGCCCTTTTGTGGGAGATCGGGTCATCGATCTCTCCTATGCGGCGGCCAAGGTGTTGGGATTTTTCCGCCAGGGGACCGTCAGGGTGAAGGTTGAAGCTCTGCCGTCTGACGAACAGAAACGTCTGACAGAGCAGGCCAGAAACAATCCTGCTCTGTTAAAGCCAGGCAAAACCTTCTCTTATTCTCAAAAGGTCTCAAAGCCCCTTTCCAGCCAGCAGATAGCCAAACCGGGGCCAAAAAAGATTCTGCATAAAAAAACAGTCATTAAAAAGCCCAAGTGGCCTCTCGGCGAGATGTGGTCACCTGGGGGTATGTATATCCAGGCAGGCTCTTTTCAGTCCTTTACCAATGCCAAGAAAATGTCAGAAAGGGCGGGGTCGTTGGGTCGGGCAAGGATTGTCAGTCGAAAGGTGAATGGTGCTACCTTCTTTCGGGTCTTGGTTGGCCCTTATTCCTCCCCTGAAAAGGCGGATGGCGTCGTGAAAAAACTGGTCAAGATGGGGGTCATCACACCTCGTCTGGTACTCAGATAAGAGGGGATGAACGGTGAGCAATGGGTGTCCATTTTGAGGAAAGTTTTTATTCTATCTTCGGATTGATGCTCTTTTTTAGGATATAGACCGTTGAAGGATTGGGATAAACGGTGCAAAGTATCCTATCGGGCTTTTTTTATTATTCTTAACCATTAGGGACTGTTTCCAACGTGAAAATTGTATGGATCAGAAAAACGTTATTTCTTTTTCTTGCTATGGCTTCCAGTCTGTTTTTGACTGTTGGGCTTGAAGCGGCAGGATCAAACTCTACTTTCACTGTTCGCGGTACTGCAGCGATTCTAGGTGATATTGACTCAGGAGAGATTCTCTTTAACCAAGGGGGTGACCTCCAGGTTGAGCCGGCCTCCCTGACCAAGATAATGACCCTTTATCTGGTCTATGAGGCGTTGGCCAATGGCGACCTCAAGCTGGACGCACGACTGCCGGTTTCGGAGAAGGCTTGGCGGATGGGTGGCTCCAAAACCTTTGTTCGGGTTAACGATCAGGTTCGGGTTGAAGATCTGATCCGTGGCATTGCTGTCCAGAGTGGCAATGATGCCTGTTTGGTGGTTGCCGAGTTTTTGGGCGGATCCGAGGCCGGTTTTGCGGAGATGATGAACAACAAAGCCAGAGAGTTGGGGATGATTGGTACCCACTTTGCCAACCCGACCGGCATGCCCCATTCCGACCACTACACCACGGCAATGGATATGTTCCTCCTCTCTGCCGCCATCATGAGAAACTTTCCTCAGTACAGCCATTTTGTTAAGGAAAAACAGTATACCTTCAATGGTATACGTCAGTACAACCGTAATCGACTGTTGTGGCGAGACCCCTCCATAACCGGACTGAAAACCGGACATACCAAAGCGGCCGGCTATTGTCTGGTTGCCACCAATGAAAAAGAGGGGCAGCGGCTCTCTGCGGTTATTATGGGAACCAAAGGGCGTAAGATTCGGGAAGAGGAGGCGCTTCGGCTGTTGCGTTATGGCAACCGTATGTTTGAGACAGTCCGGCTTTTTAATGCCAATGCGGTGGTTCGTACTTTGCGAATCTGGAAGGGTGAGCAGGATCATATTGACGTTGTTGTCAAAGAGTCGTTGACGGTGACGGTTCCGCGTAAAGAGCGAGGCTCTTTGGATGTGGGACTGCTGTTTAACGAGCCATTGATCGCTCCCATACAGGCTGGGCAAGAGGTTGGAAAAATAGTGGTAAAACTGGGAGATAAAGAGATTCTCAGTCGTCCAGCCGTTGCCGGAACAACGGTTCCAGCCGGTGGTATTTTCAACAATTTGCTTGATTCGGGTCGCCTTTATATTGGCTGGTAACCCGGTTTTTTCCCCTGGCTCCCATTTTAGACCCAGTTGAAAGAGAGATGAGGGAACATGGCGCAAAGTAAATCCAGTAACGATAAACTGTCTCAGGAGTCCGACCTGCTTATCGGTGATGAGGTTGGCCTGTCTGACGATGAGATGGTTTCTCCATCTGCAAAACAGCAGCCGGAAACGGTCAGCCCCTCCATGGAGGATATCCTCTCTTCTCTGGAAGATATTCTCGATGGTGAGGGGAGTGATGAGCTTTTGGGGGCTATCTCGGGTGAAGATGACTCCTTGGCAGAGGAGGGGGGAGAAACGGACGAGCTGCAGGAGGATTCAGACAATGTGGCTCTGGAAGAGTTGGAACAACGGCTGGCTGGTGTAAACACCTCTTCCGACCCGTCAGGAAGAGAAGAGCCCTCTCTGGATGATCTGCCTGGGGAGGAGAGTTTTCTGGATGAGTCGGGAAGAGAAGAGCCCTCTCTGGATGAAGCCGAAGCGTCAAGCACCTCTTTGGAAGAGCAAGGCCGAGAAGAGCCCTCCATGGAAGAGAGCCTGGATGAGGAAGATTCTCTGGATGGTTTGGAAGAGGTGGAAGAGGATGAGGCCTCTCTGGATGGACTGGATGAGGAAGATTCTTTGGAAGAGGTGGAAGAGGATGAGGCCTCTCTGGATGGACTGGATGAGGAAGATTCTTTGGAAGAGGTGGAAGAGGATGAGGCCTTTCTGGATGGACTGGATGAGGAAGATTCTTTGGAAGAGGTGGAAGAGGATGAGGCCTTTCTGGATAGTTTGGATGAGGAAGACTCTCTGGGTAAGATAGAAGGGGACGACTCTACTCTGGATGGGTCAGAAGAGAGATCAGCCGATGGTTCTGATGAGGAGGTATCTCTGGAAGAGTTGGGGCTGGGTGGTCACACCCTGGAAGAGTTGGAGCAGGAGGAAGATGGCCTCTCTGACACCTTGAACCCAGAAGATGAAACCGCGCTGGAAGATCTGGTTGAGGAGGAGGTCTCTTCTGAAGATTGGGATGGAGATGACTCGGATGCTGCCTTGGAAGCGGAGCTTCAGGCGTTAAACGCTCCTCAAGAGCCGGAGGCGGAAGAAGAAGAGCTCTCTCTGGATGATCTGGATGAGGCGGGCTTTTTTGAGGAGGAGGATGAGGAGGAGTCGGCTGTTACGGATGATTTGATCTCAGAAACGGATATTGCCGATTTTGAGACAGAGGCTCAGATAGAGGATGACTCTTCTCCCGATCAACAGCCTGATCCTGAAGAGGAGAGCGGATCTGATCTTGACCCACTATCGGAAGAGATGTTGGAAGAGGAAGAAGATTTTCTTGATTTGAGTGGAATGGAGATTCCCAAAGATGCGGTAGCCTCTTTGAAAGCCAAGCTGGAAGAGGAGCCCAAGGTTGAGCCCGAGCCCGAGGTTGAGCCAGAACCCGAGGTTGAGCCCGAGCCTGAGGTTGAGCCAGAACCCGAGGTTGAAGCAGAGCCCGAGGTTGAGCCCGAGCCCGAGCCCGAGGTTGAGCCCGAGGTTGAAGCAGAGCCCGAGGTTGAGCCCGAGGTTGAGCCAGAGCCCGAGCCCGAGGTTGAGCCAGAACCCGAGGTTGAAGCAGAACCCGAGGTTGAGCCAGAGCCAGAGGTTGAGCCAGAGGTTGAGCCAGAGCCTGAGGTTGAGCCAGAGCCTGAGGTTGAGCCCGAGGTTGAAGCAGAACCCGAGGTTGAGCCAGAACCCGAGGTTGAGCCAGAACCCGAGGTTGAGCCAGAACCCGAGGTTGAGCCAGAACCTGAGGTTGAGCCAGAACCCGAGGTTGAGCCAGAACCCGAGGTTGAAGCAGAACCCGAGGTTGAGCCAGAGCCCGAGGTTGAAGCAGAGCCCGAGGTTGAAGCAGAACCCGAGGTTGAGCCAGAGCCCGAGGTTGAAGCAGAGCCCGAGGTTGAAGCAGAGCCCGAGGTTGAGCCAGAGCCCGAGGTTGAAGCAGAGCCCGAGGTTGAAGCAGAACCCGAGGTTGAGCCAGAGCCCGAGGTTGAGCCAGAACCCGAGGTTGAGCCAGAACCCGAGGTTGAAGCAGAGCCCGAGGTTGAGCCAGAACCCGAGGTTGAAGCAGAGCCCGAGGTTGAGCCAGAACCCGAGGTTGAGCCAGAACCCGAGGTTGAGCCAGAACCCGAGGTTGAAGCAGAGCCAGAGCCCGAGGTTGAAGCAGAGCCCGAGCCCGAGGTTGAGCCAGAACCCGAGGTTGAAGCAGAACCCGAGCCAGAATGGGAGGGATTAACCCCGGACTTTCTGCGGGAGAACTATGGGCCACAAGTAGAATCATTAACGCGTGAGATGACCCGCTCTGTTCTGGAAGAGGTGCTGCCTCAACTGTTGGAAGAGGCGATTCGTCTGGAGTTGGAGCGTATCAAAAACGGCCAATAGCCCTTTTTCATCAGAGCATGCACATGTCGGCAAGAGGTACAATCTGGGTGCCTCTTGCCGTTTGGTTTATCTCTTTTTTTATCTAGAAGCGGAACGAATAACTAAGATGTCGGATTTGGACGATACCACCCTTCCCAAAACGTATGATCCCACCCATGTTGAAAAACGCCGTTATGCCATGTGGGAACAGAGCGGCTATTTTTCTCCTGGTCCCAAGGCCGGGCGGGACTCCTATAGTTTAATGATTCCTCCTCCCAATGTGACCGGAAATCTCCATATGGGTCATGCTTTTCAGGATACCATCATGGATGCCCTGATTCGCTACCACCGGATGAAAGGCAAACAGACTCTGTGGCAGGTGGGTACCGATCATGCCGGTATTGCTACCCAGATGGTGGTGGAGAGACAGTTGGAGGCAGAGGGGAAAACCCGCCACGATTTAGGCCGTGAGGCGTTTATCGACCGGGTTTGGGCGTGGAAAGAGAGCTCGGGCGGGACGATTGTGCATCAGTTGCGCCGTTTGGGTGCCTCTTGTGACTGGAGTCGGGAAAAGTTCACCATGGATCGGGAGCTTTCCCATGCGGTTCAGGAGGAGTTTGTCCGGCTCTATAATGAAGGGTTGATCTATCGAGGAAAAAGATTGGTCAACTGGGACCCGGTGCTGCATACGGCGGTCTCCGACCTGGAGGTGCTCTCTGAGCAGGAAGAGGGGTTTATGTGGCATATGCGCTACCCTCTGACAGATGGCTCCGGCTTTTTAACCGTTGCCACCACCCGCCCGGAAACCATGCTGGGAGATTGTGCTGTTGCGGTTCATCCGGAAGATGAACGGTATCGGCATCTGGTTGGTCAATCGGTACAGCTACCCCTTACCTTGCGAACCATTCCCATTATTGCCGATGACTATGTGGACCCGGAGTTTGGGTCCGGCTGTGTAAAAATCACCCCTGCCCACGACTTTAACGATCATGAGGTGGGGAGCCGACACAACCTGCCCCTCATCAATATTTTCACCAAAGATGCCGCCATAGTCGATGAGGCGCCCGAACCCTATCGGGGGCTTGACCGTTATGTCGCCCGCAAGAAAGTGGTGGCCGATCTGGATGCGTTGGGCTTGCTGGAAAAGGTGGAGCCTCATAAACTCATGGTACCTCGTGGTGACCGCTCCAAGGCGGTTATCGAGCCTTATCTGACCGACCAATGGTATGTGAAAACCGCTCCGCTGGCTGAGGAGGCGATTAAGGCGGTGGAAGATGGGCGGATTCGTTTTGTACCGGCAAACTGGGATAAAACCTATTTTGAGTGGATGCGTAATATCCAGGATTGGTGTATCTCCCGACAAATTTGGTGGGGACATCAAATTCCCGCCTGGTATGGTCCCGATGGCCATCTGTTTGTCTGCAACTGTGAAGAGGAGGTCTATGAACTGGCGGCGGAACATTACGGCAAGTTGGTCACATTGACCCGTGATCCGGATGTTCTGGATACCTGGTTTTCCTCGGCTCTTTGGCCCTTTGCCACCTTGGGCTGGCCGAAAAATACCCAGGAGATGATCGACTTCTATCCAACCAACGTACTGGTTACCGCCTTTGACATCATCTTTTTCTGGGTGGCTAGAATGGTAATGATGGGGCTTAAATTTACCGATCAGGTCCCTTTTCACGATGTCTACATTACCGGTCTGGTTCGGGATGGTGAGGGGCATAAGATGAGCAAGTCCAAAGGGAATATTCTGGACCCCTTGGATCTGATCGACGGCATTGATTTAGAGGCTTTGGTTGCCAAACGGACCAAGGATATGATGCAGCCTCACCTGGCTGAAAAAATTGCTGCGGCTACCCGAAAGGAGTTCCCGGACGGCATCCCCCCCTTTGGAGCCGATGCGCTGCGTTTTACCATGGCCAGTTTGGCGACCCAGGGTCGGGATATCAAGTTTGATCTGGGGCGTATTGAGGGGTATCGGAACTTTTGCAATAAGCTCTGGAACGCCACCCGTTTTGTGTTGATGAATACCGAAGGTCAAACCTGTGGAGCCGATTCGGACAGTCTGAACGATTCGGCCGCGGATCGCTGGATTCTCTCTCGACTGCAGCAGGTAAAAAAAGAGGTGGCGACAGCCATCGAGGAGTATCGATTCAACGATGCTTCCAGCGTGGCCTATCAATTTATCTGGGGGGGCTACTGTGACTGGTATCTGGAGATGGTCAAGCCGGTCATCTATGGGGATGAGGTTTCCGAAGCCAGCAAGATAGCAGCTCGTCACTGCATGGTCGGGGTTTTGGAGGAGTCGTTGCGGCTTCTGCACCCTCTGATGCCGTTTATTACCGAAGAGCTGTGGCAGAAGGTGGCCCCTCTGGTTGGGCGAGAAGGGCCGTCGATCATGATCTCTTCCTGGCCGGAGGTTGATGCGGATCGGGTTGATCCGGCTCTGGAAAAAGAGATGGCCTGGGTGATGTCCTTTGTGACGGCGGTTCGTACGGTTCGAGCCGAGATGGATCTCTCGCCGGGTAAGCGGTTGGTTGTGTTGGTTTCAGGCTCCCAAACCATGGTTGAGCGACTTAAGCGTCATGAAGGGTTGATCTCTGTCTTGGCCCGTCTGGACTCCTGGGATATTCTCTCTGGGGAGGCCCCGGAGGGGGCGGCTACTGGGGTGGTGGAGGAGATGCAGATTTTTATTCCCCTGGCTGGGCTGATTGATGTGGATGCGGAGACGGCTCGGCTATTGAAGGGGCTGCAAAAGCTGGAAAAAGATCTGTTGCGGGTAACCGGAAAACTCTCCAACCCCAACTTTTTAGCCAAAGCCAAGCCGGAGGTGGTTGAAAAAGAGCGAGGCAAGCAGCAGGAGATGGAAGAGAAAAAGGCTGGCTTAAGCCGGGCGTTAGAACGAATGGAAAAACTACGGAGTGTGACATGATTCCACTATGGGCCGATATTTGTAAAAATGCCCTTGCCCAGGATCTGGGGCGGGGGGATATCACCACCAACACCTTGGTTCCTGCCGGTCAAAAGGCTGAAGCAGAGATGGTTGCCAAGGAGGATTTTATCGTCTGTGGTCTGCCGGTGATGGTGGAGGTTTTCCGCTTGGTGGATCCTCGCATCCGCATGATGCCGGATAAGCCCGACGGTGAGGGGGTGCGGGCGGGCAACCGGATCTGTACCATTACCGGTCCGGCTCGGGGGATTTTAACCGGGGAGCGGGTCGCCCTGAATTTTTTACAAAACCTCTCTGCCGTCGCCAGCCTGACCCAGAACTATGTCGAGAAGATCGATGGGACCAACGCCCGTATTGTCGACACCCGTAAAACAACCCCTGGTCTGCGTCAGCTGCAAAAATATGCGGTTCGGGTCGGTGGGGGATACAACCATCGGATGGGGCTGGATGATGGGGTTTTGATCAAAGAGAACCATATTACCCTGGCTGGTGGGATTACGGCAGCCGTCAAGCGGATGGAGGAGTCTGCCAGCCATCTCCACCGGATTGAGGTTGAGGTTGAAAACCTCGATCAGGTCCGCGAGGCGTTGGATGCAGGCGCCCAGGCTATTTTATTGGATAACATGGATATTCCCACCCTTGAAAAGGCGGTGGCCATTGCCGGGGGAAAAGCGCTGCTGGAGGCCAGTGGCAACGTGACCCTGGAGAGTGTCCGAGCCATTGCCGAGACCGGAGTGGACCTGATCTCGGTCGGGGCCATCACCCACAGTGCCGGAAGCCGGGATGTCTCCCTCCTTATCACCACCTAACCGGCAGCTGGTCGATATCCTGAGTCAAGCTCAGGGTGAGCCGGTGTCGGGTCGGCTGATTGGTCGGGCGCTGTCTATCTCTCGGGCTGCGGTCTGGAAGCGGGTGGAGAGCTTACGAAAGTCTGGCTTTCATATCGAGTCCATTCCAAGGCAGGGGTATGTGTTGGTTGCAGAGCCGGATACCCCTTCAGCCCAGGCGGTTGCTCTTGAACTTAACCAAGAGACCCTTTCAGACGGGCTTTTTGTTGAGGATAAATTTCACTTTTTTACCACGCTGGACTCCACCAACGAGAAAGCAGGTGCCCTGGCCAGAGGGGGGGCGTTGGATGGGACAGTGGTGGTGGCGGACCATCAGAGCCGAGGAAAAGGTCGGTTGGGGCGGGTTTGGGACTCTCCGGCTGGGGTTAACCTCTATTTTTCCCTGATTCTACGTCCCACCATAGAGCCCCGTTTTGCCGCCCAGCTTACTCTCCTGACCGGGCTGGCCTTGGCGGAGACGGTGAGCAGCTTTGGTGCTGACTCCGTTGAGATCAAGTGGCCCAACGATCTGCTGCTGGGCGGAAAAAAGCTGGCGGGTATCCTGACCGAAATGGCGGTGGAGGAGAGCCGTATTCAATTTGTGGTGGTGGGTGTGGGGGTCAATGTCAATGTGGCGCTGGCCGATTTAGCTCCGGAAGTTTCTGGAATTGCGGCAACTTTATGGGATCATCTGAAAAAAAAGGTTAAGAGATCGGCCTTTTTAGCCGATTTTTTAAACAGGTTCCGAGTTTGGTATCGTCACTACCTGGCCGATGGTTTTGCGCCCATTCGAACAACCTGGCTACAGCGTTCCCGAATAGCAGGCCGTCGAGTTCAGGTTAATTTGGTGGCTGACTCTTTTACAGCTTTTGCGGTGGATCTGGATTCAGAAGGGTTTTTGATTGTTAAAAAAGAGGAGTCGGGTCAGGAGACTCGAGTTCTGGCAGGTGATGTGATGTTGCTGGATGCTTCGGACTGTTCTTCATAAGGATTGTGCTATGCTCTTGGTTGTCGATATTGGAAATACCAATCTGGTCTTGGGTGTCTACAAGAAAAAAAAACTGATTCGTCACTGGCGCCTTGCCACCCAGATTCATCAAACGGGTGATGAGTATGGTATCCTCATTGCCAACCTGTTCCATCTGGCTGAAATTCCCCTCAATAAGATCTCTGGGGTGATTGTGGCGAGTGTGGTTCCGCCCATCCAATCGGCGATTGTTCGCTCGTTAAAACGCTACTTGAAGATTTCACCTCTGGTGGTGGGGCCAGGGCTGAAAACCAATATGTCGATACGGTATGACAACCCCCGAGATGTCGGGGCGGATCGCATTGTCAATGGGGTGGCCGCCTATGAGCGGGTTGGTGATGCGGTGGTTGTGGTGGATTTTGGCACAGCAACCACCTTTGATCTCATCAGCCCGGAAGGGGACTATCTGGGGGGATCGATTGCGCCGGGTTTGGGGCTCTCTATGAATGCCCTGTTCGAGAAGACAGCCAAGTTGCCCCGGATTGAGCTGGTCCGACCCAAAAAAGTGGTCGGTCGTGATACGGTCTCCTCCATGCAATCCGGGCTCTATTTTGGCTATGTAGGGCTGGTTGATGCCCTCATTGCCCGTATTATTGCCGAGTCGGGGTTTGACCCCGTCAAGGTGCTGGCAACCGGTGGATTGGCAAGATTGATGACGGCAGAGAGTGAACGAATTGATTTGATTGATGAATTTCTTACGCTTGACGGTCTGCGCTTGCTGTTTGAACGCAATAATTAACGTAACCTAGTTGGTTTTAGTTTGACAAAGGGGGTATCGTGGCTCTTCGTCTCCCAGCCATTTCTGGCATTGTTCCGCTGGTATTGGTGGTGCTTTTAGCCACCATGAACAGTGCCGTATTGATCTCTGGTTTTACCTCTGAGGAGGATAGCGGGCTTTGGGAGGGGGCTCTCATGCCGGGAAAACGGTTTGCCCTTCCCGATCCTGCAACCGCTAAAATTGTCCAGGCCACGGGTGAACGCATTGTCCCGGCCCAAGCCAACAAACCCCAACAGTTAAAAGTGGCCAAGCCTGTGGTGGCATCGAAAGCTCCCGTCAAGCCGGCCGTTGTCTCCTCTAAATTTATTGTTCATCTAGGTCAGTTTACCTCCAAGGAGGGGGTTGCACCACTGGTCGATCGTCTGCGTAACCAGGGCTATAATCCCAGGGTTCGGGCTATTGAAGAGAAAGTGTTGAGGAACAGTGTCCAGGCCGGTCCGTTCAGTAGCTTGGAGTCGGCCCGAGAGGCTGAAGTTAAACTTCGGGCCAGCGGGTTGGATGTCTGGGTGACGCCGGGTGAAGAGGGGTATGTGATCCCGCTGGTTGAGACCATCAACCTATCGGATGCCATCTTTGAAATGGACCGTATTGAGGCGATGGGGGTCTCTCCCTTAAAGCTGATCAAGGTTGAGGCCAAGGAGCAGATTCACATGGTTTTCATGGGGCCTTATAATAGCAAGGCCAAGGCTCAGGAGGTCAGTGATCGGATGAGTACCATTGGCCTTGCCATTCCCAAGATTGAGAGCTGGGAGTCCGGTAGCTGAATCTCTGAAAACGGTTGTTGATAGCCAAGAGTCGGGAGAGGGGTGGATTTTTCTACTACCCCTCTCTTCGATGACTTTTTTACCCCTCTTGTTGGACTCCCCACCCGGAATGTAGCCATTTTTTCCCCCTCACTGGTTCAGAAGTGCATTTTTTTCCTACCACGCCCTCCCGTTTATTAAAACCTGGCTTGTGGACTATCCCTGTTTTCTGCTGTTTGGCAAACCATTTCACCCCCCCTTGTTGTTGGATTATTATTGTATAATTAGTTGTAAATAAATATAAATTCATCAATCCAGGTGGAAAGGCTCACATAAATAGCGTATGGATCTCTTTTTGTGGCACGCATATTGAAGTAATGAGGCTAACAAGAACGAACAAGGGTATTTTCGTTGAGAAGACCCGGATCTATTTTTATTTATCCTTTGAAGGAGCGTATCCGATGGCCAGTATTGCTAAACTCGTTGCGATGGAATCTATTTTAGAACAGATGGCCGGAGAACTGGTTCTTGAAGTGCAAGAGGGGCGAACCCGGATGGACGAGGAGCTGATGCAGTGTATGGAGTCTCTGGTCGTTGCGGCAAGAAAGACCCAGGTTTTTCGTGAGAAGAGAGAGGCCTCTGAAATGCATGATCTGCAACAAGAGACAACAGAAGAGTACCAACAGCGCATGCGCATGGCCTGCTAGTTTAGGATGGTTGCATGACCAAAGCCGAACTGCAGGAGCGCATCCTCTATCGAGACGGCTTGATTTTGGTGATCAATAAGCCAGCCGGTATCGCCGTTCATGGGCCGCCGGGTGGTGGAGAGGCATTGGAAAACTATTTTGATGCCCTGCGTTTTGGTCTGCCAAGAAGGCCATCTCTGGCCCACCGTCTTGATCGGGCAACCAGTGGTTGTCTGGTGTTGGGGCGCCACCCCAAGGCGTTGCGCAAGGTAGGCCGGCTGTTTGCTTCTGGGCAGATTCATAAACGCTATTGGGCGATGGCCTCCTCAGAGCCACCCGAGGAAGAGGGGCTGATTGATCTGCCGCTGCAAAAAATAACCGGAGAACGGCATCAGTGGCGTATGGTGGTAGATGACGAGGGAAAGCCCTCTCAGACCGACTATCGTCTGCTGGGACGGGGAGCGGCGGGTTTTTGGCTGGAGCTAAAGCCCCGCACCGGTCGTACGCACCAGCTCCGGGTCCACTGTGCCCAGATGGGGTTTCCCCTTGTGGGGGATACCCTCTATGGTGAGAGACAGCCCGGACAGTCTCTCTCTCTGCAGCTTCATGCCCGAGAGGTGGCGATTCCACTCTCCAAAAGACGCCCCCCTATTGTGGTGACGGCACCTCCCCCTGCCCATATGCTGCCTCTGCTTGAGTCGTGCGGCTATCTTCCCACATCCTCCCCCTGAAGCAGACCGGCTTTTTATCTTTGCGATGGAAAGCTGACATTTTTCAACAGCAATTGAAACCCCCTCCTTGATGGGCTACCGTGTTGGCTGTGGTAGTGAAAAGTCAGTTATAATTTCTGGGAGAAAAGAGATGGGTTTGCGATCCGCCCTAACACGGCCTTTTATTGACGTTTTGGTTTGGGTTTTTCTGTTTCCAGCAGCCCTCTTTGCCCAAGATTCCACCGGGGAGGAGAACGCCCTGCCGGTTCGGTCGGTGGCTCTGTTTTCCAGTGGGGTTGGCTATTTTCAACATGCGGGCTCCCTTGAAGGCGGCTCGGAGGTTCAGCTTCCCTTCTCTGCTCAGCAGATTAGCGATGTGCTCAAATCTCTGGTTATGGAAGATCTGGATGGGGGGGTGCCCGGTTTTGTGCTCTACCCATCAGAAAACTCAAAAAATAGAATTCTCTCCGGCTTTCAGGTCGATCTTTCCGATAACCCCTCTCTTGCTGACATACTCACCCAGTTACGGGGTAGCCAGATAACCGCCCACCATCAGGGAAAAGCCCTTTCAGGTCGCCTGTTGGGTGTAGAGCAACGTCCGGTCTCCGTTGAGGGGAGCGAGGAGCCGGTTGTTGATTGGTTTTTAAACCTGGCTACGACGGCGGGGTTTCGGGTGGTGCCACTCCGTGAGTTGGAACAGCTCTCACTAGACCAGGGAGGGGATCGGCGGGATTTGGCCAAGGCCCTGGAGGCTCTGGATGAGATGCGCAGTAAGAACAGTAAAAAAATGGTACTTCACTTTCCCGGCCAGGGGGTTCGGAAGGTCCGTCTGGGCTATGTGGTGGAGACCCCGGTCTGGAAAAGCTCCTACCGCTTAATCCTGCCTGCCCAAAAAGAGGGGGCCAAGGGGTCGGGGGAGGGGCGGATTCAGGGTTGGGCGGTGGTGGAAAACCAGTCGGATAACGATTGGCAGGATGTGCAGCTCTCGTTGGTTAGTGGTCGTCCCATCTCCTTTATACAAGATCTCTACAAACCCCGCTACATTACCCGACCAACCATCCAACCCGAAAACCATGCCGCCATCCAGCCGCAACGCTATACTGGGGGGGTCGCTCCATCGGCAGGTCAGATGGTGCGTGGAAAGAGTAGTCGGATGGCCATGGCGCCGATGATGGCCAGGGAGGCCCAGGAGGATGGTAGGGTGGCGGACGACCATTGGCAGCAGGAGTCAATTCAGCCCTCCCTTATCTCTGCGGCCAGCTCCGAGGAGGCGGGGGCTCTGTTCCATTTTACGGTTAATGGGGTTGACCTTCCCAGACGGCGAGGGGCCATGATTCCCTTTATCTCCAAGCCCATCAAGCTGGAGAAGGTGAGTCTGTATAATCAACAGGTTCTGGCAGACCACCCCTTGAATGGACTCTTTTTAGAAAACAGCACCGCAACCCACCTCCCGCCGGGACCGGTTACCCTGTTTGATGGTGGGCTTTATGGTGGGGATGCGCTGCTGGATAATCTACCGGCAGGAGAGAAAAGGCTGTTGAGCTATGGTATTGACCTGGATGTGCGGGTTAATACCAGCCACTCCCCACAAGAGATGAACATTACCAGCGGACGGATTGTCAAAGGGGTATTCTATTATTCTCAAAAACAGCAATCCAGCCAGACGTTTGTGTTGGATAATCGGTCTGATGAGTTAAAAAAACTGATTGTTGAGCTACCCAAGCGCCAAGGCTGGGCCGTGGTGGGAGAGGTTCAACCCTTTGAGTCGACCAATAGGCTCTACCGTTTTCGCACCGAGCTGGCGCCCAAGAGCCAGTCTGAGTTGAAGGTCGCACAGGAGCGGGTTTTGGAGTCCCGTATTGTTCTGTTGCGGGGCCGGATAGGGCAACTGTTGGAGTATACCAAGCAGGGGGCTCTCTCCCCTTCGGTAAAAAAAGGTCTGAACCGGGTGGTGATGCTGCACGGAGAGGTGGAAAAATTTCGCCGTTTGTTGAATCAAGCCAAGCAGCAGATCGGGGCGTTGGGGCGTGAGCAGGAGAGAATTCGGGCCAATTTGAAAACGGTCAATGCTCAAAGCCCCTTTTATGGACGTATGATGAAAAAGTTGGATGACAAGGAGACCCTCCTGGAAGAGAAACAGAGAGAGTACCAAAACCACCAGCACCAATTGGAGAAGGCGCAGAGGGATCTGGAGCAGTATCTGGCCCCTCTGGAGCTACATTAAGATCCATCTGTCGGGTGGATTATGGATTGGCAAATCGCATCGATGCGTATACCCTTGCAGGATATTGTTTAACACCCATGGAGTATGAGGAAGAGAATCATGGAATTGGTGGGCCAAAATGAGGAACCGGACGAAAAAGCCGGTGAGATTGTCGATGGGGAGGGGATTGCCGCTGAGCAGTTGGGGCGGTTTATCGATCGGATTGAACGGTTGGAGGAGGAAAAATCGGCCATTGCCACCAATGTGAAAGAGGTGTACGCCGAGGCCAAGTCCCAGGGTTTTGATCCCAAAATCATGCGTAAAATCGTGCGATTGAGAACCATGGACCCTCATGAAGTGGATGAAGAAGAGGCGATGATTCACCTCTACAAACAGGCTTTAGGCATGAAATAGAGCCTGAGTGCCTCTTTTCCAACCCCCTCTCTCTTTTGGTGGGGTTACGGTTTTGGTTGTTGAAGCCGATCTTTTTCTCTTAGCTTGGTTTATCTATTGAATAACATTGATTTTTTTGCCACAACTGCCTTTGGTATGGAGCCCCTTCTCGCTCAGGAACTAAAAGATCTGGGTGCTCAGGGTGTTCGACCGGCTCGGGCAGGGGTGGCTTTTCGAGGCCCTGTTCGACTGGCCTATGCCGTTTGCCTCTGGTCTCGGACGGCCAGCCGGGTCATCTATCCCCTTGCTCGGTTCCATGCCTCTGATCAGCAGGGGCTTTATGAGGGGGTTTATCAGATTCCGTGGGAGGAGCATCTGGATAAGGGGGGGACCCTGGCCGTCGACTTTACCGGCACCAACGAAGAGATCAAACATACCGGATTTGCAGCTCGCAAGGTTAAAGATGCCATTGTGGATCGCTTTCGGGATCTGACCGGGGTACGCCCTTCGGTGGATACCGATCAACCGGATATACGCATCAATGTCCGCCTGAGAACAGACCGGGTTGCTGTCAACCTGGACCTCTCCGGTGAAAGTCTCCACCGTCGTGGTTATCGCGTCCATGCCGGCAACGCCCCGTTAAAACAGAACCTGGCGGCAGCCATTCTGCTCTTTTCCGATTGGGCCGCCATCGCCCGGCGGGGTGGCCCTTTTATCGATCCCATGTGCGGCTCTGGCACCCTGCCCATTGAAGCGGCTCTGCTGGCCAGTGATACGGCTCCCGGTTTGACTCGGGACTATTTTGGCTTTTTAGGATGGTTGGGCCATGATGCCCAGGCTTGGTACGATCTGCTGGCAGAGGCGAAAGAGCGGTCTCGAGTCGGCAAGGAAAAACTGCCTGCCATTCTTGGTTTCGATACCAACCCCAGCATGATCCGAGCCGCCCAACAGAACTGTATTCAGGCCGGGCTGGAGGGGTACATCCATTTTAAGGAGGGGGAGGCCCTGGAGGTGCAACCAACACGGGAGGGGAGAGGGCTGTTGGCCTTTAACCCCCCGTATGGTGAACGCCAGGGAACCGTAGCCGGATTACAGCCACTCTACCGTGCGTTGGGTGAGGTTGTCCGTTTTCGGTTTGTCGATTGGCATCGGACTGTCTTTACCGGCTTGCCCAATGCTGCCAAGGCTCTGGGGGTTACACCCAAAAAGAGTACCACCCTGTATAACGGTCCCTTGGCCTGCTCCCTGTTATCTTTTCTCCCCGATATCAGGCCAGAGCGTCAGATCTCCCACTCGGCCCATACCCAGGTGGAGATGTTTGCCAATCGGCTGAAGAAAAACCATAAGCAGCTCAGGCGTTGGTTGAAAAAAGAGGGGGTCTCCTGTTATCGCCTCTATGATGCAGACATGCCGGAATATGCCATGGCGGTGGATATCTACGAGCGCTGGGTCCATGTTCAGGAGTATCAGGCTCCGGACACCATCGACCCGGAGAAGGCAAGGGATCGGCTGAATGCGGCACTATCGGTGATTCCTTCGGTTCTGGACCTGCCGGCGGACAACCTGTTTTTAAAGGTGCGTCGCAAACGTTCCGGCGGCTCTCAATATGGCAAGATGGATCAACGAGGGGTGCAGCGGGAGGTTCGGGAGGGGGGGCTGAAATTTTTGGTCAACTTGAGCGACTATCTGGATACCGGCCTTTTTCTGGACCACGCACCCACTCGGCGGATCATCCGCCAGAAGGCCATGGGCCGTCGGTTTTTAAATTTGTTTGGTTATACCGGGGCGTCCTCCGTGTATGCCGCAGATGGGGGGGCAGTGGAGACCATGACGGTGGATCTCTCCAACACCTACCTGAACTGGGCCAGACAGAACATGGCCCTTAACGGTTTTGAAGGTTCTGCCCACACCTTTATCTCGGCTGACTGTTTGGGATGGGTAGAGCGGTGCCACAGCCGGTTTGGCCTGATTTTTCTGGACCCTCCCACCTTTTCCAACTCCAAAAGCATGAGCGATACCTTTGATCTCCAGCGTGACCATGGCGCTCTGATTCGTTCGGTGGTCACCCTTCTAGAGCCGGGTGGAGAGTTGATTTTCTCCAATAATCTTCAGCGCTTTAAGATGGATGACAGCTGGATTGATTCCACGCTGACTCTCACCGAAATAACCGATCAGACCTTTGATCCCGACTTTAAGAGAAACCGAAAAATCCATAATTGTTGGCATATTCAGAAAAAATAGATCAGAATTTTGTTCAAAATGGTGGTGATTTCCTGTAGGTTAGTGAAGTTGTACTGAAAAATAACGTATTCAAAATGCAGATATTCAACGATTAAGAATAATCTCGGAGGGATGTTGAGATGACACAAAAAAAGAAATTCCGGCTTGTTACCCGGAGTGACTTCGACGGTTTGGTTTGTGCTGTTTTGTTAAAAGAGTTGGACATGATCGATGAGATCAAGTTTGTTCATCCCAAGGATATGCAAGATGGCAAAATTGACATTACCAGTCGGGATATTACCACCAACCTCCCTTATGTGAAGGGCGTCTCTCTGGCTTTTGATCACCATTTGAGCGAGGTCATTCGCCAAGGTGGGGAAAAACCCGATAACCATATCATTGATCCCAAGGCCCCATCAGCGGCTCGGGTGGTCTATGACTATTATGGGGGCAAAAAAGGTTATCCCAATGTCTCGACCGAGATGATGGAAGCGGTGGATAAGGGGGATGCGGCCCGTTTCAACAAGGATGAAATTCTCCACCCGACCGGTTGGGTACTGATGAACTTCCTGATGGATGCCCGTACCGGACTGGGACGTTTTAGAGAGTTCAAGGTCTCCAACTATCAACTGATGATGCAGTTGATCGACAGTTGCCGAGATCACACCATTGAACAGATTCTGCAGATGCCGGATGTCAAAGAGCGGGTCGACCTCTACTTTGAACACGAGACCAAGTTTGTCGAGCAGATCAAACGCTGCACCACGGTTCACGGTAATTTGGTGGTGTTGGACCTGCGTAACGAAGAGACCATCTTTGCCGGTAATCGCTTCATGATCTACGCTCTCTTCCCCGAAACCAATATTTCCATTCACGTACTCTGGGGGTTTAAAAAACAGAATACGGTTTTTGCCATCGGTAAGTCGATTCTCAAGCGTGACTCCAAGACCAATGTAGGTGAGTTGGCCCTCAAATATGGCGGTGGCGGCCATCAAAATGCGGGAACCTGTCAGATTGATAACGATGAAGCGATGGAAAAACTTCAAGAGTTGATCAATCAGATAACAGCAGACGGTTAGTAACCTCTGAGTTTAATTTTGTTCATCTAACCTGGAAACGGCAGTTGTCAGCATGCACCGCCAACACCCGTTTCCAGGTTGAACAGAAGAATGACCCCTTCTTTTCCTCCTGTTGAGCCATGCTCTCTCTTTTGTGGTCCCTCCCATTCAAAATAGCATACTCATCTGCCCTCGGCCCCATCCCCCCTTGCCGGGCTATGGGGTGCGTTGGCTTTTAATCATGAACTTGACCCATGTTAAGTTGAAACCAGCATACCCTTTTTAAATGGTAGACAAGACAGCAGCCAACTGGATCTCAAACGCTCTGTCTGGAGAGGAAGTTTTCGTATAGAGATATTGTAACTATTTTGAATTAAAGGAAATTTTTTCTGTGGTGGGAGAAGTTAATGTTGTGTTAAAATTGTTCTTCATTAAGAGATGGAAAATTGGTATTGTTGTCTTAAACAGGCTGTTTATAACATGTCCTATCAGGGAGGCGGTTTTGAACGATGGTTGTTCTTCTCATTTGTTGAACAGCTTTCCAAGGTCTGCGAAAGGGTTGTGGGTAGCCGGTTTTGGCTCTTCCTCTGCTTGAAGGGCCTGGGTTTTGGAGGCAAGATGTTCCGTATAACGACTATGTTCGTTGTCATGACAGTAAATACATAAATTTTCCCAATTACTACCATCTTCTGGATTGTTGTCGTGGTTGTGGTCTTTATGGTGAACGGTCAGTTCGGTGAGGTTATCTTGGGAAAATTCTCGGCCACACCGACCACAGACATGAGGATGGATGCGGAGTGATTTTTCACGGTAGCCAGCGGCCCGACTATCTTGGTTGCGACGGGCCATCGAGACAATTTTCTCCATGGCCGCTTGGCGCTCTTCCGCCGTTTTGGTTGGTTTAGGGGCTGTTTTTTTGGGTCTGTATGACCGTTCTGTAGCCATTATGATAATCCTGCAAAAGGGATGGATGGGAAGAGCTGCTCGGGTTTGTTAAAAGGTTTGACTTCAACTGCTCTTCGTAGGCGCTAATCTTCCTCTCTTTAAATAGTACTCGATTGATGGCGAAAAATAAAATTGAATTGGGTTGTTTTTTTGTTCGAGACCCGGTTTATTTGTTTTCAGGGTGGTAGCGCATGGACGATTTAATCGTTGATCGGTTTTGCCCCCTTTTCATGTTTGGTCTGGGTTTATTGGTAAGCACTTGGTTTTAGTAAAAATTAACGTAATTTCAATGTAAGGGATGCTACACTCTTTTTGCGCTTGCAAAAAAGGTGTTAAAAAAGAGTCTGACTGCCTTGCGTTTACATCTAACATTAAGGAATGAAATTTCATGAGCATGACCTTAAGTGATCGGATTCAGCTGGCTCGGAAGAATGCCGGTCTGACCCAAAAAGGGTTGGCAGACAAGGTCGGCATCAGCCAAACAGCGGTTCACAAGCTGGAGTGTGGCAGGTCCCGGTCTTCTCGGCGGACGGTAACCATTGCTTTGACGTGTGGTGTCGACCCCATCTGGTTGGATACCGGGCGTGGTGACATGCTTCTTCCTGGGTCCGGCGGTGGTGGTATGGGGGGGTACAGTGTGGAGGATGAGGGGCAACCCTACCGACCGTTTCCTCTGATTGCGCGTGTTCCTCTCATACCTTGGACTTTGGTCGATACGTTGTGTGGCAGTGAAGATTTTGAGCAGATTGAATCGGAAGCGACCTCTTGGATTCCGGTTGCTCCCAGAACCAGCGAACAGTGTTTTGCCTTGACGGTTCCCGATGACTCCATGGAGCCGGAATTCTCTGAAGGGGAGATCCTCATTGTTGATCCTACCGCAGAGGGTAGCCATAACCGGTTCCTGGTGGCTCGATTGGAGGGAGACTCCCGTCCTACCTTCAAGCAGTTGATTGTTTTGGGTAATCGGCGTTATCTCAAGCCCCTCAATGCCCGCTATCCCCTGATGGAGGTTGAAGGTAAATTGGAGGTGTGTGGTGTGGTTGTCTGTAAGTATAAGGACTATTGATATTTTTTTTGGTTGAAATAGATCTGCTTTTAGTATCAGTAGCTGATTGGATCTGGCTCATACTCTACTTACCATAAAGAAATATATTCATACGTATTAGAGTTGGCTGTCGCTGCTTTGTGTGTTGGTTTATCCGGTTGCACATAGCGGGTGTGTGTGGGATATTTTCTCCATGACTCTCTCCGAAGATCAGATTGAGCGGTACTCCCGCCAAATCATTCTCAAAGATATCGGTGGTGCTGGTCAAGCCAAGCTGCTTGACGCTACGGTTTTCATTCTTGGCGCTGGTGGGCTTGGCTCCCCGGCAGCCCTCTATCTGGCTGCTGCCGGTGTGGGGCACCTGGTCATTGCCGACAGTGACCGGGTGGAACTTTCCAACCTTCAGCGTCAGATTCTCCATACGACGTGCCGAGTGGGGGCGTTGAAGGTCTCCTCTGCCAAGCAGGCCATCCAGGCCATCAACCCAGAAGTTCAGGTAACCACTTTTTCTCAACGGGTTACCGAAACCAATGTGGAGAGCATGTTGGCTTCAGCGGATCTGGTTTTGGATGGGAGCGATAACTTTGCCACCCGTTACCTGCTTAATGATGCCTGCTTTCGTCTGAAAAAAAAGCTGATCTCTGCTGCCGTGCTGGGATTTGAAGGGCAGATTGCCAGCTTTCATCACGGCGTGGATGGTAAGGCCCCGTGTTACCGCTGCCTCTATCCCACCCCTCCCCAGTCGGCCCCTACCTGCTCTTCGGCGGGCATCTTAGGCTCTGTTGTCGGCGCGGTTGGCACGTTGCAGGCGGCAGAGGCGGTGAAGAGCCTGTTGGGAATCGGTCGGAATTTGGCGGGTACTCTGTTGCTGGTTAATGTATTTGATTGTATTTTTCATCAAGTTACCATCCCAAAACGAGAGGGATGTCCTGCCTGTAGTTCTCCACGTTAGTCTTATCTCTCCAGCGCAATACTCTTGACCTGGGCAATGACCGAAAGCCCCTCTACAATGCCCAGAGATTCCAAGGATTTTTTGGTAATTCGGGAGAGAATAGGGCTGCCGGATACCGACAGTTTGACCATGGATTGGGCAGGATTTTCCGGCATGATCTCCACCACTTTGGCAGGAAAATGGTTGAGAATGCTGGTCTGTTTGGGCTGTTCCAAGGTGAGGCTGACGTCTCGGGCAAAAATTCTGACCCTGACCTGCTCCCCGAGGGAGAGGCTGGTATTGGGAATGAAGAGCTGTTGACTGGGCTTGCCAAAGGTTAAATGGCTGAGATGATACGCCAGCTCCTGTTCGGTCACCTGGGCGGCCAGCAGGGTGCTGGCATCCCCCCGATGGGCCAGGGGCAGGTCCAGTCGGGTAATCATCTCGTGGATGGGGCCTGTAGCGAGAATTCGACCCTTCTCCATGAGAGCCAGATAATCGGCCAGTTGCAGAATCTCGCCCATATCATGGCTTACATGGAGAATGGGGAGCTTCAGGTGGGTTTGCACTCGGTGTATAAAACCTAAAATCTTTTTTTTGCCGGTATGATCCATAGAGGCCAGGGGCTCATCCATGATCAACAACTGCGGCCCGGTTAAAAGGGTCCGTCCGATGGCGACTCTCTGCTGCTCCCCCCCCGACAGCCGTTGTGGATGCCTGGTTAAAAGGGGGGCCAGTTCGAGAATATCGATCACCTCATCCCAGCAGACCCGACTCTGGGCTTTTTTGGCCCGTTGGTGTCCAAACTGGAGGTTCTCTTTTATGGTGAGATGGTCAAACAGGCGGCTCTCCTGGAAGACAACCCCGACCGGGCGTTGATGGGGGGGGAGAAAAATTCCCTTGGATTCATCCTGCCAGATCTGATCGCCAAAACAGACCACCCCCCTTTCGGCCCGCTCCAGGCCGGACAGACAGCGTAAAAGGGTGGTTTTTCCACTCCCCGATGGTCCAAACAGACCGGTCACACCGGATAGATCGGCAGAGAGCTGGCTATCCAGATAAAAGGCCCCTTGCTGATGATAAAGTTGTGCTTCCAGTCTCATTGGGTACCGATGGTATGGTGACGGTTGAACCGGTTGACCAGAAGGAGTGCTGAGAAGGAGAGCAGCAGTAACAGAGCCGACAGGGTGTGTGCCTGGCTGTACTCCAGGCTCTCCACATGGTCATAGATAGCGATGGAGATCACCTGGGTCTGTCCGGGAATATTCCCCCCCACCATCAAGACGACGCCAAACTCTCCCAGGGTATGGGCAAAGCCGAGGATTCCTGCTGTAAGATAGCCCCCTCGTGCCAGGGGAAAGGCAACATGAATGAAAGCGTCCCAAGGGGCGGCTCCCAGGGTGGCGGCGGCCTCCATTGGTTTGGCTCCGATTGACTCGAAGGCCCGCTGCAGCGGCTGTACCACAAAAGGGAGGGAGTAGAGGAGGGAGGCGATGACCAGCCCGGAAAAACGAAAGGTGAGGGCATGACCGGTTAGAGAGACCCACGCCCCCCCCAGCCAGCCATGGGGGCCTAGAAAAATGAGCAGATAAAAGCCCAACACCGTCGGCGGCAGCACCAGGGGGAGGGCGACGACCGCCTCGGTCAACTGTTTTTTGCGTCCTCTGCTCCGAGCCAGCCACCAGGCCAGAGGGGTGCCGATTATCAGCAGCAGCAGGGTGGTAACCCCAGCCAGTAGCAGGCTCAATTGCAAGGCCTGCCAATCCAGGTTGCCGATCTCTGCCGGGTTGGTCATGGCAAGGTGTAGCCCATCTGTTGGATGGTCGTGCGGGCCAGTGGGGAGCGTAAAAAGGCCATCCACTCCCAAGCCGCCGGGCTTTTCTCCCCCTGAGTCAGGAGTATGGCATCCTGGTGAAGAGGGGCGTAGTGCGTCTGGGGGATAATCCAGTAGCGGTTGGCGTCGACTTGGAGGCGCATCAGTTGAGAGAGGGCAACAAATCCGGCTTCGACACTGCCGCTGGCGACAAAGGCCAGGGTCTGTCCGACATTTTCGCCAAAGGCCATCTTCCCCTGGTAGCTCTCCCAGAGCTGAATAGTGTGCAAAGTCTCCTTGGCAGCCCGACCATAGGGGGCGACTTTGGGATTGGACAGGGCTACCCGTTGGGGGTTGTTAGTGGTCAGATAGTCCGGCCCAATGGGTCGATCAGACCCGTCCGGAACATAGAGTGCCAACTGGCCGGTCGCATAGGTAAATCGAGTCGCTGAGAGGGCCAGTGTGGATTCAGCCAACCGTATGGGTCGCTGCTGGTCCGCTGATAAGAACACCTGAAAGGGGGCGCCGTGGGTGATCTGGGCATAGAGCTTGCCGGTCGAGCCGCTACTGATGAGCAGTTGGTGGCCGGTTTGCGCTTCAAAGAGGGGGGCCAGTTTCTGCAGTGTGGCTTTAAAGTTGGCGGCTACTGCCACATGGAGCTGATCGCCCATGGCGATTAGAGGGAACATAAGAGAGCTTAATGTTGTGACAAGAAAAATCTTGGATCGTAAAAAGCCCATCATCCCCCCAGTGCGGACATGGCATGGGTCTTCCCATGGCTCTCTTCCTGGTCGAACTGGTGCCTCTCCGGTTTCAGGTCGACCGCCGCTCGGATCTGATCCTTGAGTTGATCATCATCTGCCCCCCCTTTGATCGCTGTCCGTAGATCCATTCGATCTTCACGTCCCAGGCAGAGAACCAGCTTTCCGGTGGAGGTAAGTCGCATACGGTTGCAGGTATCACAAAAATGGCGGGAACGGGCGGAGATGATGCCCACTTCTGCCTCGGTTCCGGCAATACGGTAGTAGCGGGCCGGACCGGAGCCTCTCGGTTGGTGGACGGGGATGAGATCGGATGCAAAACGGGCTTGGATCTGGGTTAAAATCTCCTCCGCCGGCACAAACCGGTCCTCCATCTCTCGGCCCGCCTCTCCGATGGGCATGGTCTCGATAAAACGGAGTACCAGACCGTGTTGACGAGCAAAACTGACCATCTCGGGGATCTCCTGGTCGTTGATGCCCTTCATGACCACCATGTTGACCTTGACCGGATGGAGGCCGGCCTCCACAGCCGCAGAGATGCCCGACAAAACCCCGGCAAGATCCCCGCCACGGGTGAGGGTTGCAAAACGTGCTGGGTCCAGGGTATCCAGAGAGATGTTCACCCGGCTGACCCCCGCCTGTTTCATGGCGTGGGCATAGCGGGCCAGCAGCAGGGCATTGGTGGAGAGGGAGAGTTCGGTCAGATGGGGCAGAGAGCCTATCTCTTTGATGAGGCTTAAAATATTTTTCCTTAACAGCGGCTCTCCGCCGGTCAGTCGGATGCGTTCTACCCCCAGTTCGGTAAAAATCCGTACCAGCCGGGCGATCTCTTCCAGGCTCAACAGGCGGTGGTTGTTGGGTAGCAGAACCTGCCCGGCCGATCGACAATAGTCACAGTTGAGATTGCAGCGATCCGTTACCGACACCCGCAGATAACGGATGGTTCGTCCAAATGAGTCTACAAGGGCCACAAAAGATACTCCAAATACAGCGTAACAGCCACCAGGGTTTCTTGGCTTGAGAAATGAGGTTAGACTTTAATAAGCGGGAAGATCTCTCGCTCTTCCCGTTGAATGCGTGACCGCAGGGCCGCCAGGATCTCCTTGGACTCAGCCTGAAAGGCCTGTTCATTCTCTTGGATGGTGTTGCCAAGTCGCCAATGGTTGGCAAACGCATCAAACCGATCAGCCATCCCGCCCATCTCACTGGTAAACTGCTCGGCCAGCTCTTGATGGGCGATATTCTCCGACTGGGTCAGTGCCGGGTAGAGAAGGCAATCTTCCTGAGCCAGGTGGATGGTCAATCGTCGAGCCAGTTCATGGAGGATCTGTTTCATTTTTTCGGTGCGTTGTTCGCTCTCCTTTTGGGATAGAAGGGCATCATACTCGGAAAAAACCTTGAGTATTTCATCGTGCTGGGCCTTCATGAGTGGGGCGATGATAGAGAGCATGGTCAGGATCACCTATGGTTGATGCTGGTTTTCATCTCGAACATAATGGCCGCTTTTCCCACCTTTTTTTTCCAGAAGGCGAATCCGACCGATAATCATATCACGATCGATGGCCTTGCACATATCGTAGATGGTCAGGCCGGTCAGGCTGGCTGCGGTCAAGGCCTCCATCTCCACGCCGGTCTGGCCGGTGGTTTTAACACGGACCCGAAAGGCGATTCGGCTGTTGGTACGATCGGGCTGGTAGCTGATCTTGACTGAGGAGAGGTTGAGTTGATGGCAGAGGGGAATGAGGCTGTCCACCCGTTTTGCCGCCATGATTCCCGCAATTCTCGCTATCTCCAGAACATCTCCCTTGACCATCTTCTTGTCCATTATAAGCTGGAAGGTCTCCGGTTGCATAGCGATTTCTCCACCGGCGACTGCTACTCTTTCCGTCACTTTTTTTGCGGAGACATCCACCATATGGGATGCGCCGTCTTGATCGAAGTGTGTCAGTTTCATCCCGCTTTATCCCTCAGTCTTAAAAGTAGTCGATCCGTTGGACGTTAACCAGATCCCCATCCTTGAGGGTGAGGGGTTTTTCGGGAAGCACAAGAAAGGCATTGGCTTTGGAGAGGCTGGTGAGGATGCCGGAACCCTGGGCGCCCGTGGTCTCGACCCAGGGACCGTCGGGGTCGTAGTGGACAATGGCACGGACAAAATCCATGCGCGGATGTTTTTTGTGCAGCGAGCCACGAAAGGGCATGGTCATCAGGGGTACCGGTTCATCTTGCGCCCCCATCAAGCGGAGCAGGGCAGGGCGGACAATGGTAAGAAAAACCGTTAAACCGGAGACCGGGTTACCCGGCAGGCCAAAAAAGAGGGCGTTGTTGATCTGACCATAGGCTTGGGGCTTGCCTGGCTTCATGGCCACTTTCCAAAAGTGGATATCCCCCCGTTCTTGCAGAACCTCTTTTATCAGGTCGTAATCTCCTACCGAGACCCCACCGGTAGAGATGATGGCATCGGCCTCCTCTCCTCCGCGGTGGAGAGCCCGTTCAATCATGGCACGGTTATCCTTCACCACCCCCAGGTCCAGCACATCCACCCCCAAAGCGATCAGGGCGGTGTGCAGGGTGGTTCTGTTGCTATCGTAGACCTGTCCGGGCTGGATGGGAGTGCCTGCCTCAATCACCTCATTTCCTGAAGAGAGCAGGGCGACAACAGGGCGACGCAACACCGACATTTCGGCAATACCCAGAGAGGTGAGCAGCCCCAGATCTGCCGGTTTCAGTCGGCGACCTGCCGGCAGTACTTCGCTCCCCTCTTGAATATCCTCTCCGGCTTTGCGGATGTGTTGATACTGGTTTTGCCCGGAGGGGATGGTGATTTTCTCGCCCTCTCTCTCCACCACCTCTTGCATGACCACACAGTCGCAGCCTGGGGGGATGGGGGCGCCGGTCATGATGCGAATCGCCTCTCCGGCCTGGACAGGATCGGTGATGCGATCTCCGGCGGGCAGGTCGGCAATGACCGTCAGGGAGGTGGTGCCAACCTTTTGCAGGGTGTCGAACCCCAAAGCATAGCCGTCCATGGCCGAGTTGTCGTGGTTGGGCACGTTGGCCGGCGCCGTAACCGGGTGGGAGAGTACCCGGCCCAGACCGTGAATAGGAGAGACCCCTTCACACTCTGTTACCGGTTTGACCCGTGCTAAAACCTCTTTTTGTGCCTGTTGAAATGAGATCATGCTGGTTCCTTAACAGTAGGGATGACAACACCCTCTTAGCCGTGCCCACCCCCATGGGCCATGCGCAGAGCGTGGGGAATCAGGTCGGAGACAGCCTGAAGGCTGTGGAGTGCCCCTCGGGTTGATCCGGGGAGGTTGACCACCAGGGTCAGCCCTCGGAAGGCGGCAACCCCTCGGGTCAGCAGGGCGCTTCGAACCTGTTTAAGCCCTTCGGAGCGGATCTGTTCGGAAAAGCCCGGCAGCTCCCGTTCGCAGACCGCCCGGGTCGCCTCCGGGGTGACGTCTCTGGGGCCGGGACCGGTTCCGCCGGTGGTGAGAATCAGGTCGACTCGCTTCTCGTCGCTCCATTGGATCAGCCGAGCCTCGATGGTTTTTTGCTCATCGGCAATGATCTCCCGAACAGCCAGGGTACCCCCCAGGGATCTTACCTCCCCCTCCAAGGCGTCGCCACTTTTATCGCTGGCTCTGTCCCGGCTGTCGGAGAGGGTAAGAATACCCACCTGAAGACCAGCCCAGGCGGCTTGATGGCTGCCGTGGTGGTGGTGGCTGCTGTGGTGGTTCTTATGGTGGTCATGGTCAGGATTGGTCTTCACATCACGGCCTTCTTGGGTGGGGTGGGTGTGGGCGATCTGGCGCTGGCTGGCCCACTGGCTGGCTGCCGCTTCACAACCGGGACACCCCTTGACCCACTTCTCCTCACCGGTTTTGACAATCTCTTTTTTCCAGAAGGTGGCGTGAATCTTCAGGTGGTCTATCATGTAGCGACAGGCGTCGAAAGCGGCGGCTCGATGTCTGGCTGTGGCAATGACCAGCACAATGTTCTCCCCAGGCTCCAGCCGCCCAACCCGGTGGATAACGCCGATCTCTTCAACCGGAAAGCGGTTTCTTGCCGCTACCTCGATTTTTTCCAGCTCCGACTCGGTCATCCCCGGATAGTGTTCCAGGATCATGGCGATGACATCATCCTTTTCGGTATAATCTCGTACGGTTCCGACAAAGGAGACAATACCGCCAATGACCGCACTCTTTTGGGTCAGTCGGGCTGTTTCGTCCTCAATGGAAAAATTTTCGGTTTGGATTCTGATCACTTTGGCGCTTTCGAACAGGTTTGATTTGTCACCACACTCCCCAATGGTTTATCATATAAATCTCTCGGGAACAAAAAGGTTGATACAAAAAGGGCGATCACTTGGTCTCCCTCCTCTGGAACAATGGTCAATATCATCATAAAATACCTTTTGGCAGCTCTATTGGTTGCGCTCTTTCTCTTCTTCGATTCCAAACAGCCGATCCAATCCATCGAAGATCGGGTTTTTGACTATACGGCTGCTCTCAATCCCAAACAGGCAGATGAACGGATTGTGGTGGTCTCCATCGACGAAAAAAGTCTGGCTGCTCTCGGCTCCTGGCCTTGGTCTCAGAGACAGTTTGCCCGTCTGATCACAACCCTCTCCCAGGGAGGGGCCCGATCAATTGTCAACACCATCCCTTTCTCCGAGACCATTCCTGATCAGGAGGGAGAGGGGTTGGGACGGCTGCAGCGCTATCTGAAAGAGGCCTCGGAGGAAGAGGAGGGGGGGGTTGATGAGGCTCAACAACCATCCGCTCCTCTGCTGCGTCGTAACCATCTCTCCAATTTACGAAAAATCCTCACTTCCGGCCTGGAGCCGGAGGATGAGTTCCGCCAGTTGGAGCAGGCTTTTTTGCAGGCTGGCACGGTGATTCAGGGGATGGTGGTGAAGGTGGCTGAACACTATATCATTCTTCCTCCTCCTCCACCCCCGCCTTACCTGACAAGAGAGAGTGGAGCCGACCTGCTGCGTCTGCCCCTCTCCGCACCTCTTGCCAACAAAATTCTCTCCATCAAGCCGGTCTTTTCCGGGTTGGGACAAAGGGCGGCTGCGGTGGGCTTTTTTCTGCCAGAGCAGGGAGAGAGCGGTTTTGTCCGTCAAAGTCGGCTGGTGTTGTCCTATAACGGGACGGCACTCCCCTCTCTGGCTTTGGCGGTGGCGGCGAAAAGTCAGGGGGTGAAGCTCTCTGAAGTCGGCTATGAGAATGGCGCTCTTCAAATAGGTCCTCTGGCGTTGGGGGTGGATTCTGACTATTTCACCTTTCTTCCTCACTACCAAAAATCTCCAGATCTATCCCCTTTCAAGACCCTCTCTTTCTCCGATATCTTGGCGGGTCATTTCGAGGCCGATATTTTTAAGGATAACATTGTCTTGATCGGCGGAACGGCTCCAACCCTTTTTCCTGAAGTCATGCTCACAGACACCGAATTTCTGTCGCCGGTTGAGCTGTTGGGCTATCGGATTTCCAGCCTGCTCAACCAAGATCACTACCGACGTCTGTTCTGGCACAGCTCTTTAAAGCGTGCGACCTATATTGGGGTTGGTCTGTTTTTGCTTTGGCTTCCGACGGCTTGGGGTCGGCGTTTTGGCAAGGTGGCAACCGTGGTTATTGGTCTGGGAATGGTGGCTGGCCATGGGCTGTTGATGGGGTTTTTGGGTGTTTGGTTTCCTTTGGCAGGACCCCTCTTGCTGCTGCTTGTTGGCTCGCTGTTGCTTCATCTTCTGATGCGAGGAGAGGAGAAGAGTCTCCCGCCTCCGGTGGCTGTTGGGTTGGAGGAGTCCAATTTGCGTTTGGGATTGGCTTTCCAAAGAGAGGGCCGGCTGGAGTTGGCCTTTAAAAAGTTTCAGGGGTGCCGACTGGACGAGGCCATGATGAAGATTCTCTACCCATTGGCAGCAGAGCTTGAACAGGCAGAAAAACCGGCCTTGGCCCTGGAGGTTTGGCAGCATATGTCGGCCTTTGATCCAGCGTACCGAGACCTCCCTGCCCGGTTGCTTCAGGCTCAATCGATTGTCGACGATAAAACCCCTGTCAAACCCGTCTCCCAACCCCCTGTTGCCACCAGTTCCCCTTTTACCCTGGACCAGTTCCAGCTTAAAGAGATCCTGGGGCAAGGCTCCGTTGGTTCAGTCTATTTGGGGCGTGATCCGCATAATCTGTTGCCGGTGGCGGTGAAGGTGATTCCATTGACCGAAATCTTTGAAACATCGATGCTGCCGGAGGCCAGTCGGCGTTTTTTTGAAATTTTATCCCTCAGCACCCAGTTGGAACATCCCAGTATTATCCATGTTCAACAGGGGGGAGAGCAGTTTGGTAAAGCCTTCTTCTCCATGGAATATCTGCCAGCCAAAAGTTTGATCCGATATGTGGACAAAGATCATCTTCTGCCCACCGCCCTGGCTCTTCAGGTGGCGGTTAAAGTGGCCATGGCACTGGATTATGCCCATAATAAAGGGGTGGTCCACGGTGATTTGAAGCCGTCCAACATTCTCTACGATAAACAGAGCAGAGAGACCAAGGTGACCAATTTTGCCCTCTCCAGCCTGATCAATATGGCGGGGGGGCGACTTGTCTCGGTCCACCCACAGGTTGTTCCCTACCATCTGGCTCCCGAGTGTGCTGCAGGGGTTGCGCCGAATGCCTGCTCCGATATCTTCTCGTTGGGAGTGCTTTTCTATCGGTTGCTGACCGGCCTGGCCCCTTTTAATCGGGACGAACTTATCTACTCCGATTGGGACAATGACCTGGACTACACCTCTTTCAAAAAACCCTCCCTCGTCAACCCGGCCCTGCCACCCTGTTTGGATGAGGTGGTTGCTACGGCTCTTCAGGTCGATCCCGCCAAACGGTTTCAACGGGCGGTCCAGTTGGCTCAGGCGATTGTTGGCTGCGTAAAAAGCCAGGTTGATGGCCCGTTGCAAGAGGAGGATTATTAAGATAATCGGCTGCTTTATACCGGAGACTGGGGTGACCAAACTATCGTTAATCTATTGACAAACTTACGTTAATTTGCTTTCAGGTCTGTTTTGATCGACAATCTTTTTTGTTATATGCTATGTATCGTAGTAAGTTATAAAAATATACTCAATTCTGGGATTCGTTTCTGGCTTTCAGTTTGAACTTGTGAGAGAATTATCCCAGACTTTAGTTGATATGTTACTAGCTATTTTGCAGGAGGGAGAATAGATGAAACTTTTAAGCAGCCCACGTACTCTGTTGGCAGGGGCCGTTCTGCTGGCTGGCGGTTTGTTGTCTCCAGCCCAGGCCCAGGCAGATTTCGACCTTAGCTTTTTGGCCCACCCGGCTGCACCAGTTTACCACGCTGTTGCTCCCGTCTACACCTATCAGGTGCCAACAACCTACTACGTGCCCGTTGCACCGGTTCGCGTCGCACCTCCACCCACCCTCTACCAGGTAGAGACACGCCTGGTCCCCATGGCTCCCAGGCGCGCTCCAGTACCGCCACCTCCCGAGAAGGTAGAGGTAGAACCCCCTGTGCAGCCCAAAGAGGACCATGTTCAAATCTACTCTCGCCACATCTATCCCCATAACCCGGTTGTCATGGTCTATCCACCCATGGTCATGGGATTTGGGCAGCCTGTGGTTATGTGGTAGTTGACGTTATGCTCTCTCTCTGACACAAAAGAGGGTTGCTACGATAAAAAAAGCCCCTGCTTATAGAGCAGGGGCTTTTTTTGTCTGGTAAGGTAGAAAAACAAGGCAAGGTCAAAGACATATTGTCAGATAAAACCAAATTTGGACAATGGTTAAAGACAAAGTCAACACCTTGGGAGGCCTTGCAGGCCCCAAATCCCCACACTTTTTAATTTTAAAAACAAAGGCTTAAAACATTGGGCGCTGCCAAAACCCGCTGGGAAGGCATTCATGCCTTCCCAGGCCCATCCGGTTTTGTATCCATTGGGTTTTGGAATCTCGCTCATTAATCAGCCGGGGCAATTTTCTGGCGGATCTCCTGCCACTTGTTGTGGTCGGGAAGGGTCATGGAGATGAGAGCGGCGGCGGTGATAAAGGCGACCGAGGTCCAGAGACAGCCCTGGAGACCATAGAGCTGATAGACCCCACCAGAGAGGACGGTCCCCGTCAGGCGTCCGGCGGCATTGGCCATGTAATAGAACCCCACATTCATGGCTACCGTATCCCGATCGGAATAGAGCAGGATGAGGAAAGAGTGGACCGATGAGTTGATGGCAAAAACAGCCCCGAACAGCCCCAGCCCCACGACGATGGCGGTGGCTGGGTTAAACCCTTGGGTTAGAGCCAGGGCGATACCGGCCGGGAAGAGAATCAGGAGAAAAGCCCAGAGCTGAGCGGTGCGACCATCGGGTCCATGATCCTTCTGTTTACCTCGGAGCAGACCGGGAGCAATGGCCTGAACCACCCCATATCCGACTACCCATAACGCCAGGAAGGTACCAACCTGGGTATGGGACCAGCCCAGCTGTTCGGCAAAAAAGACCGGAAGAGCCACGGTAAACCAGACGTCTCGAGAGCCGAACAGAAAAAAACGGGCAGCAGAAAGGCGGTTGATCTGTGGGGTTTTGGAAAACAGCTGTTTAAATTTAAGGCTGCTTTTTGCCTTACCCATCTCCTTGGGTAGCAGCCAGCTGGTTAAAATCATGGTGATGAGAAGTCCGCCAGCCAAGGTAAGCAGGGCGATTTGAAATCCCCAGAGTGCCAACAGAAGCCCCCCCAGAAAAAACCCGGCCCCCTTGAGGGAGTTTTTGGAGCCGGTGAGCAGAGCGACCATCTTAAACAGCCGGCTGTCAGACTCCTCACCATCGGGCACCATCAGCTTGACACTGGATTTGGCGCTCATTTTGTTCAAATCTTTGGCAATTCCCGACAGGGCCATAAAGGACATAATGTAGGGAATAGAGAGCCAGCTTGGGTCTACAGCCAGCATGGTGAGAGCTAAAATCTGCAGAACCATGCCCAAAAACATGGTGGTGTTCAGACCCAGCCGGGCACCAATATAGCCCCCAACACCGTTGGTGATGATGCCGAACACCTCATAAAAAAGAAAAAGAAAGGCAATATCCAGGGGTTTGAACCCCAGGTTGTGAAAATGGAGCACCACCAGCATGTGGATGGCACCATCGGTGATGGTAAAGGCCCAATAGGCCAGGGTAACCAACAGATAGTTGCGTATTCCGGCTTGGGAGGTGGTGGTCATGGCTAGCTCTTTATTAGTAAGAGAAAAAAAAGGGGGCTATTTTATGCTCTTGGCTACTTTTTCAACCAGCTCCATCATTCGGCAGGCGTAGCCCCATTCATTATCGTACCAGGCGAGCAGTTTAACTTGGGTTTCGTTAATAACCATGGTAGAGAGGGCGTCAATGATGGAGGAGCGGGGGTCATCCTTGTAGTCAATCGAGACCAAGGGGATCTCTTCATAGCCTAGAATATCCTTTAACCCCCCCTGGGAGGCCGCTTTCATCAAGCCGTTGACCTCTTCCACGGTGGTAGGGCGCTCGACCTCAAAGACCATATCGGTCAGGGAGGCGTTGAGCAGTGGAACCCGTACCGCCAAACCGTTCATTTTTCCTTCCAGCTCTGGGAAAATCTGGATGATGGCTTTGGCTGAGCCGGAGGAGGTTGGAATCAGGGACATGGAGCAGGCTCTGGCTCTTCGGAGATCTTTATGGCCAAGATCGATAATGGTCTGGGTGTTGGTGATATCGTGGATGGTGGTCATGGAGGCGTGTTTGATTCCCAACCCCTCCAACATAACCTTGACCACCGGCGCCAGACAGTTGGTGGTGCAGGAGGCGGGGGTGATAATGTGGTGTGTGTCGGGATCGTATAGATGATCATTGACGCCCATAACCAGATTCAAACCGCCCTCTTTTACCGGGGCTGAGACCACCACTTTGGGGATCCCTTGATCAAAATAGGGCTGCAAGGCCGTTTGGCTCTTGAACTTTCCGCTGCACTCCAAAACCAGATCGATGCCCATTCCCGCCCAATCTACCTCGCCGGGTGTGGCGGCGGAGGAGTAGGTGATGGTGTTGCCATCAACCTGAATGGTCCCCTCCTTAGCTGCGACATCGTGGTCCCAGCGACCGTGGACTGAATCGTACTTTAACAGATGGGCGGCACAGGCGGCGTCACCTTGGATTTCGTTGATATGGACAATTTCGAATGCCGTAGAGCTGTATCCAGCCCGGAATCCCAAACGTCCCATACGACCAAAACCGTTGATTCCGATACGAATAGACATGGTTTCTCCTGTTGTGTTCAGGTAATGGATTGGAAACTATTATGAGCTGTTTTCAACAGCTACTGCCCGGTTCTGTCAACTGGGCAAGGGCGGATAGATCGTTTTGTATTTGCTGGCTTTGTGGTCCATGTTGTCTGATTGCCTCCAGTATGGCTTTGGCCATTTGGTCCTCGGGGTCGGCTAATCGGTAGTGCATCCAGAGCTTATCCCGCCTGGCCACCAGCCAGCCGGAGTTTCGAAGGTAGGCCAGATGTCGGGAGACCATGCTCTGGGAGACCCCGGTGATGGTGATCAGATCGCAGACACACATCTCTCCCGCAGCCGCTACCAAAGAGAGCAGGCGGATACGCAGTGGCTCGGAGAGGGCTTTATGTTGGGTGGACCACGCCGTTAATCGGTTCATGAAAGAGACTATATTTGCCTAGGCAAATATAGTCAAGCTCTTTATTGGGTCAGGTTACAGGTTCCACCAGCTCCAGAGGCTTAACTTAATTCGAAACCAGCCACCGGTTGGCAGCAGCCCATCGGCGAGAGTGTACCAGAACTGAGTTGAGAGGAGCTGATCGACAAGGCCGTCACTGCTTGGGGCAAGCAGATAAAAAAACGCCAGGGCCAGATAGAGGGAGAAGGTGGCAACAAAGCTGGGTGAGTAGAACTTTAAGGCGGTACCAAAGGAGTGTTTGACCCCACCCAGCCCCAAAAAATTGAGGCTCGCCAACTCGTCCAGCAGCAGATGGCTGATAAAACCGATCAGCACAAAAGAGCCGACAATCCAGGCGGTTTGGTTATCCAGATGAAAGAGCTGCCTTAAAAAAAGAGTAGTAAGAAAAAGTGAGAGAAAAGCGGCGGGAATAGAGTGGAAAATACCCCGATGGACCGTCAGTCGGGTAAAAAGCTCAAAGATAATCAGCTTGAAAAAGAGAAAGGCCCCCAGCCAGATGATCAGCAGCTCCAGGGTGGACAGGGTGGCCGCCTGGCTGAACATAACCAGAAAAGAGAAGATCAGAGCAAAAAGGGTAAAGCTCACCTGGAGGGGGGTGGAGGTGTCGGAGTCGATATCGGGCAGCAGCCCCCCCAAGATGGCAGCACTAAAACAGAACAGCATGCTGTTGGTGTCGATTACACCGGCAGAGAGCAGGGCGGTGGCGCCAACCCCACCGGTTACGGCGGCAAAGGAAAAATGGGCTTTAAAACCGGCCATCAATCTACCGATGTCTCTTTTATTTTTTCGACGGTATAGGTCAAAATTTGTGGGTTGTCTTGCCAGCAGGAGCCGCCAAGCCCAGCCTTGGCACAGAGATGTTCCATAAAGGTCACCTTATCAGGAATCTGTTCCCACACTTGGGGTAGAAAGGTGGATTGTCGCCCAGATTTTTTTAAAATTACGCCATGCACCCCCGGTTTAAGGCAAGCGAGCAGATCGTCCGAATCCCGGTAGAGCAGGGGTTCCGGGGAGCTGAGCAGGGAGACTTCCACCTTGAGCTGATCCAGCTCTTCTCGGCTAACCGGAGGAAAACGGGGGTCGCGTCTGGCAGCAGAGAGGCCGTTTTCCAGCAGATCTTCTGCCAGGGAGCGGTGGGCGACCAGGGAGCCGATGCAGCCTCGTAGTACCCCCGCTTTGGTGAGGGTGATAAAGGTGGCGCCCTGTCTGCTCAGGTCGGGAAACTGTTCCATCAGGTTGTTGGGGGTGTTGCCCTCTTGACCGGCCAGCTTGGCTTCGAGGTGGCGACGCACCAAGGCGGGTAGAGCGGCCGGCAGGGTGGTCTGATCTGGTCTGGGTGTTGGGGGTGGAGAGGAAACGGCAGCGGTCTGGTTGGGGTAGAAAAGATAGGTGGCATAACCCACCACCCGGTTTTTATCCCCCGCCGTATCCCCAGAGTTGCAATAGTTGCTCAGAGAGGGGGACCACCTGTGCCGACGGGCTATCTCCAGAAGGGCCGACATGCCGGTCCGCCCACAGGCTTCACAAGACTCAATGGCGCGTGGCTTTTGAGACAGAACAGCCTGATGGCTTTGTTGGTCCAGTGCCATGGCTTTCTGGTAGGGGTGAAAATGGGAGAGGTCTGAGGAGATGATAATCAGATCCCCCGGCTGCCAGCAGCTATCGATCAGATCGGCCAACTGTCCACCGCTGATATCACCAAACATGATGGGAACCAGTTTAAAATGGACAACGGTCTCTTGAAGAAAGGGGATCTGCACCTCCAGAGCGTGGTCTGACTGATGGGATTGGGGATCTCGACTGACATCGGGCTGGGCTGCCAGTCGGTCGACAACGGCCTGATCAATCTCCACCTCGCCCAGAGGGGTCTGATAGGCGGAAAAGTTGCCCACCGAAACCCCATCCAGATAGACCCGATGGCTGGGAGCCAGCACAAAAACCCGCCGGGGATTATCCGCTGGTGCCTGGGGGAGGTTTTTATAGCCATACGCCGCAACCTGACCCGAATAGATGTAGCCAGCGTGGGGGGAGATCAAGGCTTTTGGTTCACCTTGGGGAGAGGCAGGGGCCTGGATGAGGAAACCCCGAACCATATCCCGCAACTGCTGGGGATCTTGGGGGTAGAATGTTCCGGCTACGGCGGCTGGTCGAACCCCTTGCTGTTCCATGTTTGGCTCCCTATTCATTCGCTTTTCGGTCGATTGGGCTATTACCCTGGAAACGACCGTTGTCCCTAGCTACGTGGCACAACCCACCAGGTTGCGCCCTTCACACAGGCCCAAGTGCCATTTCTAGGATAAGGCTTGCAAACAGGTTGATATCAGGCCATTCTTTAATGGATGAATGGTTCAGACACAATTTTTAGCCAGTTTAACGGGTCAGACAATGAAAAAAACCTTTTTTGTCGCTTTTTTTGCACTTCTTCTCCTTTGGTCTCCCTCTCTTTGGGCCGCCCACGGTATCAGCCTGGATGGTGATCTGAAATATCCCAAGGGGTTTTCCGGGTTTGAGTACACCTCCGAGCGGGCCAAGGTGGGGGGTAAGGTGACCCTCTACTCTCTGGGTGGGTTCGATAAGATGAACCCCTTTACCCTCAAGGGGGTGGCCCCGGACCATTTGGGCAGCCTGCTTTTTGATACCCTGATGGTACAATCTCTGGATGAGCCGTTTGCCCAGTATGGACTGTTGGCGACCGATATTCATGTAGCAGAAGATGGCCTGTCGGTCGCCTGCACCCTGGACCCAGACGCCCGCTTTTCCGATGGCTCCCCTCTGACGGCAGAGGATGTTAAATACTCTCTGGAGGTGTTGCAGTCCGAGGCGGCCCACCCCTTTTATGCCGGCTATTTTCGCGATATCAAACAGGCCGAGGTGGTAGGGCCTCACCAGATTATCTTTCACTTTGCCCAACAAAACCGGGAACTCCCCCTGATCTTTGGTGAAATGCCCATTTTCAGCCGGGCCTTTTTTGCCAAACACTCCTTCGAAGGTCTCAATTTAACCATACCCTTGGGGTCCGGCCCCTATACGGTGGAGAGCATGGTGCCGGGGAAAACCATCACCTTCAAGCGCAACCCCAATTATTGGGGCTGGAAACGGGCTGTCAATCGGGGAATGTATAACTTTGAGCGGATTGAGATAAAATATTTTAAAGATTCCGTGGTAGCGCTTGAGGGATTCAAGGCGGGGGAGTTTGATTTTCTGGTGGAGCATAACTCCAAACATTGGGCCAGAGACTATCAGGGGGATAAGTTTGATGAGGGGTTGATAAAAAAAGAGCAGCTTATCCATAAAAGAGGGGCGGGGATGCAGGGGTTTGTTTTTAATCTGCGTCGGGAAAAGTTCCAGGATAAACGGGTCCGAGAGGCGTTGACCCTGGCTTTCGATTTTGAGTGGAGCAATAAAAACCTCTTTCATGGTCAATATGTTCGCTCCGACAGCTTTTTTTCCAACTCTGAAATGGCGGCGAAGGGGAAACCCTCTCCGGCAGAGCTGGCCCTGCTTGAACCCTTTCGGGATCAACTGGACCCGGCTGTCTTCGAGGCGGTAAAACCGCCCCCCTCCACCCTGCCGCCCGGCTCCATACGCCACAATCTGCGTCGGGCCATGAAGTTGCTCAAGGAGGCCGGGTGGAAGGTGGGTAAAGATCGGATCTTGCGTAACAGCAGGGGAACCCCTCTTCAAATCGATATGATGCTGGCCTCGGCATCCTTCGAGCGGATTATTGCCCCCTATGTGGCCAACCTCAAACGGCTTGGGGTGGCGGTCAACTACCGCACGGTAGATCTGGCCCTCTATAAACGACGGCTGGACACCTTCGATTTCGATATGATCGTCACGGTTTTTGGTCAATCCCAATCCCCCGGTAACGAACAGCGGGATATGTGGCACTCGGCCAGTGCCGATGCCAAGGGGAGTAAAAACTATATCGGTATCAAAGATCCCGTAGTGGATGCCTTGGTCGATGCCATTATATATTCCACCTCCCGCTCTGAGCTGCTGGCGGCATGTCGTGCGTTGGATCGGGTTCTGCTTGCGGGCCATTATCTGGTTCCCAACTGGTACCTCAACACCCATCGTATCGCCTACTGGAACAAGTTTGATCGTCCCACCAAGCTACCGCTCTATTACAGCGCCGACAGTTGGCTCTGGAGTTGGTGGATTAAAGAGGGGAGTCAATAGGGAAGACCATGGCCGCCTATATCGTTCGTCGTCTCTTACTCATGGTACCCACGCTGTTTGGGGTCATGTTGGTGACTTTTTTTGTGTTGCAATTTGTTCCGGGTGGACCGGTGGAACGGATGATCTCCCTGTTGGAGCAGGATAGCCATATGGGGGGAAGTATGGGTGGGGGAGAGACCGCAGGAGGCAGCAGTTTCAGCAGCTATCGGGGCTCCAAAGGGTTGGATCCGGAGCAGATTGAGATGTTGCAAAAGCTCTACGGTTTTGACAAGCCGGCCCATGAACGATTTTTTATCATGCTGAGCAACTATATTCGCTTCGACTTTGGCGACTCCTACTACCACCACCGACGGGTGGTAGATCTGGTCATCGATAAGCTTCCGGTCTCTATCTCTTTGGGAATGTGGACCTTTTTTATCACCTATCTGGTCAGTATCCCCCTGGGAATCCGCAAGGCGGTCCGCCACGGCAGCCGCTTTGATACGGTCACCTCGACCCTTATTCTGGCCGGTTATTCCATTCCCGGTTTTGTCTTGGGCGTGCTGTTGATTGTACTGTTTGGCGGTGGGAGTTTTTGGGATCTGTTCCCCATGCGGGGCATTGTCTCCGATGGCTGGGAGGCCCTCTCTTGGCCCGCTAAAATAGCTGACTATCTCTGGCATATGGTCCTGCCCATTACCGCCTCGGTGATCGGCTCTTTTGCCATTATGACCATGTTGACCAAAAACAGCTTTTTGGAGGAGATCTCCAAACAGTATGTGTTGACGGCTCGGGCCAAAGGGCTCTCGGAGCAGGGGGTGCTGTATCGACATGTTTTTCGCAACGCCATGATACCCCTGGTTACCGGTTTTCCCAGCTCTTTTGTCTCGGCCTTTTTTAGCGGTAGCCTGCTGATTGAGACCATCTTCAGTCTGGATGGTTTGGGGTTGCTGGGGTATGAGTCGGTTATCAACCGGGACTATCCGGTGGTGATGGCAACGCTCTATTTCTACACGTTGTTGGGGCTGTTGACCAAGCTGTTGACCGATTTAACCTACGTCTGGGTTGATCCGCGCATCACCTTTGATGAGGCTCAGTGAGTCAGGACTCTCTCGCCCGCTGTGCCCTCCATGGACTGCCGCTCCATCCTGATACGACCGGTTGTGTGGCCTGCTTGCGAGAGAGTCAGGCTGCCATCCCCAAAAAACAGGTAGGCCGTCCCCAGGTGGGGGTCGACTGTCGTGAGGGGGAGTGGTGTGCCAATCTGGCCCAGTGCCGGAAAATCTATACCCAAGATCTGCTTAATGATGATGGTTCCTGTCCCCATTTTCATCCTATCGAGATTTCAAGCCAAATAGGCACTAAACAGTAACGGATGGGTCTGGGAAGAGCCTAAGGTTCCAAGTCTTTGACTTTGTCTTTAATCTTTATACAAATGTGGTTTTGGCTGACGATATATAACCGCATGAAAAGATAATTGTTTTACATAAATGTTACAAACTGCTACACTGGACAAGCTATCGGGAGTCGTGACTGCGAGGAGATAAGATTAAAGGGGGGCGGAATGAGAATTTTATTGATTGATGACGATGAAATGTTTTCCCTGCTCCTTCAAGAGATGTTGGAGCCGGCAGGCTACACCCTTTTTTGGGCACCGGGACCACGAGATGGGATCGAAATGTTTAAGGAGATCCTGCCAGATCTGGTTCTTCTAGATGTTCATATGCCGGAGATGAGCGGTTGTGAAGTGGCCCCTATCCTGAAAAAGATTGCTGAAAAAAACAGCATCTTTATCCCCATCATCTTTTTTACCAGCTCTCGGGATGACCACGAACTGGTGGCGTGTCTCGACTCGGGTGGGGACGACCTGATCGGCAAGCCGTTCAATGAAAACCTGCTGGAGGTCAAGTTGCGGGCCTGGAAGCGTAACATCAAGTTGATCAACGAGAACAAAAAACCCCCCCCTCCCAAAGGACTCTCCCAGTTTAGTAAAAGCCATCTGAGTGAAGAGGAGCTGTTTGATCTTCTCTCCCTGAGGCAGAAGTTTTAGCCCTCTTCCTGTTGCCGGTTCACTCTGTCTGTTTGTAAAAAAACTTCAAATTCTTGGTGGGTTACCGCCCTGCTGTAGAGAAAGCCCTGGCCCCATAGACAGCCATGATGCAGCAAAAATTCAGCCTGATCCTCCCGCTCAACCCCCTCACCAATAACGCGACGTTTGAGGCTTTTGGCCAGAGACATGATGGCCTCAACCAGGACGGTGGTCTCTGGATCTTTGGTTACATCCGGCACAAAGGCCCGGTCTATTTTGATGCCGTTGACCGGTAGCTTTTTAAGAACGCTCAGAGAGGAGTAGCCGGTACCAAAGTCGTCCAACCAGAGGTTGACCCCCAACTTAACCAGATGGCGCAACATGGACATGGCCCGGTTTTCATCCTCAGAGAGGATATTTTCGGTAATCTCCAACACCAAAGCCGAGGGGGGCAGGCCGGACTCTCGTAAAATCTGGCTAATGCGTTCATCGGTGGAGAGGTCGCGACAGCGGGTGCAGGAGAGGTTGACCGAGATCATAAAGTCGGTAACCACCTTTTTTTGCTCTCGCCACCCTTGGGCCTGGCTGCAGGCGGTGCGGATGGTCCACTCGGTAATATCGCTGATCAGGCCGATCTCTTCAGCCAGGGGAATAAAGGTAGTGGGAGGAATGGAGCCTCGGGTCGGGTGTTCCCAGCGTAAAAAACTTTCGGCCCCCACCACTGTTTTGGTTTGCAGGTTGATGATGGGTTGGTAGTGGATGACCAACTCCTGGCGTTCCAAAGCCCGGTGGAGATCTTTTTCCAGAGCCATCCGCTCCTGAGCCTCATCGTGCATATCCGGGGTGTAGAAACGAAAGGCGTTACGCCCCTCATTTTTGGCCCGATACATGGCAATATCGGCATTTTTAAGCAGCGCTTCCATATCTTCGGCATCATCCGGGAACACCGTAATGCCCACCGAGCCAGAGATAAAGGCCTCCTGACCTTCGAGGATGAAAGGGGTGGCCAGGGCTGTCAGGACGGAGCCGGCCACCCGTTCGGCGTGGGGGCCACGGGCCATGTCTGGTAGAATGGCGGTAAACTCATCTCCTCCGATTCGAGCAACGGTATCAGATTTGCGCAGAGACTCCTGAAGCCGCTGAGAAACCTCCTTCAACAGTTGATCTCCGGCGCCGTGTCCCAAGGTATCGTTGACCCATTTAAAACGGTCCAGATCGATAAACATCAGGGCAACCCGACTGTTTTGTCGTGTGGCCCGGATTAACTCCTGGGTTAGTCGATCCCGAAAAAGGGTGCGGTTGGGCAGGCCGGTCAGGTGGTCGTAGTTGGCTTGATGACGGATGCGTTTCTCCGACTGTTTTCGTTGAGAGATATCTTTAAAAACAGTGGATAGGGCTGGGCCTGAGGTTAAGTTGATCTTGGTGGTGATGGTCTCTAGATGGAGCTCTTTCTCATCAAAGCGGATACAGGTCATTTCCGCGGGCCAGCCACTATAGGCGGCCTCGGAGCTGTCACTCTCGATGGACTGCTCGATACGTTGCCAGGAGTCGGGTGGAAAAAAGGTGGTCAGAGGTGTGCCCTGAACCCCTTTTTCCCGGTCGACACCAAAAATCAGATGGGCCTGGCCGTTGGCGTAGAGAATCTTTCCTTCTCGATGGAGGACGATTCCTTCGGGGTGGCCCTCAACAAGCTGATGAAAATCATCTTTATGGGGCTGCTGTGTCTGGGAGTCTTTTGCCATCATCTCTCTTTAATTAAACGTAAGTCCTCTCATCCATTTGATAATAACTGGAGTGAGAGGCCGTTTGCAATCGGTTGGGCTGCTCTTTGATGCTGACAGTATAGTCTTAAGGGTGGGGATTGAAAAAATGTTTTTTTATAATCTTGCCAATAGACTCTTTCAACTGTTCAGTGATTCCGGTAGTCTGAAGTGTCATTTGCCCGTTAGTCTCGTCGGAGAAACCAGCGCTTTAACCCGAAGCGGGAGTAGGGATGAGTAGTACGATTCTCCAGTTTTTGATAGTCAATGCCATCCCTCTCGCCTTGGGTATGGTGCTGCTGAGCCTGATGATTTTTATTCCTCTTCATCGACTGGGAAAAGGGGGCGGTGGGGCTTTTTTTGCCTTTTTTGCCTCCCTTCTTTATCTCTTCATACCCCTTTTTGGCGGCTACCTGACCCTGATCAGTGGTGTGATGCTCTTTTTTGTTCGGGTCAACTATATCGGCCTCTCCCTCGGCGCCATCCTTATCAATATCCTCAATGTTCTGCTCTTCTCACCCCTGTTGCGGGCCAATGCTGTTGGGGCGATTCAGGCCGGCGAGTATAAGTGGGCCTTTTTTCTGATCGCTCTGGTGGTGCTCCAGGTGGGGGTGGGGATTACGATCTTTTTGCGCTATCTGGCTCAAAGGCAGGAGGATGAACTGGCCGAGCCTTTTGACTGCTATGCACAAGAGGTGTCTGCCAAGCCATCTCTCCCCCTGATGGATGAGAGGGTTTAGGGGGCTGACGGGCTCTCTTCCTGTCCGGTCATATGTTTAAGCAGCCACTCTCGCAAAAAGAGAAAGAGATCCAGAGAAATCTGGAAATCCTCCCGTTCGTGGAGAAAGAGTGCCTGTTCCATATGGTTGATAAAATGTCTGTTCTGCTCTGTATGCCACGCCAACTCCGGGCTGCCTTCGCTCTGTAAATAGTGCTCCTCTTGGGTAAAATGTTGCCTGGCAACATCCAAGAACTGTATCAGAGCGTGGCGCATGCTGCCCTCTTCTGTGCCAGAAAAAAGATCGTTGGCCATTGTGACCAACTGCTGATGCTCCTGGTCACTTTTTAGGTGGCCACACTGGTAGGAGGCCTGCCACTGGATGAGAGGTTGCCCACGCTGGAGTGGCTCTTGGCCCAGATAGAGGTGGTTGAGATGATCAAAGAGGGTCCGCCGGACCTCTCGGAAAAACCGAAGGGCAGAACGGGCCTCTGGGTCGATCAATCCCTGCTCGGTCAGGTCAAAGATTTCATCCGCCGTTTTGTGAAGCTGCGCATGGGAGGTGATCAGCTTTTCAAACAGGTAGAATGAACCATAGGTCGACCGCTTCTCCTCAATCCAGCCACAGAGCAGGCAGCTTGTCTGAATGGATGCTCTATCCTGATTGGAAACCCCCGAGACCACCTCTTCCAATGATCCCAAAAAAGCCAGCAGAGGCTCTTTGAGCTGGCGAATATCGAAGGGTTCCGGGCCGATGTCCATATTGGTGTTGGACGATAGCAGGGCGTCGCTCAGATAGGCGGCGACTTCGGAGAGCCCTTGGAGGTGGTGGACGGAGCTTTGCACCTGATGGACCACCCGATTGGTCATAGCCATCTTCTCCTGAACCCGCTGGGATGAGGCGTCGGTTTTTTCGATGGAGTTGTGGATGGACAACAAAAAATCTCGGGACTCTCGGCTCTGCTGGTCGATCTGCTCGGCGGAGTCGGCGGCTTTTTTTGCGCCCAGGCTCATGGACTCTGTCTGGTCTCGTACAGCCACCACCGCTTGAGAGATGGCCGTAGCGGCATTTTCTAGAACCTCCGTGCTCTCCGTCACAGAGAGGTTGGTGGTGGTCAGCTCTTTGGTGGCTTGAGAGATGTCTTGGATGGCCTGGTCTTGGCTCTCTACCGAGGTGTGGATCCACTGGTTGGTCTGGTCCAGGGTGTTGATGGTTTTGGAGATCTTTTGAACCGAAACGCTCACCTCGTGGGCATGGTCTTGAATACGCTGGAGAACGGTACTGATCTTCTCGGTGGCGAGCAGGGTTCGCTGGGACAGATCTTTGATCTCGTTGGCGACCACGGCAAACCCTTTGCCGGCCTCCCCGGCGCTGGCGGCTTCGATTAAAGCGTTGAGGCCCAGCATATGGGTCTCTTCTGCCACATTCATGATGAGGGTGGTGACCTGATCGATCTCTCGAGAGGCCTCGGTCAGTTTTTGGGTCAGATCCAGGGTTTCAAGAGAGAGCTTCGTGCCGTGCTGGGAGTCTTGTGATGCCCGTTGGCATTTTTCCCGAACCGCACCCAGGGAGCTGGTCATTTTGTTGATAGAGGTGGCTAGCTGGGCGGTATCTTTGTTGCTATCTTCCAGGGTTTTCCAGACGGTTCCCAGGTTCTGCTCCATCTGCTCCACCAGCTTGGTCATCTCGTTGACGCTGCGGTTGGTTTGAAGGAGGGATTCGGAGATTTCGGCGGTATTTTTAGAGACTACCTCTGTCCCTTGGGAAATATTGACGACATTATTGGCAGCCAAGTCGATGCGGCTTTTTATTTTGCTGATCTCCTGACCCAGGGTGCTGTTTTCGGTGGTGACGTTGCTCGATGTTTCGGAAAGAATCTGAGTGTTTTCACCAATGGCGTTACGGAGTTTGATGATCTCCTTGATAAAGGCGACCATGTTGCCGGACTGCAGGTTGATTTTACGAATTCTCTCCTCAAGCCCGGATGTCAGTTGATCAAGAACATGACCAATCAGACCAATCTCATCCTTTCTTTTTAGATCAACCACCACATCGGTCAGCTTCCCCCTGGCCACCTGTTGAAATGAGGCGGTAAGGGCTTCCAGGGGGCTGGTCAAGATCTGGTGCAGGGCAAGGCCCAAGATTAGAACAAAAAAGCACAGAGAGATGAGGATGATCAGCAGGGAATCCTTCATGATCTCTTTGACCTGGCTGTCGATGGCAGCCAGGGAGACGGTAATCTCCAGTACACCTCGAACATCGCCGATGGTGCCGGTGTGACACTGCTGACACCCCTCCTCGAAGGGGATGGGGATAAAAAAATTCTTCTCTCGGTTGAGGGTCTCGTCCATCTTGACAAAGGAGACGCTTGTTTTCTCTTTAACCGCTTGGCGAAAGTGGGTCTGAAGTTGGCCCGAGAGAAGCGGGCTTTGCCGGCGGTTCTTCTGGAAGGCTTCTGATCCGTCTGTTCTTAAAATTTGAAGGTTGGTTACCCCTTCGGTTTTTTTGAGATGTTGAGCATATTTTTGGGCAATGTTGGCGTTGCCGGTGAGCATGATGGCGTGCAGACCGTGGCGCACACTGTGGGCCAGATTGTTAATCTGTTCATCGTTCTGCCGGATCAACTCCGCCCGCAAAGCGTTGGTGAGGTAGAGACCCAGAACCAGCAGGCAGAAGGCACCGATGAGGCCAGAGGTGGTTAGAACCTTGCGGCTTAGGGATCGGTGCGTAAAAAATCGGCTTCTAATAGTAGAAAAAATGGTCATAATCCCATTATTATTATGTGGTATTTATCAGGAATATCCTGCAAAATCGTATTTTCTGACTATAAAGAGTATCTCTTTGTACGAAAATTCTCACGGTTTTTCATGTTGATCTTCCAAAAAAGAGGGGGCAGCCTCCCTGTTGAGCAGAGGAAGAACCCCCCGCCAGACCGTCTCCAGAATCAGCCCATAGCCTTGGGCGTTGGGGTGGATGCCATCCTCCAGGGTGTAAGCCGGTTCTCCAGCTACCCCGGCCAGAAAAAAAGGCAGGAGGGGGAGATGATGTTTTTTGGCCAGACGTGGGTAGACCTCTGCAAAAGCGGTGGTATACTCTTTGCCATAGTTGGGAGGAATTTTCATGCCCCCCAAGAGAATCTGTACACCGGCTTTTTGCAGACGTAGAATGATCTGCTCCAGGTTCTCCTCCATGGCGGTTATGCTCTGGCCTCGAAGACCGTCATTGGCTCCCAGGGTGACAATGGCCAGGGTTGGTTTGGCGCGCATGGCCCAACCGAGTCGACTCAACGCACCAGCGGTGGTGTCTCCCGACACACCGGCGTTGACCACCCGATGGGGAAACCCCTCTGCCTGCAGCCGTTTTTGCAGACGGGCCGGATAGGCCTCCTGGGCATCCACCCCAAACCCGGCGGTTAGACTATCGCCATAACAGAGAATCACGGCATCACCTCCATAAACGGTCGTGGTAAAATAGAGAAAAGAGAGCAGAAGAGTCAGCAGCCTGAGTGGTAAGGTAGGGGTAATCATGGGGTTGGTTTCTCACTGTGTGGACAATGATAACGATAAAAGATGTTGAATACTCCCTGATCCATGACAGCCAAACGTTGACCATCCTCAAGGGGGTCAATCTCCAGGTATCTGCCGGTCAGGTTGTCTCCTTGGTTGGCCCCTCTGGCAGTGGCAAAAGCACGTTGCTGGCTTTGATTGCCGGTGTGGAGGCGGCTACTGGGGGGATGGTACGGGTCAATGGCTACGATTTCAATGGGCGATCTGCTGATGATTTGGCCCGCTTTCGGCGGCGAAATATCGGCATTGTTTTTCAAGATTTTCATCTGGTCTCCACCCTGACCGCTCTGGAAAATGTCGCCCTTCCCCTCACCCTTGCCGGGACCAAAAACGCCAGCCAACAGGCGGAAGAGATGCTGGAGCGGGTCGGCCTTTCCCACCGATTGAGCCACCGACCCCGCGAGCTTTCTGGTGGAGAAAAACAGCGGGTTGCCATCGCTCGAGCTTTTGTCACCCGGCCGGGGTTGATTTTGGCCGATGAACCCACGGGTAACCTGGATCAGGATACCAGTCAACGGATTATGGATCTCCTGTTCGATATGGTGCAACGCTGGAAGACCACCTTTTTTCTGGTTACCCACGACAATGAACTGGTGGGTCGGATGGATCGCCAGTTTCGCCTCTCCCAGGGGGGGGTGGTGCAGGAGATAGAGGGGGGAGATCGGTGAGTTCTCTTCCCTGGCGGGTTACCCTGAGCCTGGCCTGGCAGGGGGTTTGGGCCGACCGGGCCAATATCCTCTTTTTTGTCAGCGCCCTCTTTCTGGTGGTGGCCACCTTAACCGGTGTTGTCGCCACCGCCTCCTTTTTGCAAAAAACGGTCGACCTTGAGGCTCGTGCTCTGTTGGGAGCCGACCTCCGGCTACAGGCCTCCTACCCCTTCGAGGCATTTATCGAAAGTCAGGTTGTGGCACCCGGTCGTCGGATTGATCGGGGGGTGGAGTTTTCTGCCATGGCCCGAACCCCAGACACCCAAGAGACGCTGCTGGTTGAGGTAAGAGGGGTCTCCGCTCACTATCCCCTGCGGGGGACGGTCGCGTTGAGCCTTGGTGGCACCCTGGCGGCGGCTCTGGCGGATGGTGGTATTGTCGTGGAAAAAAATCTCCTCCTGCGTATGGGGCTGCAACGGGGGGACAAGCTGCTGTTGGGCAAGGGAATCTTCACTATTCGAGACACCCTGGAGAAGGAGAGCGATCAGGTAACCCGCTTTTTCTCGTTGGGTCCTCGGGTCATGATTGGTCTGCCCGAGGTGGCCGGTACGCAACTGATCCAGAAAGGGAGCCGGGTTAAACAGATTGCCTGGGTTAATCTGGCTGAAGGAGAGGCTCTGGCAGGGGTGGCAGAGCAGCTAAAGGAGAGGGCGCAAACAGCCGGTATTCGCCTGCTGACCCCTTCGGAGAGTCAATCGTCGGTACGTCGATTCATGCGTCGTTTTGGGGTTTTTCTGGGGTTGACCGGCCTGTTGACCCTGCTGCTTTCGGGGTTGGGCATGGGCGGGGCCATGGGGGTTCATATTCAAGAAAATCGCGATAAAATTGCCACCTTGAAATGTCTGGGGGCCGACAGTGGCAGTATCATGGCTCTGTATGGGTGGCAAACCGTGATCATCACCCTGCCTGCCGCCTTTTTGGGGGCGCTGGTGGGGTTGATCCTCCCTTGGGGGCTGCTCTCCTTGTTGGCGGGGCTGTTTCCGCCATCCCTCACCTATACGCCATCGCCCCTTTTGGGGTTGGTGGGGGTGGGAGCGGGGCTGTTTTTTGCCTTGATTTTCTCTCTGGGTCCCCTGCTTCAAACCCGCAAGATCTCACCGGCCCTGCTTTTTTCTCGTCGGGAAGGGGGCGGCACTTTTTCCGATAAAGCTCTCTGGCTGACCGTCGCTGCTGTGACGCTTATCCCGGCTCTTTGGGTGGCCCGCTTGATGGGTGAGGGGAGATTGGGTTGGATGTTTGTGGGCGCGCTGTTGTTAAGCCTCCTGATTGTTTGGACCTTTTCTCTTCTTAGCATGGCTCTGCTCAAACGACTCCAGCCTGCTCAGGTGGCCGGACAGCTGGCTCTGGCCGGACTCTGTCGCTCGGGTGGAGGGACGGTGTTGGTCTCCTTAGGGTTGGGATTGGGGTTGGTCTTTACCCTCTTTTTTCTCAGTCGCAACCTGGACAATCAGATTCTCAACCGACTGCCGGATAAGGTGCCCAGTTTTTTCTTCATCGATATTCAACCCCATCAGGTCGAACCCTTTAAAAAGGTTGTCTCCCCCTTTGCCACAGAGGATCAGTCGGTTCGTCTTACTCCGGTTATTCGAGGACGACTGACCGCTCTCAACGGACAGAAGATGACCCAGCATCTGATGAACAAGGTGGAAGAGGAGGGGGCATCGAACCACGGCCATTCTCACCGTTGGATGTTTACCCGAGAGTATGTCCTGACCGCCTCGGCCACCTTGCCGCCGGGTAATCAACTGGTTGAGGGGAGATGGTGGCAGGAGAACGAGCTGGAGGCGGGCCTGCAGGGGATCAGTATGGAGTCAGAGTTGGCCCGTGGCCTGGGGGTGAAAGTGGGGGATACCGTTACCTTCGATATTCAGGGCATCCCCATCACCGCCCCCCTTATCAACCTGCGTGCGGTACGATGGCGGGATATGGGCTTGAACTTTTTTGTGGTTTTCTCTCCTGCGGTCTTATCCGGTGCCCCGCTCACCTATCTGGCTACGGTGGCGACCCCGCCCGAGGCAGAAGAGGCCCTCTTTTCAGCCGTAACCGAGCAGTTTACCAATATCTCTGCCATCGCCTCCCGCAAGGTGATGCTCTCCATCTCTCAACTGCTGCTGCAGTTGGCTCAGGTGGTGCGTATTCTGGGTGGGGTGGCGGTGGTGTCGGGGCTGTTGGTTTTGGCGGTCCATGTGGCGGCATCCCGACGGCGGAGGGCCAAGGAGTCAGCGGTCTGTCGGCTGCAGGGGGCCACCCGTGGAGAGATGTTACAGGTGGTGTTGATCGAATTTGCCCTGATGGGCTTGATCGCTTCGGTTGCCGGGCTTCTGGTCTCCCATCTGCTTTCGGCGGTGGTGGTGGTGGGGGTCATGGATGACCAGTGGCAGGGGTTGCCCCTCTGGAGCTTTTTAGCCGTCACGGCTGGGGTTGGGTTGGTGGTTATGACCGGGCTGGCGGGAGCCTACCGGGAGTTGGGGCGTCCGGTAATGGCGGTGTTGCTGGAGCGAGAGTCATGAATAAAAGGGATCTATTGGGGTTTGGCCTTTTTCATGAGGATGGCCCCATCGGCAGTATTGAAAAGAATTTTTCGACTCTGCTCCCCTCCGACGTCAGACGCAGCAATGGGAATCCGCTCTCTTGCCAGCAGATCTTTGCAAACCTCAATGTTACGCTCGCCAACATTGAGCAGACCGCTGGCGCTTTTGATCACCGCAGCCCCACCAAACACCTTGGCCTTCATGTTTCTCTTCTGGCAGCCAAAGCTCAACATCTGTTCAATGAGCTTTTCGATGGCAATATTGCCAAACTTAGGCGAGGGGAGGCCGTCTCCATTCCAGAGAGGGAGCTTGTAGTGGTTCATGCCACCTCTTTTGAGGGCTTGATCCCACAGACAGACAGCGATACAGGAGCCTAAAACGGTGGTGATGACATAATCCCCGTTTTTGGCAAACAGGGCGCCGGGCAGAAGAAAGGGGCGGTTTTCATTTCCAGTTTGCATCGCCTAGAATGCCTCAGCCCCGGAGTCATCATCAAAAAAGAAGTCGCTTCCATCTACCGAAAAGGCATCGGCATCCACATCAGCCACCATCTCCGGGAGCAGGATGGTAAAGGTGGAGCCTCTCTCTTTGGTGGAGTCTACAATCACCTCGCCCTCCATCAGGTCGACGATGGCCTGGGTGATGCTCAACCCCAGGCCGTGACCTTTATGGCTTTTTCGATAACCGACCTCCAGCTGGGAGAAGCGGTCGAAAATTTTGTGTAGTTGGTCAGGCTCCAGGCCGGCACCGGTATCGGTGAAGGAGAGGGAGAGCCGGCCCTCCAACATTTTGGCATCGATGGTTATGGTCCCCCCTTCCCGGTTGAACTCAATGGCATTGGAAAGCAAATTATGGACCACCAGGGAGAGTTTTTCGGTGTCGGTTTTAATCCGCAACCCTTCTCCATCGGCAGGTTGAGGAGTGAATAGCACCTTGAGCTGCTTTTCGTCGATGAGGTGTTGGAAGGTATCTACGGCATCTTTGATCAGGTTGTGGACATCGACCAGGGAGACCTGAATCTCGGTCTCACCCGACTCCAGTTCGGCGGCGGCAAAAATGTTGCGCAGTTGAAAATCCAGGCTGAAAGCCTCACCATGGATCATGGTGGCCACCGACTGGATGGTCTCCTGATCCAGGTTGCCGGTCTTGATCTGTACGGTCAACCCCAGGATGGAGGTCAACGGGTTGTTGATCTCATTTTTCATGTGGGAGACAAAGTTACTCTTGACCTGTTCAGAAGCCTGGAGCTTTTTATTGACCTCTTCGAGCTTGTTTGTCACCATTTTTACATCGTAAAGCGCCTGCTTGGTGGCATCAAACCGCTGTTTTAACTCATCAATCAGTTCGTCATCGTTCAATGTACTCATGGTCCGGCTCCCGGTAATGGCACCTGATAAAGTAGGTTATCTCCTCACTATATCGTAAAAGGCGTACCATAATCTACCGGCAGTTCATCGAGAGTGGGTGACAGGAGGGAGAGTATTATATATAGTATTGGTTATGACTAAGAGAATCGTTAAAAAAGTGGTCTCCGGCGGGCAGACCGGCGTGGACCGGGCCGCCTTGGACGTTGCTGCCCGGTGTGGGCTGAGCCGGGGAGGGTGGTGCCCCAGGGGGCGCCTTGCTCTGGATGGCCCTATTCCCGAAAGCTATCCCCTGCAAGAGACACCATCGGCGTCCTATCGGCAACGAACCCGGTGGAATGTCCGTGACTCGGACGGAACCCTGATCATCAGTCGTGGAGTGTTGAAGGGAGGTACCGCTCTGACCCACCGTCTGGCTGTCAAGCTGGGGAAACCCACCCTGATTCTCGATCTGGATTATCTGGAGGGCAGGCCGGAGGCCGCCTGGGATATGTTGACAGACTGGATTGAAGCCCACCAGATAGCCATACTCAATGTGGCTGGCCCCCGTGAACAGGATAAAAGGGGGGTCTATAAAAAAACCTATGCCTTTTTGAAGGGATATTGGGACCAGCCAATGGGGAGAGGGGGAGGAGAGGTGGCTGTTTCCTCCAACCTTAGGGCAGCACCTGTTTAAAAGGCTTCACCACAACATCGGCATAGACCCCGGCTGCCACATAGGGGTCGGCATCGGCCCAGGATTGGGCCTGCTCTGGGGAGCCAAAGTCGGCCACCACCAAACTACCGGTAAAGCCCTCTTTTTCTGGGTCGGGAAACGGGCCGGCAATCAGCAGTCGCTTTTCATCCCGTAGAAGCGCCAGCCGTTGCAGGTGGGCAGGGCGCGCCTTCTTGCGCCGGGAGAGGCTGTCGGGGATATCTTGGCTGATAATGGCAAAATACACGGTAGGATCCTTCCGGTGACCAGGAGTTAATTCGCCTTTTTCTTTTTCTTCCTCTTCTTCTTCTTTGCTTGATTTTTTGCCTCTTCGATCAGCTCGGAGATAATGGAATCAAAGCAGCCGTCAATATAGATGCGCAGAACATTGCGGAGATTTTTCATGGCATCTTTTTTTGTCGTGCCCTGCGCGCCAATGGGAGAGAGAGCCGGACAGGTGGCGATATACCAGTCACCCTGTTTCTCTACCGTGGATGTTTTCAGGATGCGTTTGATAGCATTTTTCAGCATGATGTTCCTCGATTCTTATCCATCAAGAAATGGGATGATCCAACGCCTGTTTTCCCTCTCTTTTTTAGAGGGTCTTTGCCGTCATGAGTCAACTTCAGGTAACCTTTTAAGGGCTATTGGTTAAAAATTCAAGTTTTCGTTAATAAAAAATCACATCCGCACCCGCAGTCGCTCGGTTACCTTGTTTAATCGTTGCACCAGTTTTTCGATAATCTGATCTTTGATTTTTTCTCGAATATCAGCGCTTAGGCGGTTGAGAAGCTCCTGGTTGACTTTAACCACCAAACAGGGCGATTGGGCGATAATATCAGAACTGCGAGGAGAGTCGGTCAAAAAAGCCATTTCGCCGAAAAAATCTCCCGTTTGCAAGCTGGCAATGGGCGCCCCTTTTTTCTCTACCGAGACCTCTCCCTTGATTAAAATGAAAAAAGAGGTGTCTCGGGTACCGTCTTTGATAATTTTGGTACCGGGGCTGAAGGATTCGAAGCAGGCACTGTCGCCAGCAACCCGTTTTTTTTCGTAAAGGGTAAATTTTTTAAAAAAGGGCACCTTGTTGAGGAGGCTTGTAATCTGTTCCGGGCTCATTTGTGCTGGGTTGCTCATGATAAGCCTATATCCCTTCTGTCTGGCGTTTAGTCCCTTTATTGAGGATGACTGTTGGGACAAGGGGTGCTACAATTGAAAGTTTAATGTACCAAGTCAACTCACATTCTATACGCAGTTTAACGGTTATTACCATGGATGAAAACAGCCAGAAGAACTTTGATGCCATTCGGGAGAAACTGGTTCTCCTGAGGGGGCATCTTTGACTACGAAAATGGCAAAAAAAGGCTGGAGGAGATCAATGCTCTGAGCGAAGATCCCGCCTTGTGGGCCGATCCTGACCGGGCCAAGGAGATCATGCGGGAGAAGAGCCTGCTGGAGAAGACCATCGGGGAGTGGGAGGTGCTGGATCAGGAGCTTCGAGACAGCATGGATCTCCATGAAATGGCCACCGAAGAGGAGGATCAGGACCTGCTGACCGAGATTGCCCAGCAGTCGACAGCCATGTTGGCTCGGGTTGAAGATCTGGAGCTTAAGCGAATGCTCTCCGACGAGGCCGACGGTAACAACGCCTTCCTGGAGATCCATCCCGGTGCGGGAGGGACGGAGTCCCAGGATTGGGCAGAGATTCTGCTGCGCATGTATCTGCGCTGGGCAGAATCCCACGGCTTTAAAACCGAAATTCAAGATTATCAGGCCGGGGATGAGGCGGGGTGTAAATCGGTCTCTGTGCGAATTGTCGGGGAGTTGGCTTACGGCTATCTGAAGACCGAAGGGGGGGTGCATCGTCTGGTTCGCATCAGCCCTTTCGATTCGGCAGCCCGTCGCCACACCTCCTTCTCTTCGGTCTATGTCTACCCAGAGATCGACGATACCATCCAGGTGGAGATTAACGAGAAGGATATCCGCATCGATACCTACCGGGCTTCCGGGGCCGGGGGGCAGCATATCAATAAAACCAGCTCGGCCATTCGCATCACCCACCACCCCAGCGGTATTGTGGTTCAGTGCCAGAGTGGTCGTTCTCAGCACCGCAACAAAGAAGAGGCGTTCAACATGTTGAAAGCGCGCCTTTATCAGTTGGAGTTGGATAAACGGGCCTCCGAGGCTCAAGCAACCGCCGACGCCAAAACCGATATTGGCTGGGGCCACCAAATCCGCTCCTATGTTCTCCACCCCTACCGGATGGTCAAGGATCTGCGTACCGGGGTCGAGAAGGGCAATACCGATGGGGTGCTGGATGGGGATCTGGATGATTTTATCAAGGCGGCACTGGCTCAGCGGATCGCTGATGTTAACGTAAGCTAACATCAGCCTTCCAGAGCCACCCTATGGGTTAGGCGTTGAGTTGCTCCAGTTTTTTCTTCAGGTTTTCTGACATGCTGCGCAGAGAGAGGGCCATTTTCTCCTTTTCGAGTTGGGAAAGGGGCTGGTTGGCATGTTTCTCCAGTGTGCTGGCTGTCTGGTTCAGCGCTTGGATGTGATCACCAAAATAGTAAATGATATCTTGCAGGTGGCCGGTCATGCGGCCCATGGCATGGGTTAAAATCAGGATCTCATCCTTCTGGTTGGGGTCGATGGCCCCAGGGTCCTGTTCGGGTGGGGCAAACAGCTCTGCCAGTTGGGTCAGGGTGTTGATGGGGCGGATGATCAGCCGGCTGAAATAGAAGGCAAAGCCAATGCTGAGCAGGATGGCGATAAGGGCAACGATCAGGCCGATGGTGGTTTTTTGCTGGACATTCTGCCGCGTTGTCTCGGTGGCAATGGTCATGTCGGTCACCGCCTCGGCTACCCCCAGGGTGATGAGAGGCTCTATCTTGAGGACCGCCTCACCCATTTTGGCGGTCAGCTGAACGATCTCCTTGTCATGGTTGACCAGAGCAAGAAAATCGGATTCGTAGCGCTTGATGCCGGAGATCAGCCTTTTTTTGTCATCGGCTGCCAGGGCCGAAGCTTTGATGTTGATTAAAATCTGGGCAACGGTCTGTTGCACCTCCTGGACATAGTTCTCTCCCCCTCGAAGCAGATAGTCTTTCTCTCGACGCCGCAGGGTGAGAATCTCCTCCTCTAAATCGGGAACATAATGGAGGGTGAGAAGATTTTCCAAGGTGTGGGCGGTGTCTCGGAAGGGTCCCTTGCCGCCGTGAATGTTTTCGCCTTCCAACACCTGGTTGGCGTAGCGCTCAAAGTCGACCTGATACATCTCCAGGGTGATAACAAGCCGGTTTTTAAAAGATGGGTCCAAGGTGGAGCGGTTGATCTGGCTTCGGAACTGTCTGATCAGCCCTTGCACCTTATTGCGATAATCCGGATCTTTTCTGAGGCCAAGATCTTTCTCGGCACGGCGAATTTGCAGCAGGGTAAGATAGAGTCGGTTGGTGTTGAAATTTTTGGCTTCTTCTTCGGTGGTGTGGATAGTCTGGCGGAAACGCCCCTGCAGGCCGGTGTTGTGGTCTAGCCCGTTGACCTTCCAGGCGGCCACTATCTGCTTGAAGGTATTATGATAGGCGTGGATCAAGGTGCCGATCTCTTCGCCAATGGGTCGACCGCCGGTCTTCTCTTCGATAGACTGGATATTTTTGGTCTCTACATCGATAAGTTGAACAAGCTCAGCCACCTGTTCGGGGTAGAGCAGGTTTTTTCGGGAGAGAAAATCCTTCTCGCTGCGGCGGGCTTCGAGCATGTAACGGTGGATGTTGAGGTAGTGATCTTTTTTGGCGGCTTGGGTTGTCTGCAGGGTGTCGAAACGGTTCATCACCTTGAAAAGAGTCTGGTGATACTGCCAGACAACCAGGGTGAAGAGCAGGCCGGTCAGGCCAAAACCCAAGGCGAGTCGTCCACTGACAGATAAATTTTTCAGCACCATCTTTTGTGTTCCTCTTCTCTTTTATTCTCTTTCATTCTGTTTCGTGAAAGGAAGTCAGGACATTCATAGTGTTTACGTCGCCATTATCCATCAAGGAGGAGAGAAACTCTACTTCAAAATACCCGGACAGGTGAATAGAGGGCAAAATCTTGCTGTTAAACCCCGATTGTCAGCCTCTGGAGGGGAGGTTGTTTTTTGCTGTTGAGTTGTTAACAAAAACTTAAATGCCGCAACTCAAAGCAGCTGCACAGCTCACTCCAACCAAACCCCTGGCGGTTCTCTCCCCTAGGGCGAGGCTGGGGCTTGCAATTTTGTTTCTGGGAGAGCAGAATCAACTGTTTTTAGTTAAAAATAAGATCATGAACGTCAGGTCAGGCCATAGCATCCGGGCTGCGATCTCTTGTCGAGGAACCCATGTCTACCGAGAATAAAAGCAAAAAAGTAAAAGAGAACCCACAGGTTGCCGCCAGAAAAGAGAAATTATCCGCTCTTCTGGCAGGGGGGGTGAACCCCTATCCCAATCAGTTTAAACCGGAACAGAGCCTGCTACAGGTGGTTCAGCGTTACGGAGAGGTGGCGGACGAAGAGCGTCTGGCAGCGGCTGAGGTCAAGTGTGTCGGGCGGGTGGTACTGCATCGCCACTTTGGCAAGCTCACTTTTGCCACCCTGATGGATGAGAGTGGACGGCTGCAGGTGGCGGTCCAGCGGGACCATATCGGTGCGGACCTCTATCGGGAGGTGTTTCGTAAAGTGGAGGTGGGAGATTGGCTCGGGGTGGAGGGGAGCCTTTTTTTAACCAAAACCGGCGAGTTGACCATCCGGGTCAACCGGTTTCAACTGCTGGCTAAATCGGTCCGACCTCTGCCGGAAAAATTTCACGGTCTGGAAGATCTGGAGACCCGCTATCGTCAGCGCTATCTGGATCTGATCGTCAACCCGGAGGTTCGAGACCTTTTTCGCACCCGCTCCCAGATTATCCGCCTGATTCGGCACTTTATGGAAGAGCGAGGTTTTCTGGAGGTGGAGACACCCATGATGCACCCGATTCCCGGTGGGGCGGTGGCACGGCCTTTTGTGACCCATCACAACGCTTTGGACAGGGAGCTGTTTTTGCGTATCGCCCCGGAACTCTACCTGAAACGGCTGATCGTTGGAGGGTTTGAACGGGTTTTTGAGATCAACCGGAATTTCCGTAATGAGGGGCTCTCTACCCGTCACAATCCAGAATTCACCATGATGGAGTTCTATCAGGCCTTTGCCGACTATCGGGATCTGATGGATTTGACCGAGGCTCTGGTGACCCATGTGGTTCGGGAGACCCATGACGGGTCGCTGAAGGTGACCCACCAAGAGCGGGAGATCGATTTCAGCTCTCCCTGGCAACGGCTGACTCTGGGTGAGTCGTTGGTTCACTACGCCGGGGCTGATGTCCATCAGGTTGCTGAACGGGCCTATCTGTTGGCTCTGGCCAAGGAGAAGGGGGTCAAGGTTGATGACAAGTGGGATGATGGCAAGCTACTGCTTGAGCTTTTTGAGGCGTTGGTGGAGGAGAATCTGATTCAACCCACCTTTATCCTCGACTATCCGGTTTCGGTCTCACCCCTCTCTCGGCGTTCCGATACCAACCCGGAGGTGGCAGAGCGGTTTGAGCTGTTTATCGGCGGCTGGGAGATTGCCAACGCTTTCTCGGAGTTGAACGATCCGGCCGATCAGGCCGACCGGTTTCAAAAACAGGTGGATGCCAAAGAGTCCGGTGATCTGGAGGCCATGCATTTTGATGAGGACTATATTCGGGCTTTGGAGTACGGCATGCCACCAACAGCAGGGGAGGGGATTGGTATTGATCGGTTGGTGATGCTGTTGACCGACTCGGCTGCCATTCGGGATGTGCTGCTCTTTCCTCAAATGCGTTCATCTGCCAAGGGGTCATAGTCACCATGTGGAGCGCCCGATACGAGTGGCTCATTGGTCTGCGCTATCTGCGGGCCAAGCGCAATCAGAGTTTTATCTCCATCATCACCTTCTTCTCTTTGGGGGGGATTGCCCTGGGGGTGGCGGCCCTGATTGTGGTGTTGGCTGTCATGACCGGATTTCGGCAGGAGCTGCAGTCGCAAATATTGGGTATTACCGGTCACGCTTCGGTGCGCTCCTATACCGGCAAGGTGGATCGATACCGGTCGGTATTGGATCAGGTCATCCACACCCAAGGGGTGGTGGCTGCCACCCCTTTTATTACCGGGCAGGCCATGCTGACCGGACATGGGCGGGCTGTGGGTGTGGGTCTGCGGGGGGTGGTGCCGGAGTCTGAAAGCCGGGTCTCCTCTCTGGATAAGAATATGAAAATCGGCTCTATCCACAATCTGGGGGGGTTCCACATTATTATCGGCAAGCGGTTGGCGACCAATATGGGGGTCCAGGTAGGCGACAAGGTGACGGTGATGGTGGCTGCCGGTAACGTGACGGCCATGGGAACCCTGCCCCGACTGAAACGGTTTACGGTGGGGGGGATTTTCGAGTCCGGCATGTATGAGTATGATACCACCCTGGCCTATATCCATATTGAAGATGCTCAGGTACTGCTGCGCATGGGCAAAGAGAGTGTCTCTGGCATTGAGGTGATGACCCCAGAGGCCGAGCAGGCTTTTGCCGTGCGGGAGCGTCTGGAGGATAGGTTGGGCCACGGTTATTGGATTCAGGACTGGATGCAGATGAACCGCAACTTTTTCCGTGCCCTTCAAATGGAAAAAGCCACCATGTTTGTTATTCTTTTTTTGGTGGTGGTGGTGGCGGCCTTCAACATTGTCTCCAGTCTGGTGATGGTGGTGATGGAGAAGGGGCGGGAGATTGCCATTCTTAAAACCATGGGGGCGACACCTCGGAGTATTTTAACCATTTTTCTGATCAACGGCGGGGTGATCGGTATTGTGGGTACATTGGCCGGTTTGGCCCTTGGGTTGAGTCTGGCCTTTAACCTGGAGGCCGCTTTGGGGTTTGTCGAGGGGCTGTTTGGCATCCAGATTCTCTCCGGAGAGGTGTACTTTATCGACCATCTGCCCTCGGTGGTGTTATGGTCGGATGTGGGGTTGATTGCCGGGATCAGTCTGATGATCACCCTGTTGGCGGCTCTCTATCCCGCTTGGCGGGCGGCGGGTGTCGATCCGGTGGAGGGGCTGCGCTATGAGTAACGAGAGTCAAGGCTCTAAAGCCTCCCTGCTGTTGCAAGCCACCCGTGTCACCCGGTCGTTCTCCCTGGGCAGGAACAATAGTCTGGCGGTATTGAAGGGGATCGATTTTTCCATCGACCGAGGAGAGATGGTTGCTCTGCTGGGGGACTCTGGAAGTGGTAAAAGCACCCTGATCCAAATTTTAGGCACTCTGGATCGACCCACCGAGGGAGAGGTTTTATTGGATGGGGTGGATCTTTTTGCCCTCTCGGCCAGGGAGCAGGCTGCCATACGTAACCGACGCATCGGTTTTATCTATCAGTCTCACCGCCTTCTACCAGAGTTTTCTGCCATAGAAAATGTCATGATGCCACTGTTGATCGGTCGTCAGCCATCCCAGCAAGCACGGGAGCAGGCAAAACAGGTTTTGGCCGAGGTGGGGCTTGATAAGCGGCTGGACCATCGTCCTGGTCAACTCTCTGGTGGCGAACAGCAGCGGGTGGCTATTGCCCGAGCCATTGTCACCAACCCCGACCTTCTGCTGGCAGACGAGCCAACGGGTAATCTGGATAGTTCTACCGCTGTGGTTGTTTTTGACCTGCTAAAAAGTCTCAATAAAAACCGGGGCCTCTCCTGCCTGATGGTGACCCATAACCAGGAGCTTGCCGAAGGGCTGGATCGTCAGGTACATATGGTGGATGGTCGGCTGGCCCAAGGGGAGGAGGGGGGATGATCTCGGTTGGTGACATTCTGATTGGTATCCTGACCTGGGGTCCGGGGATTCTGTTTGCCATCACCCTCCACGAGTGGGCACATGGCTATGTGGCCACCCGCTTTGGTGATCCAACTCCGGGGATGATGGGACGGCTCACCTTAAACCCCATTCCCCATATCGACCCGGTCTGGACTATTATGGTTCCGGCGGTCATGTTGGTCACCTCCCTGATTGCTCTGGGCAAGCCGTTTGTTTTTGGTGGCGCCAAGCCGGTCCCTATTAATCCTCGCAACTTTAAGCCGAGCCACTATCGGTTGGCGATGTTTTCGGTCTCGGTGGCGGGTCCGCTGATGAACCTTTTTCTGGCTCTGATCTGTGCCTTTTCTCTGCAGGGAGCGCTTCTTCTCCCAGAGTTTATGGTGGAGCCGGCCATCAAGGTGCTGCTGGCGGCTCTGCAGATGAATGTGCTGTTGGCGGTTTTTAATATGTTACCCATCCTGCCCCTGGATGGTGGGCGGGTGTTGGCGGCCCTTCTTCCGCCGGCTCTTGCCTATAAAATGGCGGCTTTGGAGCGCTATGGTCTGCCTATTGTGGTGATTTTGTCTTTTTCGGGATTATTGGGTAAAATTCTTTTGCCTGCCATGTCCTACCTTATGTTTTTTTATATGCAACTTGCTGGTGTTATGTAGGTTTTGAAAGGATCTGATTGTGAATGCAGTAAACGGTACCACCCACCCCATCGTCTTTAGTGGCGCTCAACCTACCGGACAGTTGACCCTGGGCAACTATCTGGGCGCTCTGAAAAACTGGGTTGCCATGCAGTCGGACTACGACTGTATTTTTTGTGTGGTCGACCTCCATGCCCTGACGGTTCGCCAGGATCCCAAGCTGTTCAGGGAGCAGATTTTCGACCTGGCTGCCATCTATCTCGCCTGTGGGATCGACCCGGAGAAAAGCACGGTCTTTATTCAAAGTCAGGTTCCGGCCCATGCAGAGTTGGCCTGGATTCTCTCTACCTTTACCCAGATGGGCGAGTTGGAGCGGATGACCCAGTTTAAGGATAAGTCCCAGCGGCACCGCAACAACATCAATGCCGGGCTGTTTACCTATCCCACCCTCATGGCTGCCGACATTCTTCTGTATGGCACCCATAAAGTACCGGTTGGGGCGGATCAAAAACAGCATCTGGAGTTGACACGAGATGTGGCCAGCCGTTTTAACGGTGCCTTCAAGCCGGTTTTTCAAGTACCAGATCCTTTAATTGCTGCCGAGGGTTCGGCTCGGGTGAGGGATCTGCAAGAGCCGACCAAAAAAATGTCCAAGAGTGTCGAGTCGGACCTGGCCAAGGTGATGCTGATGGATGATCCCAAGGCGATCTTGAAAAAATTTAAAAAAGCGGTGACCGACAGTGAAGGGGTTATTCGCTATAACGAAGAGCTTCAGCCGGGGGTTGCCAACCTGCTCAACATCTGGGCTGCGGCCACCGATCACTCTCTCCATGAGGCGCTGGACCATTTTAGCCACAACCTGTATGGCAAACTGAAAGTGGAGACGGCCGAGGCGGTCAATGCGGTTTTGGTGCCGGTTCAGGAGGAGTACAAGCGTATCCGTGACGACCGGGGCGAGTTGGTCCGTATTCTGGAGCAGGGGGCCGATGCCGCCAATCAACGGGCGGAAGTGATGATGGTCAAGGTGCTGGATGCTTTGGGGCTTCCGGCACACAGCAGGCGTAGCCATGTCTGAGCCGATTCGTCTGCAAAAATGGTTGGCTGAAGCCGGACTCTGCTCTCGCCGAGAGGGGGAGCGGTGGATTGAGGCCGGTCGGGTGAAGGTTAACGGTAAGGTGGTGACCATTCTGGGTACCAAGGTGGAGAAGGGGGATAAGGTTGTGGTGGATGGACGCCCCATTCCCCCCAAACGGGCGGAGCGGACCATGGTTTTGGCGCTGAATAAACCCACAGGCCGAATCTGCACCCGAAAAGATCCCGAAGGGCGACCAACCATCTTTGAACTTCTGGGGCGGGGTCATCCCCGGTTGATCAGTATTGGTCGGTTGGATATCAACTCGGAGGGGCTGCTTTTGTTGAGCAACGATGGTGATCTGGTCCATAAGCTGACCCACCCCTCCAGTGAGGTTCCCCGAGTCTATCGGGTCCGGGTTCACGGTCGGGTGAGTAGCACCTTTTTAGAAAAACTCAAGGAGGGTGTAGCTCTGGAAGATGGCCATACCGGACCGTTGACCGTCGCTTTGGATGGGGTTCAGGGGGCCAATAGCTGGTTGACCCTCACCCTGCGAGAGGGGAGAAACCGGCTGATCAGACGGATTTTCAACGTTTTTGAAATGGATGTTGGTCGTCTGATTCGGGTCTCGTTTGGGGGGGTTGAGTTGGGGGAGGTGCCTCGGGGTCAGTGGCGCAACCTGACTGAAACAGAGATCAGACAGTTATGGCGCATGGCTGGCAAGTAGGCTGGGTTGATAGGCCGTGGTTGGTGATTCCTCTCCTTCTTTTTTCATGCTGGCTTTCTAACGAAATCATAAGGATTATTTGAATGGATAACCCCTCTTCCTCTCTGCAGCCACCGGAAATTCATGTTTTATCCGAGGTGCTGGCCAACCAGATTGCCGCAGGAGAGGTGGTGGAGCGGCCTGCGTCGGTGGTTAAGGAGTTGGTGGAGAACAGCTTGGATGCGGGTGCCACTCAGATAGAGGTTCGTATCGAACAGGGTGGGAAAAAATTGATCCGGGTCTCCGACAACGGTTGTGGCATGACCGCTGCCCAGTCACGGCTCTCTTTGGAGCGTCATGCCACCTCAAAAATAAGATCCGTTGATGATCTGTTTCGGATTCGGACCATGGGGTTCAGGGGAGAGGCTCTCCCCTCCATCGCTTCGGTCTCTCATCTAACCTTGGAGAGTCGGGTTGCTTCCGAGGTGGATGGGGTTCAGTTAACCTTGCAGGGTGGTAAAAACCTGGAGGAGAGCCGGGTCGTTCTGTTGGCGGGAACCCGCATTACGGTTCGCAATCTTTTTTTTAATACACCGGCTCGGCTTAAGTTTATGCGGGCGGAGCGTACCGAAAGTGCCCATATCTCCGATTTTTTGCAGAGGGTGGCGCTGGCTAATCCCCATGTGGGTTTTCTGCTTTTTATCAACGGTAAGGAGAGCCTGACACTCCGTATCGGCTCGGATGATCGGGAGATGGAGCGGCGACTTGGCACCATCCTGGGGGGGGATTTCGCCAATAATTGCCTTACGCTGGATTGCCAACAAGAGCAGGTTCGGGTTTCTGGCTGGTTGGGGCTGCCAACTCTGCATCGAGGTAGTGGCGCGGCGATGCATCTGTTTGTCAATGATCGCTGGGTGCGGGATAAAGTTCTGACCCATGCGGTGCGGGAGGCCTATCGAGATCTGATGCCACGGGATCGCTATCCGGTGGTGGCGGTTTTTATCGACCTGCCCCCCGATCAGGTCGATGTGAATGTCCACCCTGCCAAGCAGGAGGTCCGATTTCACCATCGGAACTTTATCCACTCTCTGGTTAAACGCTCGTTGGCTGAAGCGCTTGCCGAAATGGGCTGTCGGACCTATCACCACCCTCTGATTGATCAACAGGACAATGGGTCCCCCCCCACCGCCAGCTCCTTCTCCGCACTGGGCGAAAATCCCTCTGTTTCAGCCGACCTCCCTGCTGCCGTTTCGCAACCGGCCCATTGGGATGCCCCTGTTTTCTCTCAAGCCTCTTCCTCATCCCGTCCCAAAAGTGGTGGTGGAGGTGCTACCAAGGTCAGTGAGAGGTGGGGGGGGGCTGCTCCCTCTTCCCGCCCTCTCTCAGAGGAGTCGACGACGACGCCCTCTCTTTTTCGATCCCACGGCCCTTTGGGGAGAGCCTTGGCTCAGGTTCACGGGACCTACATCTTGGCCCAGACCCAGGAGGGGATTATTCTGGTGGACCAACATGCCGCCCACGAGCGGATTATCTATGAGCAGTTAAAACGTAGCCATGACGGGTCGGGTCCCCAACGCCAGATGTTGTTGATTCCAGAGGTGTTGGAGCTCTCTTCCACTGAGGCGGATCGTCTTAACCGACATCTGAAGGGGTTGGCCAGGTTGGGGTTGGTGGTTGAGCCGTTTGGTGAAAAGGCTTTTACGGTTCGTGAACTGCCGGCCCTGTTGGGCACATCCAGTGTGGCGAATCTGATTATGGATCTGGTTACCGATTTAGAAAAATATGGCGAGAGTGAGGCGTTGAACAGCCAACTGGAAAAGGTGCTGACCACCATGGCCTGTCATGGTTCGGTAAGGGCCAACCGTACCATGACCCTGGAGGAGATGAATGCTCTTCTCCGTCAGATTGAGGCCACCCACTTTTCCGGTCAGTGCGGTCATGGTCGCCCCACCTATATCACCATTACCTTGCCGGAGCTGGAAAAGATGTTTGGTCGCCGGTAAGGAAGTCTCGATACACTCATCACTTAAAAAGAGATTCCAAACCCAATTGTATAGCCAATTAAAACCAAACTTGGACAATGACAATGACAACGGTTAAAGGCAAAGTTAACACCTTGGGGGCCTTGCAGGCCCCCAAACCCCCACGCTTTTAAGCTTAAAAAAAAGCAAAGTCCAAGGGTTTAGGACCTTGGGCGCTGCCCAAACCCGCTGGGAAGGCATACATGCCTTCCCAGACCCATCCGCAATCGTTTTGTACACATTTGGTTTGAAATCTCTATATAAAAGGATTGGGTTTGGTTGTTTGCCTTTAGCCTTTGGAAAGATGTCATCTCTCTACTGCAATTTTATGGTGTTGCGGTAGGTGGTCTCTTCTGGTCGTTTTTCAATCTGCTCCAGTGAGTCCGCCAGACAGACCTCGACGGCTGAAGGGGTGATGGCTCGGATGAAGAGCTGTTTTCCTTCGGAACCCCGACCAAACCCCAGGCTTCTCTCTCTCAACTCCTGAGAGCCACGGGGTAGCTCGCCCAATCCGGCCTGGGGTGAGGTGGAGTGGACCAGGACAAAAGTCCCTCGGGTGGGTACCCCCAAAGGTTGCCAGGTTTGATAGGGTCCGTTCTGTCGCAGAGCGGGTTGAAACAGTCCATTTTCCAGACGACCGACAAAAAAGCGGAACGGCGCCTCGCCGGCACTGTTTTCGGCGTTGGGGCCGATAACCAATAGGGGCTCTCCGGGGATGAGCTGAAGCAGGCCAATGGCCACACCGGTTTTGGCTGTCGGTTTGTAGGGGTTTTCTGGATCGCCAGGAGGGGGGCGATGAATAATAAACTGCTTGCTGCCCATGCTCTCTTGAATCTCCTCCAGAACTGGATTTTTTTTCAGCCCCTCTGGAGGGGGTTCCCACTTGAACATGCGGGTCTGGGCCAGGGCGGCAAACAGCGCCTGGACCAACAGGGCACGGCTGGCATTGCCTGCCATCAGAACATGAATTTCAGCAGGATCGATATTGCGGTTGGTGAAGGCCTGCTTCATGGCGATAAAAAAGAGGTGAATCCCCTTGCCAACCCGTGCTACCAGATAGTGGTTCATCTTGTTGATGTCGAGGGTGAGGGTAACCTTGACCTTTTGACGGTCCCGATTGAGCAGCTCCATGTCGAAACTTCTCTGCTCCTCACCCGGCAGACAGCTCTGGGTGTTGGGAGGGAGGCTGAAATGTCGATCTTGAATGGTCTGACATAAAATATCGGCAATTCGGTCGGAGAGACGTCGGAAAGGGGCGGGATCTTCTGCGTTGCCCTTCTTGGGTTTTTTGTTCTCCTCCACGTTCCACTGAAAATTTTCCCAGATTGGCCGCACCTTCGCCATAAGCAGGGCGCTGTTGGTTTGGGCAACGTGGGAGTTGTCCAGAAAAAGCTCATGTCCGGGAAAGCGCTCCCCTTCTGGGGGGCAGGAGAAGGGGATTTTATGTTCTCGGCACACTTCCAGGTTTTGGCAAAAAGCCTGATAAGCCAGGTTGGCGACCAGATTTTCTCCCCCCAGATACATGTCACCACTGGCGCCAAAATGGTTGATAGCCCGCTCATACCCCTGTTTTATTTCATTTTTTGTCGGTGTTCGGTAGAGTCCGAAGTCAAAGTCGGTGCTGCCGCCACCAAAATCGAAAACCGCATAGGCGGTTCCGTCCGGGGTGGGCTCAATATCCAACTCTCCCAGGGCGCAGGCGGCGTAGGCTGCCGGTTCAGAGGCCTCTGCATGGAGTTGAAAACGGGACATCTTGTCACTTTCCGAGATGGCGAGAGGAAGGCTGCGCATCAGACCACGTGAAAAGGCGTTGAGAATTCTGCTTTTAACCTCTTTGGAGTAGGTGACCGGGAAGGTCATGTAATATTCCAAAAAGATGCCGTTGGAGCGGTTGTTGATGAACAGCCCCAAATAGTAGGCGTACAGTTCGATGGGGTTGAAGGGGTCATCTTTGCCGGTGATCAGACGCTGCCCCGGTACCGGGGCGGGTGTCATCTCCGGGCTGATCTCTACTTCGTCTCCGGAGACCTGGTCGGTAATGCGTATGGACTGCCCCTTCTCAGCCAGTAGCGGCCACTGCTTGATGCTGGTGAGCATGCTGGCGACAATGCGTTGGTTGGCCTCATTCTCTCGAAAATCGGCCAGAGCCTCGTGGGCAAAGTGAAAATCATCCCAACGGGTCAGGGGGCGGTGAGACTCGCCTCGCCAGGCGGAAAGCAGATTGGGCAGATTGATAAACTCCAGGATGGTGGGGTTTTGATAATCTTCTGGCAGGGGTTTACGGAAAAAGTCGGTCATGCCGACCCGCAGCAAGGCTGTTTTGCCATGTTCCCGGCAGGCCACCACGGTGGAGCTGGTACCAAAATCGATGGTGACCACCCCATCCCGAATGTCCAACTCGGGGTTTCTGGCCTCCCAAAGCTCTTTGAGTTCCACTTCAGTCCAGCCGACACCGATGGGTTTTTCCGGTTGGTAGAGTTCCCACAGCCCCTTTTCCATGTCGTGTAGATAGGACTCTTCCAGCACAGGCAGTCTGGCCCGGATGTAGTCCCCCTCCAGGAGTTGCTGTTTGAGGGCTTTGAGGGAGGGGGGTGGAGTGGCGGTCTCCTTGCGGCTTAACTCCATGGTTAACTGATAAAGTTTATTAAGCTTTTCTGTGACACCCTTCACCCCTTTGGGGAGAAGCGAGTGGGCAACCACAAAGGAGAAAATATCCCGTTGACCAATACGATGGAGGGGAATGATGGGAAGCATCTCGTTGGAAGAGCCGGTGGCGCCAGAGCCGACGGTTACAGTCCAGAAGGTTCCACTTGGCTCATCAAACCGCTCCCCGGTATAGACCTTGGTATTTTTAAACTGGGTCAGAGATTCGAAGGCTTTCTCTTTGGCGATAGAGCGCAACTCCTCTACTGAGGGCATCTCCCAATGTTTGAACGTGTAGATCTGGATGCGAGAGAGATGTTTGAACATCTCCTCGGCATTGGTCTGGAATCCGTGGGTTAGCCAGAGACAGTTGAGCTTGTTGTCAAAGAGAAATTTAGGCTGTTTGACAAAGGAGATAAACCGCTCTTTGACCAGTAGTGTCAGGATATCCTGACGCAAGGCACGGATTTTATCTTCCTGGCCTTGATCGGTCTTGGGTTGAAGTTGGGGGATGAGTCGATTTTCACGAAACCAGATTTTTTTGACCTTCATGGGAACTCCAGCCCTAAAGATGAGTCCAAGTTGGTGTTTACGCTCATTGGGCCTTGTTGCTTTTCCCTTATCTTAGGGGAGCGGGCCATTTTTACCGGGTTGCGTCATTTTTTTTTGGATTTTGCCGGTTCACACCACCGATTAGTTGGAGTATAGGCCAAGAGGGTCATGAAGTCAGCGGAAGAAATAACCCGACGGCATCTTAGGGTAGCAGTCAAAAAAGTGTCGTTTGCCCGGTCGTTTTCTTGCGGTTTTTCCTCTTATCTCCTCTTTTTGTCGCTGTTTAATGGCAGACAATCGGGTTTATTTATTTAATGATAGCCAGCTTCAAGGGGTTTTGGATGGAAGTTGGCACTGTTTTGGTGGGTTTTTCTGTGTGTGAGGTATGATTATTGCATGCTAGAAAAGTCAGCAGGATGTTCCGCTGTCTGAGAGATGCGCTTTGATTTTTAATAGGCTTGTTTTAAATCCGATTACGGAATAACCGCCCCTATCGGGTGGATTTTTGGAGTTTTTATCATGAGTGGATGTTGTCTTTCATCAAGGGTAGATCGTGCCAAGGCAGGTATTGGTACGCTATCACAGCAGAAAGAGATCAAAGGGGTGTCTTTCCCCGAAAAACTGGGCTTGAAAAACCTGGTGGTTACCGGTCCTCCTGGTGTGGGAAAAAGCACCCTGATGACAAAGATCGGCGGCTGGCCTCAGGAGGGATATGTCGATCTCTCCCTGGATAAGTGGTGGCGCTCTCCGGCTCTGAGCTATCGACCTCGGGAGGTTCATATGGGCTTTCCCTTTAAAGGGGTGGAGCAGGCTCTTGCCGTGTTTGATGCCGAGTGGCTGAAGGATTATCAATCCCTGACCTTGGATTTTGAGCGGATTAAAATTCCACCCAGCCAAAGCTGGTTTCTCTCACCAGACTGGATCTCTCGTTATGTTTTTGAGTTTATCCTGCCACCTGCCGAGACCCTGCTATCCATGCGTCAGGAGAGAGCCCGACGGGGTAGTCACCTGGTTGACCAGGAGTTGACCCTGGATCATATCCGTACTCAAGTCGCCATCTTCTGGGCCGTTGCGCTGCATCTCCATCGCTCTGGCATGAAAATTTATGTGCGGGAAGGATACACCGCCAACCTGCACTGTTTTCAGGTTCCACTCTACGAAGGGGTGGAGCTTTCTGAAGAGGTGAAAAAACAGCAGTGTTGGTGTGATGGACAGATGTTGCCAAGGGTAGGAAAGGGTCCCAAAGCCCATTGAAAGTCAACGTTGTTCAGAAGAAAAAAATAGAGGGGCTGTATCCCGAAGGTGGCAGGGGTCAGCTCTTCTCTTCACCAATATAGATCAGATCCACATCCGGCCAGACCGATTTGACGGTTAACAGGATCTCACGGGTTGCCTTCTCAATCTCTTCCATACTCTGCCCCTGCCCCTGCTCCAAGCGCGACTCATGATGCGCCAGGGCCAGCTCGGTTTGAATACCAGCCAAGGGCCACTCCCCCACATCATCCAGATAGCTTTTGACCAATGCAAAGGCCCAGTAGGGGGCATCATCCCAATGGTTCAGGTAGGCTGAACACCGGATGCGTCGTTGGGCCGGGCCATCTTCGGTAATAATGGCACAGGGCGCTTTGGGAGAGTGGACATAGCTAGCCAGCCACTCCGGCGGATGGTTTTTGGCGGTAGCCAGCCAATAGATTCGGCGTTCGCTCTCGTTTTTTGGGGGGGTGTCCATGGGGGTGTCCTCTGCTGGTTTGCTTTTGATCAGTTTGCGGCATCCAGTGTGTTGATGAAGGTTTCGATCTGCTGAAGTTCTGACCCCATCTCGGCAACAATCTGTTGGATGGATTTCCAGTTTTCACCCTCTTTCTCTCGCTCCAGATATCCACAGAGTTGGGTCATGAATACCGCGCCGATATTGGCACTGGAGCCTTTAAGAATCAAGGCGTTATCCAAGAGTTTTTGACGATCCTTTTGGATGAGATTCTCTTTGATCTGATCGAGCAAGGTGTGGGTGGAGCGCAGGTACACGGTAAGAAATTCACGAATAACTACCTTATCATCACCAAAATTTTCGCTAAGCCGGCTTAGTTCGATCGGATCGTCATCCGGGCCACGCTCATTGTTCCATGGTTGGTGTTCCTTTTTGGGAAACCAGGTTTCGAGCTTTTCGGCAAGAGATTCGATTTGAATGGGTTTGGTTAAAAAATCATCCATGCCAAACTCTTTGATTCGGCTCTCTTCTCCATGCTCTGTTCCGGCGGTCATGGCGATGATGGGTAGCTTGCTTCCCTTGCCTTTTTTATTGCGGATAGCCTGCGCAGCCTGATACCCATCCATGACAGGCATGTTGCAGTCCATCAGGATAAGAGAGCAGTTGTTGGTTGAGGCTGTCTGTACCGCCTCTTTTCCGTTGGCGACAATCTGTACCGAAAACCCCAGTCGATTAAGCTGCATCTGAACCATTTTCTGGATGATGGCGTTATCCTCAGCCAGCAGAATCGATTTTCCTCCTTCAGACTCATGTGGACTCTCTTGACTGCTGGTAGAGGAGAGATCTTGGGAGCTCCTCTCCGAGATATCCTCCGGCTTGGGATTAAAGAGGGAGAGCAGGCACTGTTGCAACTGGGGGCCGGATACGGGGCGGTTGAGATGAGAGATGAAACCGGCCTTCCGAGCCTCCTCCAAGCGCTTTTTTTCCCGTGTCCGTGTGAGAAGGAGCAGGCTGGCGGGAGGGAGTTGAGTATCGTGAGTAATGGTTTTAGCCAGAGCAATGCTGGTGTCCAGGTTGGTGGAGGAGATCAGGACCAGATCGCAGGGGTGGCCGATGACCGCTTCATGTTTCAGGAAGGCCAGCGCCTCTTCACCGCTCTCGACGGCGGTTCCTTTCATCTTCCACTCCAGAAGATGGTTCAAGGTGACTGTCTGGCTGATCTGATGGGGATCAACAACCAGAGCTTTGATACCCTTCAGGGCATTGTTTCGGATGGTTTGCGGGCAGTCGATGCTCTGTTGAGAGGTGCGGGCCAGGGGGACGGTAAACCAGAAAACAGACCCTTTTCCCTTTTTGCTGCTAAAACCAATCTCCCCCCCCATCAGCTCAACCAGGCGGCTGGAGATGGAGAGACCCAGACCGGTGCCACCAAAACTGCGGCTTCGTGAGCCATCTACCTGGGTAAAGGGTTGAAAAAGCCGATGTCGGGCCGATTTGGGAATGCCGATTCCGGTGTCGGTCACCATAAAACGCAGCACTACCTGGGCTTTGGTCTTCTTCTCTACTCTGGCTCGAATGGAGATGCTGCCTTTTTTGGTAAACTTGATCGCATTGCCAGCCAGGTTGAGCAGCACCTGGCGAATCCGGGCTGGGTCGCCTTGCAGGTACGAAGGGACCTTCACTGAGGTGTGATGATCCAGTTGCAGCCCTTTTTTCTGGGCTTGAGATCCTTGCAGATCCGCCACCTCACCCACCAGCTTTTCCGGGCGAAAATCCACAGACTGAATATCCAGCTTTCCCCCTTCCAGACGGGAAAAGTCCAGAATATCATTGACCACCGTCAGCAGAGCCTGGGCCGATTCCCGTGCGGTGCTGGCCATCTCTCTCTGCTCTTTTTGCAGCTTGGTGCTGATGAGCAGATCGGTCATGCCGATGACGCCGTTGATGGGAGTGCGAATTTCATGGCTCATATTGGCCAGGAATTCCGAGCGAAGCCGAGAGGTCTCCAGGGCAATGTCCCGAGCCTGTTTAATCTCTCTTTCTGCCTGTTTACGTCGGATAAGATCTTGAAAGGTTGTTACGCTATAGGCCACCTTGCCACGCTTGAGGACGGGTGTGGCGGTAAAAGAGACCGGCAGTATATGTCCATCCCGGTGGATGAAGGTCTCCTCTTTGACGTGATAGGTCTGGCCGTTGATGAGACTTTTTTGCACCGGGCAGTCGTTGGCTGGAATTCTAACCCCTTGAGGGGTTTGGAAATGGATGGCGTCATGCATGTTTTTACCCAGCAGTTCTGCCATGCTCCAGCCGAGCAGTCGCTCCCCTTCTGCATTGATGAAAAGGAGCTGTCCTTCGGTATTCAGGACAAAAACCCCCTCTTGCAGATTCAGGGTGATCTGTTTTAACAGGGGGATGTCAACGCCATCCAACGGGTTGAATGCCGCCGGTCTCAATACCGAATCCTTCTGATCATTTTGGTCCATAATGGTGGATGAAACTTTTTTGGATAGGTGTTCAAGATCATTGTGTTGATCAATTAAAGGCTCTTCCCCCCTGCCAGCTTGTAATAGTGGCGTAATTGGACACATCTGGCAACAAAAATAGTATCTCCTCTCATTTATCCTGGGTTTAAGAGGAGAGCCGTTCAATCTGTTGGTGGAGTCTTTGAAAGTCTGCCGGGGGGTCTGAGTGAAAGTGGAGGGGGTGTTGGCTGCGTGGATGTTGGAAGCCCAGAGTGGCGGCGTGGAGGGCCTGGCGATTAAAATTTTCCACTGTCAAGCGGATCTCCTCCGGCCACTTTGTCGGGGGTTGAAATCGCCTTCCATAGACCGGATCTCCCAGTAGAGGGTGGCCCAGATGAGCCATATGGACACGGATCTGATGGGTTCTTCCGGTCTCCAGGCGACACGATATCAGGGCGAAAGGGGAAAGGGGGGTGATGAGTTGATAATGGGTGACAGCACGACGCCCTTTTCTGTTGACAGCCATCTTGGTTCGCAGGGTAGGGTGGCGACCGATGGGTTCATCCACCACCCCTTTCTCTCTTTTGGGCACCCCTTTGGTGATGGCCAGATAGTGACGGCTGGCAGTACGATGCTCAAACTGTGTGGCCAGCCTCTGGTGGGCCAGATCGTTCTTGGCAATAACCAGGATGCCGCTGGTATCCTTATCCAGTCGGTGGACGATGCCGGGTCTGATTTGACCGCCAATACCGGAGAGATCCTCTCCACAATGAAAAAGAAGGGCGTTGACCAATGTGCCGCTGTTGACCCCTGCTCCCGGATGGACCACCATACCGGCGGCTTTGTTGATGACGATGAGATCGGCATCTTCAAAGAGTATCTCCAGGGGGATCTCTTCCGGGATGAGGTGGGTTGGTTCGGGGGGGGGAATGTGAATCACATAGTCGACACCCCCCAGCCCTTTTTCCGAAAGAGAGCCAACCGGTTCACCATCCCGAAACACCTGCCCGGATTTGATCAGCCGTTGAATGGTGGCTCGGCTCAACTGGGGAGCTGCCAGGGTCAACCCCTTATCCAGTCGCAGGCCGGCCTGTTGGGGGTTGAGGCGGATGGTGTGGATCTCTTCAACAGTATCGGTAGCGTAGATCATGGTATTTGGCGTACAGTGATTCAGAGGATTGTCGGTGGTGACAGTTCCGCATTGATGAGGAGTAGGGGGCTTTATGGGCATGCGGTTATTAAAGGTATTCGTGGTTTTGATGGGGGTTACCCTGGTTGTCGGTTCCGGGGTTCTGTTTACCCGCATCTATGAAAAAGTGAACGGATCTTCCAGCAAGCCCGAAAAGATGGCGCACCAACCATCCTCCATCACCTTCCCCGCCGGGGGGAAGATTGTCTCCTCTTCCCCCATGGGCAACGGGGTGGCACTGTTGGTGACCCTCCCCTCTGGAGGGGGTCAGCTGCTTCTGGTCAATCAGGATGGCGCCCTTTGGCAGCGGATCAGCCTGGAGCCGACCATCTCTGTTGACGCTACCCCTTCACCCCATGACCCATAAAATTGACGCTTGGGTCTTTGCTCAACTTCCAATCCATGGTGAGGGGATCGAAGCTGATTCCTACCAAGCTACGCATCTTAATGCCAACACTTCTCAGGTCCCGGTCGAGGTCGGCCGGGCGGACAAACTTGTCGAACTCATGGGTGCCTCGAGGTAACCAACGCAAAATATACTCTGCGCCTACAATAGCATAGAGCCACGATTTCCAGGTCCGATTCAGGGTAGCAAAAAAGAGTTTTCCGCCCGGTTTGACCAGAAGAGAACACTCCGCCAGAAAAGCCTGAACATCGGGTACATGTTCCAAAACCTCCATGATCATCACCGCATCAAAGGCTCCTGGTTGCTCTATGGCAAGTTGGCCTGCTGATTGCATTCTATAGTCAACGTTGGACCCACTCTCCATTTGATGGGCTTTAGCGGTTCCAATGATGGTTTCTGAACGGTCGATGGCGGTAACAGAGGCTCCCTGTTCAAACAGGGCTTCCGATAGAATTCCCCCTCCACAGCCGATATCGAGCAGTTTCAGACCGGACAGATCGGCTTCTGGTGAGCCACCCAGATGGGTTCGAATGTACTCCATGCGTACCGGGTTGATTTCATGGAGGGGTTTGAATTTTCCTTCTGGTTCCCACCATTCGTGAGCCATCTGTTCAAATTTGGCTATTTCCGCTTGGTCCACCGTGGACATTGCCATCTCCCATTGAAGTGTAGTTGTTTAGTTTTATTCTCTCTACCAACAAACAGGATACCATGATCATTCAGAATACGGTACTTGATAAGAAAGATGTAGAAAAAATGAGTCCGATGCAGCGTCGTAAGGTGCTAAAGGGGATCATTCTCTCTATGGGAAGTTTTATTCTTCCCCCCTCTTTTGCTCAAGCAGCACGCCTGAATCGTATAACCGACGTTCGGATGTGGACAGCCCCCGATCACACCCGCATTGTGTTTGATCTGGAGCGAAATACCCGTCATCAACTCATCCAACTGCGCAATCCCAGCCGTTTGGTGGTGGATTTGATGGATACGGTTGCCGGTGTCGACCCGGCTGACATTGGTCTTTCCGACCCCATCGTCAATCGGGTACGCAGTGGCATTCCCCGTCCTGGCATCATTCGCACCGTCTTTGAACTGAAAACCAGCATCAAACCGCGAGCTTTCGCTCTGAAGGCCTCATCCGGAAAACCCCCTCGCCTGGTTCTGGATCTGGTGCGGAGCAAGGGTCAGTCGAAAACAGTGAGCAAACACCCGGTTCTGCACCAAAAAACGCCACGCCGTGATGCGGTTATCGTTATCGACCCCGGTCATGGTGGTATTGATCCCGGTGCCGTTGGGCCTAGAGGGACCAAAGAGAAGGATGTTGCCCTTCAGGTTGCCAAACGGTTGGCTGAAAAAATCAACGAGATGGATGGTTTTAAAGCTGAGCTCACCCGAAAAGGGGACTATTTTGTCTCTTTGCGAAAGCGAGTATCAGTTGCCAGAAAACATCAAGCCGACCTGTTCGTCAGCCTCCATGCCAACGCCTTTAAACTGCAATCGGCCCGTGGGGCTTCGGTCTATATGTTGTCAGAAGGGGGAAAACCCTCGCCGGATAAAGCGATTCGACGGTTGGTCCAGCGGGAGAATAGTGCGGATCTTATCGGAGGGGTCAATCTCAACCATGTCTCTGACCCGACGGTTCGAGGCATCTTGATGGACCTGACACAGCGAGACTCGCTGAATCGGGCGTTGGTCTACGGAAAAAATCTGTTGGGTGAACTGAAATCGGTTCCCAGTGTCAACATCCATTTTAAAGAGGTCAAGCAGGCCGGATTTGCCGTATTAAAAGCGCCGGATATGCCATCAATTCTGGTTGAAATGGCTTTTTTGACCAACAGACGTGAAGAGAAAATGTTGCGTAACAACTCCCACCAAGATGCCTTGGCCGATGCGCTGGCTAGCGGTACCAAGAAGTTTATCAACGCCACCGGCCTGGCCTGATTTTTTTAGCCTGGAAACGGCGGAGGGGTGTCTGCCCCTCCAGCCGCTCTATCTCCCTACTGTGGTGGGGGAATAAGGGTTTCGTCTGGAAACCACTTTAAAACCTCTCGAAAATTAACCACTTTTCCTATCACCATGATGGCCGGGGGTTTCATCCCGACCGCCTTGATATCTTCCGATACCCGGTCCAGGTTGGTAATCAGGGTCTGCTGACGGGGGGTGGTCGCCCAGCGAATCAGGGCGACAGGAGTATCGGGGGAGCGGCCTGCTGCCAACATTCTCTTTCTGACCGAATCCACATTACGCATGGCCATATAAAGAACAATAACCGGAAAGGTTCGTGCAACCCCCTCCCAGTCGATTCGAGAGGGGTGGCTGTCATCCTCTGTCAGTCCCGAGGTGTTGGCAGGAGACTCATGGCCGGTAATAAAGGCAAAATTGGCGTTGACGGATCGATGGGTAACAGGAATGCCAGCATAGGCTGGGCCAGCGGTTCCTGAGGTGAGGCCGGGAATGACCCGAAAAGGAATGTTCTCCTCTACCAGCCGGCAGGCCTCCTCTCCGCCACGACCAAAAACAAAGGGGTCTCCCCCTTTCAGTCGGACTACCCGACGGTTCTCCTTGGCCAGTTTAACCAGAAGATTACAGATATCCTCCTGTTTGGCAGAGTGGTGACCTCCCCCTCGTTTTCCAGCCTCGATCTTTTCCGTCTGAGTCGGAATCATCTCGATAATCTCTGGAGAGACCAAGGCATCAAGCACCACAACATCGGCTGATTGCAGTGCTTTCAGGGCGCCAAGGGTGAGAAGTTCGGGATCACCGGGTCCGGCACCAACTAAAATAACCATACCTGGGGGAAAGGGGGTTTTATCCACGGGGTCTGTTTCCATCTTTATAAAGTAAAAGTAACGTTAAAATACCAAACTATCGCATTCTGATTTGATGATTCCAGAGTGGATAGGGTGGTGGTGGGTGGGGAATATAACCTGTCGGAATTGAAAGAAACCGTTGAATCTCCCCATCTGGACGACTGCCATGACATCTTGCACAGCGTTGATAATAAATAAAATTTCGTGGCGTAACGCCCGGTTGCCCTTCCGATGAAAGCCGGCTGTTCGTGGCTTGGGGCAGTACCCTCTGTTTGGGTTGGGTTGGGGATTGTCTGGTCGACTTCTGGGTGGTTGTCGACGGAGGAGAGCCTTTGTCTTTCTGGCTACTTACACCAGGAGAGCCTCTCTCCATGCTCTTTTCACCCTGTTTGATGGCTGGTTTGACGATCTGAATTTTTTCAACCACAACAACCGGTTCCACCAATGGTCTAATCGCTGGTGTCGGGCCTTCTTGAAGGGGAGGGGGCTCTTCAGCCACCTCTTCAGCCACCTCTTCAGCCACCTCTTCAGCCACCTCTTCAGCCACCTCTAAAGTTGGTGTTGGTTGGGTGGCCTCTTGGCTTGGCTCATCCCTGTCTGGTTTGCTGACTGACTGTCTGCTGGTAATGGGTTGATGGGTGACGATGGTCTCCTTCTTGTGCTCTATTTCAGCGACAAGGGGGGAGGAGGGCGTGGCTTGGCTCTCTTCCTGAGGCACGGCGGGTGTCCCGATGACGGCTTGGAGTCTCTCACCAGGTACTTGGGAAGGTGCAGGGGTACGAGGTTCCTCTGCTTTCTTGATGGTCTCAGCCCTTTGGATGGTCCATTTTGGCGCAAAAACCGTGGGGTGGTCGGAAGAGAGGGGGGTGACGTTGACATCCCATTCTGGTTCAGAAACCGTAAGAGCATCAGGAACAAGGGGGGCTATGTGAATAGTCCATTCGGGTTGGGCAGTGTCAGACTGCTGAACAGTATCGATCTGCTGGTGCGGATCGCTCTCTTCAGCAGTCAGGGGCTGAACAGGAAGCCAGAGGGAGAGAATAAAAAGGGTCAGGGCTGTTTTCCATCGGTCACATCTGGACATCGAAACTCCCCATCTCTATTTATGCATGGTAAATAAAACGGCTGCTTCTATCTGCTTGAGTAGACTCTCACGAACCAACCCCAGGGTTGACAGATTTTACCTGGCCTGTCTGCTGGTTGTCGATGAAGGCTTTCACAATACTGCTCCAGCCGGTGCCGATGTTATTGGGGTTGTATCCACCCCCCCCGGTAGCCAGCACCCTGCCATGGCCCAACTCTTCAGCAATTTGCACCACCCGAGAGGCCACCGTGTAAAAGGCCGCAGGGGAGAGTCGCATATCGGTGATGGGGTCTCCGGCAATGGAGTCGGCACCGCACTGCATGAGGATAAAGTCGGGTTTGTTGGTTAATAAAAAGTCGGTAATCTTTGGCAATAGCTGAATAAAGCTGCTGTCTCCCGTGTGGGGAGGCAGGGGTAGGTTGAGTTTGGTACCTTCGGCCCCGTCGACTCCGGTCTCGTGAGCATGGCCACTGCCAGGATAGATGGTGCGACCATCCTGATGGGTATCGATAAAAAAGAGCAGTGGGTCATCTTCAAAGGCGTAAAAAACGCCGTCACCATGGTGGGCATCGATATCGATATAGGCCACCCGCTGGATATTATACTTCTCTCGGAGGGTGTGAATGACGACCCCCGCATCGTTGAAGACGCAAAACCCCCCTGCCGATTCAGGTTGGGCATGGTGAAGACCGGCAATGGGGATGAATACCCGGTTACACTCTCCAGACATGATACGATCGGTTGCATCCAGGGTTGAGCCTACCACATAGGCGGCAGAGTCGTAGATACCTTTGACAGCCGGGGTGTCTCCACCATCCAGATAGCCCCTGCCTGTTTTTGATTTGGCTCGGACCAAGCCAATGTATTCTGGTGTATGAAAGCGCTCCAACTCTTCTTGGGTCGCCTTGACCGGTGATAACTGTCTGACCTGACTATCCAGCCCCTGGCTTACCATCTCCTGCCAAAAAGCCGCCATTCGATGAGGGCCAAAGGGGTGCCCACCACCAAAACCATAACGAGCAATTTCGTCTCCGATGGTCACACAGGGAAGAATAGACATGGCAGAGGCTACTCCTTAATCAAGATGACTTTCTGGTAAAGACCACCAAAGTAGGTCTCTTTACGAGCCTCGGCAATGGGAAGGTCAGGCGGTACCCAGTCTACTATCTCGTTTTTCCACATATCAAGAGCAAAAGGTTCCAGGGCTCTTAAAATGGGGATCATGATGTAACGAAAGGGGTTGCTGGCTTTGGGTTTGTGATAATCGATCATGATCAGTTTACCCCCTGGACGCACCACCCGTAACGCCTCTTGGATGGTCTTGATGCGAACTTCGGCAGGCTGTTCGTGGAGAAGGAAGAAAACCACCACATTATCATAACTGCTCTTGGCAAACGTGAGGGCGTTTGCATCTTGATGATGCAGGCGAATATTGGTCTGACCGTTGAGTTTGGCCGCAAGATTATGAAGTTGCACCGGAGCAACATCCACCACATCCAGCATCGCCCCTTTCGGAAGGGCCGCTAACACCTTTGGCGTGAAGTCCCCATAGACACAGGCAATCTGCAGGACACTTCCCGCTTCAGAGACAGAAATTTCCTCCAGGGCGACATCTCGGAGCTTGGCAAAGTTACCCCAAAGAATCAGGTTGACCAGCCATTGACGTTCAAAAAATTGGACCCCTTTGGGATGAATATAGGCCCACCAGTAGGTCTGCTCCAGATAGGTGGGAATGGAGAGATCATCGGAAATCCGAACCTCATGGAAGGGAGGCTTGGGACTGTTTTCAATCATGACGGTGGCGTTGGCTCCACGCGCTATGGATGTTTTCTCCATAAAAGCAGCAACCTCTCAAACGGTGCTATAGACTGAATTAATGGCAATAAAATCAAGGAATGTTAATAGATCTCAAATGGGAAAACAAGGTTGATTTTCTTCCAGCTTCCGCCACAAGATTTCAACCCTTTGTTAATAAAATGATATATTAGACATGCTCTGTCACACTTTTCCAGAGATTCTCAGGGTTGCAATCGCGTCACCAGCACCAGAAAAGAGGATGGTTGCCTGGGGTTGCAGAGGGACCATTGGCGTGGTTAGAGAGGCATCGTTACCCTCTGTGAACCTCTTTTTGTGAGGAAATCTTAAAAAATTGCTTAATTTGTACCGGTGGTCTCTGCTATAATGGGCCGGTAGGAAAATAGAATGGAGTAGAGTTGGATTCGGCAGCTGAATCCCTACCTCTGGCCCAACCTCTTAAATGGCTTGATGGACAAACCATCATGTGGAGATATGTTATGATTTTAAGGCGATTACTCACCTATATAGCACAGCTTTTTCAGCTTCCTGCTCAGGGGGAGGTTGCGCTTCAACCGATTCCGATACCTGTTCGGCCCCGGAAAAAAAGCAGACGCCGTTACTAAAAGAGTGTGTTGACATTCAGAGCATGGCGTCCCGCTTTTTTTTCAGCTAAAACCAAAAGGGTCTGGGCGGTTACGGGCTGAATGTCAACAGGCTCTCCGGAACCTGTCAACCGCTTTTTTCTGGTTCTCACTCTTTTCCAATAGAAGGCCTTGCTCCTTGATCTTTCTTTGGTTGTTGGGGCCAGCGCCGTCTGTTTTCAAGTATCCATCCCCACCTTTTTGCCCCACCCCCCGAATCTGGCTGAGCCTGTTTCCCTGGCTGAAGGGAGATGATCAAGGTGGGAGCGATTGTAAAGCGTAACCGTACAGAGTGTGAAAGATGTCAGATATGACCGTGATCAAACCTCAGTCAGATGGAGCCCGATTCAACCATGGGCACCACATCGTTCCATCCAGTCGCTTTTTTGCTGCCATGGAAAACTCGAATACGGATATTAAAAAAAAGGCCATTGTCGGTCTTATCGTTCGAACCGATCTCTCGGCCAAGTATGCCATTCCGCTTATTGGTTATGAAAATCCAGGAGAAGCCGAGGCACTTTTTCAGCTGGTTTATGGTCTGTTTGGTGGTCAATCTGAGTTTGAAAGAAAAATCCTGAACCCAAGCTGGCAGAAGATTATCCAGGAGAAAAAGGAGGCGTTGCTCTCCGAGTTGGATCTTCCTCTCTACAAGACCCACACCAAAGCCTTGGCGGTTGCTGGCGGGGCTTTTGTTCTACTGCTGGGAGTCTGGCTGTTTGGCCCTTTTTCAGAAAAAAGCCCCGCCGTTTCCAACCAGGAGGTGAGCCGCTCTGTTGCTGTGCAACAGCCTGCCTACTCGGTTAAGCGTCAAGATCCCCAGATACCTCCTGCCTATACCAACCAAGAGGAGCCTGCTTTTAATGGGGGGACCGATGAGGTTCAGCAGCCACCTCCTCCTGACCCGGTAACCGTTGTCAAGCCTGCCCCCATCCTCTATGAGCCTGACCCCGAACCGATAGCTATTGTCAAACCAGAGTTTGCACCGGAACCGACTGTTGTTGCCAAACCGGGGATAATCGATGTTGAAGAACCGGCTGTTGTTGCCAAACCGGAGATAATCGATGTTGAAGAACCGGTTGTTGTTGCCAAACCGGAGCCAATCGATGTTGAGGAGCCGGCTGTTGTTGCCAAACCGGAGCCAATCGATGTTGAGGAGCCGGCTGTTATTGCCGAGCCGGAGCCGATTATTGTTGAAGAACCGGTTGTTATTGGCGAGCCGGAGCCGATTGTTGTAGTCGAGCCGGAACCGCTTACACCCTCTGAACCCGTTGTTGTTTCTGAGCCAGAGTCGGTGGTTGTCTCCACCGCTGTAGAAGGGGAGCCGGGGCCGGTAGAACCTCTGACTGTTTTGTCTGCAATAGGGGGCACATTTCACGATTTGGCAGATGTTGCAGAGGGTGAGGCCGGTTTGTCGCAGCAGCAAGCGGCTAGAGAAGAGATTACGCCTCTCAAGGTTGTTCCCGATTCCAAAAAACCAATGGGGAGGCTACCTGTTACTGAACTTGCGCCGCTCTCTTCTGAGGATGGGCTGGGTTTTTTCGACAGTTTGAAGGTTCCCATCGTCCGCTACTGGCGTACACCGTACCGTGCTACCTCGAATAACGCTGAGCGGGTTGATCAGCAGTTTGTCCTGACGCTTTTAGAGAGTGGAGATCTTTCGGTCTCTATCCGGGCCATGCTGGGCAAAACGGTCAATAATGGCGATGAGTATTTTGCCATTACCCAAGAGAGCCTGAAGGATATCCGACTGGTTTTTCAAATTGTTCCGAAAGAGGCTTATCTCTTTGCCTTTGATTCAAAAGGAGAAATTATAATTCCAAAAGGATTTTGGCAACCCTTCTCAGCTGTGAGTAAAAAATGGGTGGGTGTGAGTCGGGTGTTTAAAGTCGACACTCTGGGTCAGTTCCATATTCGTGATATTGCGTCCAAACGGGTTTCGGATATTCTCGACACACTCTAGTCGTTGTGTCCGGTTTTGCACTGATTTGGCTGGTATAGGAAAGAGGTTTGGGCTGAAGGGGGGGTGAGAGGAGGGGAGAGCGGATAGAGGGGTTGGTTTTTCCCGCTCTATCCGCTCTCCCTTCTGGTTATCTGATGGGGGGGTGTTAGCTTTTTTTTCCGTTTTGCACGCGATTTCTCAGGATGGTACTGGGCTTGAAGGTTAGAACCTGTCGGGCCGTGATCTCCATCTCTTCACCGGTTTTCGGATTGCGACCAACGCGTGAGCGTTTGCTGCGCACGACAAAGTTACCAAAACCGGGAAGTTTGATGCTCTCTCCCTTCTCCAGCTCCACTTTGATCATCTCAAACATTGCTTCGACAATTTCTTGAGTCTCTTTTCTGGGATACTCCAACTTGGAGTACAGCACATCAACGATATCTGCTTTAGTCATGTGGGGCCTCTGTCTCTGGTGCGAAAAAACGATAATTTACATGCCGTAAAGGCAAAGTGCAAAGATTCTTGTCAATAAAAGTGGTTTTGGTCTCTGCCGACCCTTGGTTTTGAGGTGATTGAGTTTGGATCGTCACCCATCCATAGGCTTATGGTGTAACAGATTGGCTTGTCAAGTCTAGAAAAAAAATGCAGTTTTCTTTTTTTTAAAGGGGACTATTTGTCCAGGCAAACAGGGGTTGTGGCCGAAAGGGTGGCAGGGGTTTTAGGCGAGTATCGGCTATCTCTTAAAGTCAGGCCTATTTTTCCGGTAGAGTCTGGACATAGGAGAGGATGTTCATCTGGTCGGCTTCATTGAGGAGGGTAATGAAGGATATCATAATGGTCCCTGGTTGTCCGTTTCTTATTTTATGCATCGATTTCCAAGGGTTGCGCTTGGCTATGGCACCCAGAAACAGGGGATTGTCCTTCTCTTGACTTAAGTTGATATGGCGACCATCCACACCATGGCAACGGACACAAATGGTGTGAAAGAAAAGTGCCCCTCCCTGTGATTCCCCTTGAGCTTTTTGGGTGTTTGGCTCACTAAGGGCCGACATATCCATCTGCCCCTCGCTGACAAACAGAGCCAGGTCAGCGACCGCATCGTCGGGAAGAGTGGCCTGACTGAATTGGTGGATTGGGTTGCGAATGATCTGAATGATTTTTTTCTGTGCCACCCCTCTCATCTGCTCCAGACCGATTATGCCGGTATAATCGGCGGCTCCTTTTTTGTTGATTCCCTCTGCCCCACGGTAGTCCCAGCCATGGCAGGTGCTGCATCGCCAAGTCTCTCCACCGGTTTTTTGCCCCAATTTTGGATAGGCGGGGTGCTCCTTGCTGGGAAGAGATTTTCCCAAGGTTACCGCCCAGTTATCGTAAAGTTGACCCCCGCGAGCCATACGTCCTCGCTTGGAAGGGGATTCTGTCAACAGCCGGCTTCCCAACAGATCTGGGTTGGCCTGAGTTGGCTGGGGATTCAATAAAAAAATGGCCCCCATGAAGAGAAGGGCGACCCCCAGAAGGTAAGAGGGGTGGTGTCTCATGGGATTAGCGTACAACAACCCGATTTTTAATCTGGTTGCTCTCCAGTAATTGGGATGCCTGTTTCATCACCTCTTTACTCGGAAAGGGGCCGGCATGGAGTTGCAGATAACGTATACCCTCTTTTGTCACCTCTTGACGGTAGGATTCCACCCCTAACTCTTTAAGCTTCTGCTCCACTTCATCGGCCTTTGAATAGACTAGAAAACTGCCAACATGGAGAGAAAAAGTCTGTTGCTCTGTCTCTCTTTGTGGCGAATTCAAAGCCATGGCCTGATGCTGTTGAGGCTGGTTTTGTGCCTGGGGCATCATGGGCTGCGGTTGGGCGCTGTTCATCGCTGGGTAGCGTTGAGGTGCCATGGCCTGTGGATGCTGGGGTACCATGGAGTGTTGAGGGTACTGAGGTGCCATGGAGTGTTGAGGGTACTGAGGTGCCCTAGGCTGTTGAGGGTAGTGAGGTGCTCCATACTGTTGAGGGTAGTGAGGTACCCCATACTGTTGAGGGTAGTGAGGTACCCTGCTGGCCTGTGGGTATCCCTGCGTGCCGAGATAGGAGAGGGGGCCCCTCTGGTACGGGTTGTAGTGAGGCGCAACAGGTGCGAATCCTTGGTAATAGTTGGGTTGAGGCGTGGCCCGGCGAGCAGCTGGCCCTGTCATATGAAAGTAGGCAGGCTGGTTGAATACAGGAACGGTTGGCGGAATCACCATGGGCCGCTCGGCAAAATCGCCGCTGGATTGATAGTTGTAGGGGGAAAAATAGTGGTTGGGATAGTAATAGTGTTTTCCCGGTGTCCGATAGGTCTCATGGGTTTGTTTATCGGAGTCTGCCTGGCCTGCCGTGGTAAACAGAAGGATGGTCACAAGGAACAGAAGCCCAAGGGGAGCGGATGTTGATAGGTTTTTGTTTCCCGGCCTGTCCATGATTATTTCCTCGAATAGGATAAAAAAATAAAAAAAATCACAGACTTCCGGCCATTAAAGCCGGAAGTCTCTTTTACTGAGATCAACATCAATCAGAACTGAGGATAGACGGCTCCGAATTGAGGCTGTTGCATGCCCATGCCATACGGACTGTAGGACATCTGTTGTGCTTGGACAGGCTGATGCATGGTCTGCTGCATCTGTTGCATGGGCTGATGCATGGTCTGTTGCATCGGCTGCTGCATGGGTTGTTGCATAACCGGTGCCGCCGCAGGATAGTTCATGTTGGCACTGGAGTGATAAACGCTCTGGGGATACATGCCATGAGGAGCGGTTACTTGAAAGTTGACCGGTTGAGCCATCTGATAATAAGGGCTTGGCTGCATGGCAACCGGCGCTACGGATGCATAGACAACCGGAGCATAGTTGGGGTAATACGGCATGGAAGACATGCGATGAGGCTGTCTATAGCGAACCGTAGTGCCATAACCTGGATGCGAAAACATCTCGCTTGCCTTTTGATAGGATGGGGACGGCATAGGTTGGTTGGCGTGGAAAATCAGCCCCAGAAGAGCTGAACCACCCAAAATGGCTGCCAACGTCGCATCCGCTTTTGCCTGTTGGGGTGCCATGACGGAGGCTGCAATGAGTGCGGCCCCGGCGAGCACGGTGGTTTTGATGCGTTTTCGAACAAGTGTTTTCATGTTTACTCCCTTTTGCTCTTGTGTTGATAGCCGCGTTAGTAATGGGCCTGCTGATAGGCAGGAGGTGTTCCTGTGACGGCTGGGTTTCCATACACTGCACGAGAAAATGGATTCCTAGCTTTCTGTAAAGTGCTTGGTTGAGATCTGGTACCTGGTTTGCGCGTGCCAAAGGTTGGCAGGGTTCCCCGCTCTACCGGTAGAGGCTGCGCGACGTCTCTGACTGGAGAAAAATAGTCCCATGACCCGGACTCTGAAGGGTTCAAGTGCCACCAGTAGTCGATGGGATGGGCGAACTGGGTTTTGTAGGTATAGACAATCACCCGATCCTGTGCATTATGAGGAACCTGAAGCATCCCCGCCTGTGCCGCGCCTGCCCCCAAGGTAAGGGTGGTGGCCAGGGCCAGGATTGAAAAAAGTGAGGTGGCGTTCTTCATAGCAGATACATTCCTTACTGATGGTTGAAAATGGTTTGGCTGTTATCTCTTACTTGGGTGGCAGATAATCTTCCCTCCTGGGTTGGGTCGGAACCACCTGAGAGGGTGCCATCATTCTCTGTTGGCTTGGTGCCGTCATGGTCATGGGCGGCTGTTGTTGGTGCTGATACTGCTGCTGATACGGCTGCTGGTAGCAATTCGAATGCTGCATGTAGGCTTGAGCAGGCACACAGTTCATCATTTGAGTCGGCATGGGTTGCATCACCATGGGTTGCATCATCATGGGTGCAGAACGAACCGGAGGATGGTGGAACTCAACCTCTGGAGGGTGGACGTTCAACTCAACCTGTGGGGGGCGTACCGTAATGTTGGGTTGGTCATAGACCACCGGCGGCTGATTGATCACAACAGGCGGTTGAGGAATCGGCATGGGCGGATTGCCAACCCAGATCGGCTGTTGTGGTACCACGATAGAGGGCCGTTGAACCGTAATGGGCGACTGTTGAATGACGGTCGAACCATCGGGGTTGGAGAGGGTTCTGGGCATGCTTTGGGTTGGAGCAGACTGATACCCGTTGCTGTGGGCGCTAAAGTTTTTGCGCTGTTGAGTCGCACCATAGTGTGCCCCAGATGAAATAGGGCTGTAGCCAAAATTGTTATGGCCCTGCATGGCAACCGGTGGTGATTGAACCACAACGGCCGCCGGCATTTCATAGGTTGGCATGAGACTCATTGTAGGGTCGATGGTGTGCCCCCCACAGGCCGTCAGTCCGGTTGCCAGTATGCCGACGAGCAGAACCTTTCCTCCCTGTTTTTTTAGTTGTACCAGTAAATCCTTCATCTCGTAATCTCCTCGACGATTCATTATGACTGCGGTTTACCCGCCGGATATAGGGGTTTATCGGTAAACCGGGAAGTGTGGATTACAGATAAAGTTAATATTATGATAAAAAAACTGTTGCAACTTATTGTAAATATTAGAATATTGAATAATATAGATGAATTATTCTGCCCGGTGATCATTTATCGATAGTCAGCGATTATTCGTTGATTTTAAGGTGAAAAGAGATGGAATTCCAGGAAAAGAAAGCCAGGTCGATTGCACTTTTATTGAATAATCGATGAGATAACAGGCCGGAAAGACGCTTTTTTGGCCAAAAACACCCTGTTATTTGCTCTATTCACTTTGTATATTACAATAATGATGGCATAAATTGAATGATTTTTTTATATAACCGGTTATACTTTCATTAAGTAATACCAGTTATACTTTCATTAAATAATATTAATGGAATTGTTTTTCTTGGAAGGGGCCGGTTGATGTTGAAATATGAGATGCCACTCTATCGTCCCCCTTCAGAGGGGAACAACCTGATCATCCAGGCAACCATTGGTTGCAGTTTCAACCGTTGTACTTTCTGTTCCATGTATCGGGAGAAAAGCTATCGGGCCAGAGAATTGGATTCGGTTCTCTCTGATATTGACAAAGGGGCAGCTTGGTGGCCGGAGGCCAGCCGGGTTTTTCTGGCGGATGGCGATGCGTTGGCCTTGCCGACAGAGCATCTTATCCAGATTTTGACCCACCTGGCTCGCCGTTTTCCTCGGCTGACTCGGGTCTCTTGTTATGCTTTGCCGGCCAACCTGTTGAATAAATCGGTGGCTGAGTTGGCTCTGCTGCGGGCTAATCGACTCTCCTTGATCTACTACGGTATCGAGAGTGGCTATGCCCCGCTTTTAAAGCGTATTCGCAAAGGGGCTTCCCCTGCTGCCATGGTGGAAGGGCTGCTCAAGGCCCATGAGGCCCAGATCAAGGTCTCTGCAACCGTGGTGCTGGGGTTGGGGGGGAAGGAGCTGTGGCAGGAGCATATTGAGGGAACCGTAGCTCTGCTTCATCAAGTTCCCCTCCACTATCTGTCAACGCTACAGCTCCATCTGGAAGAGTCGGTACAAGCCGATTTTCTGGCTCGGTTTGATCCTCCCTTTGAGTTTCAGGATGATGAGGCTGTTTTGGCAGAGCAGTATCGACTGATTGATACCTTGACCACTCCACCAAAGCGGCTCATTTTTCGGTCCAACCATGCCTCCAACGCCCTGGCATTGGCAGGTAATCTACCTAAAGATCGGCTACGCCTGTTGGCTGAAATTGATGCCGCCCGCCAACAGGAGTCCGGCCTGCGTCCGGAATGGCTGCGGAGTCTATAGCTTTCGTTAACAAGGCAGATTGATCGCTTATTCGCTGGTGTTTACGCGGTTATTGGGGCTGGTCAAAAAACGGATTGGGAGGAGCTGACCAGCAAAAGAGAGCAGGGTTACCCACCCTATCCAACCTCCCCAATCGTGGTGCCAGATTGCCACCAATCCGGCCCCGTAAAACCCCAACAGCCGATAGGCCCCCCATCCACCCAGAAAGCGCTGGGCATCATCGCGTTTTTGAGTGGGTACTCCCGGCCACCACCAGAGTGGCAGCAGGTGGCTCAACGCCCCGGTGACCAACGGGAAGAGAAAAAAATAGAACAGGTAGGGGAGAGTGGTTGCCTCTCCTGTTACCACCAGCCCGATAAAACCCCATAAAGCGCCAAGCAGAGAGAAGGCCGCCCCGGAGCGGGGGTTAAACTTCTGGCGATTTTTCCAGCAAGGGTGAGCGAGAGAGAGGAGGGGAACCAGCCAGAGCGCTTTTCCCAGCAGATCACAGTATGGGATGTCAGCGGCCCCGGCCGCCAGAAACAGGGTGCCGACGACAGCAAAAGGGAGGTGCTGTTTGAGTCGAGTCCCGGTATTGGGGTCGGAATAGCCCCCGACTGTCGGCAGAAAAACTTGCAGGGTACCGATGGCAGTCAAACCGATAAATCCCATGATATTAAACTGTTGGTGAATGCTGCGCAGACTGGACCACCCTTGAGGCCACTGGTGGGCCAGCAGAATGGAGGTCAGGCCCAAAAGGAGAAAGATCAGCGCCCCTTGGTACCAATTTAAACCGGGGTGAGGATCTCCCAGGCACCGTCTGCTGCGTCCATTCATCCAGTGAAGAAGGGTACCGCAGAGGATGATTCCCCCAGGAGCAGCCAGAATGATCAGGTCAAGATGGTATCCCACGGCCCCCAGGGCGGTGGTGCCAATCAAAAGAGCCAGCAGGGGAAGGGGGCGAACCCTCCCTTCTGGTGGGGCGCTGCGGGTCAGGGTGGGGGTGAAGTAGATCATGGCGCCGATAATAAGCGGAAAGGCTCCCATGGCGAGGATAAGGTGGGCCAGTTGGGGAGCGGAGAGCGGGTCGGGTAGGGGAACCGTGGAGAAAAAAAGCAGCAGAGCAGCCAGGGCGATCCAGGATAAGCGGGTGCTGAAGGGGGAAGGGTTAGGATTCATGGTCTCTTGCTGGCTCCTGTTGGTCAATGAGAATGAAGAGGCCCGCTCATGCTACCTGATCAACAAAATAATTTGTAGGGGTCACCCTTTTGAGTGGACTATGGGCCGTTGCAAACAGGCTTCCTGCTCTCCTCTTTGGTTGGGGATAAACAGGTGGTGTCGGCTTTTGGTTGTTTTTTTTCTCTGCTAAGTTGAGAATAGCAAAGTAGAAGGGGGATTTCCGGTATTGTGCCGGCACTCCTGATCGGCTGGAGAGGCTGGGCCTTTGACTGCAATTGACAGAATTATTGAACAAAACAGGCATCTGCAAGAGATTGTCAGTGCGGCGCTGCGCTTCTCTCTGGAACCGCTGACCCTGGAGGAGCATCTGCAGAATTTTCTGGATCTTATGCTGACCATTCCCGACCTGGCCTTTCATGCCAAGGGGAGTATCTTCCTGGTTGATCCACTCCATAATACTCTGGTTTTGGCAGCCCATCAGGATCTTCCCGAAGAGCTGGTGAAAAAGTGCGCCCGAGTCCCCTTCGGCAGCTGTTTATGTGGGCGGGCAGCAGAGAGGAGTGAAATTCTTTTTACTGGATGTGTTGATTATCGTCATGAAATTCGATTTAGGGGGATGGCAGACCATGGTCACTACTGTGTACCGGTTCTCTCGGGGGATCAGGTTTTGGGGGTGATCAACCTGTATGTTCCTGAAGGGCATGTCTGTGAAGAGCATGAAGAGCGGGCCTTGATGGCTCTAGCCAATATTCTCGCCGGTATCATCGAGAGAAGGCGGGGGGAAGATGCTCTTTTGAAGGTGCAGCGAGAGTTGATCCAGGTGGTGGGCAGCCAGACAGAAAAGGTGGTTTTTAATGATCCCCTTCTCAAGCAGATTATTCAGTTCTGGCAGAGCTCGGATGGTCGAAGAGAAGGTAAACCACCGAGAGTAGAGCAGATTCGGGCTATTCTGGATGCAGTCTACTATGCCAGCATGCACCGAAAAGAGGACCACCCCATTCAGGTCAGCGTCACACTGATGACCGATCTTGCCGAAATGAATACCAAGAGGGAGCAGCAGGGTATCCATCCTCTGATTCTAGAAAACCCCCTGCCGCTTCAAGTCGACTCCCTGGTGGCGCTGGCCCCCTCCTTCGATCCCATGGAGACCACCCTGGTGGTGGTTCCTGTGGCGGACCCATTGAGCCAGTTGGATATTGTTGGTGTGTTGCACTTTCCCGAACAGGGGCTGCATCGCTTTGATGCCCACACCTTTGCCCGTCCGGCCATCGGCTCGTTGACTGTGGCAGCGAAGGAGGCGGGCAATCTCCATCTTTTCCGTGGGGCAACCTCTATTGGGCAGTTTTCATCCGGGGTTTTTACCCACGCTCAACCCATCTCTTTTACCGAGAGCCCCCTGGCTTGGAGTCTGGTCAAGGAGATTCAAACACACCCTGAGTTTGAGTCGTTGCAGATGCTCTATTGGCGGGTCTATCGAGATTGGATCGATCGGCTGCTTCTGGAGATCTCAGCCGGCGGCCACGGCGGCGCGGTGATCTGGCTTCCCACTGCCACCCAAAAGCAGGCCATGCCCTGGATGGATTCTCGGTTCCCTTTGCGGGAGGCCCCGGAAGGGAGTGCTATTCTCTCTCAATTTGCCCGGTTGGAGCAGTGGATCAAGAGACACCCCAAGACCCATGATCGCCATGTCCATATCGATAGTTTTCGGACTGTGAAGAGTGAGTTGATCAATCTGGTGGAGCTTTTTGCCCGCTTGACCCATATGGATGGCGCCTTGGTTCTTTCAGACCGTTTAAAACCCCTGACGTTTGGTGCCATGCTCCATGCCAACGCTTGGCAAGGGCAGATTGTCTCTTGGGAGGAGGAGCCTTTTTTTCCTTCGATCCATCTTGACTTTAAAAAAATGGGTGCTCGACACGCCTCAGCGGTTAATTTTGTCGGTCAGTGTCCGGGAGCGGTGGCTTTTGTGGTTTCACAGGATGGGCCGGTAGCGGGGCTGACCCGTAAGGATGAGGAGACCATCTATTGGTGGCCAGACTGTCTCGGTCGTTTGTGGCGTACCGATTAGCCCTTCCCGGATCCATCCGCAACGCATCTCTCACCACACCTTTTTTGTGGAAAGGATACGACACGATACCATCGATCTGACCGCTCCCATCCCCTGTTGGAGGGGAGCGGTCAGAGCCGGTTATTTTTCGTTTTTCAAGGTTTCGTAATAGTCGAAGGCCTCTTGAGGTTTCATCTCTTCGTGAACCACGCGGGAGACCGCTTGAATCATGGCGGCTGGGGCGTCGGACTGGAAAATATTGCGTCCCATGTCCACACCAGCAGCCCCCTGTTGAATGGCGTTGTAGGCCATGGTCAGGGCGTCGAGTTCTGGCTGTTTTTTTCCGCCGGCAATGACAATGGGTACCGGACAGGCGGCAGTGACGGTCTCAAAATCTTTTTCCACATAATAGGTTTTTACATAACTGCAGCCCAATTCGGCACAAATTCGCGTCGCCAGACGCATATATTTGGCATCTCGAGCCATCTGCTTACCGACCGCTGTCACCCCCAGAACCGGCATGCCGTAGCGATTGCCCGCATCGACCAGACGGGTCATGTTATGGACCGAAGTGGTTTCGAACTCTCCGCCGATGAAAACCTGAACGGCAACCGCCGAGCTGTTCAGACGGATGGCATCTTCCATGTTGACGGCAATACGCTCGTCGGACAGTTCGCTCAAGATGCTGGGTCCGCCACTGGCCCGCAAAACGACCCCTTTATTGAAGGTTGCCGGGATGGTGGAGCGGAGGATACCTCGGGTACACATCAGGGTATCGGCATAGGGAAGCAGGGGATTGATGGTGAGGTCAATCCGCTCTAAACCGGTGGTTGGTCCCATAAAATAGCCGTGGTCTACCGCTAGCATGACGGTTCGTCCGGTTTTGGGGTTGAAAATGTTGGTCAGTCGGTTCTTCATCCCCCAATCCAGTGCATGACACCCCTTGAGAGGATAGCCGGGGTCCTTCTGCGGGATATCCAGATAATAGTCGTGAGAATCGGTCATTCCGTCTGTGTCCGCCATGGTCTGTTCCTATGCAAAAAAAGTGAATGCCATCTGGGTCTGTTGACAGGAAAATATCAACGTGCCCACCAAAAAATGTGTCAAATAGTGAAAGGGGAATCGTGACGTGGCGTGGAGGTGGAATCAAGGGGGAAAAGAGTGAAAGGGCGATTAATCACCCAAAAAAAAACGGGAGCCGCCTGCAGCGGCTCCCGACTTAAGAGAGAAAAAGGGGGGCAATCACTTCTAATAAAGAGCAATATCCCGGTTATCCGACGACTCCGACGCATGGTTGTCGCCCAGTTTGAAGAAGGAGATGGTTCGTTGCATTTCTGCCGCCTGTTGAGAGAGTTCGCTGGCTGTTGAGGCCATCTCCTGGGCCGAACCGGCATTCTGTTGGATCACCTGATCCAGCTGCTGGATGGCGTTGTTGATCTGGCTGGCTCCCTGGTCTTGCTCTTCAGAGCCGGCGGCGATCTCTTGAATCAGCTCAGCGGTTTTTTGGATATCGGGAACCAGGGTGGAGAGCAGAACCCCAGCCCGCTCAGCAACCACCACACTGGATGAGGAGAGTTGGGTGATCTCTCCGGCGGCGGACTGACTCCGTTCAGCCAGTTTTCTGACTTCAGCGGCAACCACGGCGAACCCTTTGCCATGCTCTCCTGCTCGAGCCGCCTCAATGGCAGCATTCAGGGCCAACAGATTGGTCTGGCGGGCAATCTCCTCGACAATGGAAATTTTTTCGGCAATCTCTTTCATCGCTTTGACCGCCTTGGCAACCGCATCGCCCCCCTCTTTGGCATCTTTAGAGGCTTTGAGGGCAATTTTTTCTGTGGCTCTGGCGTTCTCGGTGTTTTGTTGAATATTGGAGGTCATCTGTTCCATGGCAGAGGAGGTCTGCTCGATGGAGGCGGCCTGGTTGGAGGCCCCTTCGGAAACTTCGTTGGAGCTGGTGCCTACCGACTGACTTTGAGAGGCAATGTTGTCCCCCACCTCGATGAGAGTGCTGACAGTAGACCGTAGTCTGCCCACCATCATCTGGACCGAACCACAGATACCGGTCTGCATGCAGACGCCAAAGACCTCGGAAAGGTCTCCGTTGGCCACTCGATTGGTGGAGGCCATCACATCCGAAGGTTCCCCACCCAGTTGACGGATAATTTCCCGCGTAATCATCATACCGATACCAACAGAGATCAGGACTACAATAGTTGTGAAGATCAGGTAGGCCCAGAAAGCCGAAGAGGCGGCTCCGTTCAACTCATCGGTCCGGCGGGAAAGGTCGTCGGCGATACGGTTTTCCACCTCTTTGAGAAGGTTGATTTTGCTGGTGATGGTTTTGAACCAGTAGTTGGGATCGATGCCAAACTGTCCACTGGCAGTGGATTGGCTCAAGGCAATCAGCGCATTGATGGCAGGGGTATCATCCACCTTAACCGCTTGGTCCAGCTCGGTTGTTGATTTTCCTGCCTTGATCAGGGGTGAGATCTTGTCGATGCCTGCTTTATAGAGGTCCAGAACACGTCGGATAGTCTGAATGGACTGTTTCTCTTGGGCGGTTGCCAGTTTGTCGAAACGGTCCATGGCCTTGTTAAGGCGGGTGTATCGATCCATAAATCCGGTGGCATATTGGGGAGAGAGGCGTAAAACATAATTTTTAAACTGATGTATGGCCCCTCCATAGCCAATCTCCTGGTAGATGGTTCCCAAGATATCGGACTTTTCGCTGGCAATGCCTTTTCGGAAGGCCACCTCCCGCATCTCTTGTACCTGTGTGACAGATGAGGCCGACATTTTTTCGTTATAGAAGGCTTTTTGGGCGTCGGTCGCCAGTGAGAGGAAAACCGTGTTGTAGGTATCTTGAGCGGTAACCAGAGTACCGAATTTTCTAAACATGCCCGGGGCAAAATTGTTGCGTGCAAAGGTGCCGGTTAATACCGCCCGCTCAATACCGGCTCGCTCTTTTCCGAGAAGAAAATTGACATATCCTGCCGTCAGGGTCGCCATCTCTGCATCAGGAGCCAGTTTGGTCATGGTGCCGATGGTGTTGAGATATTGTCCGTTCATCGAGGTGTAATAGCCAAGGGCTTTTCCCAGGGGGATGGAGAGGCTGTCAACCGATGAGCGGATTCGAGAGATCTGTTCGAGTTGAGCGTTGGCCTGGGTAAGGTTGCTGTTGAGGGTTGGGCTGAATGCGCTGGCATCGAACCCCTGAAGGTAGCGTTTCAACTCGGCAGCCCTGCCATCGGTCAGCCCTCTCTGTTTGGGAAGTTCCGAGCGAAACTTTTTCCCTTTGCTTCCCAGAAAGCCGGCTGTCATTCCACGCTCTTTTTGTGTCTCGTGGACCATGGCGCTGATACGAACAGCCAAGCCGGAGAGTTCGGACATGGAGGCCATTCTGCTGCTCATATCCTGTTTGATGGAGACCCCTTGAATGCCGAAAAGTAGCAAGCCCGCCAGTGGAAGCAAGAGCATGACGGACAGTTTTGCTCTTAAGGTTAGCGATGAAATGAGGCCCATTTGTTTTGTTCTCCCTTGTTCAATATAAAAAACCAGCCAACTGTTTTGTGAACGGTAAAGGGGGATATTATGAATCATTCCCATTTAATTGCTATAAAAAAAACGAAAAAAGTCAGAGGCTGACCCAGGGAAAGCGTAATTATCCTGGCAGAATTCACGCTCATTATATGTGAAATCAACCAATAAAAACATGTATGTTTGGTTGAAGAGAACGAGAATCAACACATCCAAGAGAGCTCACCGGTAGGAGAAAAAAAGGGGGAAAACGTGAAATATTAGGTTGATGTTAAAAAAAAGAGATATAAGCCTGAATATATCTTGAAAACTTCTCAAAAAAATCTCAATATGGAAAAAAACCGATAAGAGAAGCTTTAGCCTGAATCTTACCTCTTTCCAAAGAGTTGGCTGGATTGAGGTTTCGTTATTCTTATTAATGAAATTCAGAAAACAGTTAAATTCAGGATGTCCGTGTTTTCACGAATGTAACGGGCCGCATTGCTAACGGTCATCTTGTTTCATGGTAATGGTCCACTTTTTTGGCACCTTTGGGAGAAAATATGGCGAATCTGTTGAGAATCATGAGGAAAAACCCGGCGATCTGGGCGATGATGGGGGTGGGAGCGTTTATCCTGTTCACATCAGACCCAGCCTTTGCGGCAGGCAAAGGGGAAGTTGACTGGGGTGTGTTGGTGCAAAAATTGTTGGGTGGTCTGGCTCTCTTTCTTTTCGGTCTGGATATGATGACCGACTCGATGAAGAAGGTGGCTGGAGACAAGATGCGTGATGTCTTGGCAAAAATGACCACCAACCGCTTTGCGGGTGTTTTCACCGGAGCCTTGGTTACCTCTGTCGTCCAATCTTCGTCTGTTACGACGGTGTTGGTGGTGGGGTTTGTGACCGCGGGTCTGATGAACCTGTCCCAGTCAATCGGCGTTATTTTAGGGGCCAATATCGGTACCACCATTACCGCACAAATTGTTGCCTTCAAGGTAACCAAATATGCGTTGTGGATGGTCTTCGGTGGCTTCATGATCAGCATCATGGCCAAAGATGACAAGCTGAAGAACTGGGGCTTGACGCTCCTGGGGCTCGGCTTGGTTTTCTATGGCATGAGCGTCATGAGTTCCGCCATGAAACCCATGCGCAGCTTTGAGCCGTTCCTGGATTTGATGAAATCCATGGAAAATCCGCTCATGGGGGTCTTGGTGGCAGCCGCCTTTACCGGCATTGTCCAGTCCTCTTCGGCAACCACGAGTTTGGTAATTGTGATGGCGTCCCAGGGGTTTGTGACCCTGCCGGCTGGTATCGCCCTGGCTTTTGGTGCCAATGTGGGTACCTGCGTAACAGCCCTGTTGGCCTGTATGGGTAAAAGCCGGGAGGCTGTACAAGCGGCGGTGGTTCACCTGTTGTTCAACATCTTCGGGGTCCTGCTCTGGATCGGCTTCATTGATCAGTTGGGTGGCTTTGTTGTCTCCATGTCGCCGGTTTCCGATCTGGAAGGGGCGGCTAAGCTCTCTGCCGAAGTACCGCGACAGATTGCCAATGCCCACACGGTGTTCAATTTGGTCAACACGCTTGTGGCCCTTCCTTTTGTCACCCAGTTTGCCAATTTGGTGAATAAGCTTGTGCCCACCAAAAAAGAGGGTGTGGCAGAAGAGGCTCAAGCCGCTTTCAGACACAAATATCTCGATGAGGGGATGTTGACCTCTGCTCCATTGGCTTTGAGCATGGTACGCCGTGAGGCCAGCCGTATGGGTGAAGTGGTGGAAGAGATGTTAAGGGATGTTCCTGCCGGTGTTTTCAAAGGGAATGTCGATAAGATGGCGGTTATTCGGGATAAAGATGATCAGGTCGATATCCTCTATGGTGAGATTTCCAAATATTTGGCCCGTATCGGTCAGGAAAATCTTTCTGAGGGGAGTTCTGACGAAGCCATGTCGGCGATGACGACCATTACCGAACTGGAAAATATCGGTGATATCATCGAGACCCATCTCTACCATCTTTCCGAGGTCTGTTCGGCTCGTCAGGTGAATTTGGATGAAGAGGCCATTGCTACTCTGACCGGTTTTCACGAGATGGTGGTCAAGGCTTTCCATTCCGCCATGGTCTCCTATGAGCATGATCGTCCGGATGCCGCAAAAATGGTCTTGAAGTTGGAAGATGATATTGTTGACGGTATGGATAAGCTGGTATTGGAGCGTCATCAGCAACTGCTTTCTGGTGGCAAGGTTTCCGGAAAGGATATGGCGATTTTCACCTTTCAAAGCGATATCCTGGAAAACTACAAGCGGATCTATCTCCACTCCAAGCGTATTGCCAAGCTGGTTCTGCACCAAGAGGGTTCCTCCGCTCTGGTTGCTGTCTAACCTGACTTGACACTTGGTACTCGGGTGTGTTGACACAGGAGAACTGAGTCCATTGGGGCCTCTGGAAACAGGCTGGACCCCCAAGGTTCTTAGTGGCCTCAGGCTCCCTGTCAACATGCTCAAAAGGGGCTAGATTTTTCTAGCCCCTTTTTTTGTCTTATGTTCACATTTAGTGTAGATTGGGTGGGCCATGAATAAAGATAAAAAGCTAACCGACTATTATGCTGTGTTGGGTGTTCCCAAAAATGCCACATCCAGCGGTATTCAAGCAGCTTTCCGTGATCTGGCCCGGAAATACCATCCGGATGTCAATCGAGATCCGGGGGCTGAGGAGATCTTCAAAGAGATGGTCGAGGCCTATCTGGTGCTAAAAAACCCCGATAAGCGGGATGGGCTGGATGCGGAGATCATCTCCTCCTTTTGTCGGACCGTTAGTCGATCCGGTAAAATCTCGGCTCCTGTTGAAAAAAAGTATCCCACTGAATTTCTCAGACTGCTCCGAAGCTCAAAGCCAAAAAGTTGATTTTTTTGATATTATCTTTTTAACATTCATTTCCTTTCTGCAAGCTGTGGCATCCAAGGATGGATTCCGTTAAACTCCCCGCACTGTTTTTTCCCTCTTTCCTGGTAGGTGTTGTCTGCCGTAGGTGCTGAAAATGACATGGTTCTGGTCTCTTCCTGCCATACTACTGTTTAGTTTGGCCTTTGTTTTTTATCCCCTGTTTACTCAACGGGGTAGTCGTCCCCTGCCGGTTGGCCTGGAGGGAGATCCTCTGACAGAGTTGACCTTTGAGAGAGACCGACTGCTCAGGCAGCTCAAGGAGATTGACCTGGAGGAGGGGGATAACCCGGAGGGCGAAGAGGAGAAAAGGCGGCTGGAGAGTGAGTTGGCTGCTGTTTTGGTTCGCCTGGATGGGTTGAAAGTGGCAGCAGAGAAAGAGCAGAAGAAAAACAGCGGTGTCGCTGCTACGGCCTCCATCAACAAGGGGTGGGGTGTCTCTGTTATTCTGCTGGTTTCGCTGGTCAGTTCAGGTCTGTATCTGCTGTTGGGAACCCCGAAAGAGGTGCCGCCAACCCAAGAAAAGCAAGCGGTTTCCGAGTCTGATATCAAGGATATGGTCCAGCGGTTGGCTGAACGGATGCAAGAGGAGCCGGAGAATAAAAAAGGCTGGATGCAGCTGGCCCGCTCTTATGGCGTGTTGGGCGAGATGGATAAGGCTATTCAGGCCTATACCCATGTCCTCTCTCTGGACCCCAACGATCTGGAGGTGGCGGTGGCCTTGGCAGAGGTCCAGGTTCGTAGTGGAGAGTCGGAAGGGGTGAAGGCGGGCCTCACTCTCTTCCAGGATATTCTCACCAAGGACCCGGATAATACCGAAGCTCTTTGGTTTATGGGGGTGGTGGCTTTTCAACTTGGCGAGCGGGATGTGGCCATCAAAAGATGGCAGCGGCTACTGGAAAAGCTGGAGCCGGGCAGTCAAGATTATGAGAATGTCTTGGAGGCCATGGAGCAGGCCAAAGGTCAGTAGCTCAATAGGGGGGCTGGTATTCAAGACGAGCTTCCTGTAGTATAATTGGGTTGTGTTGTTGGTATGGTGTTGCCTTGGAAAAGGTGCCGATTCTTCGGTCAGTCTACTTTTATAAGTAATAGAGAGAGGGGAGATCCCTGCTATGTTTGGATTGGGAACGACGGAGTTGATCATCATCCTGGTCATCGTTTTGGTGATCTTTGGTGCAGGAAAGCTTCCAAAGGTGATGAAAGATATGGGTAAAGGCGTCAAAAGCTTTAAAGAGGCCATGAATGAAGAGGAGAAGGAGGCTGTTGCCGACCCTGCCCCGAGTGAGGCCATCAAAGATCAAACCAAGAAAGAGGGCTCCTGACCCCATACCCCAGGTCGGAGAACAAACATTATGTTGGGAATGGGTTGGGTTGAAATCTTCATCATTGTCATTGTCGCATTGGTGGTGATTGGGCCGGATAAACTACCCGAGGTGGCCCGTGGGTTGGCTAAAGGGCTGCGTCAGGTCCAACGCCTTGTGGGGGAGGTGCGGGATACGATCAATCTGGACGAGTTCGACCAGAAGGTTCGCCAAGAGATGGATCAAGCCATCAATCCCATGCAGGGCAGTGCCGTCAATCCCCCTCTGGAGGATCATCCTCACCCCGATTTCAAAGATTTTGACAGGGATATCGAGGAAGAGCCCTCCGAGCCAGAACCCACCAAGACGGTCTCTCTAAAAAAAACATCGGATGATCGTCAGCCATGACCACAGAGACACTCCCATCAGATAAGGCCCCGTTGGTCGAGCATCTTATCGAGTTGAGAAACCGTTTGATGGTCTCGGTTTTGGCCATTTTGGTCGGATTTCTAATCTGCTACGGATTTGCAGAAGATCTGTTCACTTTTCTGGTCCTGCCGTTGCGCAAGATTTTGGGACCCGATGCCAAAATGATCTACACCGGCCTGCACGAGGCGTTCTTTACCTATGTAAAGGTTTCGTTCTTTGCTGGGCTTTTTCTGGCGTTTCCGGTTATTCTGTCGCAGTTCTGGCTGTTTGTGGCGCCGGGTCTTTACAAGCACGAAAAAGAGGTCTTTCTCCCTTTTCTCGTTATTACGCCTGTACTATTCTTTTTGGGTGGTGCATTGGCCTATCAATTTGTTTTTCCACTGGCGTTTAAGTTTTTTCTGGGGTTTGTCACGCCGACCATTGAGGCGCTCCCCTCTCTTAAAGAGTATTTGAGTCTGGTTATCAAGCTCATTTTTGCTTTTGGGCTGGTTTTTGAACTTCCGGTCGGTCTGTTATTATTGATCAAAGCGGGAGCCATTTCGACGGCTGGATTGGCGGCCAAGCGCAAGTATAACATTGTGCTGGCGTTTGTTGCCGCCGCCATCTTGACACCACCAGACCCCTTCACACAGGTTTTTTTGGCTATTCCTATTATGTTAATGTATGAAATCTCTATTTTAATTGGTCGCCGGTTTGAAAGAAAACGGGCAGAGGCAGAGGCCGAATCATGAGTCGTTCTACTTCTTCTACCCCTTTTGAAATCATTCCGTTAGGTGGTTTGGGTGAAATCGGCATGAACCTGATGGTTTATGGCTATGGGGGTCAGTATATCGTCGTCGATTGCGGCCTGACCTTTCCTGATGGTGATACGCCGGGTATTGATATCATTATTCCAGACACCAGTTTTCTGGCGGAGAATCGGGATCATATCGTTGGCTTTGTTCTTACCCACGGTCATGAGGATCACATCGGTGCCATGCCCCATATCTGGCCCGATCTGGAAGGGCCGATCTACGGCTCATCCATGACCCTGGCTCTTTTGAAGGGAAAGTTTACCGAACATAACCTGTTGGGCCGGGCCACCATGGTCGAGATGCGCAATCGGGAAAAGTTTCAACTGGGCCCCTTCAATATCTGCCCCATTCAGGTGACCCACTCCATTGTTGACGCTTCGGCGTTGGCCATCACCACGCCGCTGGGCACCATTATCCACACCGGAGATTTTAAAATAGACCACACCCCGGTGGATGATCACCCAACCGACCTGCACACCCTGGCCCAATATGGTGAAAAGGGTGTATTGGCGCTGATGTCAGACTCCACCAACATTACCCGCTCTGGTGCAACCACCTCGGAACGCGAAATCACCCCGGTCTTTGAGGAAATTTTTCCCAAGGCCAAAGGGCTGCTGATAGTCGCTACCTTCTCCTCCAATATTCAACGGGTGCAACAGATTATCTCTGTGGCGGCATCGGTTGGGCGTAAGGTGATTTTAAATGGTCGTTCCATGCTCAACTATGTCCAGGCGGCCCGAGAGTTTGGCTTTTTGGATGTGCCTCCCGACACGTTGGTGGATATCAAACAGTTTAAAAACTATCCTCGTAACAAACTGGTGTTAATCTCCACCGGCAGCCAGGGGGAGCCTAACTCATCCCTGGTTCGCATTGCTGCCGGAGAGCATAAAGAGGTGGTCGTTCAGCAGGGAGATGTGGTGGTATTCTCCTCTAAATTTATTCCCGGGAATGAGCGCACCATCTGGACCTTGATCAACATGCTGTTTCGCAACGGCGCCGAGGTTATTCACGAAAAAAATGTCCCAGAGATTCATGTCTCCGGTCATGCCCCTGAGGAGGATCTTAAACTGATGTTGGCATTGACCCGGCCGCAGTTTTTTGTTCCCATCCATGGGGAGCCCCGGCATCTGCACCGCCATCGACGCCTGGCGATTAAAATGGGCGTGGCTGAGGAGAAGGCTCTGGTTGCCGAGAACGGCGACCGGGTTGCCTTGGATGGTGAGACGATTCAGGTCGTCGACCAGGTCCCGTCTGGTCGGGTCTTTGTCGATGGTAAAGGGGTGGGTGATATCGGCGATATTGTTCTGCGTGATCGCAAGCATCTTTCTGAAGATGGCATGGTTGTTGCCGTCCTGATTGTGGAAAAGGCGTCCGGCAAAATGATTCAACGGCCTGAGCTGTTAACTCGGGGTGTGGTCTACGAAGATGAAAATCAGGAGCTGTTAGAGGAGGCTAAGGAGGCTGTGGAGCTGGCCTTGGAGATGGGGCCGAAAGCCATGGACTTTAGCGAGGAGGAGTCGGCTGGTGTTCGGGAGTTGTCCCAGCGGGCCTTGCGCCGTTTCTTTAAAAAACGTCTGGGTCGGCGACCTATTGTCATTCCTTTGGTGATGGAGATGTGAGAAAAATGGCGTCCCGCGGAAACCAATACCGCCAAAAAAAAGTGGAGGCTGTTTTACGACGCAGAACAATCCTCCGGGAAGGCTTGGGCATTTTATTTCTCTGTTTGACTGCCTATCTGGCTATCAGCCTGTTTTCCTACTCTCCCAACGACCCCTCTTTTAACCAGACCAGTGACGGTCCCCTACAAAATCTGGGCGGGGTTACGGGAGCCTATCTTGCCGATATTCTACTGCAATCGTTTGGCTACTCCTCGGGGTGGCTGCTGATTTTTTGTGGTCTCCCGGGGCTGCTGCTCTTTCGCCGAGGGGAGACACTCAAGTTTTGGGACCGTCTGGCTGCGTTGCCGATGTTGGCGGTGGTGACGACCTTGCTCTCCAGTATTCTAATGGGCGATGAGGGTTCTGTTCTGCCGGCTGGTCCGGGGGGGATGGCCGGTTATCTGGGTGCCCAGGCGTTGGTGCAGACCATTGGCTTATGGGGAAGCCTTATCCTGCTGGTACCGCTGGGTATTCTCTCTCTGATGGTTATCGGCCGATTTTCTATTATCAACTCACTGGAGCAGGTGCAGGAGCGTCGACAAGAGCAGCAGGCGGCATTAGACAAACAGCCGCCTCCCCTTATGGGTGAGGCACCTGTTCAGGTAGAAGAGTCTGTTTCCAAGGGGGAGGCGTTGGCCCAATTTGGGGGGGCGCTGTGGGGAAGTCTGATTGTTGTCCCGGCTATTGTCCAACGTTTTTTTGCCAAGCTGATTCAAAAAAAAGAGGGGGCAGATCAACCAGAATGGCTGACACCCATGGAGGCTGATCCGGTTTCGGTCAGCTACCCGGAGCGGGTGGAGCCTGAGTTGGATGATTTCACCCGTTCCGAGCCAGATTTTTTTCTCTCCGAGCCAGAGAGCGATCATAAAGAGCCAGGGGATGAGCCTGTTGTGGAGGATCTGTCAGCGGCTCCTTCTGTTTCTGACATTCCGGAAGCCCCTGAATGGTCGGAGCCCCAGGAGAGTTTGGCTCCAGAACTTCCCGATTCACCTCTGTTTCAACACGAAGTTGCCGAGCCGGAAGTCACCCTGACCCCTGAACCTGAAGAGGCGGAACCGTGGCATGAAGAGCCGGAGGAGATGATTGAACCGGTCATTCTTTCCTCCTTTGAAGCGTCTGAAGAGGTGGTGGAAGAGAGTGAGCTGGATGGGACACCTGAACCCGAACCGATTATCGAGGCGGTGTTGGCTGACGAACCAACTCAGCCGATACCCAACCTGAAGCCCTTGGAAGCGGCTCCCGAACCTGAACCAGCAGCCCCCGCTCCAACCTCTGAAATACCCATCAGCATGCCCAAGCCGATGGGGGAAACCCCTCCGAGTGGCACCCTGGAGTCTAAGGAAGAGGAGGCGGCCCAAGATATGCCTCTGCCCTCTCTGGATATGCTGACGGAACCCCCTCTGGTGCGTGTGGGACCGACTCGGGACGATTTGAGCAAGAAAGCCCGCCTTCTAGAGCAGAAGCTGGCCGATTTCAAAATCAAGGGACAAATTATCGACGTGATGCCCGGCCCGGTTGTGACCACGTTTGAGCTGGACCCGGCTCCGGGGTTGCGGGCCTCCAAGGTGGTGACCATCTCGGACGATCTGGCCCGCTCTATTTCGGCTGAATCGGTACGGGTGGTGGGGAATGTGCCGGGTAAGACGGTGATCGGTATCGAGCTGCCCAACGAAACCCGAGCGACGGTCTATTTGCGAGAGGTGTTGCTGTCGGAAGGGTTTCGCAAGTTGAACCACCCCCTTGCGGTTGCCTTGGGGTCAGATATCAATGGCGTACCTTTTTCGGCCAATCTGGCCAAAATGCCTCATCTCCTGGTGGCAGGTACCACCGGCTCTGGTAAATCGGTGGCGGTGAACGCCATGATCTGCTCGATTCTTTTCAACGCCCGCCCGGATGAGGTGCGGTTTTTGATGATCGACCCGAAAATGTTGGAGCTTTCCATCTATGAAGGGATTCCCCATCTTCTGGCGCCCGTGGTGACTGAGGTCCACAAAGCGGCCAACCTGCTCAAGTGGGCGGTGGCCGAGATGGAAGAGCGCTACCGTTTAATGTCGGAGCTTGGGGTCCGTAACCTGGTAGGTTATAACCAGAAGATTGAAAGATGTATTGAAAAAGGCGAGCAACCAACCCGGCGGGTCAAGGTGGGATTCGACCCGGAGACCGGTGCACCTGTAGAGCAGGATGAGCCGATTCCCCTGGAGAAAAAACCGCTGATTGTCATTGTGATCGATGAGTTGGCTGATCTGATGATTCAGGTGGGCAAAGAGGTGGAACCCGCCATCGCTCGACTGGCTCAGATGGCCCGTGCGGCAGGACTGCATCTGGTGATTGCCACCCAGCGTCCTTCAGTGGATGTCATTACTGGCCTGATCAAGGCCAACTTTCCTACCCGTCTGGCTTTTCAGGTCTCCTCTAAAATTGACTCCCGTACCATTCTGGACTCCATGGGGGCTGAACGGCTTTTGGGTATGGGGGATGGTCTCTATCTACCTCCTGGTACCTCGCTGCTCAAGCGGATACATGCTCCGTTTGTTTCCGATGAAGAGGTGAATGATCTGGTTAAATATTTAAAGAGTACCGGCTCCCCTCAATACAACAACGAGGTTCTGGTCTCTCGGGCCGATGAGGGTGACCTGGGTGAGGTGGCTGCGAGCGATTCAGCCGCCGAAGAGTACGACCCGCTCTACGATCAGGCGGCTGCGGTTGTCATTCGGGCGGGTAAAGTGAGTACCAGTATGGTGCAGCGTCACTTTAAAATTGGGTACAACCGGGCTGCCCGTATCGTTGAGCGTATGGAGATTGACGGCCTGATCTCTGCCGCCAACGGGGCCGGCAAGCGTGAGGTGCTGGCTCCGGGTGGTGGTGATATGGATTGAGGGCGGTTATTCGAACCGTTTGACCAGCTTATCCACCGCCATGGCGTTGGCAACCGAGAGCATCTGAAACTGAACCCCATACTGCTGTTTGGTCAGTTGAATGTTGCCGCTATCCCGAGCGGTAGCGATGTAGGTGACGTTGCCAAAGGTGGTGATGGGGGTTCCCAGCAGCACTTTTCCGCTAATACTGACATTGACCTTATCCCCTTTGGAAAAGAGCCAGTTTTTTTGCTGGGTGGGAATGGAGAAGGATAGCCCACCAGGGGAGAGATCCACCACATCAGCTGTTACCGCTTTTTCCCCCCTTTTTTGTACTTTGGCCATCAAAGCCAGCTCTTGAGGAATATCCACCCTGCGTTGGTCTCGGCGTTGATCATAGCGGAGCAGGTTGGGCAGGGAGAGTTGAATAGCCTGTCCTCCGGCAATGGGGATGATCTTTTGAAACAGGGCGGTGGTTTTGAACTGGCGCAGTCCCAGATAAAATTGCAGGTTGATCTGATGCGCTTTGCGGATTTTTATGTTGCCATCCGTCGGCTCCAGAGGTGCAATCAGCAGGCAGTCTGTGGCATGGTTGACGCCGGAGGTCTCGTTACTCTTTTCTTCGGCAAAGGGGATGAGCCGGGTCCCGTAGGAGAGTTTACCCTGACCACCAAGATGGATGGTGAGCAACACACCCTCTTTGGCAGCCTGACGAAAGGTTTGCAGGATTTGAACTTTATCGTAGTAGGTGTTTTCCATGGTCCGGTTTTGGTCCTGCCTAGTTTTGTCATTAAAAATTGGTCAGTAACTCCTGGGCTTGCAGCCCCCCAGACCCCCACGTTTTTTACGATAAAGATAAGACAAAGTCCAACCAGGGAGCTAGCCGACATAGGGCCCCCAATCGTGGCCCTTTTAGTTTAATTTGGCTATATTATAGACTTATCGGTTAAAAAAGCTCACCGGTATAGCCTTTTCCTGCAACCAAAATAGAGGCACCGGTCCCTACAAAGACTGCTCCGCTCAAAAAGCCGTGGGGAAGCATCTTACCTTTGCTGGCACGCATGCCTACCCAGCTCTCCACTTCGGTAATGTGGCGGGTGCGCTTTCCGGAGTCCAGGTTGATCCCCTCATCCAGGTTGAAGGTGGTGGCATCGACCAAGAGTTCTCCTTTGGTCAGGCGCTGAATGCGAACCCCCTTGCCTTTGGAGAGGAGGGGGAACTCATCCAGAGTACAGATCAGCAGCATGCGGCCTCGGCTGATGGAGGCGACATGGCTCCCTTTGACCGGATGGAGATGGAGGGGGTAGTCCTCTGGTTTTTTAAAGGAGATGGCCTGTTTGCCTGATCGATGGTTGGTGATCAGATCCGCCCCCTTGATTCGAAACCCCTGGCCCATTCGGGTGACGACAAAATATTCCTGTTCCAGATTGGTCTCCATAGCCCAAAAGACCCGATCTCCCCCTTCAATATCGAAAGTGACAGTCAGGGGTTCGCCAAACCCCTTTCCTGAGGGGAGTTTGTCCGCCAGAATAGAGAAGGATTTTCCCGAGGTGGTGACGAAGGTGATGGTCTCATTGTTGTAGGTTTGAATCGCCTGCAACAGGGCGTCTTCCCCCTTGAAGCGGACCCGGTCTAGCTGGTCTTCGTGGCCTTTAATGGTTTTTACCCAGCCACGACGGGAGAGAATGACGGTAACCGGCTCTCTTTGCACCAGATCTTCCGGCTTGAGGGAGATAACCTGTGGGGTGTCGGCCAGGGTGGTGCGCCGAGGGTCGGCAAACTCTTTTTTGGTCTGGCGAAGCTCTTTTTTGATCTCCTGCCACATTTTTTTTTCGCTGGCAAGCAGGGCACGCAACACCTCGGCCCGTGCCTCTTTCTCCTCGATCTCTTGACGGATGCTGATCTCTTCGAGCTTACGCAGGTTGCGCAGGCGCATGTTGAGAATCGCCTCGGCCTGATCGGCATCCAGCCCAAACCGCTCCATCAAAACCGGTGCCGGTTCGTCGTACTCTTTGATGATGGCGATGACCTCATCGATGTTAAGATGAACGATCAGGTAGGCTGATAACAGATGGAGGCGATCTTTAATGCGGTTGAGCTCATATTGGGCACGACGGGTGTGGATGATGAAGCGGTGGTCCAGCCACGCCTTCAGCATACCCCGAATATCCATCACCTCCGGGCGGGTCTGGGCGGTGATGACGTTGAGGTTGACGGTAAACCGGCTCTCCATATCGGAGTTTTTAAACAGATAGGCCATGACCAGTTCCGGGTCCAGGCGGCTGCTGCGAGGCTCCAGTACAATGCGGATCTCTTCGTCGGATTCATCACGAATATCGGTTAGAAAAGGGGATTTTTTATCGATGATTAGCTGGGCTACCCGTTCGATTAAACGGGATTTTTGTACCTGATAGGGAATTTCGGTGACGATGATTCGCCATGCCCCCCGTTTCAGCTCCTCTTTGTGCCAGCGCGCCCTCAGTCGCAAGCTGCCTCGACCCGCTTGATAGATTTTGGCCAACTCCTCATTGCCGGAGACCAGCAGACCTCCGGTAGGAAAGTCCGGCCCCGGCAGGCAGGTCATGAGATCGGCAACCGTACTGTTGGGCTTTTCGACCAGTCGAATGGCGGCATCGATGATTTCCCCAACATTATGGGGAGGAATGGAGGTGGACATACCGACGGCAATACCCGAAGAGCCGTTGGCCAACAGGTTGGGAAAACGGGCCGGAAGGACGGCGGGTTCCTGCATGGAGCCGTCGTAGGTGTCGATAAAGTCGACGGTATCCTTTTCCAGATCTTCCAGCATGGCCCAGGCCACTTTGGTCAGCCGGGCTTCGGTATACCGCATGGCGGCGGCACCATCGCCATCGATATTGCCAAAGTTTCCCTGTCCATCCACCAGGGGATAACGAGAGGCAAAATCTTGGGCCAGTCGGACCATGGCGTCATAAGCGGCCTGGTCGCCATGGGGGTGAAACTTGCCGATGACATCACCCACCACCCGCGCCGATTTTTTGGGTGGGGTGGTAGGTTCCAGACGTAAGGCCCGCATGGCGAACAGAATCCGCCGATGGACCGGCTTTAGGCCGTCCCGGACATCCGGCAGAGAGCGACTGATGATGGTGGAGAGGGCATAGGCCAGATAGCGGCTCTCCAACTCATAGCGCAGGGGGGCCTCTTCAACGATGGCGTCATCAGCCATTAGCCATTGGCCTCTTTGCCGGGTTTGGCATATTTGGGGGCCAGCTCAAATTTGGCCCGTAATTGATCTTCCAAGGTTTCGAGGGCGGAACGGTTTTCCAGGAGATACCGTTTGACATTTTCCCGACCCTGACCAATTCTCTCTCCGTTCAGGGAGTACCAGGCGCCGGATTTTTCTACCAGCTTTTCACCCACGGCCATATCCAGTACCTCACCCACCAGAGAGATACCCTCTCCGTAGATGATATCCAGTTCGATAATGCGAAAGGGGGGGGCCATTTTATTTTTGACCACCTTGACCTTGCAGCGGTTGCCGATAATCTCCTCTTTATCTTTAACGGAGCCAATGCGGCGAATATCCAGGCGGACCGAAGCATAGAACTTGAGAGCGTTGCCGCCGGTTGTGGTCTCTGGGTTGCCGAACATGACGCCAATCTTCTGGCGGATCTGGTTGATGAAAAGCACCATGGTGTTGGAGCGAGAGATGGAGCCGGTCAGTTTGCGTAAGGCTTGGGACATGAGGCGGGCTTGCAGCCCCATGTGCGAGTCTCCCATCTCCCCTTCCAATTCGGCTTTGGGGGTCAAGGCCGCTACCGAGTCGACGACGACAAGATCCACAGCCCCAGAGCGGACCAGCATATCGACAATTTCCAGAGCCTGTTCACCGGTATCCGGTTGGGAGATGAGGAGTTGGTCGATGTTGACACCCAGCTTGCGGGCGTAGACCGGGTCCAGGGCGTGTTCGGCATCGACAAAGGCCGCCGTGCCCCCTTGGCGTTGAACCTCTGCGGCGACATGGAGGGCCAGGGTGGTTTTGCCGGAGGACTCCGGACCGTAGACTTCGATGATTCGCCCTTTGGGAAGGCCACCGATTCCCAAGGCGATATCCATTCCGAGGGAGCCGGTAGAGACAACGGGAACATCTTGGACAGGACGGTCGCTCATCCGCATGATGGAGCCTTTGCCGTACTGGCGTTCGATCTGGGAAATAGCGGCTTCCAAGGCTTTGGCTTTATTGCTGTCGGTACTCACATCAACTCCTCAATTCTGGTCGTCAAAAAATCCATGGATTCATCCATCCCTAACCCGACCATTTATAGCAAATTCTTTCCTCAGGCAACAGGGGGAGGCGCGCCTTTTTTTCATCCGGTACAAGAGGCTCTCTCTCATCAACCCCTTTGAGAAGAGGATAAAGCGGCTCAGCTTTTGCAAACCTTTGGGTTTCTGCCGGACATGGTGGGCAATAAGCGTGGAACCCATTAACGGGGTTCTTTTTAAAAAAGACTTGTGAAAACAGTAAAATATGGTAAAAACGCCGTTTTGTTGAGGGGACTATGCTAAGTGGAAATTTCTGAACTTCTCGCCTTTAGTGTCAAAAATGGTGCATCCGATCTGCACATTTCAGCGGGGATGCCGCCTCTTATTCGGGTGGATGGGGATATTCGGCGCATCAATGTGCCCGAACTGGACCAGGAGCAGGTTCATGACATGATTTACGATATCATGAATGATAAGCAGCGGAAGGATTATGAGGAGTTCCTGGAGACCGACTTCTCCTTCGAGGTGCCCGGTCTGGCTCGGTTTCGTGTCAACGCCTTCCATCAGAACAGAGGGGTGGCGGCGGTTTTTAGAACCATCCCATCAGAGATTCTCTCTCTGGAAGATCTGAACTGCCCAAAAATATTCAAAGAGTTTGCTCAAACCCCACGAGGATTGGTGCTGGTGACCGGTCCGACCGGATCGGGCAAATCCACCACCTTGGCTGCCATTGTCGATTATAAAAACCGCAATGAGTATGGCCATATTTTGACCATGGAAGATCCCATCGAATTTGTCCACACCTCCAATAAATGTCTGATCAACCAACGGGAGGTCCACCGAGACACCAAAAGCTTTGAGGCCGCCCTGCGCTCGGCTCTGCGTGAAGATCCCGATGTGATCCTGGTGGGAGAGATGCGGGATTTGGAGACCATTCGCTTGGCGTTGACGGCGGCGGAGACCGGACATCTGGTTCTGGGCACCCTGCACACCACCTCAGCCGCCAAGACGGTTGATCGCATGGTTGATGTATTCCCGGCGGCAGAAAAAGATATGATCCGCACCATGCTCTCTGAATCGTTGCGGGCGGTTATCTCTCAGCATCTTTTGAAGAAAAAGGGCGGGGGACGGGTGGCTGCCCATGAGATCATGGTGGGTAACTCCGCCATTAAAAATTTGATTCGAGAGAATAAAATTCCTCAGATGTACTCCGCCATTCAGACGGGTCGCAAAGAGGGGATGATGACTTTGGAACAAACCTTGCAAGAATTAGTCGAGCAAGGGGTTGTTACCAAACAGGCGGCTCGAGAGAAAGCCAACGTGAAAGCCTCTTTCATTTAAGATGGTTTCAACCATATACCGTTGATTGTAGGGAAATATCTCATGAAAAAATCTGTAGTTCGAATCGGTTTTGCATCGGTCTTGTTGGCGGCGACACTTTCTGGTTGCGCCAATAATCCGATGAGTTTGGGGGAGATGCTGGCTAACCCGACTGTCGACCCCACCGCCCCCATGTCCGGTCAGCATGCCGGCACACTGGCCAATGCACCGGCTCAAATCAATGTCGATGTCGACTTGATCCGCATGAGCCATGCCGTAACGGATGCCTTGGTTGCCGAGCTTCGCAAAAACCATCCATCCTTCCACCAGCGCAAGCCTATTTTGGTGACCAGTTTTGTCAACCGAAACAATCTCGACTCCTCATCCGAGTTGGGCGTGCTGATCTCCGATCATGTTGGCTCTCGCTTTACTCAACAGGGCTATCGGATTGTTGAGCCTCGACTGCGTAAGGATCTGGCCATTCGCAAAGAGCAGGGGGAGTTTATCCTCTCGCGGGATATCAACAAGCTCTCGGCCGACAACAGAGCCTATGCGGTGGTGGTGGGCAACTATACTGAAACCAAGTCGGTCCTGGATTTTACCGCCAGACTGATTCAGATCAAAGACCGTCAGGTTCTGGCCTCGGTGGATGCCAAAATTCCGTTGGGAATGGATGTGCGTGATCTGTTGTTGTCCTCTGGTGGTGCGACCTCCATGACGGTTGTGAATCAATAACAATGGAGCCTGACGCTATGTCTGGTATCAAGAAAAAACTTCTGACCCTGTTTGCGCTCTCTCTGCTTGTTTCAGGTTGTGCTACCCAGACCCCCGAGACCTACCCCCTGATCTCTCAGCCTCTCTCTGGGCCAAAGAGTCAGAGCATGCAGGGCAGCGTCTCTCAGGCTGCCGATGCCATGTTGGCCAGTATGGAGGGGAAATTCCGGGTTAGAGGAGGGACCATTCTGCCCGCCAGCTTTGTCGATGAGCGGAACATGGATAAAACAACCCCCTTTGGGCGGTTGCTCTCCCGGCAGTTTGCCAACCGTTTTACCCAGGCCGGTCACGCCATGGTTGAGATCAAGCTGCGGAAGAATATTCTCCTTCAGCAGGGGCAGGGGCAGTTTATCTTGACTCGGGAGTTGGAAAAAATTCGTGATACCCATCAGGTCCATGCGGTATTGGCTGGCAGTTATGTCACCTCAAAGAGTCGGGTTTTTGTCTCCGCTCAGGTGGTTCGCCTGAAAGATGGTGTGACCCTTGCCGCCGAAGATTTTGACCTGCCGTTGACGCGTGAGATTCAATCTCTGCTGATGCAATAGTGCCATCAAGGTTGTGACAGCCAATACAAAAAAAGCCCACCAATCTGGTGGGCTTTTTTTGTATTGGCTTGGGATGTCGGCGTTGGGCCGAAAACTCCTCAGCTTGGGGTGTGGTGGATGGTCAATTGGTTGAAGGGGACTTCGAGTTTGTGTTGGTTGCAGACATCCACCGCCAACTGTTGCAAAGCCCGCTTGATGGGATTGTAGGCGTTGGCGGCTTCACCGCTGTAGTTGACCATGATTTTATAGTTGAGAGAGGAGGCGGCGGCCTCTTCAAATTCGCACTTTACATCCGTCAGATGCTCTCCAAACCCTCTTTTTTCAAGCCCTTCCAAAACCCCTTCCTTAAACAGCCTGGGTATCTCGGTGGTGGCACGATCTTGATATTGGTAGTCGATGCCAAAAAGGGTTGTGATACAAAAGCCGGTCGAAAGGTTGAGGGGGTTATTGCCGAGAAAATTGGAGATTCCATAGCTTTTCTGGGCGCCACCGGCCAGCTGTAAGACCACCCCTTCAACGGTAATCACCTTGACCTGTCCATAGACCAGATCGTCCAGAAAGACATAATCTTCCATCCGGCAGGGAAACCAAGGCTCCTCCTTGAGGCTTTTGCGGGAGTGAAGGTTGGTCAATACCTGAATGGGCACCCGAATCTTGCCACCGACAATAGCGGGGTTGACCAGGCTGGAGTAGACATTCAAACTCTCTACCAACCAGGGGAGACCGTTGTATAGAATCCGCTCGCCCTCTCGAACCAGACCAATATTGAGCAGCAGTCGCAACTCGCCGATAAACTGGGGAATGGAGTTTTTTAACACCAGGAGGATGGCGAGAAGAATGAGAATGGCAATGGCTTGAAGAACCCTATCTCCCCTTTCGTGGAAGACCGCAAAAATGGCGATGATGCTTAGAATGATGGTGGCAATCTGATAGAGAATCCCCATAAAACGAACGACGGTACGGCTTTTTCGTCTGGTTTTGGTGCCACGAATCATCACCACCAACCCCTGCAGGGCACGCATGACACCAAAAACCAGCAGGGCTGCAGCCAGCGCAAGAAACAGGGTTGCTCCACGGCCAACAAAAAAGTTTTCGAGAATGGTTTGGAAGGATTGCTGCTGTTCCTCTTCGGGTTTGAGCATCTCATCCATCTGCAGTTGGGCCACCTCCATGAGGTGTTGATGCTCTTCTACCTTCTTCTGCCAGGCGGTCTTGATACGTTTGAACTCAGCCAGAGCCGGTTGTTCCAGCCCTTTATGATCAATGGTTTTGATACGGTTTATGGCCTCATTGACCGTATCAATCTGGGACTGATGAAAGAGAATCCTGTTTTTGAGGTTTTGCTGTTTTCTCTTGTTTTCGGTTAGCTGTCTCAGCTCGCTCATGATGGGTTGAAGGATATCGAGAAGATCTTTCTGCCAGTCAAACTTTACCTCTTGCTTCTCTTCGATGAGTGACTGTTCCAGCCCACCGGTGACGATCATCTCAAAGGATTTTTGCTGCTCTTCAATCAGCCGGGTCAAGGAGGCAATCTCCATCTCCAGCCCTTTTTTGGTCTGGCTATCTTTGGCAGAACGCAACTGTTTGGTCTTGGTGTTCAACTCTTGCTGGCGTTTTCGCAGATCGGATTTAATCTCGTTGAGTTTGGTCTCAATCGATTTTTCCGCAGGGGCTGTCTGGCTCTGTTCCGGGTTGGCCGGGAGTGCTTCGGCTGATAGAGCGTCACCACACCCCAACCACATCAACAGGAGGGCAACAACAGGAGCAATCCTGCCGGCTTGGGTTACTCGGTTTTTCATGATGGATCTCCAAATGAGAGAAAACAGGAACGTCTAGATTGATACAGATCTTTATTGGTGTTGGCAATGGTCCATACATTCAGTACCATCGGAGGGTGATCACGATAAAAATGCTTTATCACTTAGCTGACAAGGAATGGACTCTACATGAAAAAGCCGGAACTTCTCTCTCCTGCAGGGACTCTACAGAGTCTGCGATATGCGGTGGCGTACGGAGCCGATGCAGTCTATGCCGGACTGCCCCGCTACAGCCTGAGAGTGCGGGAGAACGAGTTTGACTTAAAGGCGTTGGAGAAGGCCGTCGCCCACATGAAACAGCATGACAGGCGGCTCTATATCGCCTGTAATCTGGCACCTCATAACAGCAAGGTCGACACCTTTTTGCGGGATGTGGAACCCATGGTGGCTTTGGGGCCGGATGCCCTGATCATGTCCGATCCCGGTCTGATTCACATGGCCAGAAAAGCCTGGCCCCAGATGCCCATCCATCTTTCGGTTCAGGCCAATGTGGTCAACTATGCCGCCGTCGATTTTTGGCAGGAGATGGGCCTCTCCCGCATTATCCTCTCTCGGGAGCTGTCTCTGGAGGAGATAGAGGTAATCCGCAACCGCTGCCGGACCATGGAGTTGGAGGTTTTTGTCCACGGTGCTCTCTGTATTGCCTATTCGGGACGTTGCCTTCTCTCGGGTTATATGAGCCATCGAGATGCCAACCAGGGCAGTTGTACCAACGCCTGTCGCTGGAACTATAAGCTTCACGAGGCTAAGCAGACAGAGACGGGAGCGGTGGTACCGGTTGATCCGAAGGTGGGGCAGGATACCATGTATCTGCTGGAGGATCAGAGCCGGCCCGGGGAGTTGATGCCGGCCTATGAAGATGAGCATGGCACCTATATTCTCAACTCCAAGGATCTGCGGGCGGTACAGCATGTGGAGCGACTTTCCCGGATGGGAATCGACTCGTTAAAAATTGAGGGGCGGACGAAATCCTTTTTTTACACCGCCCGCACCACCCAGGTCTATCGACAGGCCATCGATGCCGCTGCTCGGAATGAACCCTTTGAAAAGGGGTGGTATGATAATCTGGAGGATCTGGCCAATCGAGGTTATACCGAAGGGTTCTATCGTCGCCATCCCCCACAGGAGCATCAAAACTATCTGCAGGGAACCAGCCAGAACAATCAGCAGTTTGTCGGAGAGGTGATTGATCAAAATCGGGCTTTGGGGCAGTTGACCATTGCGGTGAAAAACCGTTTTGAGGTAGGGGATCAGTTGGATCTTATCACACCGACTGGCAGCTGCCGTTTTCAGTTGCAGCAGATGGAGTCTCTGGAGGGCGAACGCAAAATGGCGGCGCCGGGGTCAGGTATCAACGTGGTGATTGCCGTCCCTTTCGAGGGGGAGGCAGCCTATGGACTGTTGATCAAGAGGCTGTCTGAGTAGCTCTTCTCCACACCGTTTTTTTTATTAAGGGGTTAACTCTGCGGGGAGTTTTTAGTATTCTTTTGTCTGTTATTAACGGTTTTGCACCGGATGCTGGTGTGAGAAAATGGGTTATAGGTAGAAAAAATGCACGCAAAACAGGTCACCATTATCGGAAGTAATTTTGCCGCACTGGCAGCCATCAACCGACTGCGCCACCTGGACGCCGGTCGGCGGTTGGAGATCACCGTCATTGCACCCAAAGCGGAATTTTTCTATTACCCCAGTTTAATTTGGATTCCCAACGCCCAGCGACAGGGGACCGATTTAAAGGCGGATCTGACCCCTTTTTTTCAACGGATGGGTGTGATCCATCACCCCGGTCGGGCTGTAGGCATCGAAAAGAAGGGGCGCCAGGTTGTCACCGACCGGGGGGTGGTTGAGAATGATGCCCTTCTTATCGCCTCTGGTGCCGCCTATATCGACAAGATACCCGGTATGGAGCATGCCATTAATCCCTGCTCGGGATTGGGGGCCGCCGAAAACTTCCGCACCCGGTTGGCTGCCATGGGGGAGGGGGGAACCCTCGCCTTTGGTTTTGGTGGCAACCCCAAAGAGCCAACAGCACTACGGGGTGGGCCAATGTTTGAGTTTCTTTTTGGTACCCACACCTATTTGAAAAGACGCAAGAAGCGGGACTCCTTTAAGCTGGCCTTTTTTGCCCCCATGCCCAAACCGGGCCAGCGTTTGGGACCCAAGGCGGTCAGCGGGTTGTTGGGTGCCATGGAAAAACGTTCGATTGAGACCCATCTGGGGAAAAAAATCAGCCACTTTTCCCCGTCCGGGGTTCAGTTGGAGGAGAAGAGCCTCTCGGCCGATCTGACAATTTTCATTCCCGGAATGACCGGTTCAAAATGGTTTGCCAATACAGGGCTATCCCTTTCGGAAGGGGGGTTTTTCAAGGCGGACGAGCAGTGCCGGGTTGAGGGTGGTGAGCGGGTTTTTGTCGCCGGGGATGCAGGCTCTTTTCCCGGCCCGGATTGGCGCGCCAAACAGGCCCATATGGCGGAACTGCAGGCCCGTTGTGCTGCCGACAACCTGTTTGCCGACCTGAATGGTCAGCGTGGCAAACAGACCTTTCGGACCGAACTGATCTGTATTGTTGATACCTTGGATCGTGGCATGTTTGTCTCGCGGTTTAAAAAGTTTAACCTGATCCTGCCCCCTTGCCGGTTGATGCACTGGACCAAACAGTTGTTGGAGTTCAAGAGCCTCTATCCCTATCGATAGGGTTGCTGGATTAAATAAACCCTACGCCTCCCCCCAAAAAAAACCACCCTTGATTGCTCAGAGGGTGGTTTTTTTTGGGAAGACGTATCGGTTAGTTGAGTTTTTCGCCTCGGCGAATCATGACGCCGCTCCCTTTTTGCATATCCATGACCAGTACGACAGGTCCATATTCCGGGTGATCTGCTGTCTGTGTCGACCACCCTTCCCTGACGTCCCTCTTTCCCAATCGACCTGTCGGCCCCAGTGCATAGACCAGTGAAGCATAATCATCTGTCGTAAGCTGAACTGTATTCACTTTAATCCCCTTGGCTGTTGGTGGTTGGAAAGGGTTTAGCCTGCAAAGAAACGAATATCTACTTCATAGTAAGGGCAATAAGCCAAAAAGGGAAGCATAAAAATAAACTGAATCTATGGTTGATAAGGTGAATTTATGTAATGATATTATAATATAATGATGCCGTAATAGTTATAATAGGTAAAGAAAATAGCTATCTATAAATTTTTATTGAAAATTATGCAATCACTTCTCTTTTGGTTCCGATTGTCCGACAATAGGACCAAGCTACTTTTTCACCCATAAAAAAATGTGAGATGAATCCATGAAGTCCAATCAACAGGCGGACACCTATGCCATCGATAGCCATAAACTGATCTACCATCCGGTTCGCACCGCCGAAGTTCTGCAAGCTGCCGGAAGCTGGGAAAAGAGCCAAAAGGTCTATCCTCTCTATATGGAGATTTCACCCATTGGGGTCTGTAACCATCGCTGCCTGTTTTGTGCCGTCGACTATATCGGCTATAACACCGAACGGCTTCCTCTGGCACTTTTTCAGGAGAGACTCCCAGAGATGGCCCGGTTGGGGGTTAAAAGTGTCATGTTTGCCGGAGAGGGCGAGCCGCTTTTACATAAGGATATGGGCGAGATTCTTCAGGTAGCCCACAAGGCCGGGCTGGACTCCGCCCTGACCACCAACGCCACCATTCTTCCCCCTGGTTTTATCGAGAAAGGGCTGCCGGCTCTCTCTTGGATTAAAATCTCCATCAATGGTGGCACCCCTGAGGGGTATCAGAACATTCACAGGTCCAAAGCGGGTGACTTTGAAAAAGTGATCCAAAACATGAAAACCATGGTCGACAGCAAGCGGGCACGCAACCTGGACTGTACCTTGGGAGCACAGGCCCTTTTGTTGCCCGATAATGCAGACCAGATGGCGCGGTTGGTGGAGATCTGTCGGGATGAGGTGGGGCTGGATTATCTGGTCATCAAACCTTACTCCCAACATCTGTTCAGTGAGACCAAACGCTACGAGACCATCGATTATGAGGCATTTTTGTCCCTGGGAGAGAGCTTGAGCCAGATGGGAAAACCCGGTTTTTCGGTGATTTTCAGAGGAAAAACCATGCAAAAATATAGTGAATCAGATCGCTATGACCACTGCTACGCCACCCCCTTTTTATGGGGCTATATTATGGCCAACGGGATAGTTTCCGGCTGTAGTGCCTATCTGCTGGATGAACGGTTTGAGTATGGCAACCTCAAAGAGCAGGGTTTTCAGGAGATCTGGGAGGGGGAGAGGCGTCGCAAAGGGTGGCAGTTTATTCAAAAAGAGCTGGATATTCAAAATTGCCGCAAAAATTGTCGCATGGATGAGATCAACCGCTATCTGCACACAATCTCCACCGGATCCGTTCCCCATCTCAACTTTATCTGAGTTGAAGAGGGCAGAGGGATTCAGATGCTGCGGACAACCGACCGATTGCGCCCGTTCTCTTTGGCCTCATAGAGACACTCATCGGCTATCTTGATGTACGTCTGATAGGAGCTCTTTATGTTGGGTACACCGGTTACTCCACCCAAGGAGATGGTCACCACCTCAGAAACAGTGGATTTTTTGTGGGCAATACCCAGGTTTTCGATGTTTTTTCGCAGGGACTCCGCTAAAAAAATCACACCGTCACGACCGGTATCTGGCAAGATAAAGACAAACTCCTCCCCTCCATATCGAGCAACCAGGTCTCCAGGTCTCTCCAGAGAGTCGGCAAGAGAGCGGGCCACCTTTTTCAGACAGTCATCTCCCTCAGGATGGCCATAATAGTCGTTGTAGAGTTTAAACTGATCGATATCCATCAGAAGAAGGGAGAGCTTGGTCTGGCTTCGTGCGGCACGACGCCACTCTTTTTCAAGCTGTTCATCGAACCTTCTGCGGTTGGCAATCCCCGTCAATCCATCCATGGAGGAGATGTTTTGGAGATAATCCCGCTGCCTTTTCAACTCCATATGGGTATGGACACGGGCTTTGACAACAGCGTGGTGAAAGGGTTTGGTGACAAAGTCGACAGCGCCCAACTCCAGACTTTTCACCTCATTTTGGGGTTGGGTCATGGCCGTGACAAAAATAATGGGGATATCGTGGGTTTCTGGGTTGTTTTTCAGGCGTTTACACACCTCCCAGCCATCCATTTCCGGCATCATGACATCGAGAAGAATCAGGTCGGGTCGGGTGGTTTCTGCCAGTTCGCAGGCCTTTATTCCGTTGGAGGCAAAGGTAATCTCAAAGTCGCTCTTTAGAATACCGTTCAAAACCTGAATGTTGATCGGTTCATCATCGACAATCAAAATTTTTTGTTTGGCTTCAGGGTGGCTCATGGTTAATCTCCCAAGTCGATTTTGGCAAGAGAGGCCAATTTATGAAGAGATGTTCTAGCCTGTTCAAACTCCAAGGCATCAATCTGGCTGGTCAATGTTTCCAGGTCAGCTTGGTACACCTCTCCCTGCAGAATATCTTTGATTGACAGCAGTTGTCCCATCGCTTTCAGATTGTTCTCTTGTAGCGACTGATGAATGTTATGGAGGAGGATGGAGAGGTTGCCTTCGGACGGGAGGGGAGAAGGCTCCCCGGTTCGAGCCGAAGGGCGAGATCTTTGGGTGGCATGAAATGCTTGTGCAGCCTCGATGGTTTGAGAGAGAGCCTGTTTTAAATGGTCCAGCAGGCCGGGGAAAAGGGTTGCATTGTTGGTCCAGAGATTTTTTTCCAACTCGGTGGCAACCTGGCAGAGGGCAACGGCACCCATATTGGCGGCACTCCCTTTGAGTGCGTGGGTTTGTAGAATGGCCTCCTGTAGATTCTCCTTGGCAATCTCCTCTTTGATTGTCTCGGCTGCCGAGGCGTTTCTCTGGCAAAACATCAGCAGTAAACTGGTGTAAAGATCCCGGTTTCCATCGACAATATCAATCCCTGCCGAGGTATCCAGTATGAGGCTGCTGTGGGGTGTGGCAGGGGCGGCCATCTCTTCTTGGTTGGCCCCGTCAACTGTACCGGATTGGATGGCAGGTTCCCTGTTTTCAGGAGTTGGAACAACCCATTTGGCCAAACAGGAGAGGAGGGAGGCTTGGCGAATGGGTTTGGTGATATAGTCTGTCATGCCCGCTTCGAGGCACCGCTCCCGATCACCCCGCAAGGCGTTTGCCGTGATGGCGATGATGGGGATTTTTTCAAATCCGGGCCTGCTTCGAATGATTTTAGTGGCGGTAAAACCGTCCATCACCGGCATCTGGATATCCATGAGAATGGCGTCAATGGGGGTGGTTTCCAGAAGGTCCAACGCCTCCTGACCCTGGTTGGCAATGGTGACCAGTATATCGGAACGGCGCAGTATTTCTGCTGCAACCTCTTGATTGATCTCATTATCTTCAACTAATAGAATGCGAAGGCCCTTCAGTTCTTGTTTGATTCGTAACAGGTTGTTTTTTCCAGTTACGGTCACCTTATTTTTGGGGGAGAGGCTCTCTCTTTGGGCCACTCGGAAGGAGGCGGTAAAGTGGAAATCGCTCCCTCTTCCCTTCACACTCTCTACCCAGATTGATCCGTTCATCAACCCCACCAACCGTTTGCAGATGGCCAGACCCAGACCGGTACCACCAAAGCGCCGGGATGTGGTGCCGTCAGCTTGGGTAAAGGAGTTGAAAAGCTTGGCAATATCCGCTTTCTCTATGCCGATGCCGGTATCTTGAATTAAAAAACCAAGCTGCACCTCTCCCGCTCCACTGTTGCCCCCTGGTAGTTGGCTGACCTGAATGGCGACCCTTCCGGAAGGGGTGAATTTGATGGCATTATTGACCAGATTGATCAATACCTGCCGTAACCGTTGTCCATCTCCGAGCAGAAAGTTGGGTATGTTCGGGTCGACATGGGTTGTCAGTTCAATCTTTTTTTTCTGAGCAGGAGCGGCAAACAGATCAGAGAGATGGCTGACTATTTCCGATAGGTCGAAGGTGACAATCTCCAACTCCAGCTTTCCGGCCTCAATTTTAGAGAAGTCGAGAATATCGTTGATCAAACTGAGGAGGGTGTTGCTGGAAGCCTCTATTTTATGGAGATAGTTGGACTTATTCTCCAGGGAGTCGCTGTCGATAGCCAGGGTGGTCAGCCCGATAATGGCGTTGAGGGGTGTGCGAATCTCATGGCTCATGTTGGCCAAAAATTCACTCTTGGCATGGTTGGCCTGGAGGGCCGCCTCTCGGCTTTGCAGAAGCTCCAGTTCTCGTAGCTCCAGCTCGCGGGTTTTTTGGCGCAGCTTCTCTTCTCTGAGGACCGACTGGGTTATATCTTCAATTTGAATCAGGGCGTAGCGTTTTTTTCCGGGATGGTTGAGCGCTTTAATCTGAACCATCTGGCTCATTCGCTGCTTGCTGGAGATGTCGGAAAATTCTGATATCAGGGGAAAGGGGGCCGGGTTGAGCTTGTGGGAGATGATGGCTGGCAGGCCGCTCTCGATGGCGCACTGGAGCGCCTTGGCAACCCGAGAGTTGTTCAGTTCTGGGAAAGCCCCTTCCAGAGTCAGTCCGATCACCTGGCCGGATAGTTGGCCGGTCTTTTTCTCCATCCAGCGATTCCAAAAGACAATCCTGAATTGTGCGTCAATCAGGATAATCCCTCGGGACCCCTCGTTGAGGGCAGAGAGTATCAGCTCAGAGTGGGGCGTGCTCATGAGAGAGGGGTCTTTGACCGCCAACCGATCAACTGAGCAACCTCTGCAATTTTTCTCTTAGATCCTCTAGTGCTTTGCTGTCGAGAAGAATCATGACAAATCCTTTGATCTTGTGATCTTTCTTGGTTCCTCCTTTGGTCATGAAATCCAGAATCAAGAAGACAAGCTTGCTCTCTGAGGGGGAAGAGGTGATGAGGCTGTCAACGAGGGTATGGTTATCAAAAAGCAGGGATTTGCAGTTGCCTTTAAAGAACTCCGGCAGATCAAAGTCCAGCTCCAGCTCCATCATGTTGGCAAAGCTACCCAAGCAGGCATTGAGAATAATGTTACCCACCTCCAACAGGCTCTCCTGTTCCAGTTCGGTCAGGGTCTCCAGGGGGGTATCTTCCCCTATCAGGGTACGAACCAGCTCCAGACTGTTGGATTCCGGATAGACCAGAAGGGCGGTGCCGCCAAAAAAGCCGCTGAACTGCTGCTTGATGGCGGTAATATGGTCACTGGCTCGCTCGACGATCATCTCAACGGCATGGGACCGGGTAATGACGGAGATATGGGGGATGGAGAGGATAACCTCATCGTTGACCATCTCACTCAGGGAGTTTGCCGCTCGGCCAATGCCAATATTGAACAGCTCCATCAAAGCATCTTGCTCATCTGCTGTCATGATCAATAGTTCCTCTGGTCGTTTTTCAGTCAGATAGATAGGGTACATTGTATGGTATCAACTGTCGGTGATTGCCGACTGATTATCGGCTGAATCGGGCAAAAATATCCGAAAGCTTCTCTTTCGAAATGGGCTTGGTAATAAAACCAACCCCAGAAGCTTCTGCCTTGTGGCGCATCTTCTCTTGTATATTGGCGGTAACGAGACTGATCAACATTTCAGGGTGCTTGATTTTTAACTGCTCTGCCATCTCCAGCCCATTCATGCCGGGCATGTTGTAGTCGATCAGCGCGAGTGAAAACCGCTGTTTTTCAGCCGCTAGCAGACCTTCCTCTCCATTGCTGGCTATGACAATCTCCCAACTGGGAAAAGCCAGTTTAATGGTTTTTTGTGTCATCATCTGAGCTAATCTACTATCATCAACGATCAGGACGGTTTTTGGTTCCATCAGGAACACCCCATTGGCAAGAATGAAAATCCACTTACTATATCTTAACTGATTTTTCTCTGAAAGGGTCAGTTTGTAACATTTTTTTTCTATGGATGGGTTTTTGTTGTGAAAACAGGACAAAACCAGGGCAGATTTGGGAACAATGATGTTTGATGAAGCGTCACAAAAGGCTCTGTTAGAAGAGTTTTTTTCAGAAAATAGAGGCTCTCTTGATCAGATTGAAAAACATCTGTTGCAACTGGAGTCCAGCCCAGAAAACAGCGATTTTTTAAATACGGTTTTCAGAAATATGCATACGGTAAAAGGTAACTGCCGGATGATGGGATTCTCTCGGCTGGAGTCTCTGAGCCATAGTGCAGAAAATCTGCTGGATTCCATGCGCTCCGGCCGAGTGGTGGCCGATCAGCAGGTCAGTTCGGTGTTGCTGGGTGTTGTCGATCTGATTCGTATCGGTTTGGATGTTATCGAAACTCAGGGAGTCGAAGGAGAGGATGACTTTTCGACGGAGATTGCGTTGATTGCCGAGTTCTCTCCCGCTCAAGAGTCTCCTGATCCCGAGGAGGAGGGCGGCTATGATCTTAACCTGGACAATGGTGAGAGGATGGAGGGGGCCGATATTACCGGCCCCCAAGAGAGCCCCCCCCCTGAAGTAGCCACTCTACCACCCACGCCCCCTTCCGGTAGCCCGACCGCAGAGGGAACGGGTTCTTCTGAGCGCCTCCAGTCCATTCAATTGACCATTGAACGTCTGGACGATTTAATGCGCATGGTGGGAGAGGCCGGCTCTTCCTTCAATCAGCTCCGCTACACCATCCACCAAAAGCCCGAGAGTGTGGATCAGGCTCTCGAAGAGATGGAGTATCAGATTCATCAACTCCAGGATGAGGTGTTGAAATACCGCCTCCAGCCCATTGGACGTATCTGGGAGAGCTATCATCGGCTGGTGCGGGATCTTGCCATGGAGATGAATAAAAAAGTTCAGCTTGTGGTGGTGGGCGAGGATACCAAGGTGGATCGCAATGTTCTTCTGGCCATCAAAGACCTTCTGGGCCATCTGATTCGCAACGCCATCGACCACGGCATCGAAAAACCAGAGGAGAGGATTGCTCAAGGTAAGCCGGCTTTGGGCACATTGACCCTGTTTGCCGAACAAAAACACGGACAAATTATCATGCAACTTGCCGATGACGGCGCCGGCATTGATCTGGAGCGGGTGATCATGATAGCGGTGGATAGAGGGCTTGTCAGCTCGGAAAAAGTCCAGGAGTTGACTCATGAAGCGCTGCTGCAACTGATTTTGCTACCCGGTTTTTCCACCGCCGAAACCGTGAGCGCCATCTCTGGTCGGGGAACCGGGATGGATGTGGTCAAGACCGATGTGGAGCGGGTAGGCGGGACAATCTCCATTGAGAGCAAAGAGGAGGAGGGGAGCCGTTTTACCCTTAGTATTCCCCAGACAACAGCCCTTATTCCCGCTCTTCTGGTTCATGATGGTGCCGAGCAGTATGCAATTCCCCAGGTTAATATCATCGAGCTGATCTCCTATTTTGGTCGTGAGGTTGGTGAGAATATCGAAGGAAAAATGCATGCCCTCACCGTTCAGGTTAGGAACCAGCTGTTGCCTATGGTGCGGCTGAAGCGGTTGGTGGAGATCGACGTTTTATCCGATAGCAGCCATGATATCCATGCGGTGCGGAGTCGTGAAGAGGTGCCGATGGTGATCATCCAAGGGGGGGACGGCCCCTATGCCTTGGAGGTAGACCGCATTGGGGAGCCGGTCAATCTGGTGGTTAAACCGTTGGGACGCTGTTTTGCTCCCATCTCCATCCTGGCTGGTACGGCGATTCTTCCTGATGGCTCTGTCTCTTTTCTTCTGAATGTTTCTGAACTCAATAAAGGGTGAAACGGAATAAGTAATGAAAGCTTCATTCTCTGCCCCTGCCAAGGTCAATCTGGCCCTGCGGGTTGTGGGCAAGCGGGCTGATGGTTACCACCTGCTCCAGACTGTCATGACCTTTTTTCCCCTGTTCGACCGGTTGGATCTTGAGCTGTTGGATGGGCGGGAGGGGGTCCAGTTTGTCTCTTCTCCGGCTGTGACGGATCGGCCGGAAGATAACTTGGTGTTTCAGGCGGCAGAGCAGTTGCGCTTGGCGGCTGGTGTGGATCAAGGTGTCTCTATTCGGCTGAGCAAAACCATTCCCCATGGGGGTGGTTTGGGGGGCGGCTCCTCGGATGCGGCCACTGTGTTGCTGGCTCTCAACGCTATGTGGAATATCCACTGGTCTGTGGAACAACTGATCGAGCTGGGGGTGACACTGGGGGCAGATATTCCTGTTTTTCTTGGAGGGCAGGGGGCTTTAGCCGAGGGGATTGGCGAGCAGTTAACTCCGTTGCCTCATCTACCGGAAGTTGAGTTGGTGCTGGTCAATCCAGGAGAGGCCATTTCGACCAAGCGGGTGTTTGCTGCCCTGGCCGGCCGATTCCCCCACCACCCCAAACCACTCATACCATCCCAAATAGTCAAGGGGTGTCTGCCAACTCTATTGGAGAACGATCTGGAACCCATCGTGAGAGAGATGACCCCCACCATTGCTGAGATGTCCAACCAATTGACCCGGTTAGGGGCACAAGCCACCCTGATGTCGGGAAGCGGCTCCTCTCTGTTTGGGCTGTTTGAAAAAAAAGAGCAGGCTAATCATGCTGTAACACATTTAAAACAAAGCAATCCTGCTTGGAAAGTGGTCAGCGGGACCACTTTTAATATTCACCCCTTTGCAAACGAATGGAAATCGAGTATAGTGCTTCGCTCTTGAGAAAGTGTGATGGGCCGTCGCCAAGCGGTAAGGCCCCGGATTTTGATTCCGGTATACCCAGGTTCGAATCCTGGCGGCCCAGCCATTTTTTTATTAGTTAGAGTCCCCCCCCCACCCCCCCCACCCCCCCCCCCTAAACCGGTCGCAT
>PEAM01000032.1 GCA_002753565.1 Magnetococcales bacterium | reverse complement strand
TATTGAGGTTTTCTATAATCGTGAGCGAAAACACTCAGCATTGGGGTATACAAGCCCGGAGGAGTTTGAGAGATTGGGCAAAGTAGCTTAACTGAGCGTCCACTTTATCGGGGACTGACCATGATGGTGTCGGGATAGGAGCCATCGAGGATGGCCTCGACGATGGCCGGGGCCAGGAAGTTCAGCCGAATGGTGCGGGCCATGAGGGAGTTGTCCACGCCTCCCGATCCCATTCGGTGCTCAGGTCCTCCATACCCACCAGATCCGGATAGAGCCACTTGTTGCCGTTGGGGCCGCGCTGGTTGGAGGAGCGCTTCTCATCAATGCGCATGGCGTAGAGCCCATGCTCGGCGCGCAGCCAGGAGGCCAATGCCGGGTAGAGGTCCACCTCCTTTACCTTGGCCGGTTGAGCAGAGGATGTGTCCCCGGTAGTCTCTACCTCTGATTCTGCCCGGGCCACCTCATCCTCATCCGACTTGCCGGTAAAGTAGTACTTCCGAGGTCGGCCCTCCGTGGTCTTGATCTGAACGGCCTTCTTGGAGTCCATCATGCGGGGGCCGACTTCCGACTGGATCTGGCGGATCAGATCGTCATCACTTTTCACGTACAGGCTCTTGGCCTTCTTCGCCTGACACTCTTCCGGGAAGGTCTGGAACACCCACTCCGCAATCTGCCGGGCGGTAAACTTCTCGTCCGGGCGGTCCTTCAGGAAGGTGATGACGGTGTTGGCCAGGTTCAGAGACATGGTGATTCCATTTTGCAAGTGCTGTTGCAGATGTTATATTCGAAACTCGCTTGCCATCCGTCGATCGGGCGGCAAACTAAAAGCATATCGAAATGAGAGCTTAAGCGCCATGCCCTTGGATCGTGACGAATTCGCAGCCTTGGTGAAGGACGTCCGCCAGAGCAGTTGGAAATGAGCCAGGAGGAGCTTGCCCATGCACTTGGCGTGAGCTTTGCTACGGTCAACCGCTGGGAAAACGGCAAAACCAATCCATCCAAGTTGGCGCGCAGGCAATTTGACGATTTCTATTCAAAAATGACCCGGGCCGGTCGGCTGTCATCATAAGGATCGCTGAGGATGAACGGAGAAACCCATCACCAGTTAGCCAACGATATCTGGAGCGTCTGCAACCTGCTCCGTGGCCCCTACAAGCGCAATGAATATCGCAAGGTCATTCTGCCTCTCACGGTCCTGCGCCGTTTCGACTGCCTTTTGGCCCCCACGAAACAGGCCGCGCTGGCGAAGCATCAGGAAATCAAGACCAAACCCGATACCGTTGTCCGCAGGCTGCTGGAAAGGGTGACGGGGTACCGGTTTTTCAACCTCTCCCGTCTGCAGATGGATAAGGCCGCGGAACACTCCCTGCTGAACGACCCCAACAATCTGGCCCCAAACCTGAACAGCTACATCAACGGATTTTCCCCCAATGTGCGGGCCATCATGGAGCGGTTTGCCTTCGACCAGCAAATCGCCCGCATGTCCGAAAAGAACATCCTGTTTGAAGTTATCAAGAAATTCGCCTCCATGGACCTGTCCCTGGGGCGCGTGGACAGCATGCAGATGGGGTATGTGTTCGAGGAGCTGATCCGGATCGGGGCGGAACAGTCGAATGAGGAGGCTGGGGAGCATTTCACCCCCCGTGAGGTAATCAAACTGATGGTCAACCTGCTGTTGGCCTCCGAAGATGACCTAGCCAGCAGCCATGTGGTGAAAACCATCTATGACCCCGCCTGCGGTACCGGTGGCATGCTTTCCGTGGCGGAAAGCTACATTCGGCAATTGAATTCTGACGCCCAGCCCCAGCTGTATGGTCAGGACTGGAATGATGAGGCGTGGGCGGTCTGCAAATCGGACATGCTCATCAAGGGGGAGGACTCCGAGAACATCGTTCAGGGAGACACCTTCTCCCGTGATGGGTTCAAACCCGGCAATGAGGAGGGTCGGCCTTCCACCTTTGATTACATGCTGGCCAATCCGCCCTTCGGGGTGGAGTGGAAACAACAGCAAAAGGCCATTGAGCACGAAGCTGCCACCTTGGGGTTCGCGGGCCGATTCGGTGCGGGAACGCCGCGCATCAATGACGGGGCGTTGCTCTTCCTGCAACACATGATCAGTAAGATGCGGACGCCTGATGGTGGTGGCAGCCGGATTGGTATCGTTTTCAACGGCTCCCCGCTCTTCACAGGGGATGCGGGCAGCGGTGAGAGTGAAATCCGCCGCTGGATCATTGAAAACAACTGGCTGGAAGCCATCGTCGCTATGCCGGAGCAGCTTTTCTACAACACTGGCATCGCCACCTACGTGTGGATCATTACCAATCGCAAGGAGCCGCACCGCAAGGGCAAGGTTCAGTTGATTGATGCCCGGAATTTCTGGGTGGCCATGGAGAAATCCCTGGGCAATAAGCGCCGTCGCATCGGGGATCCCTCTGACGATCAACATCCCAATGATCCTGATCACATCGCAGAGATTACCAAGGTCTACGATAGCTACCTTGATGGTGAAACGCGCTGGGTTCTGTTTGGCGAGAGAGAGAAAGTCTTTCGCGTTGCAGATCAACAACCCAGTGATGAGCCACCATCCGGGCAACGATGGAAAGAGCTGGTGGTCAGCAAGATCTTCGACAACGAGGATTTCGGCTACCACAAGATCACCGTGGAACGCCCCCTGAAGCTCAATTTCCAGGTTTCCCCCGAGCGCGTTGCCCGACTGAAAGACCAGACCACTTTTCGCAATCTGGCCACCAGCAAGAAGAAGAACGAAACCATCCGCCAACGGGAGATCGCGGAAGGTGAAAAGCGGCAGCAGGCCATTCGTGACCTGTTGGCCGCATTTGCCGAAAAGCACGGGAAAAAGCTCTACAAGGACCGTAAAGCGTTCCTCATCGCTTTGCGGGAGATCGACCGCGCCCGGGGGGTGAAGCTCTCAGCCCCCGAACTGAAGGCGGTATTGGCGGCCCTCTCCGAACGGGATGAGACCGCCACCATCTGCACTGACCGCAAAGGGAATCCTGAGCCTGATTCGGAGTTGCGCGATACCGAATCCGTGCCCCTGAAGGAGAGCATTCAGGATTACTTCCAGAGGGAGGTGAAGCCCCACGTGCCGGATGCCTGGATTGACGAATCCAAGACCAAGGTGGGCTACGAGATTCCCTTCAACCGCCATTTCTATTGTTACGAGCCGCCGCGCCCCCTGGAGGATATCGAGCAGGACATCAGGGGGCTGGAAGAAGAGATTGTGGCATTGCTCAGGGAGGTGACCGCATGAACGATCCGATCCCCTTTATGCAACCCCGTATGGTGGGGCCTCGATTCGATGGGCACGCCATTCCGCTGGAGATGCTCAAGGATCTGGCTGTCCTGGAAGAGATGGTCATTGAAGTGGCTAAGTGGTGTTTTCGTAAGGCCACGGGTAGAGAACGTTCGCCTAGAGGCTTTAGCAAGGGGATATCACTCAAAATAACCGATATTGAAGACGGTAGCGCTGTTCCTAATATCGCTGTTTTTATTGAAAATGACAGAAATCTATTTCCAGCGGCCGATTTGCCCCCCCCAAAATTTACTTACTTTGAAAAAGCCCGGGAGAGTATTTGCGGTGCCATCAACGCCGCTGCTAATGATGAGAATATAACCGACTATCTTCCTGAAAACCTGCTGAGCTATTTTGACCGAATCGGTCGAGGATTACAGGATGGAGAGGTGATCGAATTCGACCCGGGCAATACCGGCCGTCCCGCACGACTGGACAAATCTACACGTCGCAAACTTGTATTGGCATCAAAGATTAATGAGCACACCGATGAAGTGGTTTTGCGTGGCACTGTGCCAAAAATTGATCAGGCAAGCATGACCTTTGAGTTGGAAACCAATGGTGGTTCAAAAATTGTCGCTGACATGGGTCTGCAACAGTTGGAAACGGTTTTGGATGCTACTCGCGGCTATCAAACTGGTGATCGCGTGTTGATTCAGGGAATTGGTCGGTTTGACCGATCCGGGCGGCTCAAAAGCATCGAGGAGGTCGAGCACATCAGCATTCTGGATCCATTGGATGTGGCCGCCCGGCTGGAGGAGTTTTATGCCCTTAAGGACGGTTGGCTGGATGGCAAGGGGCTCGCACCCTCACGGGAGGGATTGGATTGGTTCGCCAATACCTTTGAGAGCCATTACCCCGAGGATCTGCCTTTGCCCTATCTCTATCCCACGGGCGAAGGAGGCATTCAGGCCGAATGGGCCTTGGGGGGGTATGAGATTTCCCTGGAAGTGGATCTGGGTTCCAAAAGGGCAGCATGGCAGGACCTGAACATGGCGACGGACGCGGAACAGGACAGGAACTTGAACCTGACAGAAGCGGCTGACTGGAACTGGATGGTGGAGCAGATTCGTACCTTGTCGGCGGAGGGCGGCGCATGATCCCGGATACCATCCTCCTTCGCCAGATCCACCCCAGCTTCATCCAGGATGGGCGGGTGACCTCTCAGGCCTTCCGTCCCACGCCCAAGGATGAAAACCTGCTCTCGGTCTACAATGGCGACGACATCGATCCGGAACCGGCCTGGGAACATTTCACCCGCCGTCATGACTGCCACTCCGTGGGGGTGATGGGGGTTACGGTGGTGGAATGTTCGGAGCTGGATTTGCCCGCTCGGCCAGATCCCGAGCCATTCCCGGAACACACGGTGATCGACTTCTCCGCCCATTCCAAGAGCCAGATTGAAAAGAAGGCCAAGCGCCTGCGCGCCAAGGCCGCCGCCCGGGATTGGCTCTACCGGGCCGCCGTCAACCAGTGAGGATGAGGACGATGAACAGAAAGCCTTATCCCCAGTACAAAGATAGCGGCGTGCAGTGGCTTGGTCAGGTGCCGGAGCATTGGGAGTTAAAGCGTATTAAACATCTCGGATCTATTCGGTATGGTTTGGGCGAGCCTCCATCTGATGATCCGGATGGGATCCCATTCATCCGAGCTACGGACATTAACTTCGGCAAGGTAGACCTATCATCAGTGAAGCGGGTTGACCCCAATGATGTACCTTGGGGGCGACGTCCAACGTTAGAACAAGATGAGATATTGGTCGTTCGCAGTGGCGCATATACCGGGGACTCTTCCATCGTCACTGGTGACGTGGCTGGATGCATAGCAGGTTACGATATGGTGTTAACAGCGACCCAAGCACATCCAAGATTTCTCGCTTGGGTCTTGTTGTCCAAGTACCTTCTTGAAAGTCAGATATATTTAGCTAGGTTGCGGGCTGCTCAACCCCATCTTAATGCGGAGGAGTTGGGCGGGTTTACGGTATTAACCCCAAGGTTCTCCGAACAAATCAGCATTGCCGATTTCCTGGATGAGCAGACTGGGAAGATTGATCGGTTGATTGGCAAGAAGCGGGCGTTGATCGCCCGACTCAAGGAGAAGCGCACGGCGCTGATCTCCCGCACCGTCACCCATGGCCTGCCCCCCGACGCCGCCCGGGAATTCGGCCTGGACCCCCACACCCGCTTCAAGGATTCCGGCATCGACTGGCTGGGGGAGGTGCCGGAGGGGTGGGAGGTAAAGAAGTTTTCACGGTCAATACAAATAGCGAATGGTCAAGTAAATCCACAAAATGAGCCGTATGCATCTATGCTGCTTGTTGGTCCTGAGCATATTGAGTCTGGAACCGGACGCCTCTTGGATGTGACAACAGCCGAAGAGCAAGCTGCTATTAGTGGAAAATACTTCTGCAATGAAGGTGATGTGATCTACTCAAAAATTCGCCCAGAACTTCGCAAGGTAGCAATAGCTTCTATTGATTGTTTGTGCAGTGCGGATATGTACCCAATACGATGGAGACATCTTGAAGATAGCTCTTATATTTTCTGGATGCTTCTATCAGATCAGTTTTCAACGTGGGCCACGCTTGAATCAGCAAGAGTGGCTATGCCAAAAATTAACAGAGATTCAATAGGTGAGTTGCAGGTTCCATGTCCTGCTCAAACCGAACAATCTGCCATAACCAACTACCTTAACCGAGAAACCGCCAAACTGGATCGCCTGACCGAAAAGGTTGAGGCCGCCATCATTCGGTTGCAAGAGTACCGCACCGCCCTGATCACCGCCACCGTCACCGGCAAGATTGACGTGCGGGAGCAGGCAGCATGAACCGGGCGGCGCTCATCGGGCATCTTCGCCAACAGTTGCCGAAGCTGCTGGCCATTTACGCCTTCGGCAGCCGCATCAGCGGTGACGCCGGGCCACAAAGCGATCTGGATTTGGCCGTGCTGGTGGAAGGCAAGGTCGATCCCGTCACTCTCTGGCATCTGGCCGGTAAGCTGGCTGATCTGGTCGGCTGCTCGGTGGATCTGCTGGACCTGCGCACCGCCAGCACGGTCATGCAGCACCGTGTCATCACCACCGGCGAACAACTGTGGGCCAAGGACCATCAGGCGGATCTCTACGCAAGTTTCATCCTCAGCGAAAAGACCGCCCTGGACGAGGCCCGTGCTCCGCTCATGGCCATCATCCAACGGGAGGGCTCCATCCATGGCCGATGAGGTGTTGATCAACAAGGCCGCCACCATCGAACGCTGCGTGGCCCGCGCCCGGGAGGAATACAACAAAAATCCCAAGACCTTTGCCAGCGACTTCACCCGCCAGGATGCCGCCATCCTCAACATCCAGCGGGCCTGTGAAGCCGCCCTGGACATGGGCCAACACCTCATCCGCCGGGAGCGACTGGGCGTGCCGCAGAGCGCCCGGGATGTCTTCGACCTGCTCGCCCGGGGCGAATGGATTCCCATGGAAATGGCCGAAAAACTCAAACCCATGGTCGGTTTCCGCAACATCGCCGTTCACGACTACCAGACCCTGCAACTACCCATCACCATCGCCATCATCACCACCCATCTGGATGACCTGCTGGACTACCCGCAAACCATCCTGCGGCGGGATAGTGAGAATTCGGAGGCATGAGCATGGGCCAAGCCGTCAATTTCCCCTTTCTACTGATGTTACCGACAAAATTGATATAAGACACTGAGGCCAGCTATGCCAAATTCATTTCACGGAACTTTTGAAGAACTCAAAGCCGCCTTTGAATCCACCGGTATTCAGGGCGAGTGGGAATCTGATGGACAGGGGAAGCACACCTTCCGTTCACGCAACAAAGGCGTGCTGAATTGGTGGGAATCCAAGGGAACTATTCAGATACAAGGAAAGCCCCAAATCAAACAGGAAATGGAATCTGCCTGGGAAAGGGTTTCATCTGGCAATCAAGCCGCTGGTTCGCCAATCAGTGTAATCAGCCACCCCCCATCAAAAGGTAACATTTTCATTGTCCATGGGCACGACGTTGATGCCAGGGACCAGTTGGAGTTGGTGTTGCATCGGCTCGGACTTCAACCTTTCATTCTGATGAACTCCTCAGGTGGCGGCAAAACCATCATTGAGGCTCTGGAAGGACACATCGGGAAGGACCACACCTCGGACTTTGGCATTGTCCTAATGACGCCTGATGATGTGGGTTACGCCAAAAAGGATGGTATTGAGAAGGCCGAGCCCAGGGCGCGTCAGAATGTCCTCCTTGAAACCGGCATGCTCCTCTCCTCACTGACTCGTGAACGGATGGCTCTCATTGTCAAAGGGCATCTGGAGCTACCATCCGATCTTCAAGGAATTATTCGGCTCGGTTATAACGACCACATCCGAGAGATCGTGCCAAAGCTGGGCCAGCGTCTGAAAGAATCTGGGTTCGATATCGATGCTTCGTCTATCTCTACAGCATCGGCATAGATAAGGAATTAAGCTATGGCCCAAACCAATGAAAACGCCTTTGAAACCAACGTCGAGCAAATGCTCCTGGAGGGTGGTTGGCGGCGGGGCACCAATGCGGAATGGGACCAGGACAAGGCGTTGTTTCCCGCTCAGGTGTACGCCTTCATCGAAGCCACCCAGCCAAAACTGTGGCAGGAGATGCGCACCCTGCATGGAGCCGGTCTGGAATCCATGTTGCTCACCGCGCTGGTCAAGGAACTGGGAATCAAGGGTTCTCTCCACGTACTGCGCCACGGCTTCAAGTTCTACGGCAAGACCTTCCGGCTGGCCTATTTCAAACCCGCCCATGGCCTGAACCCTGACGTTCTGGCTCTTTATGAGCAGAACCGCCTGACCGTTACCCGGCAGGTGCCTTGCCATCCAGACGACCATAGCACCATTGACCTCCTGTTTGCCGTCAACGGTCTGCCGGTGGCGACCTGTGAGCTGAAAAACCCAGGCACCGGGCAGTCATGGCGCAACGCCATCCGACAGTACAAGCAGGACCGCAATCCCCGGGCTCCGCTGTTTGATTTCAAGAAACGGGCTTTGGTCCACTTCGCCGCCGATCCCGATGAAGTCCACATGGCCACCCGGCTTTCCGGGTCCAAGACCTTTTTTCTGCCCTTCAATCGGGGCAGTGATCCGGGGGCCATTCAGTGCGGCGCGGGCAATCCGCAGCATCCGTCTGGTTACCGCACGGGCTACCTGTGGCAGGAGGTTCTTGAGCGGGACAGCTTTCTCGATATCCTCGGGCACTTCCTTTTCGTCGAGAAAAAAGAGGAGAAACGGGCGGATGGCCAAGGGGGACAGCGAATCGTCACCAAGGAGACCATGATCTTCCCCCGCTTCCATCAACTGGGGGCGGTACGCGAGTTGGTCCAGTCCGCTCGTGAGGAAGGCCCGGGGCAGAACTATCTGATTCAGCACTCGGCGGGAAGCGGCAAGACCAACTCCATCTCCTGGCTTTCCCATCGCCTGGCCAGTCTGCATAACGCCGATGACCGCAAGATTTATGATTGCGTCATCGTCATCACCGACCGGCAGGTGCTCGACCGCCAATTGCAGGATGCCATCTACCAGATCGAACACGCCCAAGGGGTGGTCAAGGCTATCGACCGGGACTCCAAGCAGCTGGCTGAAGCCCTCATTGACGGCACCAAGATCGTCATAACCACGCTGCAAAAATTCCCCTTCGTGCTGCGAGGGCTGTTGCATGCCGCCGGAGCGGACCGGGTGGACAGCTCTACCGAAGAGGAGCGGGCCAAAGCTCGTGCCTGGGAAGAGGAGATTGGCAAACGCCGTTATGCGGTCATCGTGGATGAGGCTCACTCATCCCAGACCGGCGAGACCGCCAGAGAGTTAAAAGAGATCCTGGGAGCCAACACCGATGCGGCCAATCCCGAGGAAGAACCGGACTGGGAAGACCGCCTCAACCAGGTGATGCAGTCCAGAGGGCGGCAACCCAATCTGAGCTTCTTTGCCTTCACAGCCACGCCCAAAGGAAAGACTCTGGAACTGTTCGGACGACCTGGAACCACCGGAGCACCACAGCCATTCCACCTCTACAGCATGCGGCAAGCCATCGAGGAGGGCTTCATCCTGGATGTGGTGAAGAACTACACCACCTACAAGACCTACTTCAAACTGGTCAAAGCGGTTGAGGATGATCCCGACCTTCCCAAAAAGAAGGCCGCTCGGGCGCTGGCCAAATTCCTGGTGATGCACCCCACCAACATCGCTCAAAAAATCGAAGTGATCGTGGAGCACTTCCGGGGGCACGTCATGCACCACCTCGGCGGCCGCGCCAAGGCAATGGTGGTGACCACCTCCCGAATCCAGGCCGTCAAGTACATGTTGGCGTTCAAGAAGTATATCGAACAGCGTGGGTACATTGATATCCGGCCACTGGTGGCCTTTAGCGGTACGGTCAAGGATCCGGATACCGGTCTGGAGTATACCGAACCGGGCATGAATACGGACGTGGTCAACGGCAAGCCCATCGGGGAAAACCAACTGCCGGAACGGTTTGCCTCGTCGGATTACCAGGTGCTCCTGGTGGCCAACAAGTACCAGACCGGCTTTGACCAGCCTTTGCTGATGACCATGTACGTGGATAAGCGTTTGGATGGGGTGCAAGCCGTGCAAACCCTGTCACGCCTCAACCGCATGGTGCCCGGCAAGGAAGCGCCCTTCGTTCTCGATTTCGTCAACGAGGCAGAGGACATCTACCGCGCCTTCAAACCCTATTACGACGCCACCAGCCTTCAGGAAAGTTCCGACCCCTCCCAGCTCGAAAAAATCAAGCACGAGTTGGATGAAATGCAGGTTTACCACTGGAACGAAGTGGAGGCGTTTGCCCGGGTGTTCTACCGAAGCCCTGCGAAGCAGTCCTCGGCGGATCACGCCCATCTTCAGAAACACCTGCAACCTGCCGTGGATCGGTTCAAAGCCATGGCGGAAGATGAAGAGCGGCGCACCTTCCGGGACAAGCTCAGCGGCTACGTGCGTGTTTACGCCTTCCTGAGCCAGGTCATCCCCTATGCGGATCCCGACCTGGAAATGCTCTACAGCTTTGGCAGGTTTCTGGTGTCGCATCTGGAAATGGACCAGGACGGCACCACGGTCAAACTCGGCGACGAAGTGGGCCTCCAGTATTACCGAATGGAGCGGATTTTTTCCGGCAGCATCGACCTGGGCGAAGGTGAATCCGATGGCGTGAAGAGCCCCACCGATGTAGGCACAGGAAAGGCGAAAGAGGACAAGGCTCCACTTTCAGAAATTATCGATGTGCTGAATGAGCGTTTTGGCACCAACTTCACCGAGGAGGACCGGCTGTTCTTCGAGCAGATCCGCGAGAAAGCGACCAAAGATCCTCAGGTGGTCAAAATGCGCCAAGCCAACCCATTCGATAAATTCCAACTCGGCCTGCGCAAGATGGTCGACGACATGATGATCCAGCGCATGAGCGAGAACGACAAGATCGTCACCCGCTACATGGATGACAAGGCCTTTGAGAATGCAGCGTTTGCTGTGCTTTCCAAAGTGATTTACGAGTCCATTCCTGCGGATGGAAACGGGTAAGGGGTATTCAATGGTGCGGAATATTTGATCGCGTAGGCTTCAGCACATGGCACGAAAGAAGAACCAACCCAACTTGCTGGAAAAAGCCCTGACCACCGCCACCATGATGGAGCTGGCGGGAAACCGCTACTACTGGCGCGGGAATGAATACTTCCAGGACGGGGCCGTCGCCAGCCTGAAGGAGAACGATGGGGTCATCACCGGCAAGGTGCAGGGCACGCGCACCTACAAGGTTCAGCTCTGGGTCGAGGACGACGAGCTGGAACACGAATGCTCCTGCCCGCTGGGTGAGGATGACGAGTTCTGCAAGCACTGTGTGGCGGTGGGGCTGGCCTGGCTGGCGAGGGATCAAAAGGCCCCATTGGCGGAGGAGTTTCCGGCGATCGTGGTCGGCGTGCGCAATGAACACCGGCGCAAGCGCAACCTCATGGCGCTGCTGGATAGGAAAAAGTGGTGACGGCGTTCAACTGGGAATCTGTTCAGAAGTGCGATTGTTGTTTTGTAGAGATAAATAGCTGATGAAGGAACCACAAAAATGATTGATTTACTCCAATGTGTCCGTGGAAAGCTGGATGATCCACCCTCCCGCTCCAGATCCTCATACAACCGTTTGGCTGCCAATCGTCTTTTCCGAGGTTGTGGCCAATCCTCTTCAAGCATGGATTCCAATCGCTCAATGAATGGACCCAGCTGTGTCACCTTCTTTCGTTCCAAGTTTCCTGAACCGGTGGCGTACTGGGCTTCGAAAGGATGTACCACCCTCCATACCCCATCAAAAGGGCAACGCAAACAACAGCAACCAGCGGGGTATCAGTCATCAAAATCATAAAGATAAAGCTGATTCCCATGGCTGTGACAGCTACAACCTTGATAAAAGGAGGGATCACTTGGTACTGATGCCAGGACTGCAGAGTTGGCCCGAATAGGGGATGATGGTAGAGCCAGTCGTGGAGCCGTTGTGAACTACGTGAAAAGCAGGCCAGAGCAATGATCAGGAAGGGAGTGGTTGGCAATACCGGCAAGAAAACCCCCAGAAGAGCGATACCCACAAACCCCAACCCCAGAAGAAGAAAGAGCATTTGGGTTGCTTTGGTTTTACGCATGGTTTCGCAACGCTAATTCGGCAGGATGAGGCTGAAGATACCATTGATCGGATAGATAGGACACTTCGTAGCGGCGCACATAGTGGTTTAACAGGGTAATCGGCACAAGGAGAGGAACCTGGCCCTCTTTGTACGATGCCAACAACGCCATCATTTCAGCTTTTTCATCTGTAGCCATCTTATTTTTTAGAAATCCCATCATATGCTGGATGACATCCACCTGTTTTTTGGCTGTCGCTATCCGGCTCATAGCCTCCATCAGCACAACGCCGTACTCATCCCACGGTGGCTGCTGATCTTTTTTCATGCCTCCGACAAGATTTCCCAACCGTCGCATATGAACCGGACTGTGAGCCATGATTAAAAATTTGTGGCGGGCGTGAAAACCAACCAAGCCCTTGGCCGATGGATCACCCCTTAGGGCCATCCAGCGGTGATAGACAAAAACCTTCTCGATAAAGTTTTCCCGCCCTTTGGGCTCCTTGAGCCCCCCCTCCTCTTCCACAGGCAAAAGAGGCAGGGCATTAAGCAGACCATGGGCAAACAGGCCAACCCCTTTGCCCCCTGGCCTGCTGGAATTTTGATACACTCGAACTCTCTGCAGACCACAGGAGGGGGAGTTTTTTTTCAGGATAAGGCCGTGCAGGGGAGTTTTGGCAAGGTGTGAAACAAGGTTTGCACTGGCCTCGGCAAGAGGCTTGGTTAGATCACGCCGGGTACGATGGCTGATCACCTGGGGGTTGAGGGGGTCACCCTCCAGCTGCAAAGGCTCCCTGGGAACACCAAAACCGGCCTCTACCTCCGGGCAGATCGGAATAAAGGTGACGTATTGACCCAAAGTATTGACTAAATACTCCTCTCGCTTGTGCCCACCATCATAACGCACCTCTTCACCCAGCAGGCACTGGCTGACACCGATAAAAAGGGGATTCTCTTCCGTCATTGTGCTCAATTTTCCTATTCTGCACAGTGGGGTTCAATCAGTAAACGGCCCAACCACCCTCGGTTCGGTAAGACTCTTCTTCTGTATTGTTGTGTTTGACTCAAGATGGCTTGTAACGGGTGTCGCAAGCCATTTTTTTTGTCATTTGACCTGAGTTCTTTTTCTCAAATAGCCGTACTTCCCTGAGAAATCAAGGTGTAGATATAGCTGTTATCAAAAGGTTAGAGCGAGCACAGTCAATTAAAACCAAATTGGGACAACGGTTTAAGGAAAACTCAACACCTTGGGAGGCCTTACAGGCCCCCAAACCCCCACGCTTTTAAAATTAAAAAAAAAGCAAAGTCAAATACTTAGGAACTTGAGCGCTACCCAAACCCGCTGGGAAGGCATTCATACCTTCCCAGACCCATCCGCCATGGTTTTGTCCAAATTTGGTTTAAAATCTCTATAACGGCTGACCAAACCCATCTCTGGGTTCAACCCTCCCTCCCAGCAGGCTTTTGCTCCAAAGAGTTGGCTATAATGGGGAACTCTGAGTCGGAGCCAAACACATTCTCATCGCTCTTAAACAGAGGTTGTGATGTCATGTAGGCGGTGAGCAGTTGGGTCACATTTTGAAGAGAGCGGATATGGGTACGCTCATAACCGTGGGAGGCATCCAGAGCAAAGCAGATCAGGGCAGTTCGAATATCATTGCCCGCCTCTAGAGCCGAGGCAGCATCGCTACGGTAGTGCAAAAAGACATCCCGACTGTATTCGATAGCGTGTTCCTGACACAGGGAGATGAGAAACCGTGTCAGATGGCGGTCAAAGGGTCCGCTGGAGTCCTGCATGGCCAACGTGGCACCATATTCACAGGTGTTCTGGTTGGGAGCAATGGTCCCATTATCCACCGAGACCATCTCGGCAACATTGCCGTGGAGAACATGAGAGGCCCCCACGCCCACCTCTTCGGATATGGTAAAGAGAATACTGCACCCCACCGGTACCGGCAGATTTTCATCACGGATTTTTTTAAGTGCTGCCAAAATGCAGGCAACCCCTGCTTTATCATCCAGGTGACGGCCATTGATAAAACCGTTATCCAAAAACTCCGGCTGTGAGTCCACCGAGATAAAATCTCCAACCCGAATGCCCAAAGCCCACACCCCCTCCAAGGTTGTGCACGGCTCATCGATACGCACCTCGACACTGGCCCATTGGGTCGGCTGTGTATCGACCTCCTCGTTATAGACATGACCGGAGGCCTTGCGAGGTAGAATGGTCCCTCGATGTTTTCCTTGATCGGTATAGATGGTTACTCTCGCCCCTTCGGCAAAACGGGAAGACCAGAATCCGATAGGTACCACCCCCAGCCGACCATCCGACTGGATGGATTTAACCATGGCACCCAACGTATCCAGGTGAGCCGCCACCGCCCGACGAATAAAGTCGGACCTCCCATCAAGGCTGGCACGAATCGCCCCACGGCGGGTTAATTCATATGGCATCTGTAGCTGATCCAGCTCTTTACAGACAAATTTTACGATCTCGTCGGTCATGCCTGAAGGGCTGGGAATCTGCATCAGAGTGTGAAGGATCTGTTTGATATAATCGATATCAGGCTGTAGACTACTCATAAAATTGGCTCCACGCAGGATGAACTCATCGGTCTGGTTTGAGGAAAGAGCAGGTCGATAAATCGTTCTGCCGTCGGCTGGGGTTCATGGTTGGCCAGCCCCGGCCTTTCGTTGGCCTCGATGATATAATACTCACTACCCCGCACATCGGGCACCATAAAGTCCAGACCGACAACCGGAATATCCAACGTTTGGGCCGCGGTAACCGCAGCTTGGGAGAGGATCGGGTTAAGAATGGGGGTGACATCCTGTATCACCCCACCGGTATGGAGATTGGCCGTTTTTCGCACGGTTAAAGTCACCCCAACCGGCAACACCGAATCCATCTGATAACCCAACTGCCGGACACAACGGATGGTCTCATCATCCATGGGAATTTGACTCTCCCCGTGGGTGGCTGCAGATCTTCGACGACTCTGTTTTTCAATCAACTGGGAGACAGTCTGCTGACCATTACCCGTCACAAGCGGCGGTTTACGAACAGCGGCAGCTACCACCTCTTCATCAATGACAATAATGCGCAGATCCTCCCCTCTGACCAACTCCTCCACAATAATCTCTTTGGCTGGGGTACCGATGGTCTCAATGGCCTCCAGCACCTCCGGTACACCGCGCAGGTCGACACGGACATTCTGCCCCTGCTCGCCATTGGCCGGTTTCACCACAACACGCTGGTGATGCTGAATAAAGGCCTCCACCTCCTCCCGGTCGGCAGCGCTAATCTGCTCAGGCACACTGAGGGCCGCCTCCTTCAATAGCCGCAGGGTGACCGATTTATCCTGACATCGACTCATGGCTATGGCAGAGGTCAACTCGCTCAAAGACTCCCGGCAGGTGATGGAACGTCCGCCAAAAGTCAGCTTGAAATAGGATTCGCCCCGGTCCAGAACATCCACCATAATCCCACGCCGACGAGCCTCATCAATAATAATCCGAGAGTAGATATTCAGCTCTACCCCCGGCTGAGGGCCGGAAAAAAGCTTCTCGTTGATGCAGTTTTTATGTTTCAGGCAGTAAACCGGGACTTTTTCAAACCCCAGTTTTTCGTAGAGGGAGATCGCTTGATTGTTATTATGGAAAACAGAAAGATCTAAAAAACTACGGCCGTGATCACGATAGAGGCGGGCCATCTCCACGACAATTCGCTCTCCCACCCCCGAGTAGGGGCATTGAGGGTCCACAGCAATGGACCAGAGGCTGGAACCATTATCCGGGTCGTTGATGGCCTTATGATGATCCACACCGGTGGCAATGCCAAGAATGGCTCCGTTGCGGTTATCTTTGGCAATAAAAACCGAGACAGCCTCTGAATCAAGTATCTGCTGATACGAGTCCCGTCCTACCCGAATCATGCCGTGCTGGGCTAAAATACGGTTGGCCTCTTCCCCCTCTCGAACGCTTTTCATCAAGGAGACACTAAAACCATCCGCCTTGGATAGCCCCAGAGGCTGACCATCAAAGGCAAGACGATAGGTATGGGAGGGGTCTAAAAACAGCTCTTGAGGTGCATGGGAGATTAAAACATGGGGATCTCGAACATAGAGGGCCAGATCACGCCTCCCCTCTTTTTCTTCACGTAGCACCTCTACCAGAGCAGAGGAGTCTTCGAAGGTTTGGCCAAAAATCAGGCGGCCCCAACCACAATCCACCACCACATTTTTCTGCATCTGATCCATACCGGGTTCGTCGGGTGGATCTCCCCAATGTTTAAGAGAAGCCATTTTTTGTGGGTCCATGGTACTGGGTAGTTCTTCATTGGACATGAGTCAATCCTATTTTTACAGGTTATGCTTTTGCAACCAAAGCTCCAATAGGGCAATCTGCCAAAGTTTAGAGCCACGCAACGGGGTAATGTGGGCCGTGGGGTCAGCGAGGAGGGTCTCAACCATGGTGGGATTAAACAGGTTGCGTTCTCGGGCTGTCTGACAGACCAACGCCTCTCGCACCCGGTTGAGCACCGTGCCTTTAATATATTTAAGGGCCGGGACCGGAAAATAGCCTTTGGGCCGATCGATCACCGCATCGGGAACCACACCACGTGCGACATCTTTTAAAATCCCTTTACCCTCTTGAGCCATTTTCAGGGGAGCCGGTGTGCGAGCCGCCAGCTCGACAAGTTCATGATCCAAAAAGGGCACACGGGCCTCCAGCCCCCAAGCCATGGTCATATTGTCCACCCGTTTGACCGGATCATCCACCAACATCACCGTGGTATCCATACGCAGAGCCTTATCCACGGCAGCATCCGCTCCAGGGCGGGAAAAATGTTCATCGATGAATGCCCGACTATAATCTTGACTCAGCCATTGTGGCTGCAGGGTTTTAGCCATCTCCTCCGGGTTGCGGTCCATAAAAACCCGCGCATAGTCATCAGCTGGATTGGTGGAGTGGCTCATCGGCGGATACCAGTGATAACCGGCAAAAACCTCATCAGCCCCCTGCCCGCTCTGAACCACCTTGACCTGCTTGGTTACCTCTCGAGAGAGCAGATAGAAGCCTACATTATCGTGGCTGACCATAGGCTCTGACATACTGCCAATCACATCAGGCAGCACATCGAGCAGCTCGGTGGTGGGAATGGTGATCTTGTGGTGCCGGGTGGAGAAGTGGTCGGCAACCAGGTCGGAGTAGCGGAACTCATCCCCCTCCTCGCTACCAATGGACTCAAAGCCGACAGAAAAGGTGTTGAGACCCGTCTGCCCTGCTTCGGCCAACAAAGCAACAATCAGGCTGGAGTCCAACCCACCAGAGAGCAGAACCCCAACCGGTACATCGGCCACCAAACGCCGCTTGACCGCCAGACGCAAGGCGGCCAAAATCTCCTCTTGCCACTGACCCTCACTTTTTTTCTCATCTCCTGGATGAGGGTTGAAGGTGAGCTCCCAATAGGATTCATCACGGCGGCGGCCATCGGCCTCGATCACCGAAACAGTCGCCGGAGGGAGTTTTTGGATACCGTTGATCAGGGTGTGAGGTGGTGGAACCACCGCATGAAAACTCATGTAGTGGTGTAGAGCGATCGGATTGATGCTCTTATCGATATCGTTCAGGGTTAACAGAGAGGTGAGGCTGGAGGAGAAACGCAGAGAGTGATTACCCTGGCTTAGATAGAGGGGCTTAATCCCCAGACGATCACGAGCCAGCACAACCCGACCACTCTCCCGCTCCCACAGGGCAAAGGCAAACATACCCTGAAACCGCTGCACACAGGCCGTACCCCAAGCGTGATAGGCCTTCAGTATGACCTCTGAATCACCTTGAGAGAAAAAACGATAGCCTTTTTGGGTTAGTTCTTGTCGAAGTTCGGCATAGTTGTAGATACAGCCGTTAAAAACGAGGGTCAACCCCAGTTCCGGGTCGGTCATGGGCTGAGCTGAGTTGTCACTCAGATCAATAATTTTCAGTCGGCGATGAGCAAAACAGACTCGATCTCTAGCCAGGACTCCGGCGCCGTCTGGCCCCCTGGGGGATAATTTTTCAGCTATTTTTTGAACATCTGAGACAGAAGCAGCACTTCCGTCAAACCTGATTTCACCGCATATTCCACACACTGTTACCTCCCTGTTTTTTACACATAAAAAGGGTAAACATAGCACAAGGAGAGAGATACTTCACCGCATAATCATTATTTTATCAACTCACACACCGCCAAAACCCTCTCTGGCGCCCTGGAAAATCATCCCTATCGTCCAAAAAATAGCGTGTTGAAGGTGACACCCACCCGCAGTGATTATCACCCCTTTTTATAAACAAAATTTATATCCAGGAGACCGGACGCGGTATACAGCCCCAGACCCCGGCATACGTTTGCTACTAGCAGCTGCCCCTACAAAGGCAGGGTTAACGTATGCACCTCTTGAGATTTCATGTCTTTAAGCTGTAACCGTAACTGTTGCGCCGTTTTGGCCTCTATGGGAAAGAAGAGAAACCCATAGGTTAGCTCATTGACTGGAATGGGTTTATTCTCCAAGGTTTTTTTATTAAGATCCTCTTTAATACGGTTCATTGGCTCGTTGGAGCCATACCCTCCAACCCCCCCAATCACGACGCCAGCGGCCGCACCCACAGCAGCCCCTTTTCCGGTCGACTTGGCCACACTTTCTCCTGAAATAACCCCAATGGCTGCACCAATAACGCTCCCGGCAGCAGCCCCCAGCATCCCTTTATAGGCCCCCTCCTTCATCATCGCTTTGGATTCTGAAAATTTTGATGACCGCTCATAAACCGTTTTCCGGTCCAATATGGACCACAAAGAGCCATCCTTGCTGACAAGAAAGGTTTGCGACGATTTAATCTCATAAGCGTGGCTTCCCTGGTTATCGATGACAATTTGCACAGGCAATAGTCCGGCACCAGTAATATTAAAGCCAAAAAAATCCTCAGCCTCCTTGGTGTCGGGAAAGGCCCTCGCCCCTATTTGAGTCGCCCCGATGGATTGCCTGTTTTCGAAAGCCGACGGCATCTTCATGGGGACGGGCTTGGCTTCATAGGCGGTTGAACAGCCGAAAAGAAGGAACAAGAAGAGTAAAGACAGCGATGGATAAAACCTGACGTTCATTCATGATCTCCTGGTTGGTTAACAGCACCTGTGTCAAACCCACTCTAAAAAAATACCTACGCTACCACTTCGCCATCATACGGAGGTTGGCAGAGGCTCCAACCGGTTTTTCTGCTTTTTGCGTCCGGTCTGGCTCCGCGCCATACGGCGAACAAAATAGAAGAGCCTTTTGGTTTTTTCGAGGGCATCCTTCTCGATAGCATAGATTTCCAGTCGAGAGGGGGCCTCGGGATCGTGAGAACGGAGTTTTTGAAACGCCTCAGAGGAGAGAATAGCCCCCATCTCCTCTTTTCGGTCCCGAGCCTGCCTGGCCAGCCTGACATCACCCGTAGAGAGGGCCAGCAAGACAGCTTCGAGACTTTCCTCCACAAGACGGTGCAATGGGATGAAAAGTTCACTAAAAACCGGACTGAGAGCGACCTCCGAACTGGCCCGCTCTCGGCCAAGCCGCACCAGGTCCGATTCGACCACATCCGCCAACTGCTCCAGATAGTCTACCGTCTCTGCCAGCTTGAGATGGTCGCTGGTCTGCTCTTTGGTGAGGGCGTGTCGGGAGAGTTCACCAAGAAATTCCATAATCTCCTGATGCAGCCCATCAATCTCCTGATCTTTTTCCTCCACCTGACTCAGCTGTTGGGCGCTGTCGCTCAAAATCACCTCAGGAACCTTGGCAACCATAGCCTGAACCCGCTCTCCCAGGCTGAGCACCTCAAGCCGGGCAACCTGTAGGGCAATCGCCGGGTTGGATAAGAGCAGGTTATCCAGGTAGACCGGTTTAAAGGTTGACGTTGTATCGGCCGCAACCACCTTATCCGGAGCCAATCGTGTCAGCAGCCGGGAAAGAGGGCCGGTAAACCAGATAAAAAGTGCCGTATTGACGACGTTGAAAACAGTATTGGCGTTGGCAATTTGCCGGGGCGCTTCCACCGCCAGACGCGCCATCCCCTCCAGCTCGGTACTGGCGGGGGAGAGCCAGGCGACAAAATCGGTCAGATAGCCGATAAAGGGCAGCCAGATGACAACACCCAGCACATTGAACAGAATATGAAACAGAGCGACTCGTACGGCGGCACTGGGTTTACCGATGGAGGCCAATAGAGCGGTAGCACAGGTGCCGATATTAGCTCCGAACGCCAACGCTATCCCCCCCTCCAGAGTCACCATCCCCTGACCAGCCATGACAATGACAATGCCCATGGTGGCTGCCGAGGACTGGATTAACGCCGTAAAGAGGGTTCCGACAAGAATCCCCAACAGGGGGTTGGACATCTTGGTCATCAGTTCAAGAAACGGTGCATAGTTGCGCAGGGGCTGCATGGCTGCGGACATGAACCCCATACCAAAGAAAATCAGCCCCAACCCCATAACCACCTTGCCAATCTGTTTCAGCCAATCCTCTTTGGCCAAAAAAGTGATGGCAAACCCCAATGTCACCAGCCACATGGCATGTTTGGTCACATTGAATGCAATCAACTGGGAGGTCATGGTACTGCCGATGTTGGCCCCCATAATGATACCCAGAGACTGCTCTGCGGTCATCAGTCCCGCGCTGACAAAACCCACCACAAGCACCGTCGTCACCGAAGAGGACTGCACCACCGCCGTCACACCTGCCCCGGTAAGAGCGCCAGAGAAGCGGTTGGTGGTCAGTGAGGAGAGGATCATGCGCATTCGGTCTCCGGCTACCAGCTTCAGAGAGTCGGCGAGCATTTCCAGTCCAAACAGAAACAGGGCGAGTCCCCCCAGCAGGTTCATGATCAAGAGTGACCACGTAATGGCCTGGCCAGTTTCTGTCGCACCAGCCGACAGGGTAGCCGGTATCATGATGAGCAGACCGAGCAGGCCCAGGCGTACCATTTTTGATCTCAATCCATCCACCAGTTCGTTCCACATGATTATTTTCCTTAATTGTTGATCCATCAAGTTGTGGGGGTAGGCTCGGGTGTGGGGACCCCTGCCTGAAGCAAGAACTGCTCTTGTTCAGGTAAGAGCCAAGCTGTTCCTCTTGTGTGAATAAAAAAGAGTATGGGCTCCCGCACTGCCTGGCTTAGGGCGTTGGATCTGCCCCTTCCCACATGGCGGAGAGTATGCCACACTCCCCAGCCCTTGAAAAGATACGATCCATGCCAAAAACAGTCAAAAATCCTTAGCCTCCAGCTGACTTACGTTTTTTATTGCCAATGCTGAGTTATAGTGTATAATCAAAAGGATAATTAGTGTTGATAATAGACAATTCGCCTCATTGGAGCCTGGATCAGTGCCAAACAAGGCAACTCGGTATAGAAAAGGCCCATGACCCAACTCTCCGAACCTCAGCAGGGGGCCTCTCCCCCTTCCCAATCCGGCCTTCGAATCTCGCGGATTTTATCGCCGTTTACCCGCATCATGCCCCATGAGTCCACGGGGGCGTTGTGGCTGTTTGCCTGTGTATTCCTGATTCTGGTCGCCTACTACCTGGTCAAGCCGGTACGGGAGGGTTGGTTGGCTGTCTCCCTGTTCTCTTCTCTGTCCAAACTGGAGGTAAAGGGCTATTCCAGTTTTTTGCAGACGGTGGTTTTAATAGGCATCATGCCCCTCTATGCCTATTATGCCAACCGCTGGTCCAGGGTACGCCTGTTAACCTTGGTCGGCCTGTTTTTTTCGACACTTTTCCCGCTTTTCTGGCTGCTTCGTCCCGGTTTTTTGTTGGACAACATGCCCTTTGCCGGGTTGGCGTTTTATGTCTGGGTGGGTATTTTTGCCGTCATGGTCATTGCCCAGTTTTGGGCCTATGCGGCAGATCTATACAATGAAGCCGCCGGACGACGGCTCTTTCCGTTTATTGCGCTGGGTGCCTCCATTGGTGCGGTTGCCGGTAGTTGGATTACCGATCGCCTGGTTAAAGCCCTCAACCTTGACGCCTACCATCTGTTGCTGGTTGCCCCTCTGCCTCTTTTAGTCGCCCTCTGGATTATTCATCACATCGACCGAACAGGCCATGGGTCAGCCAGGGCGGAAAAAAAGAGCTTGGAGCCGGCAAAAAAGGGCTCTCGCGGCGGGCTGAGGCTGATATTTACCGACCGTTACCTGTTTCTTATTGCCCTGTTCATGCTGCTGCTCAACTGGGTGGTTACCAATGGCGAAAACATTCTATTTGCGGTGGTTCAAGAGACTCTGAAAGCCTCACTGGAGGGGCTGGAAGGGGAGAGTGCCAGCCGGATTCTACGTGATGCCACCACCACCTTTTATGGTCGGCTGTACTTTTGGGTCAATCTGATCGGGGTGTTGTTGCAGGCTTTTGTGGTCTCCCGTCTGCTGCGCCACGGTGGATTAACGGCCTTGATGCTGACACCGCCGCTTATTTCCCTGGCCGGTTACGCCGCCATCTCCTCCCTGGGGGGGATTACCGCTCTAACCTGGGGAAAAACGGCGGAAAATGCGGTCAACTACTCGGTAACCAATACCGCCCGTCATGTGTTGTGGTTACCTGTTCCTCAAGAGATTCTCTACAAAGCCAAAACCGCTATCGATACGGTATGTGTCCGCTTGGGCGATGTTTTGGCGGCTCTTACCGTGCTGGCGGGGGTGCGTCTCATGGCGTGGAATACCGAGAGCTTTTTCTATTTAAACATGGCTCTTATTCTGGCTTGGATGGGGGTTGCGGTTGCCATCCTCCGGGAGCGACGCAGACGGTTTCCAACCTTGGGAAAAGAGTGATGATGCGCATTTTTGGTCTGGCATTGGTTTTGGTCATGAGTGGTATGACAGCCGTTTGGGCCGCGCCCCCCCCCTTGCCTGTCACCGCCTCCAACCTGCCCTGGTCACCCCTCTATGAGCAGGTTGATGAGGCCATGCAGGAAAAACTCATCCGCCGCTTAAGGGAAAACAGAGCCTGGGCCCGTCTGATGGACCGAGGCAAGATGGCTGTGGGTCTTGTTGACCTCTCCCATCCGCTGCAGCCACGCTTTGCCCGAATCAACGGTCGCTCCATGATGTATGCCGCCAGCCTACCCAAAATCGCTATTTTGCTGGCGGCATTCCAACAGTTTGAGGAGGGCACTCTCGAGAGAACAAAGGCCATCAATGCCGACCTGGCTGCCATGATCCGAGTCTCCAGCAACGCGGCCGCCACCCGAATGATCGACCGTTTGGGTGGGTTGGACCGGGTTAATCAGGTACTGACAGATCCTCGCTATCACCTGTATGACGAAACCCTGGGCGGCGGGCTGTGGGTGGGAAAACGGTATCAACAGGCTGGTCGAAGGCGGCCAGACCCCATCCATGGGTTATCCCATGGCGCCACCGTCACCCAGGTCTGCCGTTTCTTTTATCTTCTGGCTACCGGACGTCTGGTCAACCCGCAACGCTCTCAAGAGATGCTGGATCTGCTGGTCGACCCAAAAATCAACCACAAATTTGTCAAAGCCTTACGCCGTGCCGCCCCTGAGGCTAAAATTTATCGAAAATCCGGTACCTGGAAAATATGGCACGCCGATGCTGCCTTGGTTTGGGGCCCCCAATGGCGCCGCTATATTCTGGTGGGCATGGTTGAAGATACCAACGGCGAAAATATTCTGCAGGCACTGGTGCCCGCCATAGAGACGGTTTTACCGCTTGCGCCCAACAGAGCAACCTCCAACACCACCCGAACAGGGGGAAAATAAGATGGACCAGAGCCGTTCTATCCTGCCTTTCATCCAACTAGCCGCTGGTCTGACCCTGTTATGTCTCTCCTCGGTGGCTGTCAGCGCTCCTCCCGAGTTCATGCGTCCGCCCAAAGAGGCTATTCTCAAAGAGGCTCGCCTTCTGGTTGCCGCCATGAAAGCCAACCCTCGGGGCCCTTTCGATGCCATCCGTTGGTTTTGCAAAGATGGGGCTGTTCTCCCCCCAAAACCCTTTGCCTGCGCCAAGCATGGTGGCGGGCGTCAACACGGTCAGCACTCTGCCCAACAGCGACGGCTGGCAGAGTTGGGTTGGCCTGTGGGGACACTCTTTGCGGCCTTGAAACCGTCAGAGCTTCTCACAGAGACACCCCGGCAGATACGCCTGAGGGCCTTACCTCTGGAGCGCTATCTGCTGGAAGTGGACGACGGCTGGGTCATGCGTAAGGCCAAAAGCTACCGAGGCCATGTTCAGATAGAAGACGAGCAGGAGTCCGGGCGAAAGCTGCTGCTGGCGCTGCTGGCAGACCGTACCTGGATGGTGGACCATTTTATTCTGGCACGAGAGCTGGTTCGGACCATTCCCCATCACGGTGGCGGCAACGATCCCACCCGACTGATTCGTCGCCTCTCCCAAACCTTGGCTGAAAAATGGCGGGATTTTGAACCCATGCGGGTGGAAATTCATGGTCGTCCCGACACCCTGAGCGCATCCCGCGTCCATGACTGGCTGGCTGCCAACCCCTCTTTACCTCCGGCCGATCGCCAGATGGGGCTTGAACTGACCGCAGAACTGGAGCAACTCTATGGGATTGAGGGGCGAGAGGGGCGGATTGCGGCTCTGGCCCGATCCCTGCCGGAGTCCGATGGTGGGGTGCGAACCCCCTTAAACCGAGCCAAAGGGGAGCCAGATCCTGAGATCAGAGTAGCCCTCCTGGTGGAGGCCATGAGAGCCCTGCATGGGACGCTGCTACGTGCCCAGGATGGGCCGGGCCGCCTGCAGCGCCTGGAAATCATGGCAGAACTCGAAGCAGAACTCCTTGCCAGAGCCAGGGCTCTTCCTCAACCGGCTTCTCGCCGTGGAGCAGTGATTCGGGTTAAAACTCTGCTGGAAGCGGCTCGGTTTACCGGCTGGATCTCACCCGGAGAGTGGCAGGCTCTGCAGGAACCCTTAACCCACCTGCTGTCTGACAATAAGGAGAAGGCAGCCCAGGTGTATGGGCGCCATATCCAGCGTTTGCGACTGCCCATGCAGTGGGCAGAGGGGAGCGTGCGCCACGCTTTTTCTGAGCCTTTAACCTGGTACGGCGCCTTGGAACCTGTAGCAGCCCGCTTTGTCGATGACCTGTTGCGTGGCTCGATCCTCATGCCCCTGGCTGACACGGTGGAGGTTCTGATGGCTGATGCCCGCCAAGCGGTGGGTAGTGCCTCTCTGCTCTTTGGGGAACAAAAATCGGGCATGTGGGCGCTGAACCCCGGCCTGGCCCAGGGGCGGCTGCGTATTCTGGATGCGGCAAAAATTCGTGATGGCGTGGAGATGGGGCGCAACGATATTGTTCTGCTGCCAGAGACTGTATCGGATCTGTCACCGGTGGCGGGTATTATCACCCTGGGTGAAGGCAATCCGTTATCTCACGTACAGATGCTGGCACGCAATCTGGGCATCCCCAATGTGGGGATCACGCCTGAGGTAGGTCGGAGCTTGACCCCCTACGATGGTCGCCTTGTTGAACTTATTGCAGCCACCGATGGACGCGCCATTCTGCATCTGGTCGAAGAGCGTTCCACGGTAAAGGCGGGACCTGATTTTCAAAATCAAGAGCGTATTATCGCTCCCGCACCGGATCTCTCTTTGGAGACCCCCCTGCCCCTCAAAGCTCTGCATGCTGCTCTTTCTGGACGGGTTGTCGGTCCCAAAGCCGCCAATGTGGGGGAGCTGGCACGTCTTTTCCCTGGCCGGGTTGCCCCTGCGGTGGCTCTGCCGTTTGGTATTTTTGCCCGCCATGTGGGGGCCGGAGAGGATGCCCCCCTCAAACGGGCACGCCAGGCCTTCAAGAAACTAAGAGCCGGCCTGCTGGATGAAGCGGCCTTTAAACACGAGCTGGAGTTGGCACGGCAAGCGGTGTTAAAACTCACTCTGGATCAACCAACCCGCACCCTGTTGGCCAAGACCATGATAGAGGAGTTTGGTGAGTTGGAGGGGGTTGGCCTGTTTGTCCGCTCCGATACCAACGTGGAGGATCTGCCGGGTTTTACCGGTGCCGGCCTTAACGAGACCGTACCCCATGTGGTGGGGTTTCAGCAGCAGGTTGAAGGGATCAGCCGAGTATGGGCTTCGGTCTATACGTGGCGCAGCATGTCGTGGCGCAGCCAGATTCTCTCCAATCCCGAGGATGTCTATGCCTCTGTGTTGCTGATGCAGAGTGTGTCGGCGGAAAAATCCGGGGTTTTAGTCACCACCGACCTGACCGGTGGTGGTCCGGGTATCACGGTCTCTGTCGCCTGGGGGGTGGGAGGTGCCGTCGATAATGAAAGTGCCCAGACCCTTGTATTGCGCCCCGACAATACCCATATAGTACTAGCCGAAGCCAAAGCCCCCTACAAACGGGTTCTCCTGCCCCAAGGCGGTGTTGGCTGGCGACCGGCTCTAACCGGTCCGGTGCTCAATGACAAAGAGTTGATGCAGCTGCGTGAACTGGCCCAGGAGGTGGCGCAGCGTTATCCTCCGGCCAAAGATGCGTCGGGCGCTCTTTTGCCTTGGGATGTGGAGTTCGCTTTTGCCGAAGGAAAAGTGTGGCTGATGCAGATTCGACCGTTGGTACAGAGAGGGGCACAGGTGGCAGACCAGCGGGTAGCCGAGCAGCTGCCCCTTCCCACCTCTGAGGGCACCATAAACCTTGACCAACCCCTTTATATTGGGGCAGAAAAAAGGGGAGACACCCCATGAAGCCCATGCTGTATACCCTGCTGGTCAGCTTTGTGCTGACAGCCAGCGCAGCCAATCTGTTTGCCTATCCCCTGGATGGCTGGCAGGAGATGGGCATCAGCCGCCTGCAGGGATTTGATCCCAAGCAGGGTGCCCGAGGGGCACCGCGACTACCCGAAGGCGCAAGACAGGAGAGTCAGACCATTCGTCTCAACCTGACCCAAACCGATCCAACCCTCGATCTGGATGAAAGCCACCGGGACCCTGCCCTGCAAAAGGCCCTTGAGGGGGTATTTTTGAGCCGGGACCCCTCTTATGGTGTGGTTGTGGCAGATATGAGCGATCCCTCTCGGCTGGTCTGGGCGGGGGTTCGTGCCGATCGCCCTCAGATGCCGGGTAGCGTTGGCAAGGTTTTGACCATGCTGGGCCTGTTTCACGAACTGGCTCGCGCCTTCCCAGATATCGAGGCGCGTCGCACTCTTTTACGCAGCCGAAGAGTGACCGCAGGAGAGTGGGTGAAATGGGATGAACATAAGGTGCCTCTTTATGACCCCCAAACCAACACCGTACGTTCTGCCACCATCCAACCCGGCGATCACTTTACCTTGGCCGAATGGGTCGACCACATGATCTCTGCATCTGCCAACGGGGCCGCTGCAACAGTCTGGAAAGAGACCGTTTTGTTGCGCCACTTTGGGGATCGCTATCCGCCATCCAAAGAGGAAGAGGCACACTTTTTTCGCACCACCCCCAAACCGGCCCTTTGGCATCTGGCCCGCAGCGCCGTGGTTGAACCCATGGAGGCGGTCGGCCTTAGGTGGAAACACTTTAAAGTAGGTAGTTTCTGGACCAAAACCGCCAAAACACTTATTCCCGGTGAAGGGGGATCGGTGGCGACACCCCGAGAGATGGCGCGTTTTCTTCTGCGTCTGGAGCAGGGCCGCTTGGTGGATTTATGGTCAAGCCTGGAGATGAAAAAATTTCTCTATACCACCAGCCGTCGATACCGCTACATCTTTGCGCCGGAGTTGGCCGCTTCTTCAGCTTTTTTTAAAAGTGGGTCGTTCTACCGCTGCCAAGCCGAAGCGGGCTTTACATGCGGAAAATACCAGGGTAATCGAGACAATTTAATGAACTCCCTGGCGATCATCGAATCACCAGCCCCTACCGGGCCGGAACAGAAACGCTATTTTGTCGCTCTGATTTCAAATGTCATGAAGAAAAACTCAGCTTGGGACCACTCACGCCTTGGCGCTGCCATCGACCGATTGGTTCAAACCCGAATGGCGGTCACCGTTAACGAGCAGGGAAAAAAGGAGGAGATTAAAGCTTCTGGCGGCGAATAAGCGAGATAGCAGCCCTTATAAGGGAGTACAATAGGATGCTCAATTAAACAGAAAGATTACGACTTATTTCAATCCATCAACCCGGATAGTAAGGATATAATAGAATGAAATTATTGAAGCTATTAGGAATAACCCTGTTGGTGATGACGCTTGCTGGATGCGTTTTCACCGCCCCGAGAGAAAATTTTGGTGAACGCAAAGGCTATGCACAGTGGCACCCGCAGTCTGGAAACAACACCCTTGCCAGCACAGGGACCCAATGTTATTTCTGCCCGTTTGGCAAAAAAGTTGTCGACAGCGATGGCGATGGCGTCATGGACCCGGATGATCAATGCCCCGATACCCCGTCAGGTGTGAAGGTATCATCCGACGGATGTCCTATCGATTCCGATGGTGACGGTGTTCACGATGGTGAGGACCAGTGCCCAGATACCCCAAGAGGTGTCAAGGTTGATGATGATGGATGTCCTATCGATTCCGATGGCGATGGTGTCTTTGATGCCGATGACCAATGTCCCAGAACCCCAAGAGGAGCCAAGGTTGACCGTAACGGTTGTATCCCAGATGAAGATGGGGATGGCGTAACAGACGACAAAGATCGCTGCCCAGGGACACCACCCAACCTGAAGGTTAATCCTGATGGCTGCCCACCGGACACCGATAAAGACGGCGTTATTGATGCCCGTGACAGATGTCCAGGCACACCCATTGGCGCAACGGTCAATATCCAGGGCTGTTGGGTTCTTCAAAACCTCAACTTCGATACCAGTCGCTCCTCCATCAAGCCCGGAGGAGAGGTTATTCTTGACAATGCGGCAACGGTTTTCAGAAAGAATCCGCTCCTCAAGGTAGAAATTCAAGGACATACCGACTCCAGAGGCAGCGATGCCTTCAATCAGAGGCTTTCGGATAAACGGGCCAGAACGGTCTTTAACGAACTGGTCTCACGGGGGGTCTCCTCAGACCGACTGATGACCAGGGGATTTGGCGAGAACAGGCCTATTGCCAACAACGAAACCCGTGACGGTCGGGCCATGAACCGTCGAGTTCAGATGGAACTTATGCCGTAAGGTTGAGGTTTCTTAGCAGGCTGGAGGCGCCGTTTCCATAGAGACGGCGCCTCTTTTTTTTGGGACCGACTGTTTTTTACAGTTAGCCCAAAAAAAAATGGGGACAATGGTTATAGAGATTTCAAATCAAATTTGTACAAAACGATTGCGGATGGGGCTGGGAAGGCATCAATGCCTTCCCAGCGGGTTTGGGCAGCGCCTAAGACCCTAAGCCTTTGACTTTGTTATTTTAATTTTAAAATCGTGGGGGTTTGGGGGCCTGCAAGGCCTCCCAAGGTGTTGACTTTGCCTTTAACCATTGTCCAAATTTAGTTTTAACTGACAATCCTGGCTCATCCGGCTTGGCTATCTGACTGGGTGATACGCACCTTGATAGTAGGCTGTTTTGAGGGAGAAGCAACCAGTTTTCCGAAGGGGAAGGAGGTTAGAATACGCAAACCCGCCACGTTGGAGATGCTCTGAACCGCCCGGCGCACCTCCACATGAAAAGCCTGAAGAGCCACCCCTTTTTCCACGGTCCCCTCCTCCTGGACGGAGAGAAGTCGGTGAAGGGCATAGATCCCAAAAACAAACGCCAGGATAAACAGAAAATCCAGACCGCGAATATCCACCGCATGTAAAAACAGCCGTGTGGCTCCGGCCGCGGAGCTCCATTTCAGATCCATGGTCAACGCCTCACCATCCAGCAAGGTAGCCAACAGGCCGCCCAACAGAGGGCTTAACGTAGCCGCCAGACCAGAGACCATTCCGTTGACCGCCAGATAACTGGTGGAGCGCCCCTTGGGGGCCAGCTTCAGGGCGATATTGCCACTACCCAGCATCACACCGGCGGTGGAGATACCGGTAAGAATATGGATCAGGGCCAACAGCGGCAGGGTCAAAAAATAGGTGTCCGGCATGGAGGTGAAAGGCCAGATAAGAAGGGAAAGAATAAAAATGGGGCCAGACTCCATGAGTACCGAACGGTTGCTGAACCGGTCGGCCAATCGCCCCCACAGGCGCAAAGCGGCCATGTTGGACAGTTGACTGAGAACAGAAAAACCCACAATCCATCCCATACTGATGTGCAGACGTTGGAGCATGTAGACAGTAAAAAAGGGGGCCGCCATGTTGGCAGCGAAGCTCCACGAGCCGAGAAAGATAAGAAGTTGTCGAAAGTTTTTATCGAGAAACGGCTCTTTAAGCAGTTGTAAAAAATTGTCTGTAGAGGTCACTTTCATGCTGGGTTCGGGGGTGCGAGCCAGAAAAAAGACCCCAGCCAGACCGAACAGACCACCTACCCCAAGGTAGAACGCATAGAGGGTGACCTCATCAAACCATTTTTTGCCAAAATCCACCCCCAATCCAGCCGCCAGACTGACCACAGCACCAACACCAACAGCGATGGCCATGCGCCGCCCCATGTATTGCCCTAAGATCTTGGACGGAATAAAATCCTGCATCCAGGAGGTCCAGGCCAGACCCGACACCGTACCCAACCCATAATAGAGAAAAAGACAGAGCAGAAGAAGAGGAGCCTGCAGCGGTTCAGGAGCAATCCACGGCAGCAGGGCAGCGGGAAGCCAGAAAATCCGGCTGGCCAGGGAGGCGATAACCACCACCGCCCGGCGCCGACGTAGTTTGTCGATGAGTAGAATAGCCGGTATTTGGAGAATTTGGGTAAGCGGCCCCAGAGCAGCGATCAGGCCGATCATCATGGGAGAAGCGCCCAGGTGGAGGGCAAAAGCCACCAGAAAGGCCCCCCCCGCCAGGACACCCATCACCTGGGTGCAGGCGCCATCGTACAGCAACATGCGCAACCCGTGATCCAACTCTTTGGAACTGATGCTCTCTTTGGGGGTAAAGTCTATCAATTGGCGGTCTCACTGGTAAAAAAAGTTTCAACCAGCCTCCAATTGTACATGCTTTTATTTGTATTAACAACCCCCCCCCAGAGGGTTATTGAGGGGCACGGTTTGGATTGAGCTTTGGGCGAAAGTCCATGTGCCGCAGGGCTAATAGCAGCATAATGGTAGAGAGAAACATCCAGGTTGGGCCAAAAATCCACATGGCAATGGGTATGCTTAAAAAATAGAGCCGCATGCCCACCGTATAGCCGTTGGCAGCCCGGCTAAGGTTTTCGGCCACCAACACCACGGGAAAGCGATCCGGTGCCTTTCGGGGAAGGGAGATAAGAAAGCCGACATAGTTAAAATGGCGAATGGCAATGGTAAAACTAAAAAAAGCCGCCAAAAACGTCACCGCCAAACCAAAGATTTTTACCGTAGCCAACTGCTCGCTCCGTTCGCCAAAAAGATTCATGGCATTGTGAATGGCGGAGTTACCATCTGGGGTGAAGGCCCCCCCCATGAGGGACAGGCCGATAATAACGGCAGAGGTGGCGAGGAGGCTGGAGGCTGTCGTCCAGTTACGCAGGTTGTGAACGGCCAGAAGATCCTGCTTTTCATCAATAATCATATCCACCCAGGCGCGCCGGGCAGATTGATTGGCGCCAATGGTGGTCTGTTCCGGTGTTCGCCTCACCCGGCGCCACAACAAAAGATGATAACCACCCAATAACGTGAAAGAGGATGCGACCATTCCAAACTCGGTTAAACTCATGGTTTCCATTCCATCGTGAGACAATTAATGTATAATTCTGGCTAATATGCCCCAGAACAGTGGCTTTCAACAAGGTGTTCTTCTCATTGTCAAGAGATGGCCACACCTCACAGGCACAGGAGTGCCGTTTCTTACTCATTAACGAGAGATCAGGATGATTGAACAGATGTCGAACTTTTTTTGTCGTGAACGTCTACTCCCCTACTTTTTCAACATTACCAATGCCGTCTTTGGGGTGATCCTGCTTTTTCTCACCTTGGGTATTGCCATCGGTGCGGGCAAGCTCTTTCTTGGTCTGGGAACCCTGTTGATGTCCGGTACAGTAACAGGAAGCTACCAAGCGCTCATTGCCGATGTTCTCTCTCTGTTTATCCTGATAGAGCTCTCCCGTTCCCTGGTGGAATATTTTGAGTTGAAACGCCTGCGACTGGTATTTATCATTGATGCCGCCATTGTTTTTGTCATAAGAGAGGTCATGATCAAGCTGTTCCAAGATAAAATGGCCTCCCTGGATATTTACGCCTTCAGTGTGCTGATCATCGCCCTGGGTCTGATACGCACGGCATCGGTGGTTGTCTCTCCCAGCATGCCACCAACCAAACGGTCCGCCTCCAGTGGTAAAGAGAAGGAGTAATCCACCCGGAGTGTGGAGCCATCGACAATGAGATTCCTTTCACCACAAAGTCAGATTTCCCCAGCAGAACTTGATCGAGGCATGCGAATGCTTCTTGTCGATGGTGTCAGCAGCCAGATTATGGGTGTGGTGACCGGAGGCGCCTTTCTGGTTGCTTTTGCCCTGCTTTTGGGAGCAACCCCCTTTCAGGTTGGCCTGATTGCCGCCCTGGCCCCTTTTTCCCAAATTGCCCAGATACCGGCTATTTTTCTCATTCGCCGTGTCCGTCAGCGCAAGCGATTGGCGGTGATGGGGGCTTTTTTCAGTCGCATGTTCTGGTTTTTTGCCGCGGCACTACCCTGGCTCTTTCCTGGCACCACAACCTCCGGTTACCTGTTCTTCTTTTTGTTCATGTATTTCAGCCTGGGGACCATGGCCTCGTTATCCTACCACTCTTGGATGCGAGATCTTATCCCTGAAGAGCGGCGCGGGCAGCATGCCGCCAACCGGATCATCTTCTCCACCCTGGCCGGCTCCCTGTTTGGCATGGTGGCCGGTTATGGGGTCGACCTCCTTAAGCCGGCCTATTCCCTGCTTCACATCTACTCAGCCATGTTCATCCTGGGTGGATTGCTGGGGCTTTCGGGGGTTTGGGCTCTGTCTAAAATTCCTGAACCGCAGATGCCCCCTCCCGATCAGGATGATTGGTTTGCCACCCTTGGCAAACCCTTTCGAGATAAAAATTTTCGGCAACTCTTAATCTTTCTGGCCAGCTGGAACTTTGCGGTTAATTTGGCAACCCCCTTTTTTGCCGTCTACATGCTCAACCGCCTCCACCTCTCCATGACCCTGATCATGGCTTTGGCTATGGTGAGCCAAATGGCCAACATCCTTTTTATCCGCATCTGGGGTATTCTGGCCGACCGTTTCAGCAACCGCTCGGTATTGATGGAGTCTGGCCCCATCCTGATTTTAACCATGCTGATCTGGCCGTTCACCTCCATGCCGGACCATTATCTGCTCACTCTGCCTCTGCTTGTTACCATCCACGCCTTGAGTGGGGTCTCTTCGGCGGGGGTGAATCTTTCTTCCAGCAATATTGCCATGAAGCTGGCCCCCAAAGGGGAAGCCACCCAATATCTTGCCATGCGCTCTCTGGTTTCCGGGATTGCCGCCATGCTTGGGCCAATTGTCGGAGGAACCCTGGCAACCTGGACAGCAGACCACACGTTATCGCTGACATTCGACCTTAAAAACGCCGGCACCACCCTTCTCCATTTTCCTACGGTCAACCTGTCAGGGCTGGACTTTATCTTTATTCTCTCCTTTTTTTTAGGCTCTCACGCCCTGCACCGCTTGATTACCATCCAAGAGTCCGGTACAGCGGATAAAGAGACCGTTCGAGAGGGGCTCCAGTATGAGGTACGAAAATTTGCCCGCAATATTTCCAATGTTGCCGGACTGCGAAACCTGTTTTATTTCCCCTACGGCGCCCTGATCAAGAAAGAGCCTCCTTCAAAGGAGTGTCAATCGCCCCCAACGTTAGACCAGGAAAGGGATAAACCACCTGAAAAGGGCAGCGGTCAAGCTGGATAACCGCTTTCAAAAAAAACGCACCCTTATTGTATTTACAGGAAGAAATGTGCTATCTTTCATCGGTTAAAAAAGATCATCAGACCTATCCCATCGTCAAACACGTCAAACTTGAAAACGAGCGTGGCAGGTTTTTGGCTGAGAGAAAACCTGGTTCAGGGATATCATAATAGTTGACTGTTTCAAGGGATACCCTGACCTGAACCACCACCAACTACAGCAGAAACAACCGGCCACTCTTTCTCTCTTTTACTTTTTTTCATTTCTTTGCAAAAAGAGCTATATATCAAAATTGCAGAAGCCTTTTGTACTTCTCGGACAGACCAGTTTTTCAGGGATAAATTCCAAGAGGAAAGGGCAAAATAGAATACAATGGATTGTTAAGCCAAATTGACTAAAAACTGGAGGAAGAGCACTTATGAAAATCGCCATGCTAGCCAGAAATGCCAAGTTGTATTCTCATCAGAGACTCTTGGAGGCAGCCAGATCCAGAGGACACGATATTGAGATTATCGACACACTTAAAGTCTATATGAACATTACTTCCCACCGGCCTCAAGCCCGCTATGGTGGTAAAAGTCTGACCGGATTTGATGCCATTATTCCCAGAATCGGTGCTTCCATCACCTTTTATGGTCTGGCTGTTTTAAACCAGTTTGAAATGATGGGTGTCTATACCCTCAACAGCAGCGAGGCTATAGCCAAATCACGAGATAAACTGCGCTGTTTACAGATTCTCTCACGGGCTGGGATCGGCCTTCCTGTTACGGGGTTTGCCCACTCCACCCAGTTCACTGACGATCTCATCGATATGGTGGGGGGTGCCCCTGTGGTGATTAAATTGCTGGAAGGGACCCAGGGGATTGGTGTGGTTTTGGCTGAGACCCACCGTTCTGCCAAGAGCATGATCGAAGCGTTCCGAGGGCTGAACGCCAATATTTTGGTTCAAGAATATATCAAAGAGGCGGGATCATCCGATATTCGTTGTCTGGTTATTGGTGACAAAGTGGTGGCGGCCATGTTGCGTCAGGGTAATGAAGAGGATTTCCGCTCCAACCTTCACAGAGGCGGCCACGCCAAGTCCATCCGCATCACCCCGGAAGAGCGCTCCACCGCCGTCCGTTCCGCCAAATTGATGGGGCTGAATGTTTGTGGTGTGGATATGTTAAGGTCCAACCATGGCCCGGTCGTCATGGAGGTCAACTCTTCGCCAGGGTTGGAAGGTCTGGAAAAAGCCACCAATGTTGACGTCGCTGGAAAGATTATCCAGTTTTTAGAAAGCCGAGAAAACCGAGAAAACCGCAAAACCAGCAGTAAAAAGAAGGTTGCTGAGAAGAGCGCCGAAAAAAGCTTGGAAAAAACCCCTGAAAAGGGTGACGAAAAGAGCGAATAGCGGGCAGATAACCAACCGATATACTTAAAGTGGGCCGGCCCCCTTTTCCAAGACGGGGTCGGCCTGCTTTTTATCAGAATCCACACACCTGCCAAACCTGGCCCACTCACCAACAAGCACACCATGGCAGCGCCCTTTTCTACCCACTCAAGAGATTGTACAAGGTGCGGTATCTGGTGCGTCGGATATTGACATTTGCTCCAAATTAAGGGATATGGTCCCTGCCTATGCCACAATGGCTCCGCCTGGGTAGGAGACCCTTGATATTTCTCTTCTCCTACCTTATCTCAACGTTAGGTATAGTGGGAGTAGGATAGCAGCCCATGGATAGCACCCGGTTTAACCTGGTAACCGCTTTTCATTCGATGACAGGACTCTTCCACCTCTCCACCCTTTTTTTCAACCAACAGACCCCGTTTAATTTGGGAGATAGTCATGGGCAGTGAGTTTAAGGATTTTTACAAGGTAATCGGCCTTGAACAGTCGGCCACTCAGGATGAGATTAAAAAAAAGTTTAGAAAACTGGCCCAACAACACCATCCTGATGTCAACAAAAGCCTAGGTAGCGAGAGCCGTTTTAAAGAGATCTCTGAGGCGTATGATGTCTTGGGGGATACAAAAAAACGGGCGGAGTATGACCAACTGTATCACTACTGGAAACAGGGAGGCTCCTTTTCCGGTCAACCTGGTGGTCGTGGCAGAACCGGTTTCAATGCCAACACATCCGAGATGCCTTTTGATGTGAATGAAATGTTCAACAACCTCTTCGGTCAAGAGACACGAGGCAAGCCGGGAGGCGCATGGTTCAACCATTTCTCAAGAAGTGGTGGACCGGGATCGGCGGGTTTTTCGCACGCTTTCAATCAAGCTCCAAAGCCGGCCCCCACCAGCCATACCGTAGAGATCTCCCTGGAGGAGGCTTTTCATGGCTGCAAGCGGAACTTTAACCTGCATGGTCCCACGGGGAACAGAAGTATCAAGGTATCCATTCCTGCGGGGGTAAAAGAGGGTCAAAAAATCAGATTGGGCGCCAAAGATGGCCACAACAATGGCGGCATTGGTGAGCTGTTTCTTGAAGTCAAGATCAAACCTCATCGTCACTTTCGCCTGGAAGGACGGGATCTCTATCTGGATCTCCCTCTGGCTCCTTGGGAAGCGGCTCTGGGGGCAACGGTTACGGTTCCCACCCTTGGAGGCCAAGTCAAGTTGACCATTCCGGAAGGGAGCCAATCGGGCAAACAATTGGTTTTAAAAGGGCGGGGTCTCCCTGGAAAGCCACCAGGCAATTACACGGTGGTTCTCAATGTGGTACTGCCCCAGGCCAAGAGTGAATCCAATCGGGCATACTACCGACAGATGCAAAAAGAGATGCCTTTTGACCCACGATCTGGTTTACACTACTAACAGGATACCCTTAAAGCCATATCTACTCTTCTGCCGACAACGTTTTTTTTCAGGGTGCTTTTTTAAAGGAGCTAAGCTCTTTTAATCATCTGAAAATGAGTGAATGATGAACGGACTCCAAAATAGTTATGTCAATTAAAAGAAAATTTTTCTTAATCCTCACCCTCCTCCTTGTCAGCGGATTTTTTACCACAAGCCTGGTGAGTTATTTTGTTGCGCACAACTCCCTGTCGGATAAAATGGCCTCCAGCACTCTCCCTCTGACCAGCGACAATATCTATTCAGAGATACAGCAGGATCTGATCAAAACCATTTTTATCTCATCCCAAATGGCCCACGATACTTTTTTGCGGGAATGGATTGTTTCCGGCGAGCAAGATACCGGCGCCATGTTCCGATATTTAAAAGAGATTCATGAACGGAATGATACCGTCACCAGTTTTTTCATCTCCGAGGCAACCCGAAAATACTATCACTCAACGGGAATCTTGAAAACCATACGTGAGGGCGACCCACAAGATGTCTGGTTTTTTCGGGTTCGTGGGATGGAGGAAGATTATGAGATCAATGTGGATACCGATACCGCCAACCCCTCTTCATTAACCATTTTCATCAACTATAAAGTGTTTGACTTTAACGGACGGTTTATTGGTGTAACCGGGGTTGGTTTGCAGATGGAGCGGGTTAAACAGCTGATTGAATCCTACCAGAAACGCTATGGACGACAGGTCTATTTTATTGACCAGGAAGGGAACGTCAAGCTCTATGGAGTCAGCTTGCAGCGTTTGGGAAATATTCGTCAACATGCTGGAATAGACCAGTTGGCTGATCAGATTCTCACGTCAAAAAGTGGGGGTTTTGAGTACAGAAACAGTGGCCATACGGTCTTTTTAAACAGTCGGTTTGTCTCTGAATTTAAATGGTATTTAATGGTTGAGCAAGAGGATGATCCCGCCCAGGAGATGATCTATAATGCCCTGCTCATGAACCTGCTCATTTGTGCTGGAATCACGGTTATTGTTCTCATTATCGCCAATTTGACCATTGGAGGATATCAAAATCGGCTTGAACAGATGGCAACCACAGATAACCTGACCGGGCTATCCAACCGTCATGGTGTTGAGATTCTTTCTGACAGGTTCCTTAAAACCTCCCACCGGCGCAAAGAGGATTTTTCGATAATTCTCTTCGATATCGATCGCTTTAAACGGGTTAACGACCGCTATGGGCACCCGGTGGGTGATCAGGTTATTCGTACCATCGCCCAAGCCTCTCAAAAGAGTGTGCGAGATTCTGACGTGGTGGGCCGTTGGGGTGGGGAGGAGTATCTTGCCCTGCTACCGGCCTGCAGTCACGCTCAGGCGGTTGGGTTGGCAGAGAAACTCCGCCAGACCATCGAACAGACAACCCACTCCACCCCCCAAGGGGAGCTGACCGTAACCGTCAGTCTGGGGGTGGCGCAGCAACATGAGGGGGAGACTTTTGAAAGTCTTGTCAATCGAGCAGACCAAGCCCTTTATCGCGCCAAGGGGGGTGGGCGCAATCAGGTGGTACAGTCAACCTGATTTGTCGCCACGAATGCGCGCGCAGCCCACACTTCCACCGGGGAGGCCGGTCCCTGTTGTTCTGGGACCGGCTCCTGCTTTTTTCAACAAGAGGTTGTCTTCACCCACACCGACTCAACAGAGGCCCCCTTTACTGGACATTAACCTGAATGGAGCGAGGTTTGGCCTCTTCCAGCTTGGGTAGCGTTACCTGCAGCACCCCATTTTTATAGGTTGCCTCAATCTTACCCATATCGGTGGTATTGGGCAGTTGGAACGTGCGACTAAATCGACCATAGGCTCGCTCTACCCGATGATAGCTCTCCTTGCGCGCCTCATCATCAAATTTGCGCTCCCCAGAGATGGTCAGCATGCCGTTATCGACGTTGACATGAATATCCTTCTGCTCCATACCGGGAAGGTCTGCCTTGACAACAATATGATTCTCATCTTCCCGAATATCTACCCGCATGGGCCATTGGGTTAACTGACCGGTACTATCATGGGCATCTCGTTCAAAAATCCGGTTGATCTCCCCTTGAAGAGAGCGAACATTTTGAAACGGGTCATAAGTGACGAATGTGGACATGGTATTCTCCTGTAATAGTTGGTTTGATCGTGGTACGACCATCTTGCCCATAGAGATAGGCAGCCCTTTTGGCTTTACAAGAGGTAGAGGACTTTTTATTGGCAGAAATTTTTCACTCCTCTCAACCCAAAGAGAGAGCTTCGTTAAAAATAATCCTCATCCTCTTGAAACTTGCCTGAACCATTACCATCTAAAGGAGAAGAAAGAGGTAATCAGGTGGCCTCTTCGGTAGGTCGATCAACCCTGTTACCTTGGTTACCATCTGTTTGGAGGGTTTTATCCATGTCCCATTGGCCTGTTGTCGCTCATCACGCTTTAAACCTGCCTGCCTTAGACAACGGTAGCGCCTTTCAAGCCTTTCTGCGGAGTGTTTGGCAGGCCCCTGTTCTCTCGGCGGATGAGGAGTACCAGTTGGCGAGCAGATTCCAAAAAAAGAATGACCTGGAAGCGGCCCATCAGCTGGTCCACTCCTATTTGAGGCTCGTTGTCTCTACAGCCAGGGACTATCGCAACTATCGATTGAATTTGTCGGATCTGGTCCAAGAGGGGACGTTGGGGCTGATGCAGGCGGTTAAAAAATTTGATCCTGAACGAGGCAATCGGCTCTCTTCCTATGCCGTCTGGTGGATACGGGCTGCCATTCACGACTTTATCCTCCGTTCCTGGCGTATGGTACGGATTGCCACCACTCAACTCAAACGGCAGCTCTTTTTCAAGCTCCGCCAGGCCAAGGGGTCTCTCTCTCAACTCAATTGGGATGAGGCGAACGAGTTGGCTGACAAATTTGGTACCGACCCCACCACCATCCTGGAGGTAGATGCCAGAATGAGTGGCGCGGATACCTCCTTAAACCAACCTGTTTTGGAGGGGGACGGCGAGATGATCGACCTGCTTGTCGATCAACAACCCAACCAGGAGTTTCAACTCCTGTCCGCTCAGAAAAAAGAGCAGATGGGCTCTCTGATTCAGCAAGGAATGGACCGTCTCAACCCCCGAGAGAAGACCATTATCTCGGCCCGATTCCTCTCAGATCAGGTGACAACCCTTGAGACGCTGTCACAACAACTCTCCATCAGTCGAGAACGTGTTCGCCAGATTGAAAAAAGAGCGATGGAAAAATTGAAGGATTTCTTTCAAACCGTACCCGAGGCACGGGAGATTGTGCTTTAGATGAGTTCAGCATAGCGGAAGCAGTCGGTGGTATGGTCCATCACCAAGCCGGTGGCCTGCAGATGGGCATAGATAATGGTGCTGCCGACAAAGCTCATTCCCCGTTTTTTCAAATCCTTCGAGAGGGCATCACTCTCCGGGCTGGTGGCAGGTACCTGGGCCATGCTTTGCCAGGCGTTAATAATCGGTTTATCCTGCACAAACCACCAAATGTAGCTATCGAAGCTGCCAAACTCCTCTTGGATTGTTAAAAATATGCGTGCATTCTGAACAGCGCTCTTTATTTTCAGCCGATTGCGAACAATGCCCGCGTCCAGCCGCAAGGCATCCCTTTTTTCTTGGCCATATCGGGCAACAATCTCGGGGTCGAATTGATCAAAGGCCTGCCGATACCCTTCTCGTTTGCGCAAAATGGTGTCCCAACTGAGCCCAGCCTGGGCTCCCTCCAGAATAAGAAATTCGAAATGGCGCCGGTCATCGTGAACAGGAACCCCCCACTCCTCGTCGTGATAGGCGAGATAGTAGGGCTTTCCCAATCCAGCCCAACCGCATCGGTTTTTTTTTGTCTCTCTCAATGGATGATTTTCCCGTTGTGCTCAACTCTTTTCAACCTATCCTACCCCCCCAACCACAACCCGGTTGCGCCCCTCTTTCTTGGCTTGATACAGCGCTGTATCTACCCTTTTGATCAACACGTCTACTGTCTCATTCTGGCCTATTTCTGAGACACCAAAACTGGATGTGACAGTGCCTACCAGAGGAAAATCGGTCGCTTCGATCTCTTTTCTTAATTTTTCCGCCAGTTGGGCAGCCTGATTCTGGGCTGCAGAAGGGCAGATCACAATAAACTCTTCTCCCCCCCAGCGACCGGCGGTGTCCACTTTTCTCACCCCTTTTTGTAAGATCTCTGCCATCTGTACCAGAACATCATCCCCCACTTGGTGACCAAAGGTATCGTTGACCTGTTTAAACCTGTCAATATCAAACAGAATGAGGCTGAATGAGGTGTTGTAGCGGAAAAACCGATCCATCTCCGACTGGAGTATTTCATCAAGATGGTGCCGGTTGTACAGACCCGTCAAGCGATCCATTTTTGAAACACGCTCAACCTCTTTCTTATCCGTCACGTCCGTGCCAACACCCGTATAGCCACTAATATGCCCTCTTCCATCAAACTGTGGCGTAATAATAAGATGCTGCCAAAACGCCTCGCCATTTTTTTTGCGGTTTTGCAGCTCCCCCATCCACTGCCTGCCCTGGGATAACTGTTCCCACATATCCTGATAAAGCACATCAGCCGTATCGGGATGTCGAATCACTTTGTGGGATGCACCAATCAACTCTGTTGCAGAAAATTGTGTCACATCACAAAAAGCACTGCTTACATTGGTAATACGACCGTTTTCATCCGTTGTAGATGTATAGATATTTCTATCGACAATTTTGTGGTATTCGTACAGCTTATCGGTTACTTCATTGATTTTCTCCTGCATCCTGGCAGGAATCAGTGCAATCAACCAAGCCAGAGGTACCGAAATAAGCAAGACAATTCCCGCCACAATGGAGGCACTTGTTCTGTTGGCACTATAGAGCTCTTTAACGAGAGACTCTCGTGGAATCAAAAAAACTTTCAGATGGTCTCGGTTGGGGAGCTGCTCAGCAAGCACAAAACCAAACAGCTCATCACTCCTGATGGTCGTATTATTGAGCACCCGTTCGGCAAGGGCTGGAAACTCTCTGGTGAGATTGGGCCGTTCGGGCAGATACCGGCTCCACGACTTCTGGTTTTCTGGGTGCCAGATAAATTCCCCCTCTTTGTCGATCAAATAAATATGGAAAAGAGAAGAGGAGCCCAGGGAGTCCAGAAAACGGGCAATATGCAGATTGACAATCAATATTCCCTGGAATTTTCCTTGATTATATAGTGGGGTAGCAATGCGTAGGGTTGGTTTAATGGGCTTTTCAATCTCGCCCTTTTCCATATTGAGGTCGAGGGCCGAATACCAAAACTCACCCGAGCGCAATTTAGCAACCTCTGTAAAGTAGTATCGATTGCTTTTATCCTGCAGATCATGTTGCGCCATCATGGAAACCTCAGGGGTTCCCCATGTTCTATTGATTCGGACCAACTCCATGCCATCCACACCCAACAGTCGCAACTGCATGATATTGGCGTTGCTCAAGGCAAAAGTCCGAAAATGCTCGTTCAGAGTCTGCCTATTTTTTTCGCTCCTATCATCAAGAAATGTTTGAACAAACTCACTGGATGAAAGCGCCCGGAGATACTCCTCGGAATTGCCGAGGAATACGCGTGTCGCCTTGCGGATTCGGGACTGTTCCAGTGAGAAGCTTGCCCTCAAATCTTTTGAAACACTTTTAAACTGCATATTATAGTTGATCAAAAAGGTTGCAGCAGCCACCGTCATGCCATAAAGCAAAAAAATGGTGGCGGATATCATGTAATATTTTTTTGTCGACATATTCTCTTTTAGAAGCATGTCATCGATCCTATCCACCCTTCCTGGAGGGTATTGACGCTCAATGGGCCAAGAGCCTTTAAAGCTTGAATGCGAAATTCTTACCGTTAAACCTAGAAACGGCAGTTGGAAGTGCATGAATGGTGCAAGATATTGGTTTAGCTGCTGCCATAGAAAAAATCGACGTCACCCAATGGGTGATGAGACTTTTTTCTATGACAGCAGGTGAATCAAGAGGTTATGCCAAGTATGGGCTAACAACTGCCGTTTCTAGGTT
>PEAM01000031.1 GCA_002753565.1 Magnetococcales bacterium | reverse complement strand
CGCACCAGGGCAAAGGGGTCGATAACAATGTTCTGGATGTGGATTTCAAGGTCAGGAGGACGGGGACTATCCGGAGCAGGGAAAAGTTGGGAGGATTGATCCGCTCGTATTATCGGGAGGCTGCGTGAGGCGTGGCACGGATAGAAAGTATGCGTGCCATCATGAATCACCTGAAATTACAGATGGTAAACTATGCGTGCCATCGAACCCTGGTGCGTGCCATCTTCGTCGTGGCACGCATACCCCTCAATTTCCTAGCCATTGAGCCAGTCCGTTAAATGTATGGTTTGACTGTAGGCTCCCTGTTCTCCAGGAGGTAAATTAAGAGTCGATTGTGATTTCCACTCAGACAGATTGGATATCTAAAAGGAATGCGTAATCAGCTCACATAAACACCACATAAGAATTTTTTATTCCATTGATTTTTACTGCGGAATGCGCTACGAGTCATCCGACACTCAGCTAAGAAAGTCGATACTGATCATTCCTGCAGGAGGGGCATTTATAATGACAAACCAGGATCAAATCAATCGTGATCAACCAACCGAGGACAGAGCAAGGGCAAGGGAAATCCAGGACAGAGAACGAGCAGAGAAGATTTCCACCGCATTGCAAGCTGCAAACGGCATCAGTGCGTGGTTAAAATGCAATCAGTCAACAAGTCCAGAAAGGCTTAGGGAACCATTTACCATATAAGAATTAGGAAAATGAATGCCACAGCCACCATATCGTGTTTTTGAATATTCGGCAGAGGCATTTATTGATGCTGTTTCCGAATTCTCTCTAGCGTCAGCGGAATACCTAAATTCAAAGGTTATAAAGAGATACTTTTCTGACTATTTCTCGTCAATCGACATCGATGCAAAAACAGTGGTTACTGAGTATGATTATGTGGATCACGATTACCTGGCCGATTATACTGGGTATTATGCGCGATGCTTTAAAAATTACAAGAGATACTGCGTTAGGCTTCATATTTTTTCCGAAGCATTCACTGGCGATGATTTAAGCCAAACTCTAAAAGATTTTGTAGCAAACGTTCACCTTAGTGAGAAAATCACAAAGTCTTACTGCGGATTTGTTGTTGTCAAGCCCCTTCCTAGGAAAATGTTCGGAAGAACATGTTTAAAAACGTATTCATCAAATGACTCCTACGATCGCCATTATGTAACAGCAAGATCCTATGATGTGAATCTGTTTGGGATTCCATTGAAAGTTAAAAACTCTCTCGCATTTCAAGAGCAAGACAGTGTTGCTGCAGCGTGCGCAACAAGTGCGCTATGGTCTGTTTTTCAAGCAACCGGGCGACTTTTTCAGCATCCGATACCATCTCCAATTGAGATAACTCAGTCTGCAACGGCTTTTCTTTCAAATGAAAGCCGTCCCATCCCAAATAAGGGCCTGAATCTTCAACAAATGGCACATGCCGTTAGAAACGTAGGCCTGGAAGCTTATGTTAAAGGAATTGATAACCAAGATATTTTGAAGGCTCAGATATACGCTTTTATTAAATGTGGAATTCCTATTACGCTTGCCATCCAGTTATTTGATTGCTCAGAATCATCCATCAACAAAAACGGTTTCTGTGTTCCAATTGGGCATCATGCTGTAGCAATCACAGGATATAATTTTTGCAATAATGCAGCCACAGACGTTTCGCTTGCTAACAACACTGGAACAATAAGCCTGAGATCTTCTAAGATTGAGAAAATATATGTTCATGATGATGGGATTGGGCCTTATGCGCGGATGGAATTTGATGGAGTTCCTGTAAAATTCAAATCTGGAGAAGATGTTAAGGAAAGATGGTCTCTTTCAACGTCATGGAAGGGAGTTACAGGATCTGAGCCTATAGGATCAGGAAGAGCTCTTCCATTAAATTTACTTTTTTCAATACCACCAAAAATTCGGGTAGCATTTGAATCTATCTTTAATATTATTGTGGCGTTCGATCAAATCATAAGAAACTCTATCAAAGACACTCATATAGAATGGGAAATATATTTAACGACTCTGATTCAGTACAAGAAAGAAGCTCTCATCGATGCATCCAGGCCTTCAGATGCTAGAGAAATTGCTGTAACTGGAAAACTTCCAAGATATCTATGGAGGGCTGTTGCCTGGAGCGACTCAAAACAGATTTTTGAATTTCTGTTTGATGCAACAGATTTTGAGGATGGGGCGCTACTTCTAGAGGTTTGGGCAATTGACGAGGAATCTACACGGCCATTTGTTGAGTTTTCAAGTCATGTTTGCGCCCCAGAAAGTGGATGCTCTGACGAAATAAAGGCTCATCCAGTTTATGATATCTTTATTAGGTTTTCAAAAATGTGATGTCACGTCAGTACCCTGTATCCTGACAGTTTTCCTCTTTGGTTGTCGCGAACTAGTACGTTTTGGGTTACGAGAGCGGCTAATTCACGACTGGCCGTTCGGATGGAAACCCCAAGGGCATCTGCTAGCCTCTGCCGGGTGATGCGGCCTTCCTCCCTGGCCATAGTCACTGTTTGTTCCTGGCGGGATGTGAACGAGTCGTTCATGCCGTCAGAAATTTTTCCATGAAGCACATAGAGAACAGATCCTGCGATTTCTATCCGCTGGATTTTCCTGTCAGAGACCATTCGCACCAAATGCCGGTGCAGTGTTGGCTTGGGCACCTGTAGATCGGCATGCATCTGGGCAAGCGTCATCCGAACCGAATTTTCCAGCACTGAGATGATCCGCTCCGGCAAAGGCGTTCCCTTTTCCTTTGGCAATTCAGCTTTCCCCGACAGATGCTGACGCAGATGTGCCGTGCCGATATTCCTCGGGGCATCCACAGCCGCCGCCAGGATTGCATTCTGCAACTCCCGGATGTTGCCGGGCCATGAGTATGACATCAGCAATTCCAGTACTGGAGCGTACCGCGCCTGAATCGAACATTCTATCAGGTCTCAGTGTTGAATTTTTAGAACGGAAATTCCTACCAATAGCCGGGGGAAAGTAGTGGCGGGTCGGTTGTTATTATCTGCAAATAAAGGGGAAATTAACCTTATCAGGCGATCGCCTAGTTGTTTGATCCAGGGAGGTGAATGATTGGGGTACAGAACTTCGAACAGTGTCCAAACTCTACCGGGCTGAAGGCGATTTTGACGAAACACCTCTGTACTGGGTAGAAGGAGGGGGCTTCAGGTCCTCAATTCTGATTATAGGAAGGGGGGTGATCTGCGCCCCTTGGCTGAGAGCCGTACCAAAATGTAGAATCCGTCCATTCCTATGGCTTTTCAGCCATTTTTGAAAAACAGCACAGCGGTGGTTACATCAAATATGGATGCGTTCGTTTCCCTCCTTTGGGTCTTAATGACCCACTTTGTCAGCCCTCGGCACAATGCCCAGGTCCGATTGCTCAAGGCCCAGATCAGAATTCTTCAGGCACGGGTCCCTACCAAAAGAATCTCACCATCTCCAGAAGAGAAGTCAGAACTTCTCCGCCTGGGCAAAGCATGTGATCAAGATATCGCTGATCTGATGGAAATCGTCAAGCCCGCTACTTATCGACGGTGGGCCAGTCAGTCAAACAAAGGTGAAGTATTCAAACCCCTTGGGCGTCCCCGCCTGACTCAGGAACTTCGTGACGCTGCCATACGTATGGCCAAAGAGAACGCCCTATGGGGGTACCGCCGTATCGCCGGTGAACTCAAGAAACTTGGCCTCTATGCAGGAGCTACCACCGTAAAACGTATCCTTTTGGAGGCCGGTATTCATCCGACCCCGGAAAAGGAAAAGAAAAAACCTCCCCTGGATTGGATGACCTTCATCAAAGCTCACATGGAAAGTATCGTGGCGACGGATTTCTTCACCAAGGACATCATTACTCCTTTTGGCAAGAGGACTGCTTTTATCTTGGTGTTTATCCATTTGAGCAGTCGTCGGGTTTTCTGCAGTACGCCGACATATTCCCCAGACAGTGCCTGGGTCACCCAGCAGGCCCGGAATGCTGCCATGTGGTGTGATGATCAAGGCATCAAACCTCGATTTCTGATCAGGGACGCAGACACCAAATTTTCCGGTCCTTTCAACGAGGTATGGAAAACCGAGGGAGCCCGGATCATCCAAATTCCTCATCGCGCGCCCGCCGCAAATTCCTATTGCGAGTCGTTCATTGGCAGCCTAAAGCGTGAGTGTCTGGATTTTTTCACCTGTTTCAGCCGGTCCCAACTTGCCTACATTGTTTCCACCTGGGCTCGCCATTACAACACCGGACGCCCACACACCGGAGCCGGTATGGAGAACAACGTTCTCAAGATTGATTTTAAACCCCAAGAGACCGGACCGATCCGGAGTAGGGAGGCCCTCGGGGGGATTATCCGATCCTACTACCGGGAGGCAGCATAGCCAGTCGTCTCAAAGTATATACGGAGCCAGGATATCCTGGACGAATTTGCAACCCTGGTCTTTGCCTATCACCATTTCCCTGATCTGCTGTCTCACCTCGTCAAGTTTGCTGATTTGCTCCGCCCCCTGAATTGCCAGCCGGTACGGACCCAGCACATCCAGCCCGGTGATCTCGTATCCGTATCCCTGGCAGAGCCAATGGAGTGATGCCAGAGATACGCCAACGGCGAATTCTGGATCATCCTTGGAAGTGTCCCTGGCCGCACGGTTCAGGGTATGGGGATCACACGGACTCTTGCTGGCTAAACGAAGAGCCAAATCCCGAAAACCCAACTTACGCGCCGTGGCGAACCATTTCCCTTCTTGTCCCGGAGTGGAGCCGATCAGATCCATCAGAACCTCAGCTGGATCCTTGTGGGGGTATTTCTTCACCACTGCCCGGAAGGTATTGATGTTGGTGTTGGCCTGGTTGGTCCGAAGACCAAAGCGTCGATAAGCTTCCTCTACCTCACCAATGGACAGCAGAAATTCTTCGCTGTCCCGCTCAATCAGATGCTGATCATTTGTGCGGTCAAACCCGTCAGCGAACTCCATCGCAGCCTTCTTCCCATGGAGCTTACCAATGGCAAAAAAGCCGTACCTGTGATCGTGCCAGAATGGATATGGGGCCAGTTCAAGCAGGTCAATCAACTCCTGATACCGACCGGCGGCCAACAGAGAGGAAAGGCAGGATGTCACGCCCCGATAATATCCTCCCCAGCCAGAACTTCGTTTGGCTTCCTTCCAATGAGCCCGAACTGTTTCAATGAAATGGTCGGCCCAGCGGAATGCTATTTCTGGTGAAGCGCACAACTCTCCCCATTTGTCTCCCATAATGTCCAGGTAGCAGTAATCATCGGTCTCGTAGGCTTTCCATACCCGCTGGAGCCATTTGTCCCGCTGCTCGTCCTCAACGGGGGCTATGCCGATAATCGGGACCAGAGCATCAATGGCATTATTGACTGCCGTGCCGATGGCCCCAGAGGATGAATCCACCTGTTCCAGGGCGGGCGCTACCTTCTCCAGAAATTTGACAGCACCCTCGGCCCCGAGCACCGGATTATTTTTGGCTACCTTCTTAATCTCTACCACGGCCTCTTTCACCCGCCGGCAGGCAGGTTGAGAGCGCCAGCCAAATGCGTTCCGCCGGAAACGTGCAGCGAAGGTCCACTTGTGGGGAGGCAACTTGGTCATTTTTCTATCACTATTTTTTAAGTCCTAATGCCTGAGGCCAATGTCCTGATTTGGTTTGCCGCTGGAACTCATCCATGAACCAATCCCACTTCTCAATGATCGTTTTATCCCCTTTTCGTTTGATGATTTTGTATTCATCGTCAAGTCGCTTAACTATCCGTGCTAAAACATCTGAATGACTTTCAGGTTCCAGTCTATCGCGCTGCCTGTAGTAATTGTGATCCCTCCACACCCCAATATGGAATCCAAGGCAATTCAAAAAATATCTTCCATGCTCATGATAGATCATTTCATCAAAAATATACTCCAAGTCACCACCCGAATTTGGGAGTTTGTCCTTCATCTTCGTTAAAACAGGATCAATCTCAATTCTTGGATATTTTGCTTTCTTTTCAAGTTGGAAGGCATCTACAAACGCCTTCCCAGCGATGACTCGACTACTATGGTGAAGCCTGCCAACTGTCACCCCACCTCGAACGAGAACCCCAATCTTCAGCGCATTCCATGTCATACCAACGATGACGTTGACGAGGTGCGAGAAGTAGCTAGATACAGTCACCATCGAATCAATGGTCTGGCCGCCAACTGTCATCCTGACTTTGGGCGAGTCAAACGGGACTGAAAGCGCTATACAGTCAGAAAATGTTGTTACTTGGCATGATGGTGCCATATGGACGCCAATACCAAGATTCTGGACGTTCGGGCTCAGATCAGCAGCACTCTCATTAAATAAATACAACAACTCAATCAGCTTTTTTCTTTTATCAACTGGGCCATTTGAAATGACATCACTAAATCCCAATATGTCAATGAAAGCACAAATGCTTTCCCTTTCGACAGTTCCCAGCCTTTCTTCTGTTTTCACAATATGCGCCCCATTGCTACCACTTCTTTCGGTCCAGCAATGCCATCAGATTCCGTTTTCGCCTATGCTCATTCCGAACTCCGGCTACGATGGCCGGAAAGTCATGCACCTTGCCCATGGCACTGAGTAGCTTCTTGATCTTAGCAAGGTACTTCACAGCCTCCTCGTAATTGCGCTTATCGGCGTGTTTCAAGAGATGCCGGATGTGCTCCCGATAGATCTGTACCGAATTGTGAGGGTCCGTCTTCTCTCGTAATCCGGCCAACTCCAGCCAGAGCGGACCTGAGCATCCACCCTCACGGGCCTCACTCCAAGCGGCCTCCATATCCTTCTCCCACAGGAACACCTGGACGAGAATGGAGTGGTCCCCATGAGATGAGTAATCCCAACCTCGACGTTTGGTCTGGTTCTGTTTGGATGCTGAAATCTGCTCTCGAATGTAGGACAACGCTTTTTCTCGCCACTCCGGCCATGCCTTTGCCAGCTTGGCGTGTTCGGCCAGTGTCTTGACCATCTCGAACGAGACCCGTTCGGTAAAGGCTGTCCAGGTCAGTAGCATGGCTTCATCGTGGCGGTATCTCCGGTGGTAGGAGTGGGCGATAAACTCCCGCAGTCGAGTGTCTCCGTTCTTCTCTGGAAAGGCTTTCCATCCTCGCTCAGCCCATTCCAGGGCGGTGTCATCCTGACCATCCTTCTGGTAGATCTCAGCAATCTCCAGGAAATGAAACTGCCGAGACAGATCTCTCGACTTGATGGCCACCAATTCTTCCACGTTGCCGGACGTCTTGGCTAATGACTCCATCATGGAGGTAATGCGGAACCGCTTGCTGTCATAGCGGTTGGCATCCTGTTCTCCAGGTTCCAGCACTTTGATTTTTGCCCAGGCCTCTTCGGTCAATTTTCGATACCGGACCAGGCCAATATCTCCCAGAACATCTGCATAGGTTTCGGCGGCGTGGTAAAAGGTATCCCAGTCAGTGCGCAGTTCCCAGGCGAAGAGCCGTTCTGCCAGAGGGACTGGTTCCGGCATGGCTTTGCGGCAGGCCTTGAGGTGAATCTCCTGCAACTGCTCCATCAGCATGCCCATGTCGCCGCCGGAGTCATCCACCTGTTCCATGGCGCGCTCTATGACTGCGAGGCCATGCTCAGTGATTTCAATTACTGCCTCCGCATGGCCCTCGTGGAGTAACTCCTCAATGGAATCGACCACCTCGTGAATACCGCTGGAATAGTCGGGCATGTGCCGCCAATCAACGAAGTCATCCGACCATGCTGCTTCTTCCAGGGCATCCTTCCAAACTGAAAGATCCAGCTTATCTCGGCTGGTCTTGGCGGTCATGGCTAACAGGCGACGGTTAAGCCGGTCGTCCTCCTCGCACTGTTCCAGTAGCATCTCCACCAGGGCCTCTTTGCTCTTGCCTATTAGGAAATCCCGGACGTCCTTCTCCCCGATACTGTTGCTGGCATTTTTGCCTGCTTCCGCTAGTGGGGCCTTCTTGTCCCTGGACAGCCAGGCCAGCCCGACCGCCACACAGTGTTTGCAGAATTCGTATTCCTCCCCCAGCGGGCAGGAGCATTCGTGTTCCAGTTCGCCGTCCTCGATCCAGAGTTGCACCTTATAGGGGCGTGTACCCTGCACCTTTCCGGTGATAACCCCATCGATATCCTTCAGGCTGGTGACGGCTTTATCTTCGAAGTATTCATTCCCGCGCCAGTAATAGCGGTTACCCGCCAACTCCAGCATGCTGGCAGCGGACAGTACGTCTTCCAAAGGTGCATCGTTTTTTCGTTTTTTTCGTCCCATTGGCACTAAAGTCCCCAGCTAAGGTATCTCCCTTGACCATAAAAAATGGCTTATATGACCATACCGTGGCTTTGAATATCAGTCCATGCAACCTTTTGAAACAAATTATAAGCCACATTCTACTGCCTTTATTGGAATATGGTTAAGTTTTTCATTCAAATACAGATTCTTTTGATCTGCAGGATCCAAAACCAACGCCTGATCCAATGACTTTCTGGCGCTTGATGTTTGCCCCAATTGCATCTGCACATTGGCCAGATTTCCCCACGCTGCCGCTGAATCTTTCATAATAGAAACGGCTTTCTGCGCGCACACCAGTGCTTGGTCCAATTTGCCTTGAACACCAAGGGCCCAAGTTAAATCAAGCAATACGGTTGGAATGGCTCCCTCATACTCAAAGTGCCTCCTGAAAGATTCCTCTGCTTTGTGCCAATTCTCTGTGGACCTATATGCCTTTCCCTGTACTAAGGCAGCAAACGCTTGGTGCGGTCCAGCCGTTTGCAGCAAATGGTCAACCTCATCAATAATTTCAGCAATCGGTAGTCCTGCCTTTTCATTTTCTTCATGGTCAGAAATTCTTTTGTCATCATTTTCTAGAATACGGTTTGATAAATACCGCAACCGATTGTAAAGCAGATTAGACAATGCCGATGGATCGCTGAATCCTACATATTGATGTTTACCAGTTTGCAAATCCTTAAATTCTGCAACTCCCTCTTCACATTTTTGGAACACCAAGCGAGAGGCTGCCTCTTCAGGCGTAAAATAATCCAATTTTTCAGACTTACCGGATGAATTTTTTGAATAGGAAATTTTCCCAGGAGCTTCTCCCGCTATCCAACAGACTGACTCCTTACTTGGTAAAATTTCAAACTCCAACCAATCACATGGAGATAGCAGGCCGAACTCCTGAGTCAGTACTGCGTAATCCTGATATATTCCATTCTCAATACCAACCATGCCATGGTGATTGAGGAGTTTCTCAACTGCTCGCAAATCTTCAAACACCATGTAGCTCAGGCCGAGTAGGCGCCCATCAGAGACTTGCACGCCATTTGGCAAATCAGACAAAAATTGCCTAACTCCACCAGGATAACATTTTTCAAGCCGTGACAATTTCATTACCAGGACTGATCCATCAATACAGATGCTCATTTATATCTCTCCACATGAACATAGTTCATAAAGTCGCTAATGGTATCTGTCTGCCTGTGCTTACAGCAGGCAATCCTACTTAATCTATGAACTTAGCCATAAATTTTTGCAGTACATAAGTGAGCTGTTCATCAAGGTATCCCCAGACCTCTCTGGTGATATCATCTGGAACACCAGCATAGTAGGCTTCAGCTATTGCCCCTGTAATTGCCCCCATGGTGTCGCTATCTCCGCCAAGGGACACTGCATTTCTAACTGCGCTTTCATAGTCGCTGGATTCAAGAAAAGCGATGATGGATTCAGGCACAGACCCTTGGCAAGTCACATCGAAATAGTACTCTGGACGAATCTCTTCCAGGGTGCGGTCTAGGTCATAATCGAAAGTGTCTACCACAAACGCCTTGATTTCCTTTTTACTGCCACCCTTTCGAGCCAGGAATGCAGCTCCCGCAGTTGCCTGAGCTCCCTTGATTCCTTCTGGATGATTATGGGTCACTTCAGCGCTCATTTTGGCAGCCTTTAAAACATCCTCGAGCGAGTCGAAAGCCCAAGCTACTGGTGAAACACGCATGGCAGAACCGTTCCCAAAACTGTTGTAAGGTCCCATAGAGTCAGAACCGGCCCACTTGCGGAACATTCCCCCATATCCGGCCCTCGGATAGCGACGAGCATATTTTCGGAATGATTGTGCAAAATCTCCCTTATTTAGCAATACATCAGCAACGGCAACGGTCAACACCGTGTCATCAGTGTAGCTTGAACCTGGTGCAAACAATGGAAAATCAATTTTCTTCGTAGGGTTGAATTCCCAAACTGAGCCAATGATATCGCCCGTAATTGCTCCAAACATTTTCTGCCTCCTTTTGTGCAAAACTACTCTCTTACTATCCAGACTACACTACTCTTGTTTGCCTTCATGGCGGGACCTGCGGGAAATATTCCCCCTGCGTCGCATGGCACCGGCCATACGAGATGTGCTGCTTGCGGACATTGAATCAGAAGATTCAGAATCCTCATCCATAAATGCACACAGATGTATGACCCTGGCTGATTCTTCTAATGCTGCTCCTGTGATTTTTCTTCCATCCAGCCGGAGATCATTCCCGAGACCAATGGCTTTGTGTGCATCAACACCCGATGATTCTACAAGTCCAAGAAACTCTTCAATATTATTAGCCTTTGTGGCTTTTAGTGGTTGATCGAAGGCAATGGAATCTACCCCGTAGCTTTCCACCAGCTTGGGAAGGAGTTTCTGCAATGTAGTCGTGTGGTCGAAAAGGTCCATACCCACAACGGCACCACTTCGAACGAAAACAGTACCTACTTGCTTATCAACTGCGAGAAAAGCTTGATGAAACTCATCCAGACGTGGACGCGCCTTCTGGTGAAGTGCCTCTGATGCGCTGGTTGGAGATGATGCGCACATGCTCACCTGGGCTTCGGCGACTGAATCCCATACTTCGCTTTGATTGGATCGCCGAGACATCATTTCAGATCTCATTTGTTCGCTAACAGACTTCATCTTCCGCATCCGTCCTCGTGCAAAGTGAGCCCTGCCAGCACTTGCAAATTCTGTTGAGCGGGCATGCCAGCGTCCTTGCTCAACGCATGATACGGGTATGTTAAGCTTGCTCTTTGCCGGAACCAGGACGGTTAGATTCAGGATCCGGTTCTGTTTTGCTCCGATCAGCTCCTCACCATCAAGAAGAAGAACAGGTTTTTCAGTATCGTTGAAGGCAAGTAGCTCAGGGACGCTACCGCTTTCCGAAACCTCAGTCACTCGGAACTGTTCCGTTTCCAAAGCCTCATCCAGGAGAAGATACTCACGCTCCTCTTGCGGTTCTTGCGAAGAGATGATCGGAAACATGAAAAGGTCCCCTTTGGATTGTGACGGCCCAATGGAGATGTTGGAAAGTGCTGACTGGATAGTAGACATGGCAAGTCTCCTCATGTTCTCGAAAATGTAGTGTCGTTACCAACTCATTATCATGATTTGTGCCAGCCATAATAGAAACCAATAACATGATGATATTGCACTGAAATCAAGGAATTTTTAGTGGGAATGCCAATCACTCTAGACTAAGCGACCATAAAATATTTTGTGCAAACGTAATAAAAGTTCTAATATGTCTAGCATGAAAAGAATTCTGATCTGCTGGCTGGGAATGACTGATATTAGGGCAGCTACCGAGCCCGAAGAGGTGGGACGAGGTCCGATTGGGCAAGCGGTTGATCACGAGGAGTTCTCTCAGGTTTACATGCTGGTCAATTATCCTGAGGAATTGGCGGCTCCATATGTGGAATGGCTCAGACCTCAAACCAAGGCAAAAATCAAGCTCTACCCGATCACTCTTACCACCCCCACCAATTTTGGCGAGATTTACCAAGCTGCCCGAAACCTGATTCTTGAAGTGAAAAAGGCCAACCCAAAAACGGAACTGGTCTTCCATCTGAGTCCGGGCACTCCAGCCATGGCGGCAGTATGGGTAATCCTGGCCAAAACACGGTTCCCGGCTGAGCTCATCGAGTCTGCTAAGGATAGGGGGGTCCGTACTGCGTCGGTTCCCTTCGACATCTCAGCCGAGTTCATCCCGGATCTGCTCGATAGGCCAGATCGAGAAATTGAGCGCCTGGCTGCAGCACCACCACCCGAGTCTCCAGAGTTTTCCAACATTATCCATCGCAGCACGATCATGAAAAGAATGGTTGCTCGTGCTCAGAAGGTGGCTCCAAGATCGATCTCGGTATTGATTGAAGGAGAATCTGGAACTGGCAAGGAGCTTTTGGCCCGAGCGATTCATCGCGCCAGCCCGCGAAAAGACAAACCATTCATCACGGTCAACTGCGGTGCGATACCGCCCGAGTTGGTGGAGTCAGAGCTGTTCGGCCATGAAAAAGGCGCCTTTTCCGGGGCAATTTCACAAAGGAAGGGATACTTTGAGGCTGGAGATGAAGGAACGGTCTTTCTTGATGAAATTGGCGAACTCCCTTTGAAAGCCCAAGTGAAGCTCCTGAGGGCCATCCAGGAAGGTGAAATTGTCCGGGTTGGCTCCACCTCTCCTATCAAAATAGATATCCGCATCATCTCGGCCACCAACCGAACTCTGACTGACGAGATAGCACAAGGTGATTTCAGGGAGGATCTCTTCTACAGGCTTGCCGTGGCAGTTATACAAATTCCCCCCTTAAGGGAACGTCATGGTGATCTCTCTTTGCTGATAGAGAAACTACTGGATCAAGTAAATCATGAGAGCGCTCAAGAGCCCGGCTATGAGCATAAGAAAATTTCTACAGGCGCAAAAAATCTTCTTCTCCAACATGTCTGGCCGGGCAATGTCCGGGAGCTGCTCAACACCCTGAGACGGTTGGCCGTATGGTCTTCAGGTGACTCCATTCGAGTTGAAGATGTACGGGACTCTTTGTTTCCTGTGGCCAAGGCTCATGGCAACTCTGATGCAGTTCTAAATCGTGATTTATCTGATGGAATTGACCTTCAAGCACTCATAGACGAGGTGGCTCAACACTACCTGGAAAGGGCCTTGGACCGTACGCATGGCAACAAGACAAAAGCAGCCCAATTGCTGGGTATTGCCAACTACCAAACTCTTACCAACTGGATGAAGAAACATGGGGTGAAAACGTGATGGCATCTCCATTGCTCTTACCCATTGTATGGAACGATTTATTATGAAATCGCTGAACTTCGAATTTTTACGCCCGTACTGGCCAGTTCTGGCAGAGCTAGGTGGATTTGCCGAAAGCTATGCTCACCCAGATCCAGGGAGCAGCTTGGTCAAGTTGCGCTCTTTCGGTGAACAACTGGCGCTGTGGATCTATGACTCTGCAGGATTCGAAAAACCTTTTCGTGCCAGCCTGCACGATTTGCTCAATGAGCATGCCTTTGTCAATGCCGTTCCAAAAGTAGTCGTGGACAAACTCCACGCTATCCGTATCCACGGAAACAAGGCTGCCCATGGTGAAACGGCAAATAGCCATGTTGCACTATGGATTCTAAAAGAGGCTCATGAGGTAGGTCGCTGGATCTTTGTGACCAGTCAACGTGGTAAAAGCTCTGATTTGCCCCCATATCAAGAGCCAGTACCGCATGGAACTTCAGAAGCTGACAGTGCCCAGATTAAGAAGGAGAAGAGAGAGGCTCTTGAAAAACTAGCAGCCCAAGAAGCCCAAATGAAGGCTCTCCTGGATGAGTTGGAAGCTACTCGCGCCAATGCCCAAACTGCCCAAGTCAAAGCTGAAGAGTTGGAGGCATTGTTTGAGTCAGGCAGGCATGCTGCCGATGCCTTGGCTTTTGATGAAGAGACAACCCGCTTGCGGATGATAGACAGCCAGTTGGTTGCAGCTGGTTGGAAGGTGGGTGTTGACGGTCAGGACACCGAAGAGGTCGGTCAGGAAGTAGAGGTCGATCATCAACCTACAGTTACCACCAAAGGCTACGCTGATTATGTGCTATGGGATGACAACGGCAAGCCCCTAGCCGTGATCGAGGCCAAAAAAGCCGCCGTATCTGCTGAGCGAGGAAAGAAACAGGCCCAACTCTATGCTGATGGCTTGGAGAAGATGCATGGCCAGCGCCCCATTATCTTCTACACCAACGGATTCGATATCTGGATCTGGGATGATACCTTGGGCTACCCGCCCCGCAAGCTCTACGGCTTCTACTCCAAGGACAGCCTGCAGTATCAGGTGATCAAGCGCACCCGAAATCGCAACCTGCCAGGCGTTGGCGTCGATAAAGGCGTTGATCCTACCAGTAATGACGTAGTGCAGGTCAACCAGGAGATCGCCGGTAAGAGCCGTCTCTATCAGTTGGAAGCCATCACCCGTGTTTGTGAACGATTTACCGCCAAACACCGCCGTTCCCTCATCGTGCAAGCCACCGGCACCGGCAAGACCCGTGTGGCCATTGCTCTGACCGATGTGCTTATCCGAGCCGGTTGGGTCAAACGGGTGCTTTTCCTTTGTGATCGCAGGGAACTACGCAAACAGGCCAAAAACGCCTATGGCGATTTTCTCAACGAACCGTTGGTTATCGTTGGACGCAATACAGCCAAAGAGCGGGACAAACGAATCTATCTGGCAACCTATCCCGCCATGACGAAGGTCTTCGAGACTTTTGACGTGGGTTTCTTTGACTTGGTCATTGCAGATGAGTCCCACAGAAGTATCTACAACCGCTACAAGGATCTCTTTACCTATTTCGATGCCCTCCAGGTGGGACTCACCGCCACGCCGGTGGGAATGATCAACCGCAACACCTATCAGCTGTTCGGTTGTGAGAATGCGGATCCCACTTTCAACTACGACTTCTCCCGTGCTGTGGAGGAAGGCCATCTTGTTCCCTTCGAGCTCTTCGCCCACACCACCGACTTCCTGCGTGAAGGGATCAAGGTGGAGCGCCTCACCGATGAGCAACGCCTGCAGCTTGAAGAGGCTGGAGAAGATCCAGACTCCTTCGATTATGACTCGAAAGAAATTGACAAGGCGGTGTTCAACAAGGAGACCAACCGACTGGTTCTGCGTAACCTGATGGAGAACGGTCTGCGGGAATCTACCGGTACCCATCCCGGCAAGACCATCATTTTCGCACGCAACCACAATCATGCGGTACTTCTGGCTCAGCTCTTCGATGAGATGTACCCTCAATATGGTGGCCGTTTCTGCCAGGTGATCGACAACTACGATCCCCGCGCCGAACAGCTCATAGATGACTTCAAAGGGATCGGCACCAATAAGGATCTCACCATCGCCGTTTCAGTGGATATGCTCGATACCGGCATTGATGTGCCGGAGGTGGTCAATCTGGTTTTTGCCCGCCCTATAAAGTCACATGTGAAGTTTTGGCAAATGATTGGACGCGGCACACGACTCTGTCTGGATCTTAATGGCCCGGGCGAGGACAAGACCAACTTCCGTATCTTCGATCACTGGGGCAACTTCGAATACTTTGAGCACAATGTTCAACAAACCGAAGTTCTCCCGTCAAAATCTCTCATGCAGCAGGTATTTGAAGCCCGCATCGATTTGGCCGAAGAAGCTCTGGATCATACCAGCCCTGAAGCCTTCAAGATCGCCATCGAGCTGATTGGCAAGGATCTGGCCACCCTGCCGGAGGAGACCATAGCAGTACGTGAAAAGTGGAAAGAAAAGCGCACTGTCCAACAACCCCATGAGCTGGAACAGTTCACGCCGGGAACCGTGGATACTCTGCGTCAGAGCATGGCTCCACTTATGCAGTGGATCAATATCCGCTCTCACTCTGCTGCTTGGCAGTTTGACCGCCTCATAGCCAACATGCAGGTTGAGTTACTCAAGAACTCCAGCCTCTTTGAGGATTATCGGGATCAACTCCTGGATCAGGTGGCTCAGCTGCAGATGCACCTCAATCCGGTACGTGAGAAAGGCGAAACCATCAAGCAAGTGAAAGATGCCGCTTTCTGGCACGAGGTGACCGTACCTCAGTTAGAGGAGATTCGTAGGGAACTGCGGGGTATCATGCACCACCGACGTCCTATTGAGCGTCCTGAAGAAATCGTTCGAATTGTGGATGTGGAAGATGGCGGTGTGAAGTTTGGACAGAGAAAGGCCAACATTACTGCCAACGACTTGGCTGCCTATCGGATCCGAGTGGAAGAGGCTTTGAAACCACTTTTCGAGAGCAATCCCACTCTGAAGAAGATCCGTAACGGCGAACCGGTTTCCGAGGCTGACCTGAATACGTTGAACTCCTTGATCCATACCGACAACCCAGGTGTGGATCTGAATATTCTGTTGGAGTTCTACCAGGAGACTGCTGGTGGACTGGTGCAGATCCTCCGCTCCATCATCGGCATGGAGACGCAGGCGGTAGAGCAGCATTTTGCCGATTTTGTGGGCCGCCATCCCACCCTGAGTGGCAAGCAGATCCGTTTCCTGGGGCTGCTCAAGAACCATATCAGCAAATACGGCGTCATTGCTATCGACAAGCTCTATGATGCCCCCTTTACCCAGGTGGATAGTGATGGCCCTGATGGAGTCTTTCCTAATGAGGCCCAACTGGATGACCTCATCGAAATTCTGGACATATTCAAACCACCAGCAATGAATGAAGAGAGAACGACTGCATGATTACCGGCGAACTGAAAAGTAAAATTGATAAGCTCTGGCTTGAGTTTCATACCGGTGGCATCACAAACCCCCTCACTGTAATCGAGCAGATCTCATTTATTATGTTTGCTCGTCTGTTGGATGCCACCGAATCACGACACGAAAAGCGTGCTGCCCGTACTGGCAAAGACTTCCGGCATAACTTTCAGGTTGACGAGCAGCACCTGCGCTGGTCCAAGTTCAAGCACATGGGCGCCCAGGAGATGCTCCCGGTAGTGCGGGATGGGGTTTTCCCCCATTTCAAGAATGTGGCGGTGGATGGAGCTGAGTTCGGCGAGTACATGAAAGAGGCCCAGTTGATGATCGCCAAGCCCAGCCTGCTGGTGAAAGCTGTGGAGATGATCGACGCACTGCCGCTGACCTCTGGTGATACCAAAGGGGATCTCTACGAGTATTTGTTGGGCAAACTTACCACCGCCGGTATCAACGGCCAGTTCCGCACGCCCCGCCATATCATTCGTACCATGGTGGAGCTGACCAACCCCCAGCCCACCGAGGTGGTCGGAGATCCTGCCTGTGGCACTGCCGGGTTCCTGGTGGAGGCCATGCAGTACCTCATGCGCACCCACAGCACCGAGGCGTTAATCACCACAGACCCGGAAACCGGGGATAAAATCTATCCCGGTGATCTGTTGGAACCTCATCGGGAACACATCCAGCGAGGCATGTTCCGGGGCTTTGACTTTGATGCCACCATGCTGCGCATCGCTGCCATGAACCTACTGCTCCACGGCGTGGATGCGCCGGATATCCATTATCAGGATACCCTCAGCAACAACTTCCCAGAGAAATACCCTAAACTCTCCGCCGATGCATTTGATGTGATCCTGGCCAATCCACCGTTTAAGGGCAGCCTGGATTATGAAGATGTGCATCCCTCCCTCTTGGGACAAGTAAAGACTAAAAAGACCGAACTGCTCTTTGTGGTGCTGATCCTGAAAATGCTCAAGCTTGGCGGACGCTCCGCCACCATCGTACCCGATGGGGTTCTGTTCGGTAGTTCCAAGGCACATGTCGCCTTGCGGAAAATGCTGGTTGAGGAGAACCAGCTGGAGGGGGTGATCTCCCTGCCTTCTGGAGTGTTCAAGCCCTACGCCGGGGTTTCCACGGGGGTGCTGATCTTCACCCGAGGCGGCGCGACGGATAACGTTTTTTTCTATGATGTGCAGGCGGACGGTCTCAGTCTGGATGACAAACGCCAGGAAGTAGAGGCCAACGACCTGCCGGACCTGCTGGCGCAGTGGAAGGACCGCGATCCGAAAAAGCTCACGGATCGCACCGCCAAGGCGTTCTTTGTGCCCGCTGAAGAGATCCGCACGAATAAATACGACCTCTCCATCAACCGCTACAAGGAGACGGTGTACGAGGAAGAGGAATACGACCCACCCGGTGAGATTCTGGATCGGATGATGGAGCTGGAAAAGGAGATCATGGCCGATCTGGAAGAGCTGCGGGGGATGGTGGGATGAAGATGGTTCCGCTGGGGGAAATTGCCCAAATCAATCCTCGCCTGCCTAAATCCGTGAGAAGTGGCGAGGAGTATGCCGTTTCTTTCCTCCCCATGGCGGCAGTTCTGGAAGACGGAACGATTGCCGAGGAAGAAATGCGCCCGCTTAGCGAGGTATTGAAAGGCTACACCTATTTTGAACGCGATGATGTCATCTTCGCCAAAATCACGCCTTGTTTTGAAAATGGAAAAGCAGCTCATTTGGTCAATCTTGGAACACAGGTTGGATTCGGATCTACCGAGTTCCATGTCCTGCGCCCTGGTCACCACTTGGATGCCAGATACCTCTTCCATATGGTCTGGAACCCCCGGTTCAGGTTTATGGAATCCAAGAAAATGGCTGGCGCGGCAGGTCAGAAGAGGGTTCCCGTCGATGCGGTCAGGGACTACAAGATCCCCCTCCTACCCCTCCCAGAGCAGAAGCGCATCGCGGCGATTCTGGACAAGGCCGACACCATCCGCCGCAAGCGCCGCCAAGCCCTGGCCCTGGCCGACCAGTTCCTCCGCTCGGTTTTCCTCGATATGTTCGGTGATCCGGTGACGAATCCTAAGGGGTGGGAGATTGGTACTATTCGGGATTTGGTTTCTGACGTCCGATATGGCACATCAAAAAAAGCGGATATATCGCAAGGTGCATTTCCTGTCTTACGAATGGGTAATATTACCTATGCAGGAGGGTTGGATATTTCGGACTTGAAATATGTTGATCTTGATGAGCGGGAACAACCAAAGTATCTCGCAACCCATGATGACATACTTTTCAACCGAACGAACAGCAAAGAGTTAGTTGGAAAAACCGCTGTGTATGATTTGGATGAGCCGATGGCCATTGCAGGGTACCTTGTCAGGGCACGAGTGAATGAAAATGCTGATCCATATTACATTGCATCCTACCTTAATTCAGATCATGGAAAAGCTACCCTCATGGGAATGTGTAAGAACATCGTGGGAATGGCAAATATCAATGCTCAGGAAATGCAAGATATCCGCATTGCTCATCCTCCTGTTGAACTTCAGTATGATTACCGGCGGGTGGTGGAAGCTGTTAAAAAAGACAAAGGGTTGCACTTGGCAGGAATTGATGAAGCAGAACACCTTTTTGGTTCTTTAACTCAACGTGCCTTCCGGGGGGAACTGTGATAGCTGAGGGGGCCGAAAAGAGTGAGCAACAAATAGCACAGGAAAATGCGTTTTACGCAGCTTGTGTGAACGGCTGGATTCAGACCCGTCTGCACAAGGCCAACCATCAGGAGGAGAGTCCGGTCAGTCGGATTCTTCAAATTGAAGAGATTCAGAAAAGACGATAAATAGTCTTCTTGAACCATAAGAAATTTTATACTTCTCAGTTTAATCCCTTTTTGTCTGTATCGGGGTGTTTCAGCTTAAGTTATTGATAATAAAGTGGAAATATTTTTGCACTCTCGCATGTTCAAGTTGGTCCATAGGTTGCGGTAGATATGATAACCAACCGCAACAAAACGGAGACCGACGATGAACCTGACAAAGCGCAATTTTTTCAAAGCAGGAGCTGGTTTGGCCGCATGGCTGGTCAGCGGGGCACGACCGGGGCAGGCTCAGACCGAAAAACCCTCCACCCATATTCTGATCCAGAACTCCCCTCTGGCGGGCTTCCAGTATCACCAAGGTAAAAAAGTATGGCCTCGCCTGCGGACGGGTCAGCCGTTGACCCTGCAGCGGGAGGCAGATAACACCTATGACGCCAAGGCGGTGATGGTGCTCTGGAATGGAAAAAAGCTGGGTTATGTGCCACGCGCCGACAACGTGGCAGTCTCCCAGATGCTGGACCGGGGTATCCCACTTCAAGCCCGCATTGTCGAACTCGCCGACTCCCCCAATCCCTGGAAACGCATCCGGATGGAGATCCATATGGAAACCTCGCGCAAACAGGCATAAGCGTGAAGTGTTTCATCTGGGACACATTTCGGTTATGATTATGAAGGAGGTAATCCATGGATCTATTTTTTCTTATTCTTGGGTTTTTCGTGGTTGTCTTGTTTTTCAGTGCTCTTATCTCCAGCTCATCGTTACTCCGGCTGCTGTTCATTTTCCTGGGCGTCGGCCTCTTTTTCGGTGATGACGATGATTGTTGAACCAAAAACATAGGCAGAAGTGAACTTTTTATGATAGGAGAGAATCATGGCACCACGGAACAAATCTGAAACCACCAGCAAGAAAGCCGCCTCGGCCGCTTCCAAAACCCTGCGCAGTCCAAAAGCCAGCAAAGCAGCCAAATCCGCCGCCGGTTCAGCCTTGGCCCAGCTTTCCATCCACAAAGTCACCCAGAGCAAAGCAGGGTCGGCTGCCAGTAAAGCTTTGAGAAGCTCTGGAACCAGCAAGCCAGGCAAATCGGCAGCCGGTTCGGCATTGACACAACGCCCCAATAGAAGGAAATAAACTAGTTCATGTATCGTTTAGAAAAAAAGGTCAGAACTGCTCATGTGGAAAGCAGTGTCAGCCAATCCAACTGGTGGAGGGCCATGTAATGCCAATTGATTTTTCAGAAACTCTGGTGATTGGCATATCCTCCCGTTCTCTCTTTGATTTGGAGAAGGAGAACGAAATTTTCAACTCCCAGGGTTTGGACACCTACCGAGAATACCAGATCGCCCACGAGAATGAGCCTCCATCGTTAGGGACAGCTTTCCCCCTGATCAAAGCGGCTTTGGATTTGAATAAACATCGGGAAGAAGGCCGCCCCCCGCTGGTTGAGGTAATTCTGCTTTCCCGCAATGATGCTGGTATTGGGTTGCGAATTTTTAATGCCATCGACCATCACGGTCTCGCAGGGCATATCACACGAGCAGCATTTACGAGTGGAGTGCCCCTTTCAAATTATTTAGATGCATTCCAAGTAGACCTCTTTCTATCAAAGCATCGAGAGGATGTTCAAGAAGCAGTAAGTGCCAATAAAGCAGCTGCACTGATTCAAGACCCTCCAGATGGATTTCTTCCTGATGAGAATGTCATACGAATCGCACTGGATGGAGATGCGGTCATTTTTTCTGACGAATCTGAGATGGTGTATAAGGAACAAGGTTTAGAGGCTTTTGTGGCGCATGAACAACAAAAAGCCAATGAGTTGTTACCAGAAGGACCTTTTGGAAAATTTTTAAAAACTCTTTCAAAAATGCATGGACGATTTAAACCAGAAGAACGTCCGGTTCGTTTGGCACTTGTCACCGCCCGTAATGCTCCAGCTCATGAGCGAGTGATTCGTACTCTTCGCGCCTGGAACGTCGATTTTGATGAAGCCTTTTTTATGGGAGGGCTTCCAAAAGGGCCGATTCTAGAAGCCTTTCGTGCTCATATCTTTTTTGATGATCAAGCATCTCATGTTGACCCTGCCGCAAGATTGGTTCCATCTGCCCGAGTGCTCAATGAGCCAGTCCTTAGTAGTGACCCTGGAGCAAGCGCTGATCAGGATAAGGGTCAGCGAGAATGATATTCGTTGATCTCCAAAAATTTTAACCCTCCAAAATCAGGAGTATGAGCACCTATGCAAGTCAGTCGCTTAATTTTGAAAAACTTCCGTTGTATTAAAGAGGCAGAACTTGACTTTCACGGGCACACTCTACTTCTTGGTGCCAATAATGTTGGAAAATCAACAGTCTGCGAGGCACTGGAACTTGCACTGGGTCCAGATCGACAGAGACGATTTCCTGTTGTGGAGGAGTATGACTTCTACAATACGGCATACCTTGATGAGCAAGAGGAACCCATAGAAATCCGCATCGAGATTTTGTTGACTAATGTAACGCCCACGATTCGGAGGGCTTGCAATAATTATCTGGAGCGTTGGAATCCGGATGACCGATCTACTCTTACCCGAGGAGATATTGACAAAGTTGACAATGCAAAGTTTGATTGGTGCATTCGTCTCCTGACAATTGCTCGATATAACAAAGATGAGGATGAGTTTGAGGCGGCAACCTATTACGCCAATTCCTATGATCCAAATAACGAACAAGACAGCCGAGTACCACGCACAATAAAACGGAGTTTTGGTTTCCTTTACCTTCGAACTCTTCGGACAGGTTCTCGTGCTCTCAGTCTCGAACGCGGATCACTTCTAGATGTGATTCTCCGTATTCAAAATCTGCGCACCGGGATCTGGGAGCAAATACGTCGACGTCTCGGTACACTTGATCCACCAATTGATGATGGAACAGAAACTCTGCCTAGGGTTTTGAAAACCATAGAGGCGCGCTTGGCAGAGTATATTAAAATTTCAAAACCTGGTGAATCTACAAGGCTTTTTGTGTCTCAGCTAACCCGTGAGCATTTACGCAAAACATTGAGTTTCTTTATTTCTGTCACCAAAGATCAACAGCCTGTTCCGTTCCAAAACGTCGGTACTGGGACTATCAATATGTTGGTTCTTGCATTACTCAGTTTCATTGCAGAACTAAAAGAAGAAAATGTTATTTTTGCAATGGAGGAGCCTGAAATCGCACTTCCACCACACACCCAGCGTCGTATTGCGACATACCTGCTTACAAAAACGACCCAGTGTTTTGTCACATCCCACTCCCCATACGTCATAGAGGCTTTTGATCCAGAGCAGATCGTTATCCTACGCAGAGATGAACAGGCCAAATTGACGGGAACTAGGGTCACCCTTGATGCTGACGTGAAGGCCAAAACCTACCGCCGCTATATCCGTAGGGGATTTGCCGAGGCATTATTGGGCTGTGGAGTCATTGTTGCAGAGGGGATCACAGAGCAAATGGTCCTCCAGGCCGTGGCTGAGAAACTCGAAGCCGATGATTCAGAAAAGTATCCTCTTGATCTCTCAGGCGTCACTATTATCACCACTGATGGTGATGGAAGCATAGCAGAGTTTGGACGCTTCTTTGTTTCTCTTGACCTGCCAACTTTTGCTTTCTTCGATAACAAAAAAAGACCTGAAAAGGATCAAGTTGCCCTGGATCAAGCAGGTTTTCAGATCCTCAACGAGATTCCTTTTGCCGGCATGGAGGACTTGCTCGCAACAGAGGTGCCTCTCCAACGACAATGGGCCTATCTTGATCAGGTCCGTACTTCTGGCACTGCTCCAAATGACGGGATCCCTGCCACTCAGCCCTCTGAAGAGGTTGTGCGAAACAAAACACGACAAGTGTTGAAAGGAGGAAAAGGTTCGGGTCGGGCAGCTGAGCTTATTGAGCAATGCGATGTCTCGGAATTACCATCGACCATTGTTGGTTTTCTGAACCAGATTTACAATCAGTTTCCTACCCCAGAAATCCCTGAAATTGAAACTGAGGTGGAGCAGGAAAAAAGTCAAGATGACGAAGCTGGGGTCGCCGTTCCTGCTTCTGGTGAACAACTCGAGGAGAGCGTATGAGTTTCAGGTCTTGTCCTGATCGAGACCGCATCATAAACGCGGGTGGACATGTTCTGGTTACAGGCGGTCCTGGCTGTGGTAAGACCACTGTTGCTCTCCGCAAAGCTCTGTTGAGAATCAATGCTGGTTTACTTCCAGGACAAAAGGTATTGTTCCTCAGCTTCTCGAGAGCTGCTGTAGCTCGTATAGTACAAGCAGCACGCCAGGATTTACCAAGGGAATCTCGCCAATATCTCGACATTCAGACTTTCCACTCCTTCTGCTGGCAGATTGTTCGTGGGCATGGTTATCTCCTCGGTGCTGAGAAGCCAATTCAATTGATGCCACCGCATGATGAACGCGCCATGCGCAAAGGAAAAAAAGATAATGATCCACTGTGGGATGCTGAATGCGAGCGGCTTTTTATCAAAGAAGGGCGAATCGTTTTTGACCTGTTCGCGGTAAAAGCACTCGACATACTTAAAAGGAGCATTTCCCATCGAAAGTTGGTTGCAGATCGTTATCCGTTGATTATTGTGGATGAAGCTCAAGATACCGGAACAGAGCAATGGGGCTGCATAGAAGCTCTTTCTGGTCTGACTCAGGCTGTTTGTCTTGCTGACCTTGACCAGCAAATCTATGACTTCCGGCGTGATGTAAGCCCTGAACGACTTACCCAAATTATGAATTCATTGGATCCATTGGAAATTGACCTCGGAGTTCAGAACAATCGCAGCCCACGCGCTGAAATCGTCAAGTTTGGTAATGACATTCTCACTCGTTCGCCGAGAGGTTCTGCATATATTGGGGTCAGTCAACAACTATTCCCTCCGAAGGCAGTAGATCGTGACAAATGGATCAGGCAGGCTGCGGGTTTGCTTTATCATCGGGTTCGGGAGACCACCGGATCCTGGCCAGAAAATGTTGGTTATCTTACTAATTGGGGGAAGGGGGTTACTATAATTGCCCGTGCGCTCCAAGGTGGTAACGAGACGAAGGAAATACCTCACCGAGTAGTCATGGATGAAGCGGAGGTTCTGCTCGCAGCGCATGTGATAGCACTTTGCATGGAGCCAGTTGATAATATTTGGCAGAGTCTTGCCACTGGCCTTGATCAAATCGCCAAACTTTTTCAGGCCAAAGGGAGCCAATCAAGTATCAAGAAGGCTGAACAGCTTACACGAAGTGCTGCCGATGCCAGAACGAAGCGTCTACGGGGTAATGCTAAGTGTGCTCCAGCCCTTAAGGGTATTCTTGAGCATCTGCAGACCAATTCGTTAAGTGGCAACCCAGGACAGGACTGGTTGACTGTCCGCCGATTGTTTGAAAGCACAGGTGTTAAGGAACTCAAGTCTGTTGCCAGCAGCGTTATTTATCTCATGGCGTTTAATCGTGGGAGACGAATCTCCGATGCTCTCGCAGAAATATGGCAACAACATGGTAGATATGTTGACGCACGGGGGCTTATTGATGCGGCTATATCAGAGGACCAAATTATTGGTAATGACGGTGATCTAACTGGTATAAACGTGATGACTATGCATAAATCCAAAGGCAAGGAGTTTGATGGTGTCATCATCCTTCATCTCGGGAACATGTCACCTCTTTCACCTGACAGGGAGTCTGCCCCTCATCTCAAAAGCCGACGACTATTGAGAGTTGCGGTGACTCGCGCCAAGCATCATGTTTTGATGCTGACTGATGCTTATAGTCAATCTCCACTTCTGGCTGGGCACAATTTAAATTAGAAAATTCCTATACGGAAAAAGTCTGATTAACAGGACCTTTGCGCTTTTTGACCGCTCGGCCTGACTTCACCGCAACCAGATCACCGGGCTCCAGATTACCATCCGCCTCAACTTCTACGATCCCGGTCGATGTCGATATCCGGGCCATTCTGTTGGCAACGGACATCACCCGTCCGGCGACGGTCCGCTCCGACCGCAGAAGATCCCGGATTTCATTGAACTGCGACATGTCTCACCAGATCAAGAGCGGTGATGACCATGGGGCCTTGGATGGTGTGGCGGACGGCGGTGATCTTGCCGCGCCAAGTGGCACCCATCATGGCGTTGTGGATTTCCGCCAGTTGGCCGGGCATGGTGGTGGATTGGAAGATACAGGTGAGGGAGACCTCCTGGAGCGCCTCTCCAGAATCGATTTCCGCCCGGGCGCGGGATTGCTTGGCAAGAAAGCCCGTGAGAATCGGCTCGATGATGCTGGGACCTTCGAATTCGCCAGCGCCGCGTTGGAAAATGATCTCTTCCGATCCTTCGATATTCCCCGCGTCTCCCGTGACCTGTACCTGGATTGGAAAAGATGTGGACCCGGCCAGGGATGTGGGGGCATTCAACCGCCAAGCGGCCGCGCGGACCGTGTAGGTGATACGGGCGATGGCCACGCCGATGGATTCTGACGTGAGGGTGACGCCGTCGGTTCCCAGGGTCAGTTGGCCCAGGTCGTTGCCGAGCCAAATCCATGAGTCGATGGATTTGGCTGGTTTCGACAGGCGTGCTTGAGAAGTGCCGTTGAATATCACATCAACCTCTTCCAGGTAGACCTGATTAGCCTGCGGGGTGACGGTTCCAGCGGAGGTGTTCACTCCGGAGATGACTATATCGGGACCAGAATGGACCAGAAAACCGGGAGAACTGCTGGGCAGCATGGTGGCTTGGCCATCCGGATTCAAACCGCCTTCCTCCCGGTCATCCAGGCTGGCGGTGAGGGATCCGAATTGTGGCTGGAATTCCCTGATGGCGATCCGGTTGACCCGGCTTCGAAAAAGAAAACTCTCCCGCACCGACAGGTTGTCGGCGGCATCGGTCAACACCAGATCTGGCGTTGTATGCGACCACTCCGGCACGGAGACCGGAAAGCGGTGCCGAACCCGAAGAGATCCGTCAGGCAATGTTTCAACAACTCCTCCGGCGGCGCTGGCGACAGATTGCAGGATATCCAGCGGTGCCGCGCCGTAGAAGGCCAACCGTCCGGCGGGGATTTGCCAATCGATGAGATCCCAGACGACCGATTGCCCGACTGTCTCCTCGGCGGTGGTTCGAGCCTGGATGGTGGTGTCCCAGCTTTTTTCCATGGGAACGGCGCGAGGTTGTGCCAGATTGGCGGTGGGGCTGATGAGGGAGACCATCATGGTGGGGCGGTTGGTACCGTCCCGGCTCAAGGTGCGGTTGTCGATGATGAGGGCGTAGGTTTGGTTGCCCAGCACCAGCTCTACCGCATCATTCACAGCCAGGGATTGGAATGCAGCCGCATCGGCCAGCTCCGCGCGACCGGTCCAGGCGTATTCCCCTTCGGCGATGCCGATCTCGGCGGAGAGCAGAGCGATACGGCTTCCATGATGCTGAAGAAATGCATCGATGGCGAGGCGGTTGCTGGCCGGAATGGGTGAAAGATCCCAGAAACATTGCCATTGCCTGGTTGCCCGATTGAGCGGCAGCAGATCCTCCGGCAATGGCCATTGCAGGAAGATAGTATGAGTCTGGGTAAACGGCAGGCTCCACTGCCCGGCATGAACATGATTCAACGACCAGGGGATGTTCCAGCCCCGGCTGATGCTGTCATGGAGGGGTAAATCCCATGATCGGCCCAGAAACCGTTGCCAACGAAGCGTCCAATCCTCATCGACCTGCAGCCCATAGGTGAGATCCCAATGCCGGTCTGCCGATTGGGAAAACGGTGTGGACCATTGCCGGGAGACCTGCAGGCCATAGGGCAAGCTCCACTGAGCGTTGTAGAATACTTTATCGCCAAACGGCAGTGCCCATCCGATGGATAGCTCAACGGCGTAGGGAAAATCCCACAGCCGGTCAGCATAGATGCCGATTTGATAGGGCTGGGCCCACTGTTTGACCAGGATCGGTGCATCATCGAATGGCAATGACCAGCCGACAGACTGGATGATGGAGAACGGTAGACCCCAGTCTGCTTTCGCAACCGGGCCCGGAACCTTGAATGCCGCCCACTCCCAGGGGCTCCATCCCTCGGTGACGTTGCTCCATTCGGCAACCGTGAGATAATCGGTGCCGTTGAGGGAGTATTGCAGTGAGAAATTTTTCGGCGCGTAGTACCACTCCCTCGGCTTGAGGGCGATTTCTTTTACATTGACCTCGTTACCGGCGCCGAAGTCGTATTGGATCCATTGATCTACGCCGGAGACACCGCTGATCCAGTAGTCGCCTCCATTGTCATTGAAGGCCTTATAGGCGGTGCTGTTGTTATGACTGGCGCTGGCCGTACCACCGGAGCAGAGATCGGTACCACCGGAGGTAGCCCGCATCTCGATTTCGTAGTAGGAGTGGTTGGTGGAGACGGTCTCGGTAACATGGATCCGCCAGTAGCGGGCGATGGCGTTGGGGTCGGCCGGTTCTGGCATGTCGAAGTTGAGGGACCATTGAATGGCCACCGGCATGCCCGGCAGGGCAAAGGCCTTGCCGACACCGCTTTGCCAACTCTCCTCGCCGGTCCACGACTGCAATACGGTGAAGGCGGACCCATCATCCGAATACTCGAGGGTGAAATCCTTGGGCATCTGGGAGGAGTAGCGAGGGAGGAACCACAGCTCGAACACCTCGATATCGTTCCCGACCCCCATGTCGTACTGGACCCAACAGGTGACGCCGGGGCTGCCGTTGTTGTAATAGGAGCTGTTGTTGTGGTCGAACAGCTTGTAGACGTTGGTTGTGGAGTGGCTGGCCGAGCTGGTACCACCATAGCATTGATCGGCTCCGCCTGCGGTGGCTCGCAACTCCATGGCATAGGGTGAGATGAGGTTGCTGGGTCCGGCAGTGGATGCGGTGATGGTAACCCGCCAATATCGGTGAGCGGCCATGGGCGATTATTCCGGCAGAGGGGTGAAGGTCATTTTGGAAAAATCGAACCGGGTTTTGAGCAGTGAAGCCCAGACGTTGTAGTGGATCTCGGCATGGAGTACCGACATGTAGCTGAAGCCATCGACGTTCCAGTTCAGATTGATGGCGGAGTTGTAGGATTTGTCGACAAATTGACCATCGATGATCGGCAGGGTGTCCAGTTCGGCTTCCGGGATGGTCAACCGGGTGTCCCAGCCACCTGTCGGATGAAAAATGTCCATGTTGTAGCCAAAGTCGCTGGTCATGGTTAGCGACATGTCTCCGAAGTCCCCCCATGAACAGGCGCTGATGGAGAGCCGCATGGTCACGTTGTGGTGCATATAATTGCCGTAGGTATAATCGGCCCCGGCCCCTGAGACATATGGCGGTTTCTGGATGGTCGGGTTGCGGGTGGCTCCGTCGGGATCCTCATCTAGATCGACATACTCGGAATAGTCGTAGACCGGCTGATCATCCCGCCAAGGGTGATCGTGATGCCAGGGGTCAGACCAGGGATGCAGATAAAAAATGGCCACATGGCCGACCGGTGAGGTTGGGTGTGGCGCATTGCCATTCCAACAGATGCGATAGTCATTCAAGAACTGACCCCATATCCACCGGGTGTTTTCGGCATCCGATGTCCATTTGATCGCCTTATAGGGGTAGTTGAAATCGGCCAGGGGATAGGCACTGGTGATGGTGTAGGTGGTTTTGACCGGCACACTGGAAATGATGCGATCGACCCGTTCCGTACGTTTGGGGGTCGGGTAGCTCACATCGTGGGTCTCCTTCCAGTAGGGAAGGTTAACCACTCGATAGCGGTTTTTGATCAATTCCGGAGCCGGGCACTCCTCAGCGTAATGGCGTGGAAACTTACATGTCAGGGTGCTGTCGCCAGAAGTTTCCAGGTAGAACTCGACGGTGCTGGCAGAGAGGCCGTAGACGGACTCCATGATTTCGGAATCGAAGCGGATGAAATAGACCCCGTCCCGATAGCTGAAACCGGTGATCAATCCGGGTGTGGATTCGGTAAAGGTGAGGTCTTTCGATTTCCCATCGAAGAGTACCGTGTTGTCCGCCATTTTGAGCACGATGCGCAGATTCTCCTCGGCACCCGGATAGTAGATGAAGCCATCATCGCGCAAGAATTTGAACCCGGCGCCGCGCCGGTAACCGGATACGATGCCGAATGGCCCTGTCACGTCGATGGCCATTGCTATGCCCTGTAAATCTTCTCACCGCCGTAGGTCTCGCCCAGATAGCGCAGGTCGGAGACGTCAAAGCGGAACTCAATGGACTCACTCAAATCCGGATCGTTCTCCGGCGTGCCGTTACAGACCGACTCGGAACCACCGGATTTCTGCAGAGTGAAGGTGACCTTGAGCGGTCGTTTGACCTCGATGTACTCGTTCTCGATATCAGCACCCTGTTCATCCTTGGCGTAAACCCGGACGGTGAGGTTTTCCCGGCTGGACTCCTTGTAGAAGATATCCGGACGCTCCCCTCGGTTTTCCATGCAACTCTGGATGGCATCATGGTCCCAGGGAGAGAGCGGCCAGGGACTGCCGATATGTCTCCAACAGGCTTCCCAACAGGGGTCCGGATCCTCGGGCGGTTCCTCCTCTTCGGGAGGGGTGTAGGTGGTTGTGGTGGTTTGCTCCTCTTTATAACCCTCATGACTGTCTGCACCGGCGGGCCAGAACTCCCTCTGAAAAGAGCCTTGGGTGGCCCGGCCCGGTGCCAGGGCAATGATGCCTACTGGAGGAATATCGGCATCGTTGATGTTTCCGGCCAACCAGGCGGTGAGCATTTCGGTTTTTCGTTCTAGGGTTTCCGGGCTGTCGCCCTCGACACCGCCATCGTAGGTGATTTCATACAGGTAAAAAGAAGGTTCGTATTCGACGATCAGGGAGCCGATGACCTTTTCGCTGTGGGCAATCATCCCTGTCTGGGTGTTGAGCACCGGTGGATTCACCTCGTCACCGTCCCCATTGAAAAAAGAGGTGGTATGGATGATCCTGGCTTCGGCGGCGGAATACCAGTAGGCCAGCCGGTTGGTTTTGGAATCGTTCCAGGAGAAGGATTCCCGGCGTGGAGCGGTGCGTTCACCAATATACTCCGCCTCTCCACCGGTGATGTGCAGGGAGATATCGAGGGGAGAGAGGTTGTTGGCATAAAGGCGTACCCGCCGTTTGCCGAAGGAGAGCATGGTTAGATCGGTCGCCTTCCATATGCCGCTCAAGCCGTTGGCCCAACTCCAGTGCAGCACGAATCGGGGACGCAGGTGGACCGGCTTTTTGCCGCCGTTGTCCATCACCTCCAGTTGAAAGACCGACTCATCGGTGGAGGAATCCGGGGCAAAATGGAGGGTGAGTCCTGCCGATACCTGGGACATCTATGCCGATTCCCCGCTGATGGCCGGGATCACCTTGTTGCCGGAAAGGCTGTTGGCCCCGGCGGGAACGGTTCTTTTTAACCAAATGGAGGATGCGGCCGGGTGAGTGGTAAAGGAGACCGTATCGCCATTGGCCCAGGTTCCGGCCCAACCGGCATCGGCCAGGGTGAAGTACGGTTTGGAGAAATCGGTGTTGTTGGGAGCGAAATCCCCACCACCGATAGAGCCGCTGCCGACGGTGCCGACGATATCACCGACGCAGGTGAAATTGGTGGCATCGGTGAAGGTAAGGGTCCAGTTCTGCTCGATGGAACCGATGGCGTCCAGTACCGGCGGGTTGGTCGTCTCATCATAGGTTCCACTGGCGGAGGATTCGCCCCAGCCGTCAAAGGTGACATCGATGTTGCTAGCTTCGATCACCGAGGCCACTCGTGTTGAAGCAGCAGTATAGGCGTTGGCCAGGGTGACTCCCGTATCAAAGGTCAAGGTGGCCTTGTCGCCATTCCAGGAGACGCCGGTGGTGGCGTCCAGACGCAGGAATTCGGTCTCACCAGTGGGATTGTCCACGCCATCCTGGCTGGAGATGCGGATCAGATCACCATTCTGGAAAACGTTGTCTCCGGCGCTGGCATTACCGGACTCCACATTGACTGCGATGGAGGAGACGCCGCTGGCCACATCGACGTCCAGATCCCCGGTGCCGTAAAAACGGGTGTAGTCGTCGGCCTCGGCCTGGGTGTCGGTCTGGGTGCCCGCCATCATGACAATGGTGTCGTCACCGGGGGTGTGGGTTTCGATGAAGATCTTGGGATCGATCAGAGCCAGATCGTCATCGTTGGCGATCTTGATGAAGAGTTTACGGTATTTGACCGACCCGGCGGTCCGTTCCGCCTGGGGCACGTCGGGCCAGACGTTGTTTTTTACCCCGTCCGCCACCTCGGTTGCCGACATGCGGCCGCCGTTGGAAGTGGTATCGTTGACGGTGGCCGGTTTGACCAGTTTGATTTCACTGCTTTGAATTGCCATGGTTACACTCGCAATAGTTTGATGATTCCTGAAAAAAGGTCATGGTTGGGCCAGAGCGGCCGGAAGGAGACCGCCGGAGGATCGTGGTGGCGGAATAGGACAGTGAAGATCTCCTCCTCCCAGATCAGGGAGAAGGTCGCACCCGCTTGAGCTGCCATGGCCTGGATGGCATCTACGGCATCCTGATCAAGCCAGGAAATCCCATCCTGGATATCGATGGTGATGGGGCGGCCGTTTTGTAGAGATTGGGAGAAAACGACGGTCTCTCCTCCCAGGGTTTGTACGGTGGCCTGATTGACGGGAGACCACTCATTCTGGTCCACCCATTGAGCCTCATCGGGCAGGATGAGTGTTCCGAGCTTCTTCACAGCAACCCCCGAGAACGATCCTTCAGTTCATGCAACAAGCCCTTGAGCTGAGAGGTTGAATCGTTGGACGTGGCGACGGGACGCCCATCCAGGCGGATATCAAATCGTTCGATGGGTCCGGGTGAAGGTACGGAACCGCCACCGGCCATGGCCAGTTGGGGCATTGGTGGCAAACGTAGGTTCTGCACCATGCCGCCGGTCTGAAAATGTTGGACCGAGGAGAGAGCCTCCTGCACGCGGGAAATCGGTCCATAGTTCATCATGGCCAAGAGCCCCGAGAACATGCGGGCCCGCTCTTTCCGGACCACGAACTCTCCCGGTTCGAGCAGTGCCCTGACCTTGTCTCCACCCCCGTAACCGGGAAGCCGACCACCCCGAGCCAGGGCAACCACCTGATTGGCCTTTGCAACCCAACCACCACCGGCTTTGGCCTGGACATTTCTTGTGACGACGGTGACCGTGACGGTTTTATCGTGCAGACCATCCAGGGCGGATTGCACCTTGGCAATCTCGGCAATCGCCTGGGAGGTATCCGCCGTGATCTTGATAACGGCAGGGGTTTCCGCCTTCTCCTTCAGGTCGGTCATGGCGGAGGCAGTCTCTTTGACCGCTTCTTTTTGCTCACCAAGCGATTCGGTGGCAACGTTGCCGCGATCCTTCTCGGCATCAATGGCGGCTTTCAGGACCGACCACAACTCCTTCTCGCTGGCAGTCAGCTTATCGAGCTTCTCCTTATGATCGGTGAGAAGGCCCAGAACCGGTCGATCTTCCTCCAGTTGCAGACGTTGCCGCTCCAGTTCGATGGATTGCAACTTGGCCCGGATCAGCTCTTTGAGCTTTTCCAATTGGGCGGAATTCAAACCTGATACTTTCTGGGAGGCAGTACCGACATCGGTCAGAAGTCCGGTCAGTCTGGGGGATTCGTTGGAGAGTCCCTGGAAGGCGACGGTTGCCGCTTTAACCCGGTTTTCCAGGCTGGTTTCCGCCTGTTCGGCATCCCAGATGGCCTTTGCCAGCAGACCGACTTCCACCGTAGCGGCAACGGCAGCACCAACCAGAGTACCTCGCATGACGAGACCCAAACCTCTCAAGGCGGTACCGGCGACACCTCCCAACCGGCCCATGTTGCCGATGGACGATCTCAACCTGGTCAGAGGACCAGCGGTAGTACGGGCCGACCCGCTCAAATTGCCCAGGGAGGCACTGACGTTCTGCACCGCACGTCCCGCCGGAGCCGCCACCGGCGGCACCCGTCCCAGGATGTTGCCCAACCGCCCGAGGAGTGCGATTCCACCCTTATAGGCGACGATGCCGCTCAATCCGACACCCACCGCCGTCAATGCTGCCGCCAGAGCCGGATTTTCGGTGGCGAAATCAGCGAGGGCCGAAATCACGTCGCCGAGCGGGCCCAGCACCTCTTTCAAGGCGGGCAACAGACCCTGTCCAATACGAGTCTGCAGCTCCTGGGCGCGGTTTTCAGCCAATTGCAGTTGATTGGCGGTGGTAGCCGCTTTTGTGGCAAATTCCCTCTGGATACTGCCTGCAACCTGGGTTTTGTCGGCCACAATGGCCAGCGCCTTTTCATACTCACCCAAGGATCCCACCAACAGGCCGATATCATCCTGGAATTCCGCTCCGAAAAGATCGGTCAGCACCCCGGTGCGGGTATGTTTGTCCAGTTGGGCGATCTTTTTCAAAAAGTCCGAAAGCGCCCCTCCGGCATCGCGGCTGATGGCGGTTTCAAGCTCGGTCGCCTCCATTCCGAGGGCGGCCAATCCCTGTTGAAACTTCTTGCTCTGCTTGGATGCCGTCTGCATTTTGGAGAGCATGGAGTTGATGGCGGTAGCGGCGATCTCCGGTGGCCTGCCGAGCGCAATGAAGGCATCGGCCAGTGCGGCGGCTTCCTCACGGGCGAGGCCGAATTGCCGGGCGGTTCCGCCGATCCGCAGCAACGCCTCGACGATCTCGGAAGCCTTGGCGGCAGTGCTGTTGGAAAGGGCGTTGATCACATCACCGAATGATTCGATCTTGGTCACCGGGATGTTGAACACATTGGCCAGCTTCGCCATGGATTCACCGGCCTGATCCGGCAGGAGATCAAAAGCGGTAGCGATCTTGGCTACCTGCTCGACGAAGGCGGGTAGATCCTGAGCCGCCACCCCTAACTGACCACCGGCGGCGGCAATCTCTGCCAACCCCTCCGCCGTGATGGGAATCACACGGGAGAGCTTCAAGAGTTGATTCTCCAACTCCTTCAAACCTTCCGGAGAGTCGAAATCCACCACTTTGGCCACATCGGCCATGGCCGCTTCCAGATCGATGGCTTTTTTAGTCATGGAGGTGAGCGCCACCGTGGCGGCAGCGGCCCCGGCGGTGAGCCCTTCGGCATCGAACGCCTCGTTCATGGCCCGGCGGATCCGGGTGGAGGTGCGCACGGCGGTTCGCTCCATACCGCGCAATCCCCGGTTGAACCGGGCAACGGAATTCTCCACGGCCCGATTAAACTGGCCGTTCTGCATCCTGAGATTGAATTCTAGAGCGGCCTGGGTCGCTCTCATCGTTTGGAACTCGCTTTTTCAATCTCATGAAGAGCAGAGAGATACACGGCCCACGGGTATGCCCAAACATGGGTATGGCCCAGCCGAATGAGGGTGCAGCACATCTCTTCCAGCCTCAATCGATTTTCTTTTGCACGTCGTTGAGATTGTCCGCTACCTCCAGGAGGTCGGCGTATTTGAGCACCCGACCTCTGAGGGCGAAAAAATCGGTGTTCACCTCCCGGCAGGTCTCTGCCACCCGGCGCAACTCCGAGGGCTTCATCCCGGCCATCTGTTCAGGGGAGAGATCGGTCATCCTGGAGATATCGGGAAGAGAAATATCCTCCAGCAGAAACATATCGACGGCATCGGCGCTCTGTTCGAACTCCTCCATTTTCAAAGCGGCCCGGATATCACTGATGGTCAACTCCCGAACCGTAACCGTGATCCCGGCAACTTCTATACTCTGTTGAACGGTGTTCATATCGACCTCCATCAATCCAGCAATTCAACGGTGTAGGGAGAGGTTTTTCCGGAGAGGGTTTTCAGGGTTCCCTCCATCTCCAATTCGGTCCAGTCGTCTGAGAGGAAATCCACCTCTCCGGAGGGAGAGAGGACCGCCTCGTCAACACGAACCATCACCGCTTTACCGTTGGCCGCATTCTTTCCGTCCAACAGCAACCGGGTCTTGACCGTCGGTTTGACCGATCCATTGATCCGGCTACCGCTGATGGCGTTGTAGTCGTAGGTGACCTGGAGGTTCTCTCCATCGGTGATGGCACCGGTGGTGGTGGCCATCAGCAAACCGATGCGGTGATTGACGGAAAAATCGGTGGTGGCGGTATAGGCGATCAACCCCATGTCGGTCCAGACGGCGGAACCATCGGTGACGGTGGAGCCGTCCGTGGTCCAGGTCGGTTCGGAGGCGTCCGAGCTACCGGCCGTGGTGCATTTGTAATAGTGCTGATTGGCCGAGGTCGGGATGACGAAATCGTTCAGGGCATAGGCGGTGGAGGCCTGCCAGGCGTTGGCGGTGGCACCGCCCTGATTCTCCACCTTGAAATTGGCCTCTGCCAGGTTACCTTTTACCAACTCGACATACTTGCCCGATTTAGCTGTAACCGTTTCAGTCTCCCCGGTACCGGATCCTTGGCTCAGATCGGCAACCTCACCCAACAGGGCGATGGCCAGATTCTCCTTGTTGATCTCATCCAGGGTGATGGAGATCTTGGCCGGTTTCTTGATCGAGGCGGTATCCAGGGCCTGACCATAGGTGTCACGACCGGTGGAGATGCGCTCTTTGGTTTCGGTCTCCTCCTCGATGGCAAACTGGGTAGAGTTACCGGCCAGAATATATCCGGTGGAGGAGCCGTCATCCGCCAGACGATCCATATACATGTCGCCACTGCCTAAAAAGCCTGCCATTGTCTTTACTCCTCGGAGTTGAATACGAAACGTGTGGAAAAACTTAAGGGGAAATAGAAGATCCCGTTGGGTGAATAATCCGGCATGTAGGAGGATCTGACCCGTTTGAAAGGACCGAGCCGGTTGTTCTCGGGACACCAGCCGGAGAGCGCACGGAGCACTTTGCTGATAAGTGGCCCGGCCTCATTCTCCGCATCCTGGACCACCACCAGGGCCAGCCAGGTCTGTTCGATCTTCAGATTGCGCCCGGCCGCTGCGTTCTCCTGGGGGCGATCTTCTTCCAGGAAAATCATCACGGATGGTGGTAGGTTGTGATGCTCCTTGATTACCGGCTGTCCCCAGGAGGAGAGAATCTGGGCATTGGGGATTTTCTCCTTCAGCCGAGCCACAATAAGTGGCTCGGCTTCGAGATAGTCGATCACCGTAAAACCTACTGCTCGTTCAGGATTGAGCGGGAAATACGGATATTGACAGCCTGGGAGCTGGTGGCCTTGAGCTGCATCTCCTGGGAGACTCCGGCACCGGAGAGTACCACTTCGAAATCCAGAGCCGGAATGGCACTACCGGTTTTCAATACGGCAAAGGTGTTGTAATCCACTGCTGTAGCATCTCCGGTGGCGGTACCATCGTGAATGGCGAGAACCTTCCCAGCCCAGATATTGGTTCCGGTGACGGTGCTCCTGGCGTGTACGAGCCATTCAACAGCAAGGATGCCGTCCACCAAAACCGTATCCAGGGTGGTGGCCGTGGTCACCGAGTCGGTTTTGCTCTCTGTTTTAGCGTCCCCCAAAACGTCATCCAAGGCGGAGATGTTGGCGTTGACGGAATTGGTGGTGGCCGCGATCTTGGTGGAGGTGACGTCGGCTCCCACCGCATCATCCAATGCCTCGATATTGGCGTTGACATCCTGTACCGAGATGGCACCGACGGTACGGGTGGAAGGTCCGGCGACATCGTTGCCGATGGCGGTGTCCAGGGCGGTGATATTCTCGTTGACCGAATCACCGGCCGTGGTTTGATTGGTGGAGGTGACGTCGGCCCCGATGGCATCGTCTAGCGCCTCGACATTCAGGTTGATGGCCTGATCGGAAATCGGGCCAACGGTCCGGGACTGGGCCGTAGCCACCCCAGCACCCACCTCGGCATCGAGATCGCTGATGCCTTTCTCCAGGGAATCGCCATCGGTGACCACGTTGTTTGAGGCATAGTTGGGCGTTTCGGAGCCGTTGCCGGATTTGCCGATGAAGGTTTGCAGAAAGCCGATCTCGGTGGAGGAGGCACTTCCCTGTTGTACCCATCCGGTCCCGTTGTAGGCAAACTGCTTACCGGCATCGGTGCCGCTTTGAATGTAGAGCGCATCGCCTTGAGACTCGGAATTGGCGTCCTCCACCAGAGTGGCTCCGGACCCGGGCGTTCCGGTGACGATGAAGACGTTCTTGGCCTCACCGGTGATATTTTCGAACAAAACCCGATCGCCATCATCCACAACCACGCCGTCGATCTCATACGGCAGGGTGTTGACCACGGTTTCAGCAGCAGCCAGGTCAGCATAGCTGGTACCATCTCGAACCAGTGCCGGTTCCCGCCAGGATTGACCGAGCAGGGCGTTATCCAGATCATCCTGGCTCTGAACCCGTACCCATTTATCGGCACCGGTTCCGGCCAGTTTCTTCATGTACATCGAGCCGTTGGTCTCATCCAGATAGAGTGAGCCCTTGACCGCATCATCGGCACGGCCACCGGCGCCACCGGGAGCGCCATCCCCGGAAACCAGATGTGCGCCGATATCAACTCCGCCCCTGACGGAGAATAGAGAGGGAATTCCCATGGTTTACAACTCCTTTGAAAGATTATTGATAAATCGCGATTCGTGAACTACGGACAGTGAGAGAACCACCGTCGTATCGACTGGTAATGATGAGGTTGAGGTTGTCGCCATCGATTTCGGCGTCGATGTCGTAAGGAAGAAGACTGGAATCACCCATGATGGCGTATTCCATAAAGTGAACATCGTTCGTATGTCGCATGCATTTAATCTCGCTGGTTACAGCCAGGTCGTTGGCTTCATCAGTGATGAGAAAAAGCCATTTGACCACCCGGTAGTAAGCGGTCATGGTGACCTGATCGACGACTACCGGAGAATCCCGGGTCAATCCCTCGACCCGTTTGGGGTTGGGACCGAACGGCCAGTCCGGTACCCCCAGCACCAGGGGTGAGGAGAAATCAAAATGCTCCTCGCGGATGGTCAGGTTGATGTTTTCATCGCCTCCTGAAGAAACCCGAACGGTCTCCTTGACCAGGGCGACATCGATCTTCTCTTCCTGTGGGGAGATATGAACCGGTTGTCTGTCTCCTGAGATTTTGATGGAATCACTCATGACCAGCCCCTCAGGAGCCGGATGTGGACCGGGTGACGTCCGGCAGAACACTCACCTTGCCCGACATGAGGGTGGCCACCACCGGTGGGGTCTCTGGAATCACCTTCTGGATATCGAAATAGTAGGTGCCGGGCTCAATGGTGCCGGTCTCTTCCGAACTCAAGACCAAAGTGGCAACACCCTGTTGAGATTCGGCTGAATCCGGGAAGACGATCCGCTTCTGAAAAGCGGCGTCTGCGTCCAGGTCGGTAACGCTGGCCTTCAGTGTGAACCACAACTCGTGCCCGGTGACATCGATGGGAAGCCCGGCACTGTCCGTGAAGGAGAGATCAAACGCTTTGGTGTCACCCCGGTAGAATGGAGCGATGGTGGCTTTGGACACAGAATAGTTTCCCTTCTGTTATAACAAGTGTTAGAATCTTGATAGGAGGTGAAGTAAATGAATCCACTGCGTTTAACGACTATCGGCAACTCCACCGGTGTGGTGTTGCCCAAGGAACTACTGGCCAAGCTCCGTGTAGCCAAAGGGGATGTGCTCTATGCCGTAGAAACGCCCAACGGTGTTGAACTGACCCCTTATAATCCGGAGTTTGCCTATCAGATGGATGCCGCCGAGGAGATCATGCGGGAAAACCGTGATGTCCTGAAAAAACTGGCGGAGTAGGGGGCATGGATGAGCCAATTTGGATTCGCCAGGATGTCGTTTTGGCTATCCATCAACGCCAGATTGCCGAACATGGAGGCGACTCGGGGCTACGAGATGCCGGGTTGCTGGATTCCGCGTTGGCCCATCCTCAAAATCGGCTTGCTTACCAGGAACACTCGCCAACCATTCCGGAGTTGGCAGCCGGATATGCATCCGCCATCAACCGAAACCATCCATTCGTGGATGGAAACAAACGGACCGCCTTTGTCACCTGCATGCTGTTTCTTAAAATGAACGGTTATCGAATTGAGGCCAGCCAGGAGAAGAAATACCGGGTCTTCCTGAATCTGGCCGCAAACCAACTGACCGAGGATGACTTGGCAAAATGGCTCACGGATCACTCTGTTCCTTTGGGTTGAGTCAGTCCAACCTCAAATAAGGTCCTTGGTGCGATTGATCACCAGATCGAACGTTCCGGCTCCATCCGGATGAACATCGATCACCCGGTAGGTGATCTCGGCGACGATCACCTCATCACCTTCCATGGGATCAATACCGAGGTCGGCCCGGTTGAGGGAGAGAACCGGGCGTTGAATCATGGATTCCATACCGGCTCCGTTACCGGTCATGACATCGACCATCTCCCGGTTTTCGTCGAAGATGGCGGTGATGTTGATGGCCTGGCCCTGAAAATCGGGCCGATTGGCCACCGAGGGGATATAGCTCACCGGAACCCCGAAGGTATCCCGGCAAGCCTCCTGTAAATTGACGAGTGCCGAATCCCAATCGGTCATGATCAGGATGCTGTCAGCTTGACCAACACCCCAGGCCGATGACACATGGGCAACGGGTTGGACTGAGTGTGGAGATCGGTACCGCGCTCGAACTTGCGGGCATCCTGTTTGGCGTAGAGGGGTTGGCCCATGGTGTTGACCGACTCATTGAAATCAGCCGGGGCGAAATAGGTAGCGAAGGTCTGGGAAGTGCCCATGGGGAAGGCGTGTCCCTCACCACTGGCGATGAACCGGCGCACCGTGCCGTCCGGATCGGTGGCTTGGCCTCGATACTCCTGGAACTCGACACCAGCAAAGGTGAATCCCTTACGCATGTCGGTTCGGAGAGCTTCACCCTGTTGCCACCGCTCATAGGCAGCTTCCACCTTGGGATGGCCGGTCAGGGCGTCGAAGAATTCAGCCGAAACCAGGACATGGACTCCGGTCATGAACTCGCCTCTGAGGTTGTCTTCCAGATAGCGCTTCAACTCCAGACACTTGGCTTTGACGTCGGTGGTGTCGACGTCAAGCTGGAAGTTGATGGTCTTGGCGGTGATGCCGAACTCGGCGTAGAGGTCGTAGAGGGTGGAACCGTCGGCATCGAGGATGACACCCTTCAGGGCCCCCATACGCAGGTGTTCCAGGGTGATGGCGTGCTTGTCGCGCATGGATTGCAGGTGCAGGGCCAGCACGTCGGAGAGAGCGGAAAGTTCGCTTTCACTGCCAAATGCCCGAATACCTTGAACTTCTTCCGGCAGGACGACATCGTCATGGGGAATGTGGGGTACGATGAAGGAACGGATTTTCCGTTTGCCCCGTTTTCCGACGGTACCGGGGGAGCCCACCGCCGCCGTCGGCAACAGAGAGAGAACGCCGTTGTGTTCCTCAATGGCGATCTGGCGCAAGCGCACCGGGCGCGCGGGCATGAGATTGATCTCCTCCAATTTGCCGTAGCGGTTGGGGAGAATGTTGATGGCCGCCGTCAGGGCAATCGCCCCGAAAGCATCATTTGAAAAAGGATTCGTCATGCTCACGGCTAGGCTCCTTTGCGAACGAGAATGCCAGCCGCCTTCAGTTGGGCGATGGCGGTGGTTTTTTCCGGGGTGGTGATGCCACCCGGCCAGACCAAGGCATGATCGGCAACGATGGCATGGCGAACGATGAACGGAACATCCTCATCGGCTCCGGAGGGGGCGGAATCCTGGACGATGACTCCGGCGGCCACCTCGGTACCGTCGCCGGCGGCCGGATCCAACACCCGAGCCTTGCCGTCCGCCGTCTGAATACCGACGACGGCACCGATAGCCAGATTCTGTCCATCGGGCACGGTCAGAACGTCGCGGCTGTAGAATTGCGGAGCCTCATATTTGAGGACGTCTCCGAGATTATTGCCTTCAGATAATACCGGCATGGTCTATACCTCCGTTTTGTGCTGTTGGGCCATCTTCCGGCAGGAAGAGACGACCGGGTTGTTGTCCAGGTTGGTTTCCGGGTTGATATGGGTACCGTCACCCGGCATGACCTGGGATTGAATCTCCTGCCCGGTAGCCCGCTTGGAGAGCAACTCCTTTCGGACGGTTTCAAGGCTCACTCCCTGGGCGATATACCCTCCAGCCAGATCCGGCATCCCGGCCAGACCGCAGAAATCGACGATGGCCTGGGCTTCCCCGCGCATCTTCGTCTCCTGCTCGGCGCGGATTTTATCCAGGTCGATGGTTTCTCCAGGCGGTTGAGTGGCCGTTGCCGGGGTCGGCGCGGGCGTTTCCGATTTGGGCTCGGGTTGGGCGGCTGGATTGTCAGTCGCCTGTTGTTGGTCATTGGGCATATTGGTCTCCAATTGATTTTGTTCAGGCGGCTGGGCCGCACGGTGGAAAATGTTATTCTTGGGGGGTTCCAGAAGAGCGGAGAGATCAAACAGGGCTTCACGGATGGTTCCGACCTGGTCGGCCAGCCCAGCCTGGATGGCGTTCTCTCCGAAAAACAGACCAGCCTCGGTGGCCTTGACTGCTACCTCGGTTATCTTCCGGTTGCTGGCGACGACACCGGTAAACATGTTGTAGAGCCGGTCCACCTCCTGTTGCAGGTTGTTTTGGGCATCGTTCGAGAGAGGAGCGTGGCTGGAGAAATCGTTCTTTCTGGCTCCGGCAAATACGGTGGTGAATTGTCGACCTTCCTTGGCGTCACGCTCGGACTCATCCACATGTACGGCGATAACACCGATAGAGCCGACACCAGCGGTTTGTGGCAGGTAGATCCGGTCAGCAGTGGAGGCCAGCAGATAGGCAGCGGAAAAGGCATCGTCCGCTACCGCCCAGATAGGTTTGGTCTCCTTGGCCTCGTTGATCATGCTGGCCAGGTCGAAGACACCGCCCACCTCTCCGCCGGGACTGTCGATATCCATGAGGATCGCCTTGACCGCCGGATCGGTAGCCGCTTCCAGGATCATGTTCTCAACGGTGGCATAGGAGAGCAGACCCGAGGCGGCATCAATGGCACCGGCTCTTTTGACCAATGTGCCGATGATGGAGATAAGCGCGATACCGTTGGGGGTGACGGTAAATCCCCGATGATCGGCCGCTTTATCCATCTCCACCGGCAGAACACCGGCCTCGATACCGACACGAGGTCCGATGACGGAGAGGATGGTTTCCAAGCGGGCACGCTCGACCATCAACGGCGCGCCGACAACACGCGCCGCAAGCTGCGGTAGAAATTTCAAGATGATCTCCTGTTATGGATTATCGGTGGATTCAGAATCCGAGGGGGCGGTCTCTTCGTCTTTTTGATCGTCCGAACCGGATCCGGACGATGCGGCTCCATTACGGGAGACCTTCCGGGCATCCGAATCAAAAACAAGACCCAGGTCATCGGCCCGTTGGTTGTCGGCCGCAATCTCCCGATCGATCTCCTCAATGTCGTAGCCGTAGGTGGAGACCGCCTCGGAGCGACTGAGTAGACCGGCACGGATGGCCCAGATAATGGCGTTGAACTCCTTCTGGGGATCGACCCATTGCCAACCCTGTGGAATCCATTTGACCGCCAGATACTCCCGACGACGGTTGACGTAATCGGGAAGAATCAATGCTCCGGAGAGGACCGCTTGATCCATCCACCGGGCCCAGACCGGTCGGCAGAGCTGATGGATCAGGACCATGCGCTGGAGTTGCTCCATGCGGCGGCGGAACTCCACCATACCGGCTCGAATGCTGGAATAGTTGACGCCGGTCAGATCGCCGGTGAACTGCTCATAAGTCAGACCCAACCCCATGGCGATGGCACGCAGTTGGGTGCGCATGAATTCTGCGTATTGACCGCCCAGATCGGCGGGCTCAGAGAATTTGATATCCTCACCCGGCAACAGCACCTGCATGGTGCCGGGTCTCCAGGTAACAGCAACACCGCCATCTTCATCAGGCTCCTTGTCATCCTCTCCACCAACACTCAATTCCGGATCCGGTTTGGTGATGAATCCGGCGATCAGAGCCGCTGTCTTTTTCCGGACCAGTTCGGCATCGTCGTATTGATCCAGCTCATGGAGTTTTACCAGGGCCTGGGCAAACCAGGGTTCTCCGCGCAATTGGCCGGGACGCAGCGGCTTGAATATGTGACAGACCTCACTGACCGGTACCGGAACGGTCTCTCCGGCTTTGAACAGCATGGGCTTTTCGCCCGGATGTTCCCGGAAGAGGTGATAGGCGCGACGACGACCGATCTTGTCAAACTCGATTCCAGCCCGGATTTTATTGCCGCTCGGCAGATCCTGATTCAGCTCTGCAGGTAGATGCTCCGCTTCCAGAACCTGCAATTGCAACGGTACGATCAACCCATCCCGTTCATCCCGATTACGCAACCGAACGATTACCTCTCCACCTTCGATCATGGCCCGGGCGATCAGGGCTTGTTGACCGTAGAAACCGCAGAGTCCATGGGCATCCGACTCTTTGGTCCACTCCAGCCAGGTGGATTGGATTTGCTCTTTGACCGCCGGATCCGTGTGGGTGGACTGGGGTTTGATGCCGGTGCCGATCATGTTGGCGACCAGGGAGTCCATGGCGTTGGAGGCCCAGGCATTTCTCCTCACCAAATCCCGTGATCGGGAGCGCATGAGGTTGGCATCCTTGAACAACAGTGCATTGACCCCATCATCGCCAGGGGTCCAATTGCCCAGCCGTCGACCGGTAGCAGCACCCTCATAACCGCCAGCCCGACGGGATGGAAGTTCGACGGAGCGCAGGGCATTTCGACCAGCATGATAGGCGTGCCAGCCCAGGTTGACTGTTTTCTGCAGAAACCCCATGTCAGAGATCTTTTTCGGATCTGACTCGTAGGTGCCGAACGATCCGCCGGTCAGCCGTGCGATTGATCTCCCGATCCAGCAGGTCCAGTGCTGTCTGCACCTGGGTCAGGTCGAACTCGACGGTCTTATCACCATGGGTGACCCGCTTTTGCAGAGATTCCAGCCGGGTGAGCAGCCGATCCCGCCGGGCTTGAAGTTCGGTCACGTCAGCCATTGAGCATTATCCTCAAGAGAGAGATCATGGTTATTCAATTTGACGAAAGGCGACCCGGAATGGCCGAAATCGTGTTGGATTCAAAGATCACCTGTCCTCATTGTCGACATGAGGAGACGGAACGGATGCCGACGAACGCCTGCCAGTTTTTCTATGATTGCAAAGGGTGTGGAAAACTTCTCAGGCCCAAACCGGGTGATTGCTGTGTCTTCTGTACCTACGGAACGGTTCCCTGCCCACCGATTCAAGAGAACCGATCGTGTTGCCAGCCATCAGATCCAGCTTGATGGGATCACCCGTCTCCGGGCCTTTGGCCGGATGAGTTTGGGAGTATCTGCTTCGGGAGTATCAGTTTTCATAGGTGCTTCGGAAATCCGTTTGGCCTCCCGGTTCAAACGCAACCCCATCGCTACCAACCCCTGCAGGGCGGCTGATGCGTAAACCCGATTGTCCAAAGCCTCATTTCTGGCGTTATGCTCTTTTTTCCACTCCCGAATGGGTCGACCCTTGTGGTAACGGGTGACGATACTTTCGGCGGTGAGTTGTTGGAAATATTCAGCATCTCGATCCATGGGGAAATGCATATATCCCGGACCCGGTTCCACAATCCGAAGCCGGGCGTAGGTAGACTCCTTCAAACCGTCGACACCGACGATAAAAAGTGGTACGCGCCCCTTGTTGTTTTTGGAGGGCCGCCGAGGCCAGATGGGAACCCCCATGCCGCCACGGCCCTTGATTGCCCAGACTCGCCGTCCTTGACGGGCCCGGCAGAAGGCATAGGCCTTCAAGGTATGATGGCCACCAGTATCTACCGCAACAGCCCGAATGGCCAGATCCGGAACCTCTCGAGCATGGGGCCAGCGACGAATGAGAAAATCATCGAGATCCTTCCAGAGAGCCGGTGAAGAGGGATCACCCCATAGCACCCGATAATCCACCGACCATGACTCTTCATCGGTTCCCCAACCGACCACTTCCAGTTCCAACCGATCGTCCTGAACATCGACACCGCAGGTCAGTGCCGCAATCCCGGCGGGGAGGAGTTCTCCCCAATCCTCCCGACGATCAAGAAGTGCATCCCCACTGATTCGTTCGGCATCCTCCTCCCAGGACTGGCCCAATTTGGTATTGGTCCAAACCTTCAATCGAGGCGGGTCCTTATAGACCTGACCGTGCTCGACGGCGATAGCCCCCCATGAATTTTTCCAGCCGTGGGGAGAATAGAGGGCGTTGAGATGAAATCCAGCGGTTTTACCATCACCTTCAGCCTCGGCAATCCAGCGGCCATTCTCCAGCATCACGCTTTTTTGATGATCCTGAATTTCGTAGCCGCAGTGAACGCAGATGTAAAAGGCTAGATCACGCTGCTCCTTGGGCTCCTTCGGCCAACTGATCTGAGCCCAATCCAGGGTCTGCTCCTTATGGCACTTCGGGCACGGAACCCAGTAGCGCCGCTGATCGCTCTCCAGATAGGCCGCCTCAATGCGGCTGAAGTTTTTGATGGTCGGGGTGGAGACCATCAAGATTTTGCGATTGGCAAAGGTAACCGTGCGCTGGATGGCCAGTGCCACCGGATCCCCCTCATCATCGGCATCGGCGGGATAGCCATCCACCTCATCCAGAAACAGAAACCGTACCGGCATGGAACGCAATCCCACCGCGCTGTTGGCCCCGGTCATCATCACCACACCACCGGGGAACTCCTTGGAGAGCACCGTGTTGCCGCTATCCCGCGAGCGGGGATCTTTGACCAATCCCTTCAAAGCTGGGCAGACATCGACAAGAGGGGTGACCCGCTGTTTGGAGAATCGCTTCGCCACCTCAACGGTGGGTTGTACCATCAACATGGGACCGGGAGCCTGATGAACCACGTACCCCATCCAGTTGAGACCGGCATTGCTGCCGCCAGTCTGGGCCGCCTTCATCAGTACCGTTCGCTCGATTGGCGAAGATGGTGACAGGCAGTCCATGATCTCTTTGAGATACGGTGTCCGATCGGTACGCCACGGACCGGGCTCCCCGGAATCGACAGAAGATAGTATACGGTACTGGTCGGCCCACTCTGACACGGTCAACAGCGGGTCTGGTCGAATGCCCCGGTTGAATGACTCCAGGTAAAATTCAGTCGCTGATTGGGTCATCGGCCAATCCCTCCAGGGCAATGCGCAGTTCCTTGGCCAGGATCTCCCGAACTGTATCGAGATCATTCTGAGCCGCCAAGGTGGCCGCCAGCCGATCCGGCAGATTCATAATTCGGTCCCGAACCACCCGGCCCCGATTGAACGCAACCACCTTGATCTCATCGGCGGCGACATACTGCTTGTTTTTGACCTTCTCATCGATATCCAGTAGGTTGCCCCGCTTCAGCTCAGTCTTGATCCGAGCCCGGAGTAACATGGTCGGCAGATCGCCCGGCATCTTCCCCGGCAGATCAACAGGAGAAGGATCGGGGTTAGATGCTGTAGATGACTTCGATGGTGCTGTTTGTTTGGGTTGATGTTCCGGCTGCTGGATGGGTTGCCGGATAACTTCATCTCCACCCCGACGTTGTGGTCGGGCCGGTTCCCTAACTGATTCCAGGGCCTTGTCGGCCTGTGCAGGATCGACCTTTCCATCAATCAGGCGCACCACCCCTTTCTTCACCAGCTTATTGACGTACTGTCGTGAAAATCCGCGTTTCCTAGCATATTCGGACTGGGAAATAAACATCTCCTAAACCTATAAAAAAACATTCAAAAACAATCATTTTATGCTGGATAGTGCTTCAAGATAATGGCTCCATGGTGTTACGGAATAACACCAACTAACGGAGACCGACATGACTACAATCAAACTGACCACTCCACAAGAGACTGTTTTGAAAGCCGCCTCTGAGCGCCCGGGCGGATCGATTCAACCCATGCCCAAGCACCTCAAAGGTGGGTCGGCCCTGAAGGTAATTACCGCTTTGGAAAAAAAGGGGCTGATTTACGATGCCGCCATCACCCCGCCCTACAAAACCTGGTTGATCTCCGACGACGGCTTCCGAGCCATCGGTCAGGAACCACCGAAGCCAGAACCGACACTGGAACCGGAAGAGAAACCGGCCACCGAGATCAAACCGGCCCGCAAACCCCGCACCGGTACCAAGCAGGCGAAGGTGATCGAAATGCTAAAACGCCCGGAAGGTGCAACCATCGAGCAAATCACCAATGAGACCAATTGGTTGAGTCATACGGTACGTGGGTTTTTCGCTGGGACATTGAAGAAAAAGATGGGCCTGGAACTGACCCGCCGCAAGCCACCGACTGATGACATTGACGGAGCCAAGCCGGTCACTACCTACCACCTCAAAGCATAATGGAGGTTGGAATGCCCAACTATCAGATCATAGTCACGCGGGATATCACCACATCCACGATCCTTGACGTTGTCGCCGATAGCGAGGGGGAGGCCAAAGAGGCCGCCATCATCCGGGCCTGGAACGAAAATGACCTCACCTGGGAACCGGATTCGGTGGACTGGCTGAATTCGGAACCATACGTCACGGACGCGGTTGAACTGGACTGAATCGATCGGATCCGAGATCCCAACTCCCGGATCCGACCAACGGGAGAAGAGCATGATTACGATTTATACAGAGTGCAAAAAACTGACGGACGGCAGCGAAGTCTACGCCACCATCATCCAGAGCCAGGATGGGGACTACGACGACGCCACCATCAAGCTTGACAACGTCCTATTTACTGATCTGCAGGCCGATCGCTTTGCGATCAAATTGGCCGAACTGCTGGATCAATACACCACCGACGATGTCCAGCTTGCCGACCAGTTCATCACTACCCACGAATAGGAACGGATAACATGACCAAGCAATCTTACACGGTCGTTGGGTATGCCATCATCGACTACGCGCCGGATGACTGGATTCAGTATCAGGGCTACTGCGAACAGATCCTGGCTGATGATTCCCATCAGGCGGCGGAGCGGGTTTCCACCCAGGTGATCAAACGGGAAAACAGCGAAAAGGTCGCAGGCATCGAAACCGTCACCTGCGCGGTTCTATCTGGCCATCACGAAAACCTGCCGTTCGATCCTTGACTATCAACCTTTCTGAACGCGATCCCGCAGGATGGTGGATGGCTTGAACGTCACTACCTTGCGGGCGGTGATCTTCATCTCCTGGCCGGTTTTGGGGTTTCGACCAGTACGAGAGCGTTTACTGCGCACGTTGAAGTTGCCGAATCTCGGGAGTTTTATGGTGTTTCCTTGCGCCAAATCTTCCCGGATCAGTTCAAAAAGGGCATCCACCGCCTCCTGCACCTCTTTTTTGGAGAGATCCAACTCCCGGCAGACAGATTCAACGATATCGTTTTTTGTCGTTGAGGCCTTCATATCACTGGTTGACGGCATCTTTCAACGCTTTTCCAGCCTTGAACTTGACTGCCTTGGAAGCGGAAAGCTGCATGGATTCTCCCGTCCGGGGGTTCCGACAAGTACGGGCGGCACGTTCATTGATGGAAAAGGACCCAAACCCCGGCAGGGCCACTGAATCACCTTTCTCCAATGCTTCTGAGATAATGCCAAGAACTGCTTTGATCGATTTGTCCGCCTCTTCCTGGCTCTGGCCGGTAGTTTCAGCCATTTTTTTCTTCAGCTCTGTCAGGTTCATCGTAGTTTCCCCCCAAAGTGTGATCAATTATTTATGAATTTTGATTACACTATACGAACCCGACGACACCATGAAAAGGGATGTAGAATCAATCATTCCAGATCAACACCCCGTTCAGTTGCGATATCTTTAAACTGCTTACCACCGGATCCATCCAGATAGACGATTTTGCCGGTGGCCTGGATAAACCGTTGTACGGCAACGTCCACATAAACCGGGCTGATCTCCATGGCATTGACCCGGCGGCCATTCTGTTCACCGGCCATAATCTGGGAACCGGATCCGGAGAACGGCTCGTAACAGAGACCGCCTGGCTTGACGTGTTGGCGCATGGGAATACCAAAGGCATCCAGAGGTTTCGGTGTTGGATGTTCCGGTCGGTCATCTCCGGCCAATGATTCCATATCCCACACCGACGGGGTCGGTTCCGCATCATCGAGGCGAGGAGGGCGGTTGGGCCGCACCCAGCCGTAGAAGCAAGGTTCATGCTTCCAGAGGTACAGCGTCCGGGTCAGAATGGAGTTGTTCTTCCGCCAGATTATCTGCTGATGAACGAACGCTCCCATTTTCTCCCAAACCGATTCCACCATAGCCTGACGTTTGGATGCATGCCAGCAGTACCAAGCGGCATTTGGTTCAATGGCGTGGTCTATGGCGGTGCGGATGAAGCCCTCATACAGTTCTGGACCCTGGCTGGAATCATCCCAGGTTACACCGTAGGTGGCCGACCAATCCTTGTTCCGAGTGTCTTTGAGTGTTGTAGATTCCTTACCCGGATGGTTCGTCCCATCATAATCGACGAGATAGGGCGGATCGGTGGCAAACAAAGCAGCGCGCTCACCGTTCATCAGCCGGATGACATCATCCGGGTTGGTGCTGTCACCGCAAAGAAGGCGATGATCGCCCAACACCCACAAGTCACCGGGCTGGGTAACTGGATTGGGAGGGGGCTCTGGGACCTCTTCGGTAGAGCCATCCGAACCACCACCTTCTCCTTCACCATCCAAGGGCCCCATCAGGTCGGCCAGTTCGTCATCGGAAAAACCGATCATGTCGATATCAAAATCGGCATCCTGTAGATCGGTCAACTCCAGCTTGAGTAACTCCTCATCCCAATCGGCCCAGTTAGATGATTGGTTGGCCAACAGACGGAACGCCTTGATCTGGGTATCGGTGAGGTCATCGGCCAAAACCACGGGGACAGTTGTCAACCCCAACCGGCGGGCGGCTTTCAAGCGGAGGTGACCGTCAACCACGGTACCGTCACTGCGTACCACTACTGGAATCCGAAAGCCGAACTCTTGGATCGCCCCGACCATTTGATCCACCACATCATCATTCTTGCGAGGATTTCTGGCATAGGGTGTCAGTCGCTCAATCGGCCATTGTTCCATCTTCAAGTCGGTGGTTGGGGTCATCAATAGGCTCCAGGGAACAGGGAAATATTGTCAACAAAGTTGGGTGACAGAGTTGGTTTACAAAATGTTTGGTTGACATCCGGCTGGTTGACATTCAACCCCAGAAACAAGGGGCTTGGCCGGGACTGTCAACCTCGACATGTCAACCAAGTTTTGCCGACTGTCGCTAGCGAAATGCCGCGATCGCGCGGAACCCGTTGCTTTTATTGCGGAAAAGGAACCATGCCTTCTTGCCGATTGCTGCACCCGTGTCGCGCCATGTCGCGTTATTCCGGAATTTATGGAACATTGTTCAACTCCAATGTTTGCCGCCCCAAACGGCAATTCTAAGATGAGGCCAAAGCCTTGGTCAGAGCATCTCAAAAGCGGATCATATGTGCGCTCTGCACCATTTTGTTGAGTTTAATTACGAGTCTGTGATATTGTATATGATATGAAAGTTGTCTTGGATACCAATGTTCTCGTAGCAGCACTACGTTCAAATCGTGGAGCGTCATATAGACTGGTGCGAAAGATTGTAGAGGTACCCGCACCATTCACCATTTTGCTTTCTGTTCCTCTGTTCTTGGAGTACGAGGCAGTGCTGAAACGGCGTTCGACTGGTATTCCTTTGAAGCCGGAGTATATTGAGGCAGTTCTGAAAATGATTGCGTCAGCCGGAAAAGAGGTGAAGCTCTACTATCTCTGGCGACCTTTATTGCCGGATCCTGAAGATGACATGGTTCTAGAGTTGGCCATAGCAGGAGGAGCAGATGCCATTGTTACTTTCAACACCAAAGATTTTGAGCCGCACATTCGACAATTTGGACTGAAGACATTGAGGCCCCGTGATCTCTGGTTTTAACTGATGGAGAATGATCTATGAGTCAGTATGCGCTAAGACTTCCGAATTCCCTGATGGAGGCTGCACGCCGTGTTTCCAAGGAGGAGAACGCTTCCATGAACCAGTTTTTCGTTACGGCTATTGCTGAGAAGCTGTCCGCTTTGGAAACGGAAAAGTTGTTGAATTCAAGAGCCAAAGGGGCGGATGTCGAACATTTTCTCCAGGCTATGGATCGAGTGCCAAATGTACCACCTGAACATGAAGGTGATATAATCGATTGACCGATGTATCATGTTGAGGAGTCAAACTATGAATCCCATGATGCATAGAAATTATGCCGCACGCATTGAGTACAGCGATGAAGACGCATGTTTCATCGGGCGTGTAGATGGAATCAAACCGATCATCACGTTCCACGGTGACTCCGTGGATGAAATACGCCAAGCATTTCAAGAGGCCGTGGATTTGTATCTTGTATAGAGCACCCGATTTCATTGGACACTGATTTGGTCCGAAAAGACAGATCAGGACCATCACATGAAATCGGAGGATATTTTGAATGGAAAGATCGAACCCAGAGACCAAGACGGCACCGT
>PEAM01000030.1 GCA_002753565.1 Magnetococcales bacterium | reverse complement strand
TAGGTCACCAGACAATCCACCAAGCCCGCCTCGATCTGCTCCAACAGCTTTTTCAGCGCAGGTCGTTCCAGATTGCCGCCGGAAAAGCCCCCATCATCGTATCGATCCTGGATCAAAACCCACCCTTCCTGTTTTTGGCTGGCGATGTAGGCTTCACAGGATTCGCGCTGAGCATCCAAGGAGTTGAACTCCTGATCCAACCCTTCTTCTGTCGATTTTCTGGTGTAAACGGCGCACCGTATCATCTTGGATGGCTTGCCTCTGTTCATTTCTCTTTCCTTTTTCCCCGGTTACCATAGAAAAATATTCGCCCATTCCAGTTGGTGCCGGTAATGGCTTTGGCGGCTGCAGACAAGCTTTTGAACCGGCGTCCCTGATGCTCGAATCCGTCCTCTAGAACGGTTACGCAGTGCTCAACCCCTTTCCACGTTCTCAGCAAGCGCGTGCCTGGAAGTGGACCATCTCCAGGGATTCCTATTTTTCTGTTAGGTCTGTTATGGCCTGAATCAGCAATCTCATCCAATCTGGCCACAGCGATGGAAGAGAGGCCACCATAGGCCAACTCCTGAATCCGGTAGGCCAGACGTCGTACCAGAAATGCTTTGTTGTAGGGAGGAGGGTCGCTACTGTTAAGCTCCATCCACATCTGCCTCAACTCCTTGATGGACATACCCGGTAGGGCGGTCACTCTTTTGATCACATTCATCTGCATGGTCGTTCTCCTTGTTGGTTTTTCCCATGTCCATGAACGCTCTGTTTGGACCGTATATCAAGGTAAACATTCTCTTTATTTTGTTCTTTTTGACTCTTTTCCCGAGATGTAGACCGTAGGAACCCTGTGACAAGTATTCTGGCGCATTCACTCAACCGCTCTTCATCGGTCATCAGGTCTGGGTGTAGAGGGGTGGCCATATTTTTTTCTCCGTTGCAAAGTCGTGTTTTTCCAGGGGGTACATAACTTATCTACCGATCCGGGAAAAAAGTGTCGGAAAAAAACTGTAGCTTTGGCCTTTGGTATCCGATACAATTCTTACCCTAACCGTTGTTAGGGTGAAATGGAGTTGGAATATGGCAAAAGGATCGGACAAGCGTCGGGGCAGAACGCCTGATGAAGGGCTCAGTCCTATATTGAAGAACACCGTGGAGACCATCCGCAGTTTTATTCTCAAGGAGGGGATTCCTCCGACGATGCAGGAACTGGCTGATCTTCTCGGAGTAAGCAAGCCGACGGTCCATGAGCAGTTGGGCAACCTGGAACGTAAGGGGTATGTGCGCAGGAAACCTCGCAAGGCCAGATCACTGGAAATCGTGGATCATCTGCAGCATATGGCGGAGTTGATCTCGGTACCCATAATCGGCGCTGTCGCGGCTGGTGTTCCGATTCTGGCGGAGGAGAACCGGATTGGAGAGATCCTGGTGGAGTCCAATGTTGCCAGGGGGCGTTGTTTTGCTCTGGTAGTCCAGGGAGACAGCATGATCGATGCTCAAATCAATCCGGGTAATCTGGTGATCGTGCGTCAGCAACCGTTGGCGGAAAATGGTGAAATCGTCGTTGCCATGTTAGATGGAGAGGCTACGGTAAAACGGCTTTTCATCTCCGATGATCGGATTGCCCTACGGCCAGCCAACTCCAACTATCGTCCCATCGAGGTGGGCCAGAATGACGATCTGAAGATTTTGGGAAAGGTGGTCGGTATTCGTGCCATGACGGGGGATAAGAACAACGATTTAATTTGAGGAGGGGATTCAATGGCAACTTTCAACCCACGACGGTTTGCTCAACCAGACAGCCTGAAGGCGGTAGCACCACATCGTTTGCTAACATTTCTCGACCACTTTCGAGAGTATCTGTCAGATCGGATCAATTTACCGGCACGAGCGGAAGAGGGGATCCCATATGGTGATCTGGCCGCGTTACTCATGAACCCGGATGAAAATGCCCCGGAACGGATGATCGATGCACTCTATTTTATCCATGAGATGGCAACACCGGATGGTATGGACCTACTTTCAAAAGCGGCCCGGTCGGTCGGCTTGGAATTGGAAACGGATATGGAGGCCAGTCCGGCCGATGTGGCCCTCCAAATATGGCTGATGGCTCCAGATCTTCTGGAACGCAAACATGCTGAATCCCAAATCATGCGCCCCCGTTCATTCCTTTACTTCTACGGAGAGGGAGGATACAAAGCCAATTTTTCTGTACCACCCACTGCCACCATCCGAGAACTTGAAATAGATCTGGACGATTGGTTTGCCGATAACCGACGCGGGATCGGCAGCAAGGTGTTTCTCTTCGATGACGGCATTCAGGTCAGTATGCTGATTCGCCACGGGATGCCGGTTAAACGAGAGGGGGCCGTAAAAGACGGCCAGTCCTCCAGTGTCTTCTATCGACCGGAACAGCATGATGTCCTGGTTTGTAATCGGGCCAGAGACGAGATCGGCATCCATACCGAAACCAAGGGGGAGCGGGAACTCTACCTGCGGCAGATCGGGCACTATTTTTTTGGTGATCCGGAACATTTTCCCAATGTGGAAAAATACCGGTTGGATCCATTGCGTGACTATGGTGAGGAATCCCTGGTTTGTAACGATGTTCCTGGCCTGGAGCGGGTCACTCTACTTGCCATCTCTAATGCTATCGGTGGCGACTACCAGCATGTGGAGACCAACAAAGCTACAGATTTGTTCGCTGCCATGGAGTTGGCTAACAAGCCGGTGATTCCCATGGATGCCAGTCCGCTCCGAGCTGTGTTCGAAGTAAAAATCGCCAACAGCAAGATGAGCCGAAAAATTACGGTATGCCCTCCCAATGTCGCCATTTACACCCGTGGGGAGGAGAGCCCGTTGGTGGAAGAGTGGTTGTTGAAACGGGGATTCATCATCCCACCCAAAGGAGATTCCCATGCGGATGCTGAACCGGTTCTGGCGAACTCTTGAGGGAATGCCGGGGCAGGCCAATATCATCAGTGAGTGGAAACGTGCAACCGGCGAGGATTTTGAGCTTGTTCGTCATTTCCTACGACCAACGGATCGGCGGGCCAAAGTTTTTCGTTGTCCATCACCCGGTGGAGATGGTTGCCCCCGCCGGGTGGTGGATCATGGCGATGGTCATATCGTGGCGGCCTGCGCCAGCGTGGAACGAGGTTGCGAAAATCTGGAATTGACGGAGTCGGACATCATTGTTTATGGCCTGAACCAGCGGCGTCTTGGGAATGAGATTGCGGAATGTTTGGAATTGCAGACGACCTTTTCCGGAATGAAGGGGCTTCGCGGTTGTGTTCGAATCGGTGAGGATCGATATTTCCCTGGCAAACGGTTTCCAGCATTCATAGCGTTTCCCAGCAGCCGGGAAATGGCCAGCAAAATCGTGTCTCGGTTGATGGTTGAGGTGGATGGTCCATTTCTGCTTCTGACTCCGACCGGTAGACATGTGGTTCCGGAGATCGATGGTCTATTGGCTCGTTCGCACGCCTTGCATCTCGCTTTGGTGGATTTCTTGGGTGTCAATGACGCTGACAGGTTGATGGTCACACAATCATCGGATGTGATCTTGGCTGAGTTTCGGGCCAAGGTCGCTCCAAAACCACCGACGGATCTGGTTCCGGAACTCTTTCCGACACCATCATGGGCATCTTGGGAAAATGTCACCATGGAGTTTCACGCTGATGAGGTCATGTCGGTAAAATGCGGGTCCGTGGTTCGTCGGGTGGAGCCGGAACATATGGGGATGAAAAACCGCAAAAGCGGTAAACCCACCCTGCAATGGACCCTGTTGCGGACATTGGCCCGGACCGATGGCACGATACCTCTGCAGTCACCCAAGGATCATGACCGGGTTAAAAAGCAGAAATCGGAGTTGAGTCGCAAGCTCAAAGCCTATTTTCAATTGCCAGAAGATCCCATTGCCTGGAAACCTGGTGAATATCTCTGGGAGGCGGCGTTCCGGATTCGGTCAATCAACCTTAGAGAGCCGATATCGGATGCAAACAGATGAACAATGCGGACAAGTCAAAAATAATCGCGTAACCAGATATTTGGAATGGAGGAATGATTATGAACCACTGGGGATTTATGAACACGATGCTCCGACAATTCACATCCTTGGTACTCGAGATTTGCCAGGATAATAATGCTGGCGCTGCTTGGGCTGAATTGAGCCGGGAAGATATCAGTCAATTGATGGTTGAATTGAGCTTGACCAAAGAAGTGCGGGCTCAAATCCGCTGTACCGCAACGGCTGAATGGTTCCAGGTTGAGTGTGGACCTGTGAAATCGCGTGTCCCATATACTCGAAATGGCGCGGAAACTATTGATCGCCCCTTGGATGAAATACGGGAGTGGATCCTGGATTATTTTGATGATCCAGAATCGGTCGATCAAAATCATCTTCCAGATCCTATGATGAAATCTGGCCCAGGACTTCTTTGGCCGGTAGAAGGATTCTCAGCCCAACCTTTGCCGGTGCAACCACAAATTGAAAATACTACAGTCCATTGATGACGAAAAGCCGGGAATAGTAATAACCGATGGACGTCTCTCGTAAAATCATCCATGTTGACATGGATGCCTTTTTTGCCTCGGTGGAGCAACGGGACAATCCCGAGTTGCGTGGGAAACCGTTGGTGGTGGGCGGGAAAAGTGAACGGGGCGTGGTGGCGGCCGCCAGCTATGAAGCACGGAAATTCGGCATTCATTCCGCCATGGCTATGCAGAAGGCGTTGAAGAAGTGTTCCAATTTAATAGTTGTCCGGCCCCGGATGAGTGCCTACAAAGCTGTCTCCTTGCAGATCCGGGATATCTTTCTTGAATACACAGACTTGGTAGAACCGCTCTCCCTGGATGAAGCCTTTCTGGATGTGACCCACAACAAGAAAGGTATGCCCTCCGCATCTCAGGTGGCTCAGGAGATCCGATCCCTGATCAAGGAGAGAACCGGCCTGACCGCATCGGCTGGTGTCTCCATCAATAAATTCCTGGCCAAAGTGGCCTCCGACATCAACAAGCCAGACGGTTTTACCCTGATTAAACCTGAAGAGGCGTACGCCTTCGTTGCAGCTCTGCCCATCGAGAAATTTTTCGGAGTCGGCAAGGTTACCGCTGGAAAAATGCACAGCATGGGCATCAGAACCGGAGCAGATTTGTTACAGTGGTCAAAAGATGATTTAAAATCAGCCTTTGGTAAAGCGGGAAAATCCTACTATCACATCGTTCGCAACGAGGATAGTCGTCCGGTCAACCCCAATCGGGCACGCCATTCTGTTGGTACGGAGGATACTTTTGAACAGGATCTTCACGATCGGGAGGAGATGTTGAATCGGCTGGAGGTTATTGCCTATGAGGTAGTGAAGAGGATGGAGAAGAGCCACTTTGTTGGCAAAACCCTAACCTTAAAGGTGAAGTTTGCTGATTTTCGGCAGATCACCCGCAGCCGGACCCTGGATCATTCCATTCAGGAAGTTGGTGAAATTATGAACTGGACCCGGTTGCTCTTTGCACCGGTAGAGATTCCGCCCCAGGGGGTTCGGCTGTTGGGACTGACCATATCCAATGCTTGCGAGGAGGGGATTCAAACTGCTCGGCAACTGGTATTGCCGTTTTTTGCCGAGTCGGAACACAAGCCAACCCCCACACAGGGAATGACAGGATGAAATTCTATGAAGAGACCATTCTTCCTTGGGTCATAAACCGAGTCATGGCCAAAAAGGAAATTGCGTTGGAGCGCAAGAAAATGGTCCCCTTAGCCTCAGGCCGGGTTTTGGAAATCGGCATGGGCTCGGGGTTCAATATTCCGTTCTATTCATCCGATGTGGAATGGTTGTTTGGCTTGGAACCATCGGCACAGTTGAAGCAGTACGCCTCTGAAAAAGCTGAGGTTGCGCCATTTCCGGTCGAGTTCGTCGGTTTGACCGGGGAGGAGGTTCCACTGGATGACAACAGCATTGATACAGTGGTCTCTACCTGGACTATGTGTACGATTCCGGATATGTCCAAAGCGTTGGCTGAAATAGATCGTATATTAAAAACGGATGGAAAGTTGATTTTTGTTGAGCATGGCCTTTCTCCAGACCGGACTATCCGCATTATCCAGAACAGTCTGAACCCAGCCTGGAAACGGATTGGTGGAGGATGTCATCTCAATCGTCCGATAGATGAAATGATTCGAGAAGCCGGTTTTCACATTCAGAGGAAAGAAAATGGTTATATGGATGGTAAAAACCCGTTGAGCTTTCTTTATCGTGGAGAAGCACGGAGATAATAAAAATGACCATACGACCCGCTTCTTCAGAAGACTTTAACCAGCTCTGGCCGATCTTGCGTGAGGTTTTCCAATCGGGAGAGACCTACGCGTTTGATCCGGAAATTACCGGCCCGGAAGCCAAAAAAGTATGGTTGGAAATTCCGGCGGCAACCTATCTGTTTGAACAGGATGGTCGAATCCTCGGCAGCTACTATCTGAAACCGAACCAACCCGGTCTGGGTTCTCACGTCTGCAATGCCGGTTATGTGGTGGCTGGTCACGCCCGTAGACAGGGCATCGCCAGAAAACTCTGTGAACATTCCATCCAGGAGGCTCGGCAACTTGGCTTTCTTGCAATGCAATTCAACCTGGTGACTAGTACCAACAAGGGCGCCATACGATTATGGAAGGAGATGGGATTTGAGGTGGTCGGTATGCTTCACAAAGCCTTTCGACATCGAAACCTGGGGTTTGTCGATGCATTGGTCATGTACCAATGGATTGCTAAAACAGGTGATTGATAGAAGAGACCATGGAAATAAAAATATATGTCGATATCGGTACCTGCCCGGTGAAAGAGGAAACCATTCAAGCAAGTAGCCCAGGTGTTGAGCCAGATCAAACAGGGGAAGGTGGTAATCCGTTTTGATCCAATAAGTGAAACTTGCGGTGTTTTTCTTAAAAGATTAAAAACATCAGCATGTTGTGTGGATGGCGCAATCCAGTGGAGTAGGAACCAAAAAAAAACACCACCCCAAATGGAGTGGTGTTTGATCTGTACAGCTTGATGGGTCAGCTTAGAGGCCGACCACATTTTCGCAAGCAGGGCCTTTTTGACCTTGGACGCAGGTGAACTCTACCTGCTGACCTTCGGCCAGTGATTTAAAGCCCTCTCCACTGATGGTTGAGTGGTGAACAAATGCGTCGCCTTTACCTTCGTTCCGTTCAACGAAACCAAAGCCTTTGCTGTCGTTGAACCATTTTACGGTACCTGTTTCACGTTCTGACATAATCTATAATTCCTTCAAAAAAATAATGGGATTTGGCGTAATGTTGAGGCGAACCACGTAGGGAACCACAAACACGATGAGCCTGAGATCTGAGAACTGTAACTGAGGACCTAAAAGGTAACTGAGGACAGGAAAGACCAGCTGGGACTACAAAGATACTAATGATAACGTGCAGAGGTTGTGCTTTCAATTAATTTACCAAATTTACCCGATCAATACTAACAAAGAGTTTTATCAATGTCAAACAAATTTTATAACTTCTCAAGCATCCAGGTCTCAGCAAAAGACAACTTCAATAGAGAGTAGAGGATTTAACTATTTACTTTTGCAGACAAAAAATTGTCAATCTACCTTATGATCTGTTAGTTGTGGAGATATTCTCAAGAGCTTTTCGTTCGGTGTGTAACAAGGATAGTGCCTGCTCCAGGTTCTCCTCATCTACCATCAATCGGCGTGGAAAGACGCCGAGGTTGCCCTCGACCATATTAATGTTCTGATCGAATACGAATGCTTTGATCCCGGCCTCCTCCAACACGGCTCTGGCCCAGGAGAGTTCAATGGGGTTATTGGTTTTGAATAGCTCGACCATAATCTATCCTGATTTTCCTACCGTCTGGGTGCATCCACTGAGATGACCGGCTCATTGCCGATCACCTCTGCGCTGTGCAGAGCGCCTTCCGGCACGAACACGCCGTCACCTGTTTTCAGGATTACCTCCTCACCCCCCATGATGATTCGAAAGGTTCCTTCGATTACGGCGGCGATTTTATCATGGTCGTGAGTATGGGGTCGGAAAACCGTGCCCGGCGGATAGGTGTAGTGAAAGGGGTGAAACCCTTCTGCCCGCATATCGCAAAGCATCTCTTCCTCGGAATTCCAGTGTTTGACCATTGTCATCGCCTTTACCCGTTCGTTCACTCCCGCCACAGCGCAACATCCTGCCAGGGAGTGGGCACACTGAGAGTGCCCGCAATTGGTGGTACATCCTGCCGTAACGGCAGCGAGCGCCACGCCTCGGTCCACGCCTCAGGCAGTACATAAGGGGGTGTCACACTGTCATCGGGCTGAAAGCCAAACCGGCCATAGTAGGCTGGATCTCCCAATACAAAGAGGTGAGTAAAACCGGCCTCGGCGAGTTGCTTGATGCCAGCCTCAACCAATCGACCACCAATTCCACGCCGTTGTCGGTTGGGCATCACCGCCAACGGCCCCAGCAGGGCCACCGGTGCTTCGTACCCGGCCACCGTACAGGGTGTGAAGAAGCAGTGGCCTAACACACTTCCAGATTGCTTGGCCATCAGTGAGCGTACACCATCACACTCCAAAAGAACGGTGACCAACGGCCATAACGGCTCATCGGGAAATGCCGCCGAATAGAGTTTTTCTAGAGCTTCCCGATCCTCGGGCACGCTTTCACGAATCTTCATCCAGAACCTCTGCCATATCGATTTGACCAGATTATCCCAAGTAGCTCACTCCAATCGTCTCAATATTACGAAACTTAAGGGTTTAAGTCATAATGAGGCAAACAGGTCGATCTGATTACCATCCGGATCTTTGACTGATGCATATCGCTGTCCCCAGAAAGCATTCCAAGGCAATTTATTTCCTTTGAAACCTGCCTGGACGATCCGATCATAGATTTCATCTACTCCGATCGGAGACTCCTGCTTGAAACAGAGTACGACCCCAGCCCCTTTGGACTCAATCCAATTGGGGTCCAATTTTTTCACCAGTTCCACCGAGTCGAGCATGATACGGATACCGCTCTCCGTCACACCCTCCCAATGATCCGGGCCACCAACTTCCTGGAACTTCAATCCCAAAATTTCGTAGAAGGCGATGGATTGATCAATATCCCTGCTGATGATACCAACGGCATCCAGACTCATTCCGTTCTCCCATTAATCATGGTCATCGTCGTCGTGCTCCTCTTCATCGTGATTCCGCTCACGATACCGAAAACCTCTTCCGTCGTTATCCAGAGGCCATTGGGCTCTTCCAACGCTATCTGGTGAAATGCCCTGACGCCTCAACTTTCTCCACATCCATTCCGCCTCATCTTCATCCCCGCTTCGGTGACAGGCGGTACAGTTGTTGAAATCCCGGATTCCCTCTTCCCAATGCTCGTGACGCACATTGGAAGGGGAGTGCTCATGGCAGCTGTAGCAGGTGTATTGATCAAATTTTTGATCCGGATGACAAGATGCGCAATCTGCTGGATGGTGGCGGTCAAATCGGAAAAACTTGGTGTGCTCGAACGTGGCCGGTTTCCATCTCCGATTGCTGTGACAGGCACTGCATTCCTGTTTGATATTCCGATGCAACGCGTCCTTGGGGGTGGCATGGCACTGACGGCAGGCGTTTTGTGATGCCATGCCAAGTAAGGCATGATCAAAGATGCGGGTGGCCTTTGCTGCCTTACGCCCCAAATGTTCCGTATGGCAGTTGGAGCACAGGTTTTCTTTCAGTTGTTGATGGAAAGGAATCTTATCGGATCTTGTTGATTCGATTTTTCCGGGTTTGTGGCAAACCATGCATTTTTCGTCACTGGGTCCGGAAAGAGGTTCGTGACATTGAAAACAGTCCGCTTCAATTTTGGCGTGACCTATGCTGACCTGACCGGGATTGATGAAGAGTATCGGCACCTGCAACAGTAAATACAACCCAGCGATAAACAGTATGGCAAGCGTGATCACCCGTTTTGACATCTCACCATCTCCAGAAAATCAATACGGTTGCCACATGCAACAGAGTCAACAGGGCAAATGTGATGGTAATTGGAATATGGACCACCCGCCATCTCTTCATCACATCAACGACCAGTGCATCCCAATAGAGATGATCTTTTAACTCCTCTTTGGTCAGACCTTGCTTGAGAAGTGTCTCTTCTTTTCCCTTGATAATCCCTTTGGATTTTTTCAACAGATATTTGCCGGTCAGACCGCTGGCCACAGCCACCAACATTGAGGCCATCGCCAACCAGGGGAGAAGGGCGTTGAAGTGAATACCGCCGTGCACCAGAATCAACATGGCACCGAGCCATGAAAGGGTTTCATGGAATCGCAAAAAGAATGGGGCACGTCCACTCTTGATCCATTTGCGTTTTCTCGCCGAATAGAGAAAGGAAAGAACGAGCAAGCCGGTTCCTACATATCCCAGGTATCGCCCCAATTCCAGATGTCCACTACGGTGTAGAATTAGGTCTACGGCCAGTGCGGACAATATCATCAGGATGAAGGTGCCGACGTCCAGGAAGGTTTCGCGTGTTGTATCCATTTTTTTCCGGAAAACCTATTCAGCCAGCCATTCATCAACATCATCAAAACTGGGAATTCCGCCAGTGTGGACCACCTGACCATCCACCACAATGCCAGGAGTGGACATGACGCCAAAACCCAGTATCTCAGCCATATCGCTAACTTTTTCAATGTGAATGGCAACACCCATTTTTTCCGCCCTACTAGAGATGATATGAGCGGTGGTCTCACAATTCTTGCAGCCAGCCCCCAATACCTTGACTTCTTTCATGTTTTTCCTCCATCTGCATATTCAGGCAAAAATAGCATTAAAAAGATAACCTACTGCTACGAAGGAGATGAACAACCACATCACAAAAATCCCGATAAGCGGCAGTTTGATAACTTTGCGTAGGATGATCATCTCTGGCAGAGATATGGCGGCCACGCTCATCATGAGCGCTAGCGCCGTACCGATGGGAACCCCTTTGGCCAACAGGGCTTCCGCCACGGGAATTACGCCCGTAGCGTTGGAGTATAGGGGAATGCCCAGCAATACCGCCACAGGTACCGCCATGGGATTGTCTGCTGCAGCGTATTCCAGAAAAAAAGATTGAGGTACGAAACCGTGCAGCATTGCCCCCACACCAATCCCCCCTAGTACATAAGGCCAGATACGTCCGACAATTTCCCGTACTTGTGAACTTGCATAACGGATCCGACCCGGTAGGGTGGAGTCAGTGGTTGGCAGTGTGGTCTCACCCATGCGGATCTTCCAGACGTATTCCTCCACATGGTGTTCCAGTTTCAGGGCGGCCACGGCTAGGCCGCCCAGTAGTCCCACTGCCAAGCCGGTAATCACGTAGGCGACGGCGATTTTCCATCCCATGGTGGAGGCCAATACCAGTACAGCAACCTCATTGATCATGGGGGAGGTGATAAGAAAGGCCATGGTTACCCCAAGAGGGATTCCAGCCTCGAGAAAACCGATAAACAACGGTACAGAAGAACAGGAGCAAAATGGCGTTACCGCTCCCAGTGAAACCGCCAGCGGATAGGATTTCCACGGAGATTGCCCGCCGATCATTTTCCTGGCCCGCTCCGGTGAGACCAGGGAACGGAAAAAACCGATCAAAAAGACAATGGTTACCAGCAAAAAGAAGATTTTGGTCACATCCTCAATAAAAAAGTGTAGAGCACGAGTTGCCTTGGAGCCGCTATCCATTTCCAGGAAATGGAAGACCACCAAATCGGCCAAATCTGTGAACCAGTTAAGCACTCTCGCTATCCTCCTATATCATGACTTTTCATCAATATCATTTTCTGAATTATCTATGAAGCAACGGGTAGGTCTATTGGGCATCTCAGCCAGTCGTAGATTGTCGTCCCTGAAAGGATCCATCCCATCTGATCCCTGGGCGGCTCCATGAATAATTGTATGTGCCCAAGTAGGAATATCAGGGTGGATTCGATAGTAAATCCACTGTCCATCTCGACGATCCTGCACTATTTCTACTTTACGCAGCATAGCCAAATGACGGGAAATTTTTGGCTGTGCCATGCCCAGGGCATGACCCAGTTCACAGACACATAATTCATTCTCGCTAACCATGAGCATCAAGCAGCGCAGACGGGTTTCATCTGCCAAGGCTTTGAATAATAATGTCGGATCAATCATGTCAGCTCCTATATACGTATCAATGAATATATGTTTTTACGAATATATGGTCAATCGAATATAAAATTATTCAGTGATCGTGATATTCACCTAGATTTGGTGTCGGTTGAAGGAAAGTCTTTATCAGTCACAAATGCTATCAAACGGGATTCGAACCAATCCATTTTAGCCATTTTTGTAATGCAATGATTTTAAATGGCAAACAGCGGTACCGACATTGTCGGTAGAGTTGGGGTCGAGTACAGAGGTCACTGAGAATATGGCCGAACAGAGAATAAAATGGGCCGATATGGGGTTAGGCACTACCTACATGTGGAGGAGGGTGGGAGTAGGGTGTATTGTCCTACCTATTGGAATTATTGTGTTTTTATAGGACAAAAAAAGACCGCCCCGAAGGGCGGTTTTGCAAAATAGAATGTTTGCAAGGTTGTAAATGGTGGGCCCACCAAGATTCGAACTTGGGACCGGCCGGTTATGAGTCCTAAAAATGACCGTAACACATTGATATCACTTACGCTCTACAGTCACACTTCGTACATGTTTTTGTAGAGTCCCCACTGTAATTACAAGACATTCGTATCTTGTAGGCACCTTGACCAAGGGCACAATCTGGTCACAGCACATATACCCACTTCCCCATTATTTCCGACTACAAGCGCCAGTTATCAGGTTCTACAACAAAACAGCCAGAGAATAAAAGAGAACCGTCTGTCTCTCCATTATTTTCACAACCGGGACAGGGATATTATTTGCGACCGCTCCAATCTGAACAAGATTCACGCAACAACTTGTTATTGTATTGATATATTGTTTTCCGTGTTGGCTATACGGCTCTTTTTCCCGCGAAAACCGCGCCATATCACCTTTTTCTTATGCAATTTTCTGCCGTCTTTCCTGCCTGTTCTTTCTTCTTTCTTTAAGAAAAATAAAGAGAAAGAGAAAAATAGAGGAAAAAAAGGATTGTCGCGGGAGTTTGGTGGATGGAAAATCGGTAGCGCGGAATGTTTTGGGTTTCGCGGTTTCTTGTAGGTGTGCCCTGAAAATCAAAACGGTTGAAATATCAACAAAATAAACGAATAATTGCCGTTGACAGGCTTTTACTCCAATTGTGCGGTTGATTATATGCCCCTCCCCCCTCAATCTGAAAAAGGAACGCCCCAGGATTTGGATTTGATCGAGGCTTGGTTGACGTTCAAAATTGCCAATGAGGGAAAGTCTGAAGAGACGATACGGAAATACCGGGGATATCTGCACCGATTGATTGATTTTCTGGACGGGCGCCCCGTTCTGTCTGCTTCCAATGAGGATCTGGAAACGTTCTCTGGGCCGTTTGTTCACCAGCAGGGGCTTTCCCCTCGTAGCCGCCATGCTTTGGTCGCTGCTGTTCGTGGGTTCTATGGTTGGCTTTTCAAAAAAGGTAAAATCAGATCTGACCCGGCCATCCGATTACCATACCCGAAAGCGGGCAAAAAACTGCCCATTCCCATGGCTCTTTCCAATGCTGAAGCTCTGTTGATGCAGCCGGATATCTCCACCCTGGCTGGTGCCAGGGATGCGGCCATGATTGCCATCTTGATGGGATGCGGATTGCGGGTGAGTGGGTTAATTTCCATGAATCAGGAGAATCTGAGCTTTCCCATCGAAGACGGTAAGGAAAGAATGCTGGTCAGGGTGACCGAGAAGGGCAAAAAGGAGAGAGTTGTTCCAGCGCCTCATGAGGCCCGTCTTCTGATTCACGTTTACCTTGGCCATCCGGATCTTGGAGAAGTGGACCGCGCTTTGCCGAGTGGGGACAGGGTTCTGTTTGTCTCTTTGAGGAATCGAAGAGTCACGGCGGATAAGTTCCATGGGGAGGCCCGCCGTCTTTCTTCCAGGTCGGTGCACAACATGATCAGGAATCGAGGAGGATTGGCGGGCCTTCCTCCTGACCAGTGCCATCCGCATGCTTTGCGCCACCTCTTTGGTACGGAGTTGGCCGAAAAGGATGTGGACTTATTGGTCCGGCAAACATTGATGGGGCATGAGGATCCTAGGTCCACGGCCATCTATACTCACTTGGCCTCTCGCAAGTTGGCCAAAGAGATGGATCGGGCTGGACCGTTGGGCCGGGTAAAGACTCCGGTTTCTGAGTTGCTGGGGCAGTTGTGAAGTGGTGGCTTTGGTGTGCTCCCTTTCTTCTCCAAGTTCCGAGAACTCTAGTAGCCGGTATTTGGGAAAAATCAGGAATGGCTTAAAACCGGGTGGGGAAGGGCGGGTGCGGTGGGGGTGGGAACTCTGTTACAAAACGGCCAAAACCGTCCAATTACCAAAAACAGTTCCCAGTTCGCCTTTTCACAATAAGCGAAGTAGGGATGGTGGTGGAGTGGCGTATTTACAGGGATGAGGGAGGGCCGGTGAACTTGGAAAGCGAAGTAGAACCGAAAGAATCACCGGTTGAAGGGGGTTCTGGGGCTGGGGTGGGGGGTCGGCAGGAGGATACCTCCTCTCCCCTCAGGGGGGGTGGGTACCAGGATATCTGCACCATTTTGAAACCCGATCCGGGAAACGACCCTAGGATCCGGGAGCTTAAACAGTTGGGGCTGAATCCCTGCTGGATCGAAATCGCCGAAACAGTGGGGTATGAGGATTTTTTAAAGATATGGCGGATACTCGATCGGAAAAACCTTCATACCGGTGGTCGGGAAAACAGCCGTATCACCATTCCGCTTTTCTCTCGCCTGGTTCGGCAACAACGCAATCAGGTCTTGAGGACCATGGCGGCTGAAGGGGCTACCCTCCAAGAATTGATCGCCTGTAGCGTCAATCAATTCGGTATGTCGATTACATGGCGTTCCGTTTACAGGATTTTGATGAAATAGCCTGCCTTTGTTGCGCTGATTGACATACCCCGCCCTTATTTTGTCAGTTATTTTCTGTTTCCCTGCCTGAATGGATCAGAATTCCCAAAAAAATTCCGCTTTACGGATCAATTTTCGTTGTGCTTGTGGGCACCGCTTTATTGCGGTACCGGGACGAACGGAGGATTGCCCGGAGCGGACCAATCATCCCTTTGCCTATTTCGCCGAGTGTCCCAAGTGTAATTTTGAGGCGAGCCAAGCCTCCTGGGAGATCGGTCTGTTCTCCTCCATGGGCAAACAGACCGGGCCGAAGTCAGCAAAAGGTAAGGCGGCGTCGAGTGCCAATCTGGTTGGACACCCGACCAAAGCTGAATCGCAGCGAACCCGGTTCAATGCTCTGAAACACGGCTTGTCGGCCAAGGTAGCCACCTATTTCCCTGCCCGGCCTGGGCAGTACCCGATCTGCAAGGGGTGTGACGTCGATTGGTCGACATGTATGGAACAAAATGCCTGTATGCGGCAGATGATCACCTCTGCGGTGTTTCGGCAGGCGTTCGAGTCGGGTGATCCGACTCTTCTCAAAGAGTTCAACGCCGATCTACAAGCCAATGTCCAGGGTCTCATTCAAAATATGATCGCGGTGATTGCCGCCGACGGGGTACGGATCGAAACCCCGGAGTATACCACCGACAAGGAGGGCTACGCCTCTGCGGTCAAAATCGACGGGGAGCAGGTTTTCAAACTCTCCGCCCATCCCTTGCTACGTACGCTCTCCGACTATCTGGCCAAAAACAGCCTAACCCTTTCCGACATGGCCATGACCGCCAAGGGGCATGATGAGAGCCAGGTACTGGAAGGACATCTGGCCGACCAGAAGGCGGACCGGGAGAGCTTGCTTCAGTATCAGGAGCGGCAGGCCCTGGCAGTGGAGGATCTGCGAGCCATGGTCGAGCGAGGTCGGCAGCGGATTGAAGCGGATCCGGTGTTGCTGGAGCATCAGAGCGAGGAAATGACACCGGAGGCGGATGGGGATGAGTGAAAAACGGACATCCCCCGCTCAACGTATCCGGCTTCGGAATCGGGCCGAGGTGGAGATCATGCGTTTTGCCGGGCATCACGCCCTTTGGCATAAACATGTCCATAATGTGGAGTTGGACCCGGCCCAGATTCTGAAAATGGAGGAGATGGACCGGTTCGACAACACGGTGGATTTCTCCTGCCGTCGGACTGGAAAGACTTTCACCAAGGAGATGTGGCTCCTCAAGTTTCTCGCCTGTCAGTCGGATCAGGAACTGGGTATCGTCGCCCCACGGGAGGCTCAGGCTCTGGTCAATCTGGGGTATCACCTGGAAGCGATTCGTCGTTCGGAGCTGCTCACCGCCTACTTGGCCCACAAGTCGGGCCGGGTGCAGTTGGCCGACACCTATTACCAGTTTGCCAACCGTTCCATCGCCCGGTCCTACGGCATCATGGCCCAGGTGGATGGTGGCGATCTGACCATCGCCTCCCTGGAAGAGGTGGATGATATGCCGAAGGATCGGCTTTTCTCCCGCTTTCTCCTGATGCTCGGCTCCACCCGGCGGGCAGGGGCGTCGAAAGAGGCGGAGAACAAACCCCGCATCCGGATCACCGGTGTGTTCAAGGGGGCCGATACCCTGAGCGATCTGGTCAAGGGGGGGCACTACCACACCTTGTTCACCGTCCATGCCCACCTGGGCATCGAGATGGGCATCCTGAACGAATCGTTCATTTTGGAAATGCGGACCCAGTTGGCCCCGGATGAGTATATCCGGCAGATGCTCTGCCGCAACGTCTCGGCCCGCAATCTGATCTATGAGAAATTTGTTCGGTATGCTTTGCAGAAGGGGCTTTCCGCCGGAATCGAGCTGCAACCGCCTGTGGTAGGCAAGGTACGAAAAAAGCGGGGGCTGGTCTCCTTGGGCTATGATGCTTCCGGTCATGGTGAGGATCCGGCGGCCTCCAAGCATGCCTTGGTGGCGACCGAGATGGTCGGTAACACGGTTTGTCTGCTTTTCTGCCGGACCTGGCCGCCGGGGACCGATGATGGTGTGGTCATGCGGGATTTGTTGGAGATATGGCGGTATTTCAACCCCGATTATGCCTTCGGTGATGCTTATGGGGTGGGGATGCTGACCCAGTTGAACGATGAGCTTTATACCCACGGTCTGACCCCCATCGACCGGCAGTTGATCGGTGATGGTCAATCCACGGCCACCACCTGGCAAGAGTGGGCCTTTTCCCCAATCCGTTTTGAGGGGATGGTCAAGCATCAGATGGCCACCGCCGTGCGGGCTGCTTTCCATCATCGGTTGTTTGCTCTGCCCTATCTGGATGATCAGGATCTCTCCGACCCGGAGACCGCCGATCTACGGTTGTTGGTCCGGCAGCTCCCCAACATCAAACCGGTACCCAACAAAGCCGGATATTCCAGCTACAAGATGGCCGATTCCAAGTTGGGCGATGATCTGTTCGACGCCCTCATGGCCGCCGTTTGGGCGTTGGTCACCCGTGGGGCCAGCTTTGTGCCGACCATTATTCTTCCCCAATCCGTCAGCCGGGCCGAGCAGCTCGGTGAGCACACCATTCAATTGCCGTCCGATCCCAAAAGGATTGCCTCATGAATCTACTCGACAAACAGCAACGCTATCTGCAATTGGGCCTCGGCCCCCTGCCAGCCTCCGCATTGGCTGACGGATTGCGCCTCTCCGGCCAGGTGGCCGGGCTTTCATCCGAGTTGGGTCGTCGGGTGCATCCTGATTATGCCCATCGCCACCTTTATCGGCAGTTTGTCATCGAGCCGGGTTTGCAGGCGGCCATCCGGGATATCCGGGAGATGGACAAGCTGGATCAGCGGGTGAAGAAGATTCACTCCCGTACCGCCAGATCCATCGTCAAGGGCGGCTTGCGATTGGTCACTTCTTCCGATAACAAACGAATTATCCGGGCCTGGAAGCGGTTTGAAAAACGGCTCAACCTCAACCGATCGGACAAGCTGCAGTCGGACGCGCGCGGGTTGATGATGGAAGGGAATCTTCCCATGCAGTGGGTATTGGGGCCGGACAGACGGGTGGTGGCCGGGGTGCGCATGCCGACCGAGACCATTATTCCCCAGGTCGGTCCTTCTGGCCGGTTCGACAATCCGGCTCATGCCTACGACCAAGTGGATCTGACCGAAGGGCGCACCGTGGCTAGGTTTGCCCTCTGGCAACTCTCCATGGCGCGGGTGGATCCGGACAATTATGACGATCACGGTTGTTTTGGACGTCCCTATCTGGACGCCTCCCGCACGGTCTGGAAAAAACTGACCATGACCGAAGAGGATCTGGTCATCCGGCGCCGGATGCGAGCACCGTTTCGTCTGGGGCATTCACTGGATGGAGCGACCAAGGAGGAGTTGGACCAATACCGGCACCATGTGGAGACCAGCCAGGCCAACGGCGCGACCACCGATTTTTTCTCCAACAAAAAGCTGGCCATCACCGCTATCCAGGGAGATGCCAATCTGGATCAGATCGCCGACGTGGTGCATCTGCTCGATACCTTCTATGCCGGTTCTCCGGCGCCCAAAGGGCTGTTCGGCTATGCCGGGCAGCTCTCCCGCGACATACTGGAGGATCTGAAAAAGGACTATTTCGAGGAGATCGATACCCTGCAGGATACGCTGTCCCTGACCTATCAGCAGGGTTTCACCTTGGATCTGCTTCTGGCCGGGATCAACCCCGACGCCTATGAATTTTCCATCCAGTTTGCCGAGCGCCGCACCGAGACCGCCAACCAGCGGGCCGATCTGGCGTTGAAACAGCAAGCGTTGGGGATTCCCCGGGAGATGGTCTGGGCGGCTGCAGGACACGATCCGGCAGCGGTAAAGGAGCAGTTGGAAGCGGAGGCCAAGGAGAACGATCCCTACCCGGAACCGGACGGCGGGCACAATCCGCCTGCCGGGACCGTACGGCCCACGGTCAACGTGACCCCCTCCAATGCCCGTAAGGGAGAGTCGGCCACCACCATCTCCACCCGGAACAACGGCTCATGAGTGGAAACAGACGGACCATCAACAAGGCGGCGATCCGCCGGGCCTCCCAGGCCGCCCGGAAAAGGATGGGACGGTTGGACCGGGAGATGGAGAAGAATTTGACCCGAATCTACCGAGCGGCCAGTGCCGACATCGAGGCGGCGATCCGGGGGTACGGGGATGAGGAGGAGAATCTCCGCTTGGAGGTGTTGCGGGATCTGCTCGCCCAGGTCAACCGCCGATTGACCGATTTGGCTGGGGAACGGGATGGTCTGCTTACGAAAAATCTACGGGAGGCGGCCCAGCTCGGGGTTTCCCCTCTGGTGGAAATGGAAGCGGCTGCCATGCCGAAAGTGGCTGAGGAGGCGGTGCGGTTTGTTCGTCACTTCACAGCTGCCGACGGTCTACGGCTTTCCGACCGGCTGTGGCGGGTGGATCGCCAAGCTCGGGAGGTGGTGACCCGTGCCGTAGAATCGTCGGTGATTCAGGGCCATTCGGCGGCCCAAGCCGCGACTGCCTTTCTGGAGCGTGGAGAGAGGGTCCCGAAGCTGGTACGGGATCAGTTGGCCAAGAGCACCGGCGGAAAAATCGCACGCAGCGCCGGAGAGGTCCTGACCGGAAAGGTCGGTTCTCCCTGGTTCAACACCCTGCGGGTGATGCGCACCGAGATCAACCGGGCCCACGGCGAAGCCTACATGGCCGGTGCCGAGGCCGATCCGGAGGTGGCCGGGTTTCGATTTCTACTTTCTCCCCGCCATCCTCGCGCCGATATTTGTGATCTTCATGCTTCAGCCAATCTGTACGGCCTCGGTCCCGGTGTCTATCCCAGCCGGGAGAAATGCCCCTGGCCAGCCCATCCCTTTACCCTCTCCTTTGTCGAGGTAGTGTTCAAGGATGAGGTGAGCGAGTCGGATAAAAAGGGGAAGGAGGATCCGGTCGGCTGGTTGAAAAAGCAAAAACCGGAAGTACAGGTCGGTGTACTGGGTAGCGTAAAGAAAAGAGCGGCACTGGAGAAGGGGATCCTGGTCAAAGGGGAGATTGCCACGCCTTGGCAAGTACTGGAAAAACGGTACAATAAACGGGGAATTGACACCAAGGATTGGTAACCGGGTGGGAGGAGTGGTGGTCCATGAGAGTGCTTCTGGCGGAACCGGATACATTGCTGGCGCAATCGGTTGCGACCGGTCTGGAACAGGCCGGGTTTGCGGTGGATTGGGTTCGGGATGGGGAGTCGGGCTCTCATCTGGCGGAAAACTGTCCCTATGATTTCGCTTTGCTCGATGGCCGGTTGGCTCTGGCGTTTGATGGCGTCCAATGGCGGGAGTGCGATATGGCGGCTACGGCGATCTCCGCCATGGCCGGTAGAGACCACTCGATGATTCTGGCCATGGCCGGACGGGCCGAGGGGGTTCCCAAGCCGTTCTCCTTCGATAGCCTGCTGACTCGGGTGCGCACCCTTCTTCAACGTCGACCCCGGGAACCGGTTCCGTTACCGATCGAGCATGGCGGTCTGGTGGTGGATCTTGGCGGCCACCGGGTAATCCGGAGCGGCCAGCCGGTTTCCCTTAGCCCCAAGGAGTTCGCCCTACTGGCTCACCTGTTCCAACACCCGGGCCGGGTGATCTCCCGCACCGAACTGATCGAGCATCTCTACGACGAATCTTTCGACCATGACAGCAACCTGATCGAGACGTTTGTCTCCCGGATCCGGAAAAAGCTGGGGGCCGGGGTGATTGAAACGGTACGGGGGGTGGGGTATCGGCTTGTAGTTAGAAAAGTGCTACCAAATCGTATAAAATAGAACCAGTTCTACTTATCTCGGTATATAACAGTTGGCGGATACAATATCTTCCGGTTTGGCTTTAACCGACCAGGTCGGAGTTCGTTTCAGCAAGCCGTGATTTGTACTGGCAATAATGTTCCCTTGATGATCATAATAGTCACATGCTACCCAGTAGTTTAAGGGAATATCGGCTGGCACCCTGACGGTAACCCGAGCGTGCCAGCTATAACTGGATTTTTCGATATGAAGGATTGTCGTTTCCGCCAATCCTTCAATTGGCAGGCAGAAAACTACCAGAAAGAGAAGAAGAGTTCGGAATTTTCCGTTCAAAATAAAGAACCCCTCAAGGCTCCGCCACATTTGCTTATTTGTCAGCAATTCGATCAATCGCATATTGAAAAAAACCTTCCAACACCTTCTCCACATGAACGGGATTTTCGGTCTTGGGATCTTTGACGTACTCCTTTGCCCAAACACTAAATTCCGGCCATCCTGGCTCGTCAGATTCCAGATAATCCCGGATTAATTGCTTGACATCTTCTTCATCCAGTTCGATTGCCTTTTCCCCTTCTCTACGCCTCTTTCGGAAGTTCTTGTGTTCGGAGATGATGGCTTCAACCAAGACTGGCCTTCGAAGTAGCTCGGCAAAATCACCTTTATCCAGACCTCCGGGAGAGTTTGATCTTTCAAGGTTCCTGACCATTTCCTCCGAGAATGGCGCATGTAGATCTGTTTTATTCATCTTTATTCATCGGCAAAAACCGCCATGTAATAACAACCACACCAGTCATTTGTGCAGTTGGAGTTGGGCAACAGTGGAGCTGTTTCTATTGGATAAATGCCATGGATTTTTTTACATTCCGGGCAAGCACTATCAGGATGGGCAGGGATGATCTCAACACGATCAATCGAATCATCCTTCTTCAAGGATTCCAATGCGGCTTTACAAACAGCCTTGTGTTGAGCAAGCCGTTTGGCGTTCGCCCCAGCCAAGGTGAGTTCTTTTGGTATTGGTTTGCGAGCCATGCTTGTTTTTATACCTCACACAGAAAATCAACTTTTGTCACCCTCTCTCTACTTCGCCTCCCACACAAGGAAAAACGAACTAGACAGGCCATTTTTTTTGGTGTAGGGTCTTTCTCAGGTGCTAGAAACACCCTGAAGTTCGGTATCCGCTCCCGTCAGTCCAGCGGTATTTTTGTGTCCGCTTTCCGGTACTTATGTTACGGTGCCGTCTGTCTGTCGGGAGTGCGGAGAATAGAATACCCCTCGGGGAAATAATCCCGCCGTTAACTTCACGGTTTCTAGCTCCCGGCAGCCCGCAATCCTGCGGCTGTCAACCGCATAGAAAGCGGAGAAGTGATCATGAATACTGTTCAAACCCAACCGGAACCCCTTTCCTGGGGTGAAATCCAACTCAATCAGGTTTTGTGGGTTAATTTTGTTCCCCACGCCACCCGGCAAGCCATAGGTGAATGGCTGGAATATGCTGAACCTCGCATTTCCATCAGTACACTTTTGGAGCGAAATCCGTACATCGAAGAGTACGCAACTGTAATCAACCTGATTACAGTTGACGGCAAAAAACGGGATGTTTCTGTGTATCACCCGATCGGCTTCCTCCTCATCTGCATGGAGTCCCAGACCGAGAAAGCCAAGGAGATGAAACAGCAGATTGCCGCCTTTGTCTGGGATTTTTGCCAACCGGAGGAGTTGACCTTCAAAGAGAAGATCGAGTTGACCAAGCTGCGTAGAACCATTCTGGTCGATCTGGCTAAAATAAAGGACAGCTTTGTCCGCCGGGGTCTGTTAGATGATCTGGCCCGTGTCAGCAAAATGCTTCGGGAACCTCTGCCGGATCTGGCCTTACTGGGGAGTGAAGGCGAGCAGTTGGTGCTGGATGGGTTGGGGGTGTGATGATGAACGGTTCCCTTCATCCCCGAACACGAAAACGTCTTGTCAGTCGCTCCATCCGGAGATTGAACCAAAAGCGGAAACACATCAAAGCCCAGATTACCCTGGCCCAGGCCATTGAAGACCTGGATAAGGTGGTCTGGTCGGCGGATCATCTGGCCATCGCCTTGGAGGATGCCGACGATACACTGTGGATGGCCGTCCGAGATCTGGAACGGCTTAAACGCGATATGATTACCTGATTCGCTTCTTCCCTCAACACCCCACCCAAAGCCCTGACTCTCCTCGGTCGGGGCTTTTTTTTCGCTACTGACACACTCTGCCCTTATTTTGTCAGTCCTTTCTTTGCTTCACTTCCCCAAAGGTGGAAAAAAGGGTTTGGCCACACTCTGCCCTTATTTTGTCCACCTACATTTGATCCACTGCCCCAAAGACAAAAAAACCGTCGCGAGTCTTGCCGGACTCCGACGGTATTGGCCACACCCTGAATAGGAGAATGTGACGTGGAGAAGTATACCACCATTGCGGAAGTTTTGAAGGAAATTGTCTCGATGGATGACAAGTATCTATTGCTCTGGACGATCTGTGCCGTGGTTTCCATTCCCATCATCTTTTTGCAACTGCATAAGATCATCCGCGCCATCAAATGGGATGGCAGGGAAGAGGGTGAGACCTGATGGCCGGTAAGAAAAAAAGAATTCTCTCCGAACGCCCCATCACTCTGGCTGACGGGTCGAAAAAATCTACTGTCACTCTCACCCGAGTGGTGACCTTTGCCGACTCCTGGTATGGCGAGGTAAAGATTACCCGCGCCATGTTGAACCGGATGGTAAAAAATTTTACCGAGAACACCTACGGTCAGAAGATCGCCATCGATGTTGCCCATCGCCATTCGGAAGGGGCAGCGGGATTTGTTGAAAAGCTGTTTGTCGAGAAAAACCGCCTGCGGGCCGAGGTGGCTTGGACCGACTACGGGGTGGAGGCGATTCAAAAACGCGGTTTCCACTATCTCTCCGCCGACTACCACGAAAACTACCCCGATCCCGAAACCGGTAAAAAACACGGCTGTACCTTGATGGGCGCCGGTTTGACCGTTCGGCCCCGGGTGAAAAATCTGGATCAGGTGACGCTTTCCCAAGAAGAGCGATGCACCGACTCCCACTGTCTCATACCCCCTGAATTGGCAAAAACACTCTCCGAAGAGGACACAAAAACGATGAAAAAGTATCTGGGACAACTGCGTAAAAAGTTGGAAGGGCTGAAACTCTCCGAGGAGGCGATCGAAAGCTATCTGGCTGGATTCGAAAAGGCCGCCAAGCAACTGAGCGAGTCGGACGAAACCATGCTGGAAAGCCTGGTCAAACAGTTGTCCGATGCGGCCACGCAATTGAGTGAGCTACAACCCGAGTCAACGGCCATACCGCCAACCATACAGCTTTCGATTAATCAGGTGGCCCCGGAGAGCGACTCAACCATCGTGGCGGAACTGGTAAAAAAAGAGCTGGCCGAACAGGATGCCGCATCGAAAAAACTCTCTGAGGATTTGGAAACCCGTCAAGGGCAGTTCAGCAAGCTGATTACCGATGCTGAGGGGCTATCGGAGAATACCCGGAAGAGACTTTCCGCTGCGGTCTCCCTGGTGACGGCCAGTATGGATGAGGCGCAAGTGATCGCCCTGGCCGAAAATCAGATTCAACTCGGTCAGGAAATGGAGTCCACCCAGCAGCTCGCCGCCATGGGATACGATAGTGCCTCTCAGGGTACGGTTCGAATCAGTGCCGATTCCCAATCCGGCATCGTCAAGCTACAAGAGGGGATCAACGATGCCCTGAAACTCTCTGCGGTATTCTCCGGTGGTGGATTGCGATTGGCCAAGGATATCGATCCGTTCGTCGCCAAGGTGCTGTCGGAGTACGACCGGATCAACGCCCCACGTTTGGAGCTGGAGCAGAAGATGCTGGCCGGTGGCGAAACCGGCATCGGTGATACCAACCTACCGGCCGGATTCACCCGGACCGTCATCCGTGAGGCCCTCCACGATCTGCGAGTGCTGGAACTGGTCCAGACCTTGACCGATTTTACCGCCACTCAGACCACCAATATTCCCTACGAACAACGCAATCTTCCGGCTTCAGTCGGTGATGGTATTGTCTTTGAAGGCCAGGCCATTCAACAGGCTGGGGTCTCTCAGGAGATGGATTTTGCCTACATCCTGCCGATGAAACTGGCATTGTTGATCTCCAACGAGGTGATTCACTTCTCCCGCTCCAGTGCCATCGATTGGGACGCCTATGCCCGAAACGTCGCCTCCAACGCCCGGATCATTCGGGAGTTGATTGTCCGGCGGATTTGCAACGAGCTGCAGCGAGTTTCCGATCAGTTCGGGGCAATGGATATCAGCGATGAGGATATTTCCGGCCAGCTAAACGGTACGACGGTAAGCATCGTCAAGTCGGCCCAGTATCCTATCGTCCGTTCTCACCAGGTGCGGAATTTGAAAGGCCAGGCGGTCGGTAGTGAGGAGAACCCTCTGGTGGTTCAACTCAACTCGGTGGCTCTCTCCCTCTACAACCCGGCCATTACCCAAGGGGCTGGAACCTATTACCGGATAACCAACTACAACCTGGGCTACATCCAGTATGTGGATGAGACTGGTACGCCGGTTACTCCTGCGGCCTCGGCGGGGGATGATTTTATCTCCTACAGCTATGCGACCAACGCCACCAAGTTCGATCTGGATCTGCCGGCCAATACGACAGAAGAGGTTCATATGAACGGTCTGTTGCGGTCGGTTGGGGCGCGTAAGGCGATGATGTCCGCCGATCGTTATGTCATGCCCGACTACATGTTGATGAGCCCAGTATTGAACGACAAGGCCACCAACGCCGAGACCTATTCCGCCTCGGCCAAACGGGATGGGGCCGATACCACCAGTCAGGGTGATCTCTCCTCCATCAAGGCCATTCCCGCTTTTTCCACCAACGCACCGGGTGTGGATCTGGGTGATGAACGGATTCAGTTGGGAGTTCGCAATACCCTGACCTATACGGTGGCCAAACCGTTCCAAACCGGTACCCCGTTTGAGGCGGTGGATTCCGATGGCAAGCCCATCGGTAAAAAGGTGGCCTATGGGGAAGAGTACAGCGCCGTGCATGTGCCGTCGCCCCTTCGAGGCTATGCCACGGCGGTCATTGCCTACAGCTTCACCAACCGGTAGGGGGTGATCATGCCGTTTATACCCTTTACCAATAAGAGCAACAACCCGGTTTCAATCGGTGGCAAAACAGTCTGGCCGGGGGAGACCCGGATGGTGGACTCCAGCCAGATTCCGGTTTCGCCGTCACTAGCTCCGGCCAAACCTCCCATTAATCCCCGCGTGGAGCTGCTCGAATCACTCTGCGACGGTACGGTAGAGGCGATTGAAGTCGGACTGGCCCAGCTTACCGATGATGAGTTGATCATTCTTTCGGAGTTGGAGGCCGAAGGCAAAAACCGGGTGACCGCTCTGGAAGCCATTCAAGAGGAACAACAGCGGAGGAGTGTCTGATGCCGAACGAAACTGTATTTAATGTCGACGCAACCATTGACGACACCATGGCTCTTTTGGATCGACTGATTAAGCATGAAGCCATGAAGGTGGAGCTTTACCAGTGCCCAGCCAACAAATGGACCATTGGTGTCGGGCGTAATGTGGAAGAGGTTGGCATATCAAATGAGGAGTTGATCTGGCTGTTTCAAAATGAGGGTTTCATCGGTGGAACCGGTGTTCACCCCTGTGGCCTCTCCCGAGCCGGGGCGATGTATCTTTTGGCCTCTGACGTCAATCGGGTGATCGTTGAGTTGCGGGAGAAAGTTCCCGGCTTCGATCAATTGATTGAGGCCCGCAAACAGGCCCTGGTGGATATGTGCTTCAACCTGGGCCTCTCCCGATTTCTGCGCTTTAAAAAACTATTGGCCGCCCTTGCTAACCAGGATTATGACCGGGCCGCTGAGGAGATGCTGGATTCACGGTGGGCCAAGCAGGTGGGCCGTCGGGCTACGGCGCTGGCTACCATGATGCAAAACGGCAGCTACTGATTTTTTTCACCATCGACAGTTAATCAAACAGGAGATTCTTGAACCATGAACAACATAATCAATCGTCTTAAAGAGCCCTCATCCTGGCGTGGCCTGGCCATGATGGCCACCGCTTTTGGTATCTCTGTTTCACCGGAGATGATGGAGTACATCATTGCCGCCGGTACCGGACTATCCGGTCTTATCGGAACCTTCACGGCGGACAAGGCCGAGGGCTGAGTTCGGTGGCCAAACCTCAAAATCTGGACCATACCGCACCCTGTTCCATTCTTCAGGAACTGGGGCAGGATGTGGTGAAGTTGGAAGAGCAGCTTAAAACCCTGTTCAACGGTCAGCGGGAAATGAAAACCCAGCTTTCAGCCGTCTATCAAAATACCCAAGAGCTACTGTTGTCCGGGCAGAAGATGATTCGATTGGAAATGGGTCATAATGAGTGCAAAGAGACGGCTAAGCAGATGAGGGAACAGCTTCAGTTATTGAAAAATGAGGTGACGGCACTGAAAAACTCCAGAGAAAGCGATCGGAAAGTCAGTTCCGCTTTTCTCAGGTTTGCCGCCGGTTTTATCTCCATCGTCACGGTGGCCCTGTTGATCATGCAAACCTACTCCATGTTTATCAAGGTGGGAGGCTGACGTGCCGGGAACTCTTTCTCAAGCTGATTTGGTAGTCGATCTGAAAGCCAGTCTCCACGATGCCGCCGAGGTGTTCGTGGCGGATGCTGACGGTGACTTTATCCGTCACCTGGACCGGGCGGTAGCGGATCTGACCCGGTTTCGACCTCGTACCCTGGTTGGAACCGTTACCCTGGTTGCCGGGGAGTCCCTCTATGATCCCCCTGCAGGATTGCTTTCGCCCGCTCTGGTGCTATGGGGCAATTCGCAACGACGAAACAACCAACCGTGGGAAAAAGGGTTCCCCAACCAGCCGCCGACCCTCTCTTTGGTAGAGTCTGAGGGAGTCCGAAAGATCCAACTTTCACCAGCTCCGACCGCCAGCGAGATCCACAAACTGGGTACCACCTTCGAGTTTACCTATTCCGCCCGCCATCAGGTTGGCGTTGATGCCGCCGACACCACCATCGACCCCGCCGATCGGGATCTGCTTTTGTTGCGGGCCCAGGCCGAGGCGATGTTGGAAATGTCCGTCCGCAACAGCGGAAAATCAGCTACCCAGGCTCCTGGTGGCGGTCAGGCCAAAAATACCAATCCGATGGCTATCCATGGCACCCTCATGGAACGGTTCGAACGGTGGGCCGCACGATGAAAGTCGCCATCGAACACAACATTCCCGGTGTCGATGCCGCCATGCGCCAGGCTCCGGATCTGCTCATGGAGCATGTTGATCGATTTTTAAGGCAAGGAGCTTTGGAGGTGGCCAGGGAGGCAAGAAACCGTACTCCCATGGCTTTTTCCACTCTACGACAATCCATCTCCCGCCGTAAGCAGGGGCCAGCCGATTACCTTGTTTCGGCTGGAGCGGATTATGCCGCCTACGTGGAAGAGGGCCGTAAGCCGGGGGGCAAACCACCGCCCCGTTGGATGATCGAAGCCTGGATCAATGTTGGTAAAAAAATTCAGCCCCACAATCCTGATATGAGTTCTAGGGATTTGGCCTACGTGATTTCTCGATCTATTGCTAAAAAAGGTACCGAACCTCACCCCTTCATGGCTCCGGCACTTACGGAGAAAACCGACCGGTTGACCGAGTTGGTTCGTCAGGGGATTCGGGAGGGTTTGAATGCGGTGGCTGCCTCCGGCCCGGTTCGGAGGCAGCCATGATTTCTACAATATCAATCGGGGTAGTAGACGAACCGTTCACCTTTGATCTTTTCCAGATCTTGGATGGTCGGATGCAGAGTGTCACTGGCAATGCTGAGTATGGGATTCAGGCTGTTCGCCGTGGCGTGGGGAACAAAGTTAATCCACAAAACTTGGTTGAGTCGGATTTCACCCCAGGAAAGGGGCTCGGGTTGAGTTTGATTGTGATTCATGTCTTGGTTCTCCGCTTTTTATGCGGTTGGCAGTCACAGGATTGTGAACTGCCGGGAGCTAAAAACCGCAGAACCAGCGGCAGGATTATTTCCCCGAAGGGTGTTTTATTCTCCGCACTCCCGGCAGACATGAGGATGTCCGGGCACAAAAATACCGCAAATCTGACGGGAGCGGAAGCCGGGTTCTGTAAAAGTGTTTTTAGCACTTGCAGTCAACCTACCGCCTATGATGATGGTTGTCAAGTTCGTTTTTCAAGGGGTGGGAGGTGAAGTAGATAAAATGACCGCTACTGTCATGGACCTATTAAAAGAGACCCTGGCCGATCAACTGCCCGATCGGATTATCACCCGTGATTTCCTCCCCATGGCGCAGCGCAGTAATACCGATCTGGCCAAAGGGGTCTACACCCTGCTTTGTAAATCTGAAGGGGAATATCAGCAGGTGGTCGGTCGGGAGGCTCAGGGGGGGCGGTTGAAGGTTTTGCTGCTGGTGCAACTCAAGGTTGGCGAGAAAGATCCCGGCTCAACGGTGGAGGATGCCGAGTTTGCCGTCATTGAGGAGATAAAAAATCTGGTCCGGGGACCGTTGCCGGACGAACTGCTCAATCTCTGGCTTATGGGTGTCAACCACTCCGGGCAACTGGAAAAACCGTTCGGCTGGATTGCCGCCGATTTGGAACTCTCCCTTTACGATTGATGAGGTAATAATATGGCCGATACCGTTCGCATTAAAAAAACTGCCGTGCTGGTCAAAGAGGAGGTCGCCTACGGGGTTGATCCTGTTCCTACCGGTGGAGCCAATGCCGTGCAGCTCCACAATCTCTCTTTGACGCCTATGGCGGCCACCGAGATCAGCCGGGATTTGATTGGTCGGGGATTGGGGGCTCAGGAGAAAATTCTTGCTGAGATTTATGAAAAACTCTCCTGTGAGGTGGAGCTGGCCGGGGCCGGTGCGGCCGGGGATGTGCCCGGCTGGGCGGCGATGCTCAAAGCCTGCGGCATGGGCGAGACCATCAATGCCGGGGTGGACGTGGTCTACAAACCGATCTCCGACAACATTCCCTCGGTGACCATCTATTTCTACCGGGACGGCAATCTACACAAGATGGTCGGGGCTCGGGGCAGTTGGGGGTTGAAATTTACCGCCCAGCAGATTCCCTACCTCACATTCGAGTTTGCGGGCTTACGTGCCACGCCGGTTTCCGAAGCGTTCCCGACACCGGATTTAAGTCAGTTTCAAAAGCCGAAGGTGGTCAACAAGGGCAATACCCCAACCTCCCTTCTGCACGGTGCCACGGTCAACCCGCTGGAGTGGACATTCAACAATCAGGCCCAGGCCGAACCGATCTTTCTGGTCGGCTCCGAATCCATTGAGCTATTGGACCGCAACATCACCGGTCAGACCCGGATTCTTTCGCCCAAACTTTCCACCAAGGACTATTTCGCCATTGCACTGGCTGAAACTACCGGGGCGTTGCAGATCATCCACGGCACCCAGCCCGGCAACATCATCCAGATCGACGCCCCGGGCGTGCAGTTGTTATCCCCCAATTTTGGTGACCACAAGGGTTCCGAAACCCTGGATATGGGGCTTTCCCTGGTTCCCACCGATACTGGGGACGATGAGATCACCATTACCGTAATGTAAGGAGTCAACATGGCTTTTAAACTTGTTACCGAAAAAAACTACTGCCACCAGGTTACCGTCCATATTCCCCAGGGGAATGGCACAAAAAAGATCAACTTTACCGCATCATTCAACTATATCTCTCAATCCCGGTTGGAAGCTTTTACCGGCATTGATGATGGTGACCTGCTTGATGAGGTGTTGGACGGCTGGAGCAATTTCCTGGATGCCGATGGAGATACGATTGAATACACCCAGGAAAACCGTGCCCAACTCCTGGATACGCCCTATCTGCGGGTTGCTTTGGTAGAGAGTTTTTATGACTCCCTGTCCGGGAAGTCGAACCGCCGAAAAAACTGATCGAGGCGGCACGCCATTGGGCCACGGGAGAGAATGGAAAGGGTAGTGGAGAGGATACCACCGCCGAGGCCCTGACCGCCTTTGGTGCGTCGCCAGAGGCAATAGATAACTGGGCTGAGCCAGCAGGAGAACTGGAAGATTCCGATTTTATGGTGTTGCCGGAGAACTGGCCCACATTGGAGCTTTTTCTCCTGGTTTCCACTCAGTGGCGCGCTTCAGGTGGTCAGCGGATCGGCCTGGACTATTCAGCGGTGCTGGCGGCCATGCGGATGGAGGGAATTGAACTGCCGGCCAAAGAGTTGTTTGGCCAATTACGGATACTGGAGGATGCGGCGTTGCAAGCTTGGAGTGAAGCCGCCACCCCCGGCCTGGACCGGGGATAGCGGATGAGGAGGTTTTTAAATGTCAATCGGGATAGTAAACGAACCGTTCACCTTTGATTTTTTCCAGATCCCGAATTGTCGGGTGGATGGCGTCGCTGGCAATGCTGAGGATGGGATTCAGGCTGTTCGCCGTCCAGATCCGATCATCCCGTCTGTCGATGGCCCCGACCAAGCTCAGATAGGATTCAACCCAATAATCGCCATGGCGCAGACGCTCCAGGGACCGTTTTATCAGCCGCTCTATGGATTTTTGATGAAGGTTGGGATTCATGGTCAAACCCCCTCCAGGCAGAGCTGTTCCCCTTCGGCACCCAGTAGAGCCAGATCCGGCAACGGCTCCCGGAGCATTTTACTGACTCGGGTCAGATCGTCCAGCAGTCCCTGGCGGACGAACGGGACTTTGATTTTGGCCAGATCGACCAGAATGGTTCTACGCAGCTTAGTCAACTCAATTTTCTCTTTGAAGGTCAATTCCTCCGGCTTGCAAAAATCCCAGACGAAGGCGGCAATCTGCTGTTTCATTTCTTTTGCCCGCTCGGTTTGGGACTCCATGCAGATGAGGAGGAAACCGATCGGATGGAAGACGGAACTCTCCCGATTTTTGCCGTCAACCGACATCAACTTGATGTCAGTTGAGTACTCATCAATGTACGGATTACGTTCCAAAAGGGTATTGATTGACCGGCGAGGCTCGGCATATTCCAGCCATTCACCAATGGCCTGTTTGGTGGCATGGGGAACAAAGTTGATCCACACGACCTGGTTGAGTTGGATTTCACCCCAGGAGAGGGGCTCGGGTTGGGCTTGGTTTTCTTTCATGATTCAGTACTCCGTTTTTGAAACGGTGGGCAGTCACAGAATTGTGAACTGCCGGGAGCTCAAAACCGCAGTACCAGCGGTGGGATTATTCCCCCAAAGGGGTGTTCTATTCTCCGCACTCCCGGCAGACAAGAAAATGTCCGGGCACAAAAATACCGCAAATCTGACGGGAGCGGAAGCCGGGTACTGTTTAGGCGTTTTGAACACCTACGGTCAACCTACCGCCGATACCGGAGGTTGTCAAGTTCGTTTTTCGATGGGTGGGAGGCGAAGCAGGAAATGAGTAAGGATCTCAATCTCAATATCCGCCTGAAAGCGGATGGTGCTGACTTCCAGGGTGCGGTCAACATCTCCCGCAAGGAGTTGGACAAGCTTTCTGGCTCGGTCAATAAAAGTGGAACCAATCTTCGCCGCTACGCCACAAAAACCGGACAGGTCCAACAGGGCATGGAGCGACTTCAGGGTGGTCTGGTCGGTGTCCGGGATTCCATGAATCTCATCAACGGTCCTTTGAACGGTGTTTCCGGTCGGTTTACTGCTCTGACCTCCGTCCTTAATAAGAGTAATCTTGCCTGGGTCGGTGTCGGACTTGGGGTTGGTGCTGCCGGTTTTGCCTTGCAGCGAGGTATTGCCGTTGCCATGAATGCCGAGCGGCAACAGTTGCGGTTGGGGGCGGTTTTAAAAGCGACCGGGCGTTCGGTCGGTTTTTCGGCAGATCAGTTGGATGCCTATGCCCGCAAAGTGGCTTTGAATACCCTGGCCAGTTCGGAAGGGGTGCGTAATGCCATGGGGGTGTTGCTCACCTTCAAGACCGTTACCGGTAAGCGTTTCAAGGATACCATCGCTCTTTCTCAAGATCTGGCCGAGGTGATGGGAACCAATATCTCTGGTGCCGCTATGCAGTTGGGTAAGGCATTGGAAGATCCAGCCAATGGTCTGACTGCCCTTAGGCGGGCGGGAGTCTCCTTTGCCGAATCAGAAAAGGAGTTGATAAAAAAACTCCATTCAACAGGCCAAGCAGCTGAAGCTCAACGGTTGATCTTGAAGAAGGTGGCTGAGCAGGTTGGTGGGGCGGGTGAGGCGGCTGCGGGTGGCCTTGCCGGAAAAGTGGACACTCTTGGGCAACGTTGGGAAGAGTTATTGGAAACTTTGGGCAAAACGCCTGCTGTCGCCAATGCCGTCGGGGGATCTCTTGATTTTTTGTCTGCCGCATTGGAAGGTTTAACTCCTGACCAAAATGGGCGGCTTGTCACCCTGAAAAGACAACGCCAAGCACTGGTTGCGGAGTTAGAACAGATAGAAAAAATTCGCAAACATGGTTACCGGACTGGGGATAGTGCAGGCGATTGGTGGGAGAGTGTGGTTCAGGGAGATGAATCTTTTGATGCTTTTCTCACCGGTTTAACAGGGAATGCCAGCAAACAAACCGAAGGTCGGTGGATGGCCCTGCAAAATCGTATTGTTTCTATCAATAAAGAGATCGGCCTGATTCGGCAGAAAAAAAGAGATCTTGAAAAGGTTGCCCCACCTCCGGCAGATCCTGCTGTCATAAATTTTGGAAAAGCATCTGCTTCCGCCACGCTAAAAAACAGCATGTTAAGAGAGGAATCTGCCGAGCAACAAAGAGCGGAACGGCAGAAAGTTTTTGCTGCGGCCTCTCTAAAAGCCACAGCAAGACAGTATGATATCAAGGAGCGGCTACGAAAAGAGGCTGAGGCTGACCATGAACGTAGTTCTAAACGTATTGCTCAAGCTCAGCTCTCCATCCTGCCGGTTTATCAACAAACCAAGGATCGAGCGAATCAGTGGTTCAATGAGGTAACGGCTGGTTTGGATCGGAATGCGGATGATTATGAACAGTTGGAGAAAAAGGCCAAGGATGTACTGAAAAATAAATTAGCCCGAGCCAGGGAGGAGGATCTCCAATCCAGTCAAAAATGGTCTGATGGAGTAAAACGGGCGGCTCGGGAATACGCCGAGGAGGCTGGGAATTCAGCCAAACAGTGGGAACGGATCACCAACACCGCCACCCAAAGTATCGAAGACGGTTTTACCCGGCTGTTCATGGGGGGCAAATTTGGCGCACGAGATATGGTTAACACCATGTTGGCCGAATTTGCCCGACTGCAGGCACAAAAGCTTACTGCTTCTCTTTTCACCCCTCTCATGGGTGGTCTGTCCGATTCTATTGGCGGTTGGGTTGGTGGCCTGTTCGGTGGCGGTAAAGCCTCAGGCGGGCCGGTGGAAGCGGGTCGATTTTACGAGGTAGCCGAGCAGGGGCCGGAACTGCTTTCCACCGGCGGTCGCCATTTTTTAATGATGGGCAACCAGTCCGGTCATGTATCCCCGAACCCGAGCAGCTCCAGCACGGCCAGCGCCGGATCCGCACCTTCGAGCGGAGGCGAGCAACCGGCTTTGACCATCAAGCCGACGGTCTACATCAACGCCCCAGGTGTCACCGCTCGAACCAAAGGCGGATTTAACGGTGCTGGAGAGTTTCGTCTTGATGTCATCATTGAGCAGATCGAAGAGGGCATCGGTCGTCGTATCGGCCAGGGCAAGGGGTTGGCTCCGACCATGGAGCATCGATACGGCCTGAATCCGGCGGCCGGGGCCATGCGATGACGACCCTATCCTGGCCGGATCGGCTACCCCAACCCACCGTGGACGGCTACGGGGTCGAGACCCAGGACGGTATTCTGCGCACCGAGATGGAGGCGGGCCCGGCCCGGCAACGACGACGGTATACCCAGACTCCCACCCGCATCACCTGCAAGTGGCTTCTCTCGGCCTGGCAGTTTGCCATTTTTGAATCCTGGTTCGTCCATAAAGCCCTGGCCGGTGGAGCCTGGTTCGATATCGATCTGCTCTATGGGTTGGGCCTGGCCAAACATGTGGCCCGCTTTGCCGGTGGCGGTGGAGCACCCTATAAAGCCAAACCGATGAACAGCAGTCAAAATCCCCATTGGAACGTTACTGCCACCCTGGAGATCCGTGAACGGCCGGTTATCTCTGAAGAGGTGTTGGAAGTGGCTGAGACCGAGGATATTCCTGGTCTTCTGGTGGCTATAGGTAGCATCCACACCGCCGTCACCAGCACTCTGCCCAGCCCGGCGGGTTGGATGGAGGATATCAATCTTTTACTGGCCGAGATGAACGATACCCACACCACCATACACAGCACACTGCCCGGCCCCGACGGCTGGAATTGATTGTAAGGAGCAACCTGATATGCCCACATTACAGGAACAGTTGGAGGCGGCCGCTACCCAGTTGACCGCCGACTCCGCCACCGCCCACGATATCGTCCACGGCGATAACACCACCACCGTCACCACCGAGGGTGGTCCGGTGAAATCTCTGGCAAAGTTGGCCACCGACCTGGAGACCGACCTCACCAGTAACAACGTTATCAGCCAAGTGACGGCCATACGGGATGAAGTATTGGCGGCATCCACCTCTGCCTATGTTGATGGCGGCGGGGTAGCCGATGCCTATACTGCAACCCCAGGGACCGCATGGACTACCTATTCCGCCGGGGCCTGGATCCGGGTAAAAATTCCTGTTACCAGCGATAACACCGGTGCGGCCACACTTGATGTTTCCGGTCTGGGGGTAAAGGCGATTAAAACCCGATCCGGGGCCGACCCTACTGCTGGAGATATCAAGTCCGGAGGCATATATGCCTTCCAATATGATGGTACTAATTTTCAATTTGTCGATACATTTTCCGAGAGAATCAACGCCATCGGATCAATCGGTGGTGGTGTCCAGGATATTGATCTGACATTTGGCAGTGTGGTCACCGCCACGGTGGACACGGCCACTACCACATTTACTTTCAGCAATCCAACAGCATCCGATGAAGGTTGCGGTTTTACATTGATCTTGTCCAACGGCGGCTCCCAGGCGGTCAACTGGCCCGCTTCTGTCGACTGGGCAGGTGGTACGGCTCCGACCCTTACAACGGTCGGCACGGATGTTTTGGTGTTTGTAACGGTGGATGGCGGCACACTCTGGCACGGCATGGTCGCCAGTGGAGACAGTCAGTGATTCCTTTTATACTGATGATGGCTGCCTCTGGAGCGTCCGGCGGGGCCGGTTGGGATTTAGACTCGTTTAATAATACTGGCCGTGTATGGTATTCAGATACTGTGACGAATGGTGAAAGTCTCAGTTTCAACACTGATGGCACAAAAGTATATGTATTCAGCACGGCAGATGTTTTGCACCAATTCTCTTTAAATCCGGCTTGGGATCTGTCATCCATTTCCTATGATTCAGTGTCATTGGATGTGTCTGCAACGACTGATGGTGCTTGGAATATGAGGCCCAGTGCAGATGGTACTATCTTTTACATTTGGGATAATACTACTGGCAAAATACACGAATGGTCTTTGAGTACTGCATGGGATCTTAGTACCGCTTCTTTCTCGCAGACTTCAGGATCAATTACTTGGTCTGGGAATGTTCGACAAGATATCAGATTTAAAACAGATGGTACAAAGATGTACTTGATGTCGAAACAAGGCCCTCATGTCATATACCAGTATTCTCTATCTACAGCATGGGATTCTAATACCTCATCGTATGATAGTAAATCTTTGGATTATAGCAGTCAGACTACACTTGGGTGTGATTTTACAATATCTTCAGATGGCACGAAAGTGTTTGTTATTGATGGTGCAAATAGTGCAATACTCCAATACGATCTTTCAACAGCTTGGGACATATCCACTGCTTCTTATGCTTCTAAAAGCTATTCGACAAACTTCTTTGATACAAATCCGTATGCCTTGGAAATTAATTCTGATGGCACGAAAATGTATGTTACCGGAGCTGCTGATCATATTAATGCTCTGACTTTAAGTACCGCCAACGATATCAGCACGGCAAGCTATGATCAGGAAGGGGATAAGAAATTCTCTATAGCCACTCAAACTACCAATTGTTCAGGATTCTTCATAGGTTCGGATGGTACAAAACTATATGTAGCAGATGCAGATGCTGGAAACGTGTACCAATACACATTATCGACGGCATGGGATGTTTCAACAGCATCGTATGATTCAAAGAGTTATAGTGTCTCTACACAAGAAACCACACCTAGGGGTGTTTTCTTTAAAGATGATGGCACAAAGATGTATGTGATTGGTACACTTAATGATTCTGTGTACCAATACACATTATCGACGGCATGGGATGTTTCAACAGCATCGTATGATTCAAAGAGTTATAGTGTCTCTACACAAGAAACCACACCTTATAATATTTACATAAAGTCAGATGGTACTAAATTCTATGTGGTGGGTAATGGTACAGATTCTGTGTATCAGTACTCTCTCTCTACGGCATGGGATATATCTACTGCATCATATGATAGTAAGTCGAAAAGTATTGCAACAGAAGACTCTGTACCAACAGGTATCTTCTTCAAAAGTGATGGTACAAAAATGTTCATCGGTGGCTTAACTGGTGATTCTGTAATCCAATACACGCTATCTACGGCGTGGGACGTAAGTACCGCATCATATGATTCAAAAGAACTCAGTACACCTTTAAACCCATACCACGTATTCTTTAAAGCAGATGGATCCTCCTTATATGTTGTTTCTGTTGAAAATTACGTTCACCAGTTTGATATAATTTAGGGTGTGAATATGTATTACCAAATAGAAGAAAGAATTATTCGGGATTTGCCAAAATCTTGGAAACATGTTTCAGGGCTTCATTTAGCAACTAATGTGGAGTTGAAAGAGTTGGGTTGGTTGCCGGTAGAGGTGGTTGAAGTTACACCAACCAATACTCAAAATCGTAACGGGCAATCGATCAATGTCCAGACAGACCGGGTGGTCGTTACAGAGTTGGTACGGGATATGACGGCGGAAGAGATCAGCAGTCTGGAAAACAGTAAAATCACCGCCATCAAAGGGGAGGCTGGTCGCCGGATTACGGCCCGCTTTCCCGACTGGAAACAGCGTAATTTGATCGCCCGTGGTCTGGAGTTGACCCGGATCGGCGATGCCAACCTGACTCCGGAGCAATCCGCCGAATTTCAGGAGATCCAATCCGCCTGGGCCTGGGTGGAGTCGGTGCGGACTAAATCCGGCGAACTGGAAAAAAGCCTGCCGGACGATTTCACCGCCGATCACCACTGGCCTGCCTGACCCATGCCGGATTCGTCTCTTTCCGATGCCATCAAGGAGGCGTACGCCTCGGCTCCGGCAGATATCGTCATTCTGCACACTCTGGAGCTGCGTCATCCGACCTTTGTCGATGATCTGGGCGCGCCCACTTCCATCTGGGTGGTGCGGGATCATGCCGACCTGACCGCCCGGCTGGAAGCCTCGGCTCCGGTCAATGGCGGGGAGATAGTTACTTTCATCGCGCTATCGTTCGACCTGGATCTGCCACCGGTGGATACGGTGCCGGTACCGGAGATCAGCATCACCCTGGATAACGTCGATCGGGCCATCATCGAGGCGTTGGACGGGGCGGCCACCAGCCAGGATAAGATCGAGGTGACCTATCGGCCCTATCTCTCCACCGATCTGGATGGGCCGCAGATGGATCCGCCGCTGACCCTGGTGTTGACCGAGGCCCATGCCGATGTGATGACCGTCACCGCAAGGGCGCGGATGATGGATATCGGTTCCAAGGCCTTCCCGGCGGAATCCTACACCGCCACCCGATTTCCGGGGCTGACACGATGAGCAGGCAACGACATTGGGCGGTGGATCTGATCGGCCGCCCCTGGTCGGCCATCGGCGAGGGGCCGGACTCTTTCAACTGTTGGACCTTCGTCCGATTCGTCCAAAAGAAGATTTTCGGGCGGGATCTCTCCATCATTCCGGTGCCTGGCGATAATCTTCTGCAGGTGGTAAGAACCTTCCGGGATCACCCGGAGCGTAAAGGGTTGAGCGAGGTGGCCGCACCCGATGAAGGGGATTGCGTCTTGCTGCGCCAGGCCCGTTATCCGGTCCATGTCGGGGTGTGGCTGGAGGTGGACGGTGGCGGGGTGCTGCATTGTACCGAAGGGCCGGGCGTCGTGTTTCAACCGCTTTCCGTGTTGCCGGTTCATGGTTGGCAGGTGGAGGGGTTCTATCGATTTGGAGACGGGCGGTTTAGAGAGAGGCAGTCATGAGCGGTGTGGTGGTGATGGCGGACAATCCGTTTCAGCCGGATAAGGGGCGGCAGGTTCATGAACTGTTTTTTCAGGCAACCATCCGTCAATGGCTGGAAGCCCAAGGAATAGAGGAGTTCGACCGGCCCACCGTCTGCATCCACAACGGCCAGCCGATCATGCGGGCCGAATGGGAAACCACCACAATCCGTAATGGAGAGGTGGTGGTCTTCATGGCCCTGCCGTTGGGCGGTGGTGGAAAAAATCCGCTGAAGACCATATTGACCATTGCTGTGGCGGTGGTCGCTCCACAGATCGCCGCCATCAACTTCGGCACAGGTATCGCCACCTCCGTGGCCAATGTGATTGGTTGGACGGCAACCAAAGCTTTGGCTGGAGCTGCGATCGGTATGATCGGGAATGCTCTGGTCAACGTCCTGATTCCTCCGCCATCGCCCACCATGCCATCTCTGAGCTATGGCGGCTCGATCGGCACTGGGATCACCGCTTCAGCGGGCGCATCCCCCACCGGGACCATCGCCGCACCCAGCCCCACCTACAGCCTACAGGGCCAGGGCAATGCCGGTCGGCTCGGTGCGCCGATCCCGGTGGTCTATGGCCGTCATCTAATCTATTTCGACCTGGCGGCCAAGCCGTGGCAGGAGTTCGTCGATAACGAACAGTTTCTTCACCAGCTCCACGTCGTAGGGCAAGGAGAGTTCGATATCGAGCAGCTCCGCATCGAGGACACTCCGATCAGCTCCTTCGCGGAGGTGACCACCGAGACCGTTCCACCCGGCGGTACCATCACCCTGTTTGACGCCGACGTAGTCACGGCACCGGAGGTGGCCGGTCAAACCCTGCTGGCTCCCAACGAGCTGACGGGGGGTGAGGATGGTTGGATCGGTCCCTTTGCCGTCAATCCCGCCGAAACCACGGCCGACCAGCTCGACGTCGATATCGTCATGCCCCGTGGCCTTTATTACGCCAACGACCAAGGTGGGCTCGATTCCAAAACCCTCAACTGGACGGTGGAGTATCGGCAGATCGACGACGACGGCAGCCCCATCGGCTCTTTTACGGTGCTGGCCACGGAGAGCCATTCGGCAGCCACCAACACGGCGATCCGCAAGAGCTACAGCTATACCGTGACGGCGGGCCGGTATGAGGTTCGGGTCAAACGGACCGATACGAAAGATACCAGTTCCCGGGCCGGGCATGAGGCGATTTGGGGGCAGGTTCGGGCCAGGCTGACCGGCACGCCCGATTTTGGCGATATCACCTTGTTGGCAGTCAAGATGCGGGCCACCAACAATCTCTCCCATCAATCCTCCCGGTTGATCAATGGCATCGTCACCCGAAAAATACCGAGATGGGATTCCGCCACTGGTTGGAGTTCTCCCCAGGCCAGCCGTTCCATCGTCTGGGCTTGTGCCGATATCTGCCGATCGGCCTACGGAGCGGAATTGACCGACGACCGGTTGGCGCTGACCGACTGGCAGGCCCTGGACACCTTGCTTTCGAGTCGTGGAGACCATTTCGACGGGGTGTTCGATTCGGTAATGACGGTTTGGGCCGCTTTGAAGAAGGTGGCCCGCTGCGGCCGGGCCGTGCCGATCCTCCAAGGGGGTGTGCTGCATCTGATACGCGATACCCAGAAAACCCTGCCGGTGGCCCTGTTCGGTCCGAGGAATATCGTCAGGAACAGCCTCCGTATCGAATACATCATGCCGGGGGATGATACCGCCGATGCGGTGACCGTCACCTATTTCAGTGATAAGACCTGGAAGCCGGACGAGATCACCGCCTCCCTGCCGGACAGCGTCGAGGAGAAACCGGCCAAGGTGACCCTGTTCGGCTGTACCAATGCCGCCCAGGCCCAGCGGGAGGGGGATTACATGGCCGCCGACAACCGCTACCGGCGCAAGATGGTCACCTTCGAGACCGAACTGGAGGGGTTGATCCCCATCTACGGCGATCTGATCGCCATCACCCACGATCTGCCCAATTGGGGCCAGGGGGGCGAGGTGGTGGATTGGACTGCCGACGGTTTGACCGATCCCGAAACCGTTCCCCCCTGGAACAACGCTATCCTCACCCTCTCCGAGCCGCTCACCTGGACCGAGGGAGAGACCCATTACATCGCCCTGCGCCACCGTGACGGCTCCCGTGCCGGTCCCTATGAGGTGGTAGCCGTGGTCGGAGCGGACAGGCAAGTAAAATTGATCGATCCGTTGGACGTATCCCCCTTCACCGGTCACGACGCGGAGCGAACCTATTTTGGTTTCGGTGCCGGAGAGGGGTGGTCGCAACTGGCCCGGGTGCTTTCCATCCGACCACGTGGGGAGAAGATTGAAATCACCGCCGTCGCGGAAGATGACCGGGCACATGTGAATTGATGATTGGACCGAAGGCCGGGCGTGCGTCAACACGCCCGACCGACGGAAGATGGGTTGTCAAACTACCCAGAGCTACGAGGTTAAAACTCGCATGACCAACTCGGCCAAGATTGGCCATTCCGTCACCGTGTCACGGCGGAATAAATAAAGCAAAAGTCATGCAATTAGATGAAGTGCGCTGCAAGTGTGGGCGTTTATTGGCAAAAGGTGAGTTTATGAACCTGGAGATCAAATGCCCACGATGCAAAACCGTCAACAGATTTTCAATTCGGACCGAGAGTCCCATATCCGCACGCCATCGAGCGTCTTTAGAGGAAGAAGCTCATGGCAAAACCGATCAGAAGCCCCCTCTCAGGATGGGTGGGCGGTAAGTTCCTGCTGGCAAAAACCATCGTTCCCATGATTCCGGACCATGTCTGTTATGCGGAGCCTTTTGCAGGGGCGGGGTGGATTCTATTTCGTAAGGACCCATCCAAGTCGGAAGTGTTGAACGATCTGAACGGTGAGGTGGTAAACCTCTACCGGGTGGTGCAACGTCATCTGGAGGAGTTCGTCCGGCAATTCAAATGGGCATTGACCAGTCGCAAGATGTTCGAATGGGCCAGAGAGGTCCCTCCGGAAGGATTGACGGATATCGAGCGAGCCGCCCGGTTTTTCTACCTCCACCGGCTCTGTTTTGGTGGCCGGATGAGTGGAACAAAAACCTTTGGCTACTCAGCCACCGGCCCGGCCAGTTTAAACCTTCTGCGTATTGAGGAAGATCTCTCAGCCGCTCATATCCGTCTTAACGGAGTTCACATCGAAAACCTACCCTATGCCGAGCTGATCAAACGGTATGATCGACCGGGAACATTTTTTTACGTGGATCCTCCCTATTTCAACTGTGAGGATCATTACGGGAAGGGGCTTTTCTGTCGGGAAGATTTTTCCCGTCTGGCTGATGTTCTGGGCGGAATCAAGGGAAAATTTCTGCTCAGCCTGAACGACACCCAGGAGATCCGGACAATTTTTCGATCATTCCAGATTGATGAGGCATCTACCCGATATTCATGTGCCAACAGTAAAAGTATCCCGGTAGTGGAGTTGCTGATCAGGAATTATTGATCGGCAAATTCTGAACTTTCGAATCATGTGTCCCAACGGCCCCTGGTGATCGTCTTCATCCACCAGGGGCCTCTTGGTAACTGGTGTGGAATCACTGGGCAATCTTTTGTTGGTCATGGGTCAGGGTATGTTGTTTCGGCTCAGTTGGTTGGTGCCAATCATGAATTTGCCAGCAAAAAAAAGCAGTAACCAAGTTGGTGAATACGGTGATTGTGATCCATCGACATCTGGCATTTTTTCTCAAGGATGGGGATGTTTTGATTTCTTCAGCCAATTGACAGAGTTTTTTTTCCATGTCGGCATTCCTCAATCTTGTTGTTGCCAACCGATATCGGCTGGTAAAGATCACCAACGCCAACATGAGTCATGCCATAAGCAATCCAGCAATGCTTTTCGTTTTCTACTTGTCGGCAATACGAATTATTTGCCGGATTTTATCCATAATAACGGTGTCTCTCTTTGCCGGGTCGTTGCCGGACTTCCTGACTTCATCTGCCAGAATTTCCGCCGTCAACCTGACCATGGAGGACATTTTTCCGGGTTGCATCACTTTTCCCTCTTTCTCCATCAGCTTCGCCAGTTGGTCCATGGCTCTAAAAATATCTTCTGCCCCCACCTCGGGATAATTTTTCATGCCTTGGGCCGTTGTACCGTTGAGACCATCTTTGCTTTGATCACTCGTGGATTGCTTTATGTGTGGTAGTAACCATCCTTTTTTGAAGTCGGAAAAATTGACCACCGAGATCGCCCGATCCGGCAGGCCATTTCCCTCTCCATCCCGGCCCATGATTTCATGGCTGCCGACCTGGCCGTTGACCAGTCGTTTCACCTCCTCGGCGGTGGTGTCGACGGTAAAGGCCGTTACCTGTCCGGTCAGTTGCGAAACCCGCTCCAGTAGGTTTTCCCCTACCTGGCCACCGATGATCTCCACCTCGGTATAGCTCTTTTTCACCCCGTCTGCACTCTCCGACTCATGGTCCTGAGTCAGCACCAAGCAGTAGGCCGAAGTACGATCGGAGACCAGATAGAGGTTCCAGCCCGATTCATCCAACAGGATATCCAGATGGCTGATGGCCTCCTCTTCTGATGCGAAATAGCCACCGATGAAAGGGGAACCCTTGCCGGTTAGGAGCCAGTCGCTGCTTGCTCCTTGTTCAGTGGCAATCCGGGCGCAAAAATCATGTGGGACGTTTCCTCTACGCTTCCATCCGCTCACCGTTCCTTTTGACATCTTGAGGATGCTGGCCAAATGGCTCTCATTTTTTGCCCCGTAAACCCCCAGAATCCTGGAAATCACGCCCTTAATCTCACGTTGTGTCATATTTGTGTTTGACATAATCTCACAGTACGGTTACTTTTATCTCACGATACGTTGATTTTTTGGTTCCGCATGAACATTATCAGCTTTGTAGGATATCACGTAATGAAAACATCGGCACAGAAATTACTCACTCAAATCTATCATGCTGATCTATCGGCCGTGCCGGAGGCGACAGGGGTAAAAATGAGCACGGTAAATTTGGTGCTGAATGGAAATGCCAAAGACCGCATCAAGCCATTCACAATCAACCTCATCAAACAGAGGATTACCGAGGCGCTTCACCGTATGCATTGCCCATTGACTCATACCCAAATTTGGGAAGAAGACCCTATTGAAAAGCTCAAAGGGTTGGCCGGGCAAAAAGTAGCTTAACGCAAGAATTGCTCTTCGGTTCACATATTGAAAACTATCGCCTGCATGGAAGGTGAACAGGTGATTCCATGACTGACAAACGAGATCTCGATTTTTGAGGATCGCGGGCAAGTAAAACTTTTGTCTTTTTTTGTGGGCGTATCAGGTAACAAATAAGGTGAGGCAATAAATGGTGACCACATCCCCCAGCGAAAAATCTCTGACCTGTGAAGAAGAAAAGCGGCTTTTCAAAATCGTTCGTCAGTACGGTGATGTTCTGGCGCGGCGGGATCGGGCCTGGATGGAGCTGATGATCACCTTGGGGATTCGGGTCGGCACCATGGCCGGGATGACGGTCCGGGATGCCAAGCTGGCCATCAGCAGGGAAAACCTCAATGTGCGTCGGGAGATTGCCAAACGGGGGTTGGGTTACACCGTCTTTGTGCCTAAACGGGGGATCTCTTGTTTACGAGTTCTGCTGATGATCCACAGAGAGATGGGCGGATCCCGTAACGAGGATGACCAACTGCTGATCAACAGGCGGGGAAAGGGGATTACCGTTCGTTCCCTGCAGCTTCGGGCCAAGTATTGGGCGAAGATGGCCGACCTGCCGGAAGGGTTCACGACCCACTGGTTTCGTCACACCCGGGCCATGCGGATTTTGGAAAACTCCGAAGCCAAGGAGCCCCTGGTGGAGGTGGCCAGACTGTTGGGCCATACCGGAATCGCCTCGGTCATGCACTATATCCGCCCCACCTCGGAACAGTTGCGCGAATCCATGGAGAGATCCCAATGAGCACGGAGTGCAACTATGCGGTGTTCCAGCATGCGCCGAAATTCTGCCCGGAGTGCAAGGATCCGATTCGCCAGGGAGAGGCCGGGGCGTTGCAGTTGAGTGATTTCGTCAGGATTCACCAGGCCAGCCCGGTCTATCGGCACTGTTGCGGCTTTCTGTTCAAACTCCATGGCCCAACCGCTCCACCGATCCGGCCGCCACAGCCTTCGCCGAAACCGGCTGGCCAGTGGCAGCTTCAGTGCTGGGATGGAACAAAATGGTTCGGAACACCCTTTCCGGATGAAGAGAGCGCCACCAAGGCATTTGAGGAAGAGAAGGAACGGGATGCCGTCCGGCAAAAAAGAGCCATCCGTCTGATCAACCAACGGGGTTTCACCGTGAAACAGCACACTGGCTGCCATTCGGGGATGAAACCATAATGTTGACCATCGACCAGATCAACGAACGGGTGGATCTCCACGACCTGGCCAACCGGTTGGGACTGCACCGACCAGGCGGGCAGACGGGGAATTACAAATCCCCACATCACCAGGATAAAAATCCCTCCCTCTCCATCTTTCCTGCCAAAAACGGCAAAGGCTGGAAAGACCATTCCACGGATCGCGGCGGCGGGCCGGTGCAACTGGTGATGTATGTCCAGGGTTTGGATCTGAAAGAGGCAATCAACTGGCTCCACCGGGCCTACGGCTGGCCGATCCGGGAGGCCAGGCCGAAAAAAAATGAGCGGATGTCGAAGATCGAGTGGAAGGCCTCTACCTGCCGGGGAGAGGATCAAAAGGCCATCGATTATCTCAAAGGTCGGGGCATCCCGGAGGAGATCAGCAAAAAGGCCCTGGGCACCGGATCTCTCGGTCACACCTCCTGGACCAATCCGAAGGTGGAAAAAGGGGAGATCGGCCACGGAGGTCCGGCCCTGGCAGCCATCGTCAAAAGCCTGGAGAAAGGCAACGTGGTGGCGGTGGATCTGCGTTTTACCGACCCGGAAGCATTCGAGGGGGGGAAGCGCAAAACCAAGACGGACGGCGAGAAGGATCGTCACCCCTGGTTCATCGATAGGCGGGAGCTTACGTCGGCCAAAACCATCTACATCGTCGAATCCCCCATCAACGTTCTTTCCATCGAGGCGTGCGGTCTGAAACGGACCGCCGCTATTGCCACCCGAGGCATCAGCAACGCCAAAAACATGCCCCTGGAGTGGCTGCGGGGCAAACGGGTGATTCTCTGCATGGACAACGATCAACCCGACGAGAAGACCAAAAAACGGCCCGGTGACGAAGCGGCTTGGACGCTGTTGGAGCGGCTCAATACGTTGAAAACCTCCACCATGCTGGTGGATCAGTATGGATGGGAGCACAACGACTGCAACGACGTGCTACAGGCCGAAGGGGTGGATGCACTCCGGCAACGGCTACAGGTACTGGAGCCCGGCATCGTGCCCGGACTATCCACCAGTCTGGATAAAAAAAAGCCGGGCCGCTCCCGGTTGCGGCTGCCGGACCGTGATTTTGGTCAATATTGGCGCTTTGCCTGTACGGAGGATCACACCACCTGGATAAAAAAAGCCCACCGGGAGAATGAGCACGGTGAGGAGATCGGTCCGGAAATCGTCGATCTCTGCGGCTTCCGCATTGCTTCCCTCACCCGGATCACCATCGCCTCTTCCCGGTCGGTGTTGACCGGCAGTCGGGATCTGGAGGGAAAAAGCGTCTTTTCGGCCACCGTCCAGACACCACGCCACGGCCCCAGGATGCAACGCCGGGTGCTTTCCGACGAGCAGTTTCATTCTCTCGATCACTGGCGGCGCTTCGGGGCCATCTTCAACCCCTACGCCTTTCCCCGAATGCTGAACATTCTGGAGCGGGCCGTTCACCTGGGAGAACAGCAGGCCATCAACATCGTCGGTATCGGCTGGAAGGATGGGCGGCCGGTGGTCAACCAGGGGCCGGACTGCTTTTTTACCGAGCCGGAAAAACAGTGTCCCTACAGCAACCTGATGTTTCCAAGCGGCCCCACCACCGATGCCTGGAGCGTGATCCAGGCCTACCAGGAGACCTTTTCCGACAATGCCGCCACCATTCCGTTGGTCTGGGCGTTGGGGGCGCATCTGAAAGCGTTCATCGGTTTCTGGCCGCATCTGGTTCTGCAGGCGGAAAAAGGGGCCGGGAAGGATGTGTTGACCCTGAAGATGCAGTCGACCATCGCCATGACCAACTTTTCCGGCCAGACCGTCAACACCGACTTCCGCCGGATTACCTCCATCAGCAACACCACCCACCCGGTGGGTTGGGCGGAGTTGTCGGCCCGGGATATGCGGATTATCGATGCGGCGGTCAACCAGCTGCAGGAGGCCTACCAGCACAACACCACCAAGCGGGGATCGGAGATGACCGAATATCTGCTTTGTGCTCCGGTGATGCTGGTGGGGGAGGATGTGCCGGTGGACTCCATCATCACCAAAACGGTGCGGTCCGAACTGGCCCGGAAAAAACAGGGCCCCATGCTGGCCGATGACCTGCCGGTGTTTCCGGTATTGGAGTGGTTGCAGTTTCTGGTTTCCCACTCACGGGATCAGATCCGCTCCATTCATAAGCGGGCGAGAGAGGTCTGTTCCCTGGCCTGCAGCGCCATCCCCAACATCAACAACGCTCCGCGAATGATCGAAAACTATGCCGGGATTCTCGCCGCCTGGATGCTTCTGGCCGAGTTTGCCGATATTGCGCCGGAGCAGGGCGGGTTCCAAAACGACCTGCTGGCGCAGATGAACCGGCACATTCTGGAGACCGAGACTCAGCGGGAGCCCTGGGTCTGGATCATGGAGATATTCCTCTCCGAGTGTTCCGCCGGCCGGGTTACGCACCCCTGGGCGGTACAGATGGTGAAGGAGCCCAAAAGCAGCTACGCCCTGCCGTGTCTGGTGGTACGGCCGTCCCACATCATGGATCACATCTCCACCGCATCCCACTTGCGGGAGAAGGCGGCCGGAATACCAGTGAAAAGCGCCCAGATTTTCAAAAAACAATTGTTGGCCGCCGGAGTGGTGGTCAAGGAGCGCCACGATCCCTCCATCAAGGGCCAGCGGGTTTCCCACGCCATGGCCATCGGGGTGGAGATCCTGGAGTCGAAGGGGTTGCACGTGCCGACCATCGGCGGTCCGGAGGGAGAATATTGATGGCCATCCTCCACGGCTACTGCCGCCATTTCGGTGGCCACGATTGGGCCTCCCGACGTTGCCACATCAAAAAGGGCAAGGGCAAGGAGAACAAATGCTACAGCCGACAGAGCGGTTGTCCGGATGCCGAGATATGGATTCCCCGCTGTATGAACGAGCTGAAGAACGTTCAACGGCCCAGCGAAAAAAAGCCGGAGCGTCTTTACATACTCGGCCCCTACGAAGGCCCACCGGAAAGCTTCAAGGGGGAGATCCGCTACCGCTACTGGAGCGGGCGGCCCGATCCCAAGGGTGGCGTGTTTCTCTGTGAAAAGTGCTATGCCGCCCATCCGGCGCTACTCGGCATGGGGCTCATCGATGAGGAGTGGATTCTCGATACACCGGTCTCCATGGCCGGGATCGCCATCACCACCCTTTTTAGAACCGTTTCGATCGTGCTTTGCCTTTTTCTCTCCATCGCTTTGGTCACCGACCTGGTGAATGAGGATATCAGCAAAGCCAGACGGATCTCATCACGTCGGGGCCGACGTGATGAGATTTTTTCAGCCGCCTAATCAACCAACCGGAGAGTAACCAATGAGTGAAACAAACACCACCTTTTCAGAACGGATCAAATTGGCTCGGGACCGTGCCAATCTGACCCAGAAGCAACTGGCCGAGAAGGTCGGTATCAGCCAGACCGCCGTTCATAAGCTGGAGTGCGGCCGCTCCGCCACCAGCCGTATGACGGTGCAGATCGCCCTGACCTGTCAGGTGGATCCGATCTGGCTGGCCACCGGCCATGGCGAGATAACCAGAATCGGCCGAATTGTGCCTCTCAACGATCAGGATGGAGAGTCGACCAGGCCGGAAGAGATGAATGCCGAGCAGCTGATCGTGGAGGTATACCGTTTTCACAAGATCATCGGGGATCTGGAGAAGAAGATCGCCAAGGCTCGGGAGAATATGGAACGGTTGAATCGGGAGCTGGACAAACGGACCGGGCGGCCGACAACTCCACCACCGGCCCTGTCCGTCGTGAGCAATGGGGGGATGACGGCGTGACCACTGAATCGATCCAAGCGGCCCAATCGCCCCAACTGCTTCAACGGCCGGAATGTCTGCCGGGGTACACCTACCGGATCAAGCCGCCGCTGGCCGAACACGCCTACTTTATCACCATCAACCATATCGAGGTGGCCAAAACCGGCAAAAAACAGCTGTTCGAGATTTTCGTCAACACCAAGAACATGGAGAACTACGACTGGATCGTCGCCTGGTCCCTGACCGCCTCGGCCATCTTTCGCCAAGTGGAGAACCCCGCCTTTCTGGTCGAGCAGCTCGCCGCCGTCCATTCCCCCAAGGGGGGCTACATCAAACCCGGTTCCCAGGGGCGCTGGGTCGGCAGCCTGGTGGTGGAGATCGGCGACTGCATCGAGAAGGAGATGTTGCGGTTGGGGATCAAACAACCGGAGGAGAAAGAGGAGAAGAGGGCATGAGCCAAACGGCCATTCAACAAATCGCAAATGATCCGATGATCCGTGCCGAGCAGATTTTTCATCTTGGCCTGATGTGTCGGATGGAGTCATGGCCCGACCTTTTAGCCGAAGCGTTTCGGGATTTGCCGGAGGTGTGGAGAGAAGTTGGCCTCAAGGAGGGAGATCTCAATGATCCTGAAGACCTGGAAGAAATTGCCTGTGCACTCTACGGCCGTTACAGGCTGGGTTTTCTGATTTGCTTCGCTACACCAGTGCCGCAAAAAGCAATATACGGTGGCACTTTCAGTTACAGCTGGGGGGTGTACCAACATGAATGGGTCTATGCAGACACCTTGGAAGAGGCTTGCAAAAAAAGGTTGGACCGAAGCAAGGCATTCGTTGAGGAAGAGCGTGAACGACTGAAAAAGGAGAGGCAAATACCATGATTTGTCCAGCATGTAACCAGGAATTGGATGAAGTGTGGGCAACGGTCGAATCCCAGGTGGCGGTCTATCACAACGGTGAAGCCGATTTCGGAACTATAACCACAGATATGTGCCGCCCCGACCTGACCCGAGTCCAGTGCGGAGCGTGTGATCACAAAGCCTCGTTCGATGATTTTTTTTGTGGAGAGAATGATGATGAAGATGATCAATAAAACAAGCGTCTGGGTGGACGTCAAATTCGGAATCTCGGTCAACCCGGAAGATCTTCCCGACAATTGGAGTGAAATGGATCTCTATGAAAAACAGGATTGGATTGAGGAGCTAGTGGATGATACAGAGCCATTTTTTGTGGGGTTGGGTGAGGGTGAAATTGACTGGGGTGAGGATGAAATATCATGCCCGGCTTGATCATCGATCTTTTTGCCGGCGGCGGCGGGGCCAGCTCGGGGATTGAGCAGGCTCTGGAACGTAAGGTGGATGTTGCCGTCAATCACAACCCGATTTTCTACCAAATTCAGGAACCATTGCTGGAGGCCGGTCATCTGGTCGTCTCTTGGCAGGGTGTTCGGGCTGATGAATCCCGGAGCCGGGCCAATCTCCTCAAAATGGACCGGGTTGGCCCACGGCTTTGGAACTACCGCCCAATCCTCTCTTGGAGTTGGCAGAAGGTGTTTGATATCCACCGTCATCACAGGTTGGAGCCGAATCCCCTTTATAAAATGGGAGCCGCCCGAGTTGGTTGCATGCCATGCATTCATGAGACCAAGGATGGAATCCGCAACATTGCCGACCGATTCCCGGAGCAGTTCGACCGGATCGAGACGTGGGAGATGATGGTCGGTCGCTGCGGCAAGCGGTTCGGTATCGGAACATTTTTCAGTTCGGACAAGATTCCCGGCCACGACAAGACCAAGCCGATCCCCGGAATCCGGGAGGTGATCAAATATTCCCGAACCACCCGAGGCGGCAAACAGTACGGACTTTGGCTTCAGCCGGAAGACGAGCCACCGGCATGTTCATCAATGTACGGATTGTGTGAGTAAAAATGTGGCTCGTATTTGACTCTGTAGGATGCAATGAAGCAATCAATCATATAGGAGAATATCATGAAAAAAGCAGATCTGATCAAAGCCCTCAGCACCAAGACCGGAAAGGGCCGGGAGGAAGCGGCCACACTTCTGGATTCGGTCATTGAAACGCTTGCCGATGCCATGGAATCCGGTGAGTCGATCACCCTGCAGGGATTTGGTACATTCAGCGTCAATCAACAGGCCCCCCGCACGGGCCGCAACCCGGCCACCGGCGAGGAGATCACCATCCCGGCCAAGAAGGTGGCCAAATTCAAACCGGCCCAGGGCCTCAAAGATCGGGTCAATAAATAAAAGTGCCATAGAGTCGTGTAGCAGCCAAAGAGAGGAAGGGGTATGCAACCGGTAGTGATTGAGACGTTCAACGCCCAACAAGCCGCCAAATTCCTCGGAATCAACAAGGAGGTGTTGCGGCAAAGAACGGCAAAAGGAGAAATTCCCGGAGCCAAAGTCGGCAGAAGCTGGGTCTACGTAAATATTGACCTGATCGATTACATCCGTGCATCCTACCGGCGTACGGAGTGTGATTTGCAGAGTGTCGATAAGAAGGAGGAGAATGAATGGCACTCAGAAAAAGAGGCGAAACATGGCACATCGATATCCGATCCGGGAGTGGCAAGCGAATACGAAAATCTGCTGGAACTTCCGATCGACAAGAAGCGCAAGAGTACCACGACAAAGTAAAAGCGAATTTGTGGAATCAGGAGCGGGTCGGCATTAAGCCGGACCGCTCCTGGCAGGAAGCAGTGGTCAAATATCTTCAAGAGAAGCAGCACAAACGATCCATCCGAAATGACCGTGAGACGTTCCGATGGCTGGATCAATTTTTCGGAACCAAACGGCTATCGGAAATCACCCGCGATGAGATCCACCGGGTTCGGGATATCAAACGCAAGGAGAGCAGCCCGACCACGGCCAACCGTATGCTGCAGATTGTCCGAGCATTGATGCGGAAGGCGGAACGGGAGTGGGAGTGGATTGATCGGGCCCCAGCGGTACAGCTGTTCCAGGAGCCGAAACGACGCATCCGATGGCTTTTTCCGTATGAGGCGGAAGCCTTGATCCAGGAGCTGCCGGAGTATCTCTCTCACATCGTCCGGTTCGCCCTGGCAACCGGCCTCAGAGAATCCAACATCCTGCGCCTGAAGTGGAGTCAGGTTGATCTACCCAGACGGAAAGCCTGGTTGCATGCCGATATGATGAAAAACAGCCGGGCTCTGGTTGTACCGTTGAACGATGATGCGGTCGATGTGATTCGCCAGCAGATCGGCAAGCACCAGCAGTTGGTGTTTACCTATCGAGGACGCCCCTTGTCGAGCGCGAACAACAAAACGTGGCGGGCAACGTTGAAGCGGGTAGGGATCGAAGATTTCCGCTTTCATGATCTTCGACACACCTGGGCAAGCTGGCATGTACAAGCCGGAACACCACTCCACGCACTCCAAGAGCTTGGCGGCTGGGAGAGCGCAGAGATGGTGCGCCGATACGCCCACCTGGGCGGTGACCATCTGCAGGATTATGCCTCCAACATCTCAATTGAGGGCACAAACTGGTCACAAGAGAAAAAGGCAAAGGGGTTGAAGTCAGTCTAACCCCTTGAAAAAATGGTGGGCCCACCAAGATTCGAACTTGGGACCGGCCGGTTATGAGCCGGCGGCTCTGACCGCTGAGCTATGGGCCCTGATGACTGCTTTATTATAGAAAAAACAGGGGGCTATTGGGG
>PEAM01000029.1 GCA_002753565.1 Magnetococcales bacterium | reverse complement strand
CGAGCAGATACCGCTTGCTCAGACGGCGACCGACATTGATGCCCTGCTGCCCTGGAACCTCAACCCTGACCTGACGCCAAGGAACAAGGGTTCAGCCTGACGGGGTTAAAACACCGCTTACAAATCTGATTGGACACCTGATAGACGTTCGATTGGTAAAATTAGCAAAAAAGGCCAAGTGCTCATATTCAAGGTATGCTGACGACATAACCTTTTCCACACGGAAAAAAGACTTCCCTTCCCTAATTGCCAGCCAGGATAAATCTGGAGATTGGTTTCCAAGTAACAAAGTGGTGAAAGAGATCAATCGTGCAGGATTTGAACTCAATCCAAAAAAGACATCCATGCAATACGATTTGCACCGGCAAACTGCTACTGGGTTGGTAGTGAACAGGAAAGTCAATATCAAAGCACCTTACTATCGTCAGGCCCGGTCGATGTGTAATGCGCTATTTAGAACGGGGCAGTTTTACCTTGGAAAAGAAATGCGTGATGGGGAGAGACAGCCAGGAACTGTGAACCAGCTTAGGGGGATTCTCAGTCATATCTATAACGTTAAAAAGCATCATGATCAAAGAGACAGAAAAGAAAAATGGAAGGAGCCGACTTCTATACATAAACTGTATGAGAATTTCATACTTTTCACCAACTTTCATGCTTTGAGTAAACCCATGATATTGTGTGAAGGGAAAACAGATAGCGTTTACCTCAAGTGTGCCATTAAATCTCTGTCAGCTTCCTTTCCAATGCTTGGTGGTGAGTCTGATGGGAGATTTGATTTCGCAGTTGATTTTTTCAACCACTCAAAAACAAATATGGACCTTCTGCAATTCTCTGGTGGGACAGGAGATCTAAAGCAGCTAATCATCGAATATAAAAGCAAACTGAGGCCATTCAAAAGCAATGGAAAAAAATTCCCAGTCATCATCTTGGTTGATCATGACGAAGGGTCGCGTAAACTGTTTTCCGTTGTGAAAGACAAAATTGGAAGGCGTGTCAATGATAGTGAGGCATTCTACCATCTGATTGATAATCTATACCTTGTTGCTTTGCCAAAGATAAAAGGGAGCTCTGGTCATGTAACAATTGAAGATTTGTTTGGTGATGAAGTCAGGGCAGAAATTCTTGACGGCAAGACGTTTCACCCTGGTGATGATTCTTTTGATACAACAAAAAATTATGGAAAGAGCATTTTCTCAAAAAAGGTGGTCAGAGCGAATCAGCAAAAAATCAACTTTGACGGCTTCATCGGTGTTTTGGGTCGGCTTTCAGAGGCAATAGCTGATTATGCAAAGAAAGTTTCGACCAGTTAGCATAGAGACTTGTGGATTCAATGCATGTCATCTTGTATCTGTTTGGTAATTTGAAGGAGTTGGGATTCTATGGCTGATGGCGAGATCATTCTTTACACTACCCCTGACGGTATCGCAGAGGTTCAGCTTCGGTCGTTGGATGGAACTGTTTGGCTTTCTCAGGCGGAAATGGCAGATCTTTTCAAGGCCACCAAGCAGAATATTAGCCACCATATCGGTAATATTTTGGAGGAAGGTGAGTTGCAGGAAGAGGCAACTGTCAAAAGTTATTTGACAGTTCGCCAGGAGGGAAATCGGGAGGTTTCACGTTCTATCAAGCTCTTTAACCTGGATATGATCTTGGCTATAGGCTACCGGGTGCGCTCTACCCGTGGTACCCAGTTCAGGCAATGGGCTACGACTCACCTTCGGGAGTATCTGGTTAAAGGGTTCGTCATGGATGATGAACGCCTAAAGGAGCCGGGTGGATGGGATTATTTTGATGAGTTGCTGGAGCGGATCAGGGATATCCGGGCCTCTGAAAAGCGATTCTACCAAAAGGTGAAGGATCTTTTCACCGAGACCAGTATGGATTATGACAAGCGGGACGAAACTGCACGAACTTTCTTCAAGACCATCCAGAACAAAATGCTCTTTTCAGTTACTGGCCAGACCGCAGCCGAGTTGGTGGTTTCTCGGTTGAATGCAGACAAGCCTAACATGGGGTTAACTTCATGGAAGGGGGGACGGGTTCGTAAAGGAGATGTGACCACCGCTAAAAATTATCTGACATCCGATGAAATCACACAACTCAATCTTATCGTTACCATGTTTCTGGATTTTGCCGAACTGAGGGCCAGCCGCAAAGAAAAGGTGTACATGGCTGACTGGATTGTTCAGGCAGATCGGTTTATTGAATTCAATGAACGTCCAGTTCTGAACCACAAAGGGAAGATATCCCATGACAGGATGGAAAAGATAGCCCATCAAACTTATGGTCAATTTGATGATCAACGCCGAGGGTCGGAACGACAGATTGCCGAGATGGAAGCAATAGAGGATCTACGCAGAATTGAGGTTGATGTGCAAAAGCGGGTAAAGAAGAAATCGAAATAGGTATGGGAGGATTGTTTTATGAATGTGAATCCGTGTTTGGGATTCACATTGAGCAGTCTTTTCCTTTTCTGGGTTGAAAAAATATAGGATTCCGGTTCAGGCCAAGAAATTTTGTTCGCCGTGTGGGTAGAGAGGTGGGTACGGAAATTAGTGATAATTTAAATGCTGTAATTTCAGAATCTTAACATCTGAGTTAGGCGGACACCCCGCCGCCATTTACACAAAAATATGGCCTTTAACAGGTTGAGAATTAAGAAATTTACTCTGTAGTAGCATAACCTGAAAATTTTCAACCCATACTACAGCCCATACCTGTCTTCTTTCCGAACACCCACGAACATTGGCGGTCTCACGCGGTCTGTGACTCGATAAACTGACGAAGAGACCTGCTCTTGATCAAAGTTCGCCTACCAATCTTCACTGATTCGATTTTTCAGCTTCCTATCAAGTCGTAGAGTTTGGTTCGACCAATACCCAAATTAACTAAGGCACCTCCAACCGACACTAACTCAGCCCCAGCTCTGTTTTGGTTGAGTGTGGAGGCATTTTTGGGGATCCACATGCAGATTAGCGCACGCTCAAACATTCAGATTGATTTGCAAGAATTTATGTTTCCGCTATACTACGAGGTATTTAACAAAACTTCATCATGACGGTTGCCGAACGGAGTCACTTCATGGACGTTACCTTTAGCCTTCCGGATGAACTGGGAAGGAAAATAAAAGCCCTACCTGATGGAAATGATTTGGTAGTGACCGTGTTGCAAATGGTCGTGGAAAGAGAGACTATAGCCCAAGGTTTGGCCGAATCATCTGCCCAAGGGGATAGAGGAGAGTATGTCAGTGACGAGGAGATGAACCACGAACCATGCCTCGGGTCCATAAGGCAAAGGGAAATTTCAGTTGAAGCGGATTCTTGCCAACTATAGAGATTTCAAACCAAATTTGTACAAAACGATTGCGGATGGGGCTGGGAAGGTATGAACGCCTTCCCAGCGGGTTTGGGTAGCGCCCAAGGTCCCAAGCCCTTGACTTTGCTTTTTTTTAATCTTAAAAGCGTGGGGATTTGGGGGCCTGCAAGGCCTCCCAAGGTGTTGACTTTGCCTTTAACCATTATCCCAATTTGATTTGAAATCTCTATATAGCATATGTCCGCTAATCAATGCACCACTTAGTACTACACTAAACAACCGGAAGATGGGATAAGTAATATTCTGTCTGCATCTCTCCCGGCCTCTGATCGATCACCCTGCTATGATCAAACAGGTGAAAAAATCCCTGACTGAATCATGTCGGGATACCAGCCGGCCTTAGATCTAGATCATCGGCATGGACTCGTGTTCATCTGGCTGTTGAGGACGTGGGGAAGGGGAGAGCTTTTCTCGGGATTTTTTCTGCTTTTCCAGCTCTTGCTCCAGTTGATCTCGCCACCTCTTCAAAAGCTCTTGGCTTTTCTCCAGAGCCTCCTCCGATTGTGCTTTGAACTCCGGCATATGCTCCTCATAGGATTTTTTTCCAGCCTCTCCAAGAGATTTTAATGCCTTGAAAAAATACTCCTGGGCATCCTCCAGAGACTCCCTGATCTCATCTTCCTTTTGTTGTTCCTCATCTGCCAACAGGGGCGAGGGTGAGAGAGACATCCAGGTGACTGCTGCCAATAAAGCCAAAAAAGTGGATCGTTTCATCATGTTGATTTTTCCTCTTCGACAGGAATATGCCAGCCCAACACCTCTACTTGACGGCACATGTGGCTGGGGTAAGCCAGAGGTCCGCTCTGTGCCACAGAGCGAAACGCCTCTTCATCAAACCAAGCCACCTCTAAAAGCTCTTGACTGCAGGCAGAAGGGCGGCCTGTCCAGTCGTCACACCGGTAGATAAAGCTGATGTTGGGCTGTTTGAGCTGAAGAAGGGGGGTTACACCAACCCGTTGCCAGTTATTCAGCACCAACCCGGTCTCCTCTTTTACCTCTCGACACAAAGCCGTCGTAATCTCTTCACCCTCATCCACATAGCCCCCGGGAAAACACCAATGGCGCCAGCGATGATCCCGATAGGCCAGACGAACAAGAAGAACCTTATCTTTTTGGGTTGAAGGCTCCTTGTGGATGATCAAGGCATGAGCAGATACTGTTGTTCGGACGCGCATAAAACTCCATCCTTATCTGACCACTTTTATCGGCTGCCTGTTGTTTCAGACTAGGTTGAGATGTCTATCCTAACCATCAGAACGTTCCCATAATATCTTCCAGCGCTTTCCTTCGCGGGTGAGGGAGAGGGTTTTGTTGACCTCATCCTGGTAGTTGGGCGACCAATAGTGCTGCTTGAACTCGGCTCGAGCCAGATCTTTGTCCAGCAGCTTGACACGTAAATCTTTGTAGGTAACCCGAATGGTCTTGGCTTTGCCGATTACCCGGCGGCGATTTTGGACCCAGGCATTATAATTGGGAAACTTGGCTGGAACGTGAAATTTTTTGGAATAAGAGTCCAGGTATCGATTGATATCCAGAGAAGACCACGCCTTGATCCAGTTATCTACCGCCAGTTCTACTTCGAAGAGATCATCCTGTACAGAGACAAAAGCCTGTGCCGGTCTCTCCTGCTGAGAAGGGGGGGGTGGGGGTGGCGTTTTGGGCTTGTCGAGATGCTCCACCTCTCTCTCCTGGTAGGGTGGTGGAAGGTCGGCCCGACTGTTGAACACTTTCTTTATGTAATCCAGTTTGGCTTTAATTACCTGGCTTGATCCATTCAGTGAGAGGGCCTGACGATAGGCCTTGGAGGCCATTTTTGCATAGATATCACCCAGATTTTCGTGGGCGGTGACATAGTTGGGATGGGTCTTGATGGCTTTTTCCAGAGCGGAGCGAGCCTTGTCATACTCTCCTCTCTCTGCATAAAGAACCGCCAGGTTGTTGTAGGGTTCTGGTAGGTCGGGATAGTCTTGACTTAAGGATTGAAAAACAGTGATAGCCTCATTACGCTCCCCTTGCTCGGTCAACACCAGACCTTTGAGAAAACGGGCCTGAGCATCGTTTGGGTTGGTTTTGAGAAACTGATTAAGCTTGCTCAAAGCCGCCCCGTACTGCTTGCGATCGGTCAATTGGTAGATCTCATCCATCAGACCGGCTTGCACCGGAGCTGCTGCAATAAGAAGGGAGAAGAGGCCAACAACTACTATCAAATAAAACCGCATAAGAGCTATCTCAATGTTAGATGGGTAGAAACATTAAAAATTGTATCGCCGATTTAACGCCCCTTTTGGTCTTCTGGGCAACAATCTTGGACATCAGATCCTGAACAGCGATGATTTTGCCAAAAAGCCGTTCAAAACTCAAATTTTGTGTCGTATTTCCAGAGCCTCCAGTCTGGATCAGGGGGTTCCCCTCCGGATCGTGACTTCTGTAGAGTTTCCAGGCTGCGATCTCCAGGTTTCTGGCGCTATTGTTGAGTTTTTGGGCATCGAGAGAGTCAATGACGAAAAAATCATACTTACCCTCATAGGAGGCTATTATCATGGAGCCCAGGCCTACGGTAAAGGCCAAAACGCGATCTCCCTGGAATGACTCATCAAGGGAGAGGTGAATGGCATCGGCTCCTGTGGCCCCCTCCAGTTCAGAAAAGTTCCAGTTGTGGCGACTGTTAAACATTCGGTCGACACTGGCCTGGGCTGAATGACTTCCGCTCTTTTCCCACTGCCTGGGATTAAATTGATAGAGCTTGAGGGCTAGCAGTCTCAGGTACCCCAAGGCCTCTCTGTGATGGGCCTCAATTACCAGATTTATATCGGTTTTGGCAATGTCACCCAGTTCAAAATCTTGGTTGGCGCGGGTAACGTGGGTCGACTCGCCTGGTGTGGTGCAGGCCGAAAGCAGCCCAACCCACACCAGGAGAATCAATCCAACCTTTTTTCTCATTCGCTGATCTTTTTCTGCCGCATTTTCAAGTAGGCATCACGCAGAGAGATATAGGGGTCCAGAGCTGCCTCTTTGAGATCTTCATACTCACCAATGCGCAAAGAGGTGTTGTTGATGGTCCGGAAGGAGTGCACAGCCACCCGAGCCCAATCATCTTTGGGATAGTAGGTCAGAGGTGAGAGGAGGGTGTCGCCGACAAGTCCGACCGTGTCACGAAGATTGGAGGGGCCAACCAGCGGCCAAACCAGATAGAGACTGTCACCAACCCCCATGTTACCCAACACCTGGCCGATATCCTCGTCACCGCTCTCCATGTCAAACTGATCTTTGGCGACATCAAAAAAACCCAACCCCAAAACGGTATTGATACCAAATCGCCCGATCTCCCGACCTGCTCCTCTTATATCACCCTGAAACAGGGCGCTGATAAAGTGTCTCGGCATCTCCAGGTTGTGAAAAAAATTACGAACGGCAATCCGCAACCCTTCAGGAGCAAGGGCTGCGTAAACTCTGGATATGGGGCGGATAATGCCAAAATAGATGAGGTCGTTCAGGCCAAACATGAAGCGGTTCCATCCCTCCAGGGGGTCTGAAACATTTTCCGACATCTCCTCCATGCTCTCATCACCGGAAGAGAGACCCTCATCCTGCCCGGTGGTCATCATCTGTTCGGTGTTGTGGCCGTGTGCCCAACTATCTGAAACACCAGATAAAATGGGTATGGAGACGAGCATGCTCAACAATAATATCCTAGCAAAGATTCGCATTCTGTCAAATCCTAAAAAAAGGTGGATAACTTTATTCAATTCTACTTATTTCCAAACCTTGCCAACCTCCGGATGATGAGAGATAATCGGTGAGTTTGCAACGATTTGGTTTTTTTTGTCGCCTTCTTATTTTTTAACGAAAGGCAGGTTTTCTTGGTTAATAATCTGTACCATCTACCAGTTCCAGCCAGCTATTTCGATAAAAACAGCCCGGAAAATAGCTCCATATTAACCCGATTTTTTTTTGATGTGAACGTTTTTCTCCCTGTTGATGGTGAATTGGCGGACCTTTTTTTAATAAACAGCCTGTCTGTTCGAATGAATTAATGAGTGCTTTCCTTCAACGTATCGGCCAAGCATCCCTCATTCTGATCCAAGAGATGGGGCGCATGTTTTTGTTCCTTGTTTCCGTCCTGGGGACCTTCTTTACCCTCCCCATCCGCGGACAGAACATTCTGCGTCAAATACACTTTATCGGCATTCGCTCACTTTTCGTGATCGTTTTAACCGCTGTGTTCGCCGGTATGGTCCTCGCACTTCAAGGCTACTATACCTTGTCGAAATTTGGCTCCGAGGCCCTCTTGGGGCAAGCGGTGGCGCTCTCCATGATTCGGGAGTTGGGTCCGGTTCTCGCCGGTTTGATGGTTACCGGGCGGGCTGGATCGGCTTTAACAGCCGAATTGGGCATTATGCGCATCCGGGAGCAGATTGATGCCTTGGAGGTGATGGGTATCCATCCCCTTAAATTTTTGGTCTCTCCGCGCCTGCAAGCCGGGTTGATTGTGCTGCCTCTGCTGACGGTTATTTTCGATGTCATCGGAATTATGGGTGGTTATCTGGTTGCCGTTCAACTGCTGGGTATGAGTGCGGGCACCTACTTTGGCGGTATCGAGACGGCTGTCGTCATGCACGACATTTACACCGGTTTGATCAAGGCCCTTAGTTTTGGGCTCATCATCACCTGGGTCTGTACCTACAAGGGGTATTATACCCAGAGGGGTGCAGAGGGGGTCAGCCAGGCCACCACCTCTGCGGTGGTTCTCAGCTCGGTTTTGGTCTTGGTTTGTGACTATTTCATCACCTCCATCATGCTGTAGGGTGATTATACATGTCCGACATGAATAAAATGGCAACTCAGACAATCCCTCTCAAACCGGCCCCGTTGCCGGTGGGACAGCGACTGCTGGAAAATGGACTGATCACCGCCAAGCAGTTGGAAGAGACCCTGGTTGAATGCAAACGCAACAATCAGGAGGCCTATCTGATCGGTCGTACCCTGGTTGAGAAGGGGTTGATTACCCAGTCGGAACTGCTTAACTGTCTGTTTCAACAGTTTACCCAGGAGCGGGCGGCCCATCAGGTTGAGCCGGGTGTTGCAGCTAAAATCCGTTTCAAGGGGGTTGAAAAATCGTTTGACGGCCGTAAGGTTCTCGATGGTCTCGATCTAGAAATTCCGGCCCATAAAATTACCGCTATTATCGGTATTAGTGGTGGGGGAAAGAGCGTCACCCTTAAGCATATGGTTGGCTTGATGGAGCCGGACAAGGGAGAGGTTTGGGTAGATGACAACCGGTTGGGTACCATCTCCCGGCAGCAGCTCAATACCATCCGAAAACGGTTTAGCCTGCTGTTCCAGGGCGGTGCCTTGTTTGACTCCCTGACGGTTTCTGATAACGTCGCTTTTCCCCTGCGGGAGACCACAGACCTATCAGAAGCGGAGATCCAGCAACGGGTTGAGCGCTCCTTGAAGGATGTCAATCTGGCCGGAATGGAGCAGAAATATCCCGATGAGTTGAGTGGTGGCATGCAGAAGCGGGCCGCCTTGGCCCGAGCTTTGGTTATCCGTCCGGATATTATTTTACTGGATGAGCCTACAGCGGGACTCGATCCCATCATTGAAAAAGCGATTCACTATCTCATCTGCGACACCTTCATGCGAACCCGCTATACCATGGTGATCATCAGCCATGCGGTTCCGGCTGTATTTGATTGGTGTCACCATGTCATTGTTCTGCACCAGGGGAAAGTGCGGGCGGCGGGACCTTCCATGGATATCAGGAATTCCCGTGATCCGGTCATTCGGCAATTTATCAACGGTGATCTGGATGGTCCCATCCAGTTTATCTGATGTCCATCGGGGCCATTTTGCTTTGTCGCGCTTTGTTCATTTTTTGGGGTTTATCAAAAGGGAGTAGAGAGAACTGATGAGAAGTGTGAAATTAGAAATCTCTGTGGGGCTCTTTGTCTTGGGGGGACTGCTGGCTATGGGGTGGCTGTCGGTCAAGCTGGCTCGTATGGAGATGGTCGGCAGCGACAATGTTCCTCTTTATGCCCATTTCTCTTCCATTTCTGGTCTGAAAACCGGTGCGCCGGTAGAGATTGCCGGTGTAGAGGTGGGGCGGGTGGATGATATTCATCTGGACATGAAAGAGTATGAGGCCAAGGTCCGCTTGAAAATTCATCCGAATGTCCCCATCCAGGAAGACGCCATAGCCTCCATTCGAACCAAGGGATTGATCGGAGAGCGCTATATCTCCATCAGCCCTGGGGCTTCAGAGACCGTTTTGTCGGCAGACCAGACCATTATTCAGACGGAACCAGCGATCAATTTTGAAGAGTTGATCAGCCAGTTTGTCCATGGCAGTGTCGAATAGTTTTTAATCTATATTTAAGGAATCCATCAGGATGCATCGGTCATTTACCCTTTCAACACTCTTTATTTTTGCTGCCCTGTTTCTATTCCCTTTTCTGGCACCCAATCCTGTTCATGCCGAAGCCAATAGTCGGATGGCTGCCCTGGAGTCTTCCGTCAACGCTGCTCTGGAGATCCTGAAAAATCCCGAGCTGGCCAATCTGGAAAACAGGGAGGCCAGAAGGCAACAGTTACGAGATACCCTCTACCCTCAATTCGATTTTTCCCGTATGGCACAAGGGGCGACTGGGCGCAAATGGCGCAAATTTTCTTCGGATCAAAAAGAGCGGTTTACCACACTTTTCAAGCAGCTGCTCGAAAGGACCTACCTGGGCATGATTGAGCGCTATCAGGGTGAGGAGGTCTCGTTTGTCAAAGAGGTTGAGCAGTCCAAAAGTGTGGTTCGGGTGGATAGTATCATCTATTCCAAAGGGCAGAAGTATGACATGTCCTACCGGATGGGAAAGACAGGTGATCAATGGAAGGTCTTTGATGTGATTATCGAGGGGGTTAGTGTGATTGCCAACTATCGGGCACAGTTCAAGCAGCTTCTTCGTAAAAGTCGCCCGGACATTGAAGGGATGTTGGCCAAACTCGAAGAGAAGGTCAGCAAACCTGAAGCGGAGTAATATAGTCATATATGGTCCGCCCCACTGAGCAAGGAACACTTTTCATTGAGCAAAAGAGGAAAAGTTGCATCCCTATATCCGGCCTTTGGTTGAGAGTGTTTTTGCTCTCTGGCCCTGATGAAAATTCGCGCTTTCCTCTCCTCATCAGTTAAGCGGCATTCTGAATGCCTTTGACTATACCAGGTTTTCAGGAACGCAGGTCTTACCTTTTTTGCCATCAATGATCATCATTCCACGCAACTTGGTGGCCGAACAACCTCCTAAATTAAAAGTGTTTTCCCCTTATAGGCCGGGGGTGTGGGGGCTTGCCCCCACGGTTTTCCTCATCATTCAAACAACGTGGGCAAGCCGGTATTTTTCTCCTTTGGTCAACATCGCCCAAGCTGTGCGCACATTCTTGTTGGCCAAAGCTACAGCAGCTACGTTGTGACATCGGCGGTCTTTCAGATCCAGAAGCCAACGACTACGTCTGTCTGTTTTCTTCCCAGAGGTTTGTAGCGCACATTACCTGCTCCTTCTGGTCGCTCAATTCCATACTCCAGCAAAAAGCCTCGAATCTGATTGATCAATGCGGTTCGATGAGCTGCTGCCATGCGGCAAATCCTGTGCAGTGCCTGCAAATCCTGCTGTTCCTCCGATTTGCTCGGAACAAAGCGCCTATTCGGACGCTGCACTGCCTCACAGATGGCCCCCCCACGCTTTTAAAATTAAAAAAAGCAAAGTCAAATACTTAGGACCTTGGGCGCTGCCAAAACCCGCTGGGAAGGCATTCATGCCTTCCCAGACCCATCCGCTATTATTTTGTTTCCGACTCGTTTCCTTGCTGCTTTTTTTTCATCCGTGCCTCAAAAGAGGTTACCCCTTGCTGGATATAACGGGCGATTTCGTCTATTGAAATGTTTTCTCCAAGCCACTGGCCAACCTCCAGGGGAGGCATGTCGGGAAAATGCGATTGAATGGCCGCCAGGCTGGGGGCCAGAAAGTTGGATCGGCTCTGGAGGGTTTTGAATAGTTGGATGGTCTCTTCACGCCATGCCAGTTGGCACTCGACAACAATATCTTCAAAATCCAAGGTAACCCACTGAAATTGGCCTGGGTTTTGAGCCATCAACAGAGCAATGGTCCGGTCCAGGTCCTCTTGGATGTTCTCCACATGGGGCAGGTCGCTTCTTCCGTAGAAAGCGGTAATGTGGGGAGGGATAAGAGAGGCTGTTCGGTTGACCTGTTGGCAATCCTGCTGGCTGGGTTGTCCCGGCTCACTCCAAAGGGTTTTTGAATAGAACAACAGACTTAAAGTAATCAAAAGGGTGAGGCCTGCCAGGAAGAGGGGGGATGTTACTCGGGGGTTATGGGTCATTTGACAACCTTGTTTAGCAGGGGGTTAGTGGGGGAAATAGAGGCCACTCAACCCACGAAAAGAGTTCATACAGCGGGTTGATAGCGGGTTGATGGTTGGTGTATTCTGATCTATCAAGTGTAGCGAATAGTGGTGTTCCAAGTAAAGTTTTTGAGATAAATGGGTGGGGAAAGATGGATAATAGAATAGATAAGCCGGACGACCTTCAGGAGAGAGGGTTTCTAGATCGGATTGGTAATCGAATACTGGCTTTGGTGGGGACCACTTTTTTGTTGGGAACGGTTGGGGTGACTATCCTCTTCACCCAAGATCTGGAACGGACCATCCTATCTCAACACGAGCGCTCCCTGAATATCCTGACCGAGACCGTTGGCAGTGGTCTGCAAACCATCATGCAGAGCGGTTCGGCGGAAATTGCCGAAAGTTATGTCGAAGATATCAAGCAGGTCAAGGATCTAAGCCAGATTCGTATTTTACGTACGGACGGTCGTGAAGCCTTCATCGATAATGAGACCATCCTCCATGTCAACAAGCTGATGGGCGGTGAAGTCTATTCAAATCGGGATGTCATTACAGGTACCACCTCCAGCCCTTCGGAGTTGGAAAAGATCAGATTGGCGGTTGAAAAAAAGCAAAATCAGACACTCAGCACCACCCATCCTGAAAACGGAGATGCTCAACTGACGGTTTTTTATCCCATCCCCAACCTGGAGGAGTGTATGTCCTGCCACGGGGAGGATCACGCTGTTCGAGGAATCCTGGAGGTGACCACCTCCATGCAGCAGGCTAAAGAAGAGATTAGCGCCATGCGGACTCGAATCATTTTGGTTCAACTGGGTGCGCTACTGCTTATTTTGACCATCATTTTCAAAAGAATTCATCACTATGTGGTGAAACCCATCGAGCGACTCAACCAATCCATGCAGGCGATGACAGATGGCGCCATCGAGCAGAAAGCCGACGTGGAAGGGAGCAGTGAATTCCGCATGATGGCGGTCTGTTTTAACAAGATGAGCAGTGAACTGGCCAGGACCCACTCCGGTCTGCAGGATGAGCGGGATAAGTTGACTACCATCATCCTCAGTGCCAAGGAGGGGATTATCGTTACGGACAAAAACGAGCAGATTGTTCTGGTCAACCCATCGGCCGAGCGGTTGTTGGGCAAGGATATGGATGAGATCTGTCAGAGTGGTTTCAGAAATATTCTCAACGATCCGGAACATCTGGCAGCCATCATGAAAAAAGATGTCCAGTCGGTCCCGGATATCATTGTTTTCAATAGCCGCATGTTGCAAATTCAGGCCACCACCATCTTCTCCAACGATCAAGAGATGGTCGGCTCGGCCGCCCTGATTCGTGATGTGACACAAGAGAAGGAGTTGGAGCGGGAGTTGCGACATCTCTCCAATACCGATGCACTGACCGGGCTGTTCAACCGCCGCCGGTTTGATATGGTTCTGGATGAGGAGTATCGCCGGGCCAAGCGGTACAACTTGATGTTGGGCCTGCTTCTGTTCGATGTCGATCATTTTAAAAAATTCAACGACACCTACGGTCATGATCAGGGAGACCGGGTATTGCAGGCGATTGGCAAGGTGATGAACTGCCATTTTCGTGATATCGATCACCCTTGTCGCTATGGTGGCGAGGAGTTCTGTGCGGTTTTACCCAGCACGGGGCTGGAGGGGGTTGAGATTGCAGCCGAGCGACTCCGGGAAAAAATTGAGGAGATGCGTGTTGATGAGTTGCAGGTAACCATCAGTATTGGTGTGGCCATCTATCCTGATTCTGGCTCCAAGAACCCGGAGCAGCTTCTAAAAATGGCAGACGATGCTCTTTATCAAGCCAAAGAGAAAGGGCGGAATCAGGTCCGTTTTGCCCCCACGGCGAAGAAAAAGAAAAAAAACAGCTAGAGGCTGTTGATGGCAGAGCGGCGCTGCATATTGGAGCCTGGAAAAGTGCCAGGCAAGGCTAAAGGAATAACGGACAGTACAGTGTGGCCCTTTTCCAGGCCAAACCCGAAAGGGTTGTGGGGTTGCCTGGAGTGGTAAAAAAAGTGATAGAGAGATTTCAAACCAGATTTGTACAAAACCATTGCGGAGGGGTCTGGGAAGGCGTGGATGCCTTCCCAGCGGGTTTGGGCAGCGCCCAAGGTGTTGACTTAGCCTTTAACCGTTGTCCCAATTTGGTTTTAACTAACCATATGAGCCTGTTTCGACCAAGAAGGATGGATTAATGAATAACTCTTTTGTCTCTGGGGCTGGCTATCTGTTTCGTGGTTTGGGGCTTCTGACCAAGCCGGGCATTCGTCTTTATGCCATCATTCCTCTTCTTATCAATATGGCCCTGTTTGCCCTGGCTATTTGGTATGGGTACAGCCAGTTTGAACTTTTCATTCTTTGGGCCAATGGTTTTTTGCCCAGTTGGTTGCAGTGGCTTGGCTGGGTATTAATACCGCTTTTTGTGGTTTCGGCTGGCGTGGTGATCTTTTTTACCTTCAGTGTCATGGCCAATATTGTCGGGGCGCCTTTTAACAGCATTCTTGCCCTCCGGGTTGAACGCTATCTGGGTGGTCAGGGGCCGGGAGAAGGTCAGGCAGGGATGAAACAGTTTGCCCTTCGTCTGATACCGCTTGTCTGGAATGAGATCAACAAGTTAGCCTATAGTCTTCTCTGGACCATTCCCTTCCTGGTTCTTTTTATCATACCCGTAGTCAATGTAGCAGCCCCCTTTTTGTGGATGCTTTTCTCTGCTTGGATTCTGGCGATTCAGTATGCGGATGTTCCTATGGGCAACCACGATGTGACGGGAAAAATGGTCAGAAAACAGCTTCGGGATCGCCGAGCCATGAGCTTTGGCTTTGGTGGAATAACCCTGCTGATGACCTCCATCCCCTTCATCAATTTTCTGGTGATGCCCACAGCTGTTGCTGGGGCGACCATTATGTGGGTTGAGGTGTTGTCAACCGACCAGAAGCAAACTTCCTGACCGCCACTCTCCCCAGTAGCCACCCCACCATAGGCTTGCGGCTCCAGACTTAACGGGCAAAAAGTGAGCCGATGGCCCGTTTCAGCTTATGGGTTCTCATCCTGTTTTTTCGAGGCCATAACTCCCCCATAACCAATAGAGCAGGGGTGACAAACAGGGTGAGCAGGGTGGCAAAGGTCAGGCCACCGGCAATGGCTGTGGAGAGTTGAGTCCACCATTGGGTGGAGGGGGAGCCGAAGGTAATGGAGCGGTTGATCAGATCAATATTCATGGCAAGAACCATGGGCATCAGACCGACAACGGTGGTGATGGCGGTCAGCAGGACGGGGCGTAAACGCAGCTGACCGGTTTGGTGGGCGGCCTGTCGGGGAGAGAGGCCGCTGCCCCGCATTTCGTTGTAGGTGTCGATCAGGACAATGTTATTGTTCACAACAATACCAGCCAGGGCAATAATACCCAGCCCGACCATGACAACCCCAAACGGCTGCTGTGTCACCAGAAGACCCAACAGCACCCCCGCCGTCGAGAAGGCCACCGCTGTCAAGACCAAAAAAGCTTGATAGAGGCTGTTAAACTGGATAACAAGAATCAGGGTCATTAGAAAAAGGGCCGTGGCAAAGGCTCGGCCCAGAAAGGCACCAGTCTCCGCTTGCTGCTCCTCTTCACCTTTGAAAACCAGTTTGGTGGTGGGGGGGAGATTGAGCTCTTCCAAGGCTTTTTGTAGTGCATTTTGCCGCTCATCAACCAGCCTTCCCTCTTGTACATCAGCCTGGATGGTGATGGTTCTTTTGGTGTTAACTCGCTTCAAGGTACCGGTTTTATGGGCCGGCTCCAGAGAGACAAAGCTAGAGAGTGCCACCATACCCTGATGGGTGCGGATTTGCAGATTCAACAGTTGGTCCAAAGAGCGCATTTCGGCAGGAAAACGGATACGGACATCCACCTCATCATCGGCACTGTCGGGCCGAACCGTTGCCACTTTAATACCGGCTGTAATCAGCTGGACCGCCTTGCCAATAAGGGTGACATCGGCACCAAAGCGGGCCGCTTCGGCTCGGTCCACCTGCAGTCGCCACTCAATACCGGGCAGGGGGCGGTTGTCTTCTCCATCGATAAACCCTCCCAACTCATCCATGGTGGTACGAATCAGGGCAACGGTTTTAAACAGTTGATCATTATCCAGGGCATTGACCTGAAGCTGAATGGGTTTTCCACCAGAAGGTCCCTGTTCCGCTTTGCGAAAAGCTAACACCACACCGGGAATATCGGCTGTCCGTTTGCGCATTTCCGCCAGGATATCCTTGGCTTTCCGGCGTTTGTCCCAATCCACCAGTTGAAACTGAATCACGCCGATCACATCCGCTGCCATCTGGGAGTCTGCCCGATTAAACGAGCGGGCATAGACCGATTCCAACTCTTTCCAGCCAATAATACGCTGCTCTACCTGGCGGAGAATGGCATCTTTTTCATGGATGGAGAGATCGCCTCGGGCTTGAATCTGCACCATGGCCGACTCTGGCTCTACATCGGGAAAAAATTCAACCCCCATCCCCCATTTTCCATAGGCCATGGATGAGCCAATCACCGTGATCAGCGCAACCATAAGGGTTTTTCCGGGATGACGGAGCAGAACGGCCAGAAAAAGGCCATATCCATGGGTAATACGATTCGATCTCTCATCCTGTTGCAAGAAGATTTTTGGTTTTTTTGAGGAGAAGACACTACCCAAAACCGGTAAAAAAATCAGTGCCATGAAGAGAGCTGCCGTCAGGCAGATAACCACTGTCAAGGGGAGGTATTTCATGAACTGACCAATGATACCAGGCCAAAACAGCAGGGGTAGAAACACCACCAGCGTGGTAGCCGTCGAGGCGATAACCGGCCAGGACATCCGTTTGGCGGCATTAAAAAAGGCGTCTCTGGGGCTCTGACCCCCTTGAATGTTCCGATCCGCCAACTCAGCCACCACAATAGCCCCATCCACCAACATGCCAACCACCAGAATCAAGCTGAAAAGGACAACAATATTCAGGGTCATACCCATCTGATAGATAATAAAGATGCCGGTCACAAACGAACCGGGAATTACCACGCCAACCAGCGCCGATGAGCGCATGCCCATGGCGGCCAGAATAATGACCATCACCAGAATGATGGCGGAGAGGACATTGTTCATCAAATCTTTGAGCATATCCCGAATCTTGTTGGATTGATCGAGAATATAGGTGTGTTGAACACCATCCGGCCAACGAGAACGATGCTCATCCACCACCTGCTGGGCTGCCTCAATGGTTTGGATGATGTTGGCTCCAACCCGTTTTTTTACCTCTAAAACCAGGGCGTTTTCACCATCGACACGGGCAAAACCCTCCGGGTCTTTGTAGGTGCGGCGAACGGTGGCGACATCCCCAAAGGTGACCACGGCATCCCCTTCTACTTTGAGTGGCAGAGCCAATAGATCCGCGACATCTTCGATGACACCCGGTGCCTTCAACACCATGCGACCATGATCAGACTCCATGGCTCCGACGGCAACCAGGCGGTTGTTGCGGCTTACCGTGTCTACCACCGAGGCAAAATCGATCTGGTAGCTCTCCAGAGAGAGGGGGTTGACCAACACCTCCATCAGCTCTTCCCGATCACCCCCAATCACCACTTCCAATACACCGGGCAAGGCTTCGATATCCTCTTTCAGCTGTTTGGCCAGTTTGAGAAGGGTTCTCTCTGGAGTGGAGCCGGCCAGGGCGATGGAGAGAACCGGAAAGAGGGCAACATTGACCTCATGTACCTCTGGATCATCTGTCTCACCGGGCAGCTTGGTTTTAGCGGTATCGACCTTCTCCCGGACATCGTCCAGAGCTTTTTTGCTGTTGAAGCCAGCATCAAATTCCAGTGTAACCGAGGCGTGACCCTCACCCGCTTCGGATCGCATCTCCTTGATTCCCTCAATCCCCTTGAGTTCATTCTCCATGGGGCGTACCAGAAGCCGTTCAGCATCAACCGGAGAGATGCCGTCGTGGTTCATGGAGACATAGATGATGGGGATGGCAACATCGGGGTCGGACTCTTTGGGGATGGCGATATAGGCGGTGGTACCGGCCACAAAAAGAAAAAGCAGAATCAGCAAGGTGGCTCGGCTGCGATCCAGGGCCGCTCGGATCAGGATATCCATCCCCTAGCTCCTCTCATCGAGCTGGGTCTGGACTTTTTCTCCGCTGGAGAGATACTCCTGGCCCAAGATAATCAGCTGGAAGGTGGTCGGCAGGCCCGAAACCCACATGCCATCGCGCTCACGGCGCAGCAGTTCAACCGGCATGACCACAACCCGGTCGTCCTCATCAACCCCTTTGACAATCAACCGGCCCAAGGTATCCAATCCCAATGTCGAGGGGGAGACCTTATGGGCAACGGTTTGACCAACCGGCAACTCCAGGGTGGCCGAGAGGCCGGTATAGGGTAGGTGCCCCGGATTGTCGACCCGTGCTTCAATACGATAGCTGCGTGTTCCCTTCTCTGCCATGGCAGAGAGATAGGAGAGTTTACCCTCTAAAACCACACCGTTGACCAGGGTTGCCTGAACCGCCTGTCCCGGTTGCAACTGGAGAACCGCCAACTGGGGAGCCTGGGCAGTCAGCAGCAAGGTGGAGTCATCGACCAGGGTGCCCACCGGATCCCCCACCTGAAGAAAGGCGCCCAACTCCACCGGGCGTTCATTGAGAACACCGGAGAAAGGCGCTTTGATGGTTGTGTTGTCGATCTCCCAGAGGATCTGTTGCAGACGTGACCGGGCTGCTGCCAGGTTGGTCTCATCCACTTTCAGTTGATTGGTGGTCTTAACCCGATTTTCAACCAGTTTTTTCGTAGCCGCCAGGTTGCGCTCTTCCTGGCTGACCAGAAACCTGGCTTCTGATAAACGGGCGCTGCGGTCGTTCAGGGAGAGCTGGGCCAGATTGGCACCGGCCTGCACCCGATCGCCTTTTTTAACCGGCAGTTGTGTCACCCGACCCTGGGTCTCAACCCGGATGGTGACACTGCGCAGAGGTTCTACCTGCCCCTTCACCTGGACAAATTGCTCCATCTCCACCCCTTTGGAGAGGTGGGTTTTAACCCTCATGGGAGGCTTCTCCGCTTTCTCCTCGCTCTTTTTGGCAGAGGGGGGGGAAGCGCTTACCTCTTTGTCGGGTCCAGATAACATCCAGGCCGCCAAAAGGAGCAGAATAGCGGTAGCGGAAAAGAGGGATTTGTTCATTCGTTAAAACTCGCAGTCATAATGTGACCATGGATCACTGATAAGGATAAGGTTATCCCCTGTTACGTTCCAGAAGGGTGCCCATACCCAGGATGCCGGCTAACATATAGTCGGTGACATGCTCTAAAAAAACCTCTTCAGAAACAGCCGGGTTTGGCATTTGATACATGCCGGTTCGAATCATCTCCAGCGCCCCGAGAAAGGCGGCATGGGTACCGTAGAGAACCGGAGCCATCGGTACCTGGGGAAACAGTCCCTGGGCTACACCCTGGGCGAGAAGACCGGCAAAAAAACGTTCGAAACGATCATGTTGATCTCTGAATTGTTGTTGATACTCCAAACTGAGCCGTTGTTGAAATTCCGGCCTGTCAGTAAATTTGCAAAGGCTGTTGCCAATGGGATCATCCAGGTGCCATCGGAAGGCCATTCGAGTCAGGGCGTACAGATCGTCAATGGCATTGCCGACACGGGGAAGCTGGTCCAGTTCGTTCAGTAGAGAAGCACCAAAATCCAGCGCAAGCCGGGCATAAATCTCCTCTTTTCGGGCAAAGTGTTTATAGACGGTCCCTTTGCCAACCTCGGCTCGGATGGCAATATCGGCTACAGTGACCGACTCCCACGCTCCGATGGAAAACAGTTCACGGGTTGCCTGCAGGATCTCCTCCTCCCGGCGACTGAACGCACGCTCTTTTCGGCTTGGTTTGATATCCATCGGCTTAACGGTGTTTGAGAAATGACGATTGGTCGAATAGTGACCGCTGGTCATATTTATGTCAATGGTTTTTATGGACGCCCTCTGTCAAACCGAGAGAGGCGGTGGTGATTCCTGCTCTATTCACCTGAATTCGACAACGATCGCCTAAAGAAAACGCTGGATAAAAACCGCCTCATTCACCACCTCCACCCCCAGCTCCTGAGCTTTTTTCAGTTTGGAGCCAGCTTTTGTGCCAGCCACCACCAGCCCGGTTCGCTTGGAGACGCTACCGGAAATTTTTGCGCCCAAAGACTCCAGACGGGCTTTGGCCTGTTGTCGGGTCATCTTTTCCAGAGTTCCGGTGAGGACGACGGTGACCCCTTCAAGAGGCCGCTCTCCCCCATGATCCAACCGCGCCACCTGCCACCACTGGCACCCCTCCACCTGTTGAAGCTGGGCAATGATGGCTTGGTTGTGGGGTTCTGAAAAAAAGGTGGTCAGAGAGTCTGCTACCACCTGGCCAACATCGGCGGCCCCCTGCAGAGACTCCGGGTCGGCCTCGATAAGTTTGTCCCAGCTTTGAAAGTGGTGGGCAAGATTTTTGGCCGTGGTCTCTCCCACCTCTCGAATAGCCAGAGCAAACAGAAACCGGCTAAGATCCTGTTGTTTGCTGGCCTCGATGGCTGCCAGCAGATTGTCCACCGATTTTTCTCCCATTCTATCCAACTGGATCAGCTCCTGGCGTTTTTGGGCCAGGGAATAGAGATCGGCAACCGAAGCCACCAGCTTGTTATCAAGGAGAGCGGCGACCAGCTTATCGCCCATGCCGTCAATATCCATGGCTCGGCGAGAAACAAAATGTTTAATGGCACCCAAACGCTGGGCTGGGCAGCTCAAGCCACCCCCACAGCGAGCCACCACCTCTCCCGTAGGCCAGATGACGGCGGCGTCACAGGCTGGGCAGCGAACGGGTGGAGGGAAGGCGAGGGTGTGGGGAGGGCGCTTCTCTTGTACAACCCGCACCACCTCGGGAATCACATCTCCCGCCCTTCGTACCATGACCCAATCGCCAATCCGGACATCTTTTCGGGCCAGCTCCTGAAAATTGTGCAGGGTGGCGTTGGTGACGGTCACTCCACCCACTACCACCGGTTTCAGTCGGGCTACCGGGGTGAGGGCGCCGGTTCGGCCCACCTGGATGGTGATGGCTTCAACCGTTGTGGTGACCTCTCGAGCAGGAAATTTGTGGGCTGTAGCCCAGCGGGGAGCGCGAGCCACAAAGCCCAGCTTATCCCGCCCGGCAAAGGCGTCCACTTTATAGACCACCCCATCAATCTCATAAGGGAGTTGATCCCGTCTCTGTTCCAACTGTTGGTAATAGTCCAGACAGCCCCTCATACCCTGTACCACAGCCCCCTCCGGGCAGACCGGTACTCCCCACTCCTTGAGTTGCAAGGTCAGGCTCTGGTGGGTCGCGGGTTGCTGCGCTCCCTGCCATCTGCCCAGACTGTGAAAATAAAAGTTTAAAGCCCGCTCCTTGGTTATCTTCGGGTCCAGTTGGCGCAGGCTGCCGGCTGCTGCATTGCGGGGGTTGGCAAAACTTTTTTGACCGGCTGCCATGGCCTGTTCGTTAAACTGTTCAAACGCAGCCAGTGGAAAAAAAATCTCACCCCGAATCTCCATCAGTTCCGGGTGTCCCCCCCCCAACAGCGTCAGGGGAATGGTGTTGATGGTTTTAACCTGGGCGGTGACCTCCTCCCCCACCCGACCATCTCCCCGTGTGACCGCTCGAATCAGCTTACCCGATCCATAGACCAGACTCACAGCAACCCCATCCAGTTTCGGCTCTACCGCATAGACCACCCCCTCCGTCAGGGATAGTCCCTCTCTCACCCGCCGATCAAATTCCGCCAGCTCTTCCACAGAGAAGACGTTCTCTAAAGAGAGCATGGGTTGGAGGTGGGCTGTTTTGATAAAAGCGCTTAACGGCTCCCCCCCCACCCGTTGAGTGGGAGAGTCTGCGGGGATCTCCTCGGGAAACTGTTTCTCCAGTGCCAGCAGTTGATGAAAGAGGGCGTCATACTCTGCATCGGAGATCAGGGGATTATCCAACACATGGTAGTGGTGGTTGTGTTGGCGTAGCGTCTGCCGAAGCTGCTCCATCTGCTGTTTGGGATCGGGGGTAGAGCGGTTCATGGTACCATGGGTTCTCTTATCTGAAAGCTGTGTGTAATGAAAAAACTAGCCTCTTGATGGGCTGCTGGAAGAGGCGGTCGGGCCAAAGAGTCTCTGCTTGGCGCTCAAGGCCAGAGAGAAGAGGGCCGGAACCATGACCAGGGTAAAGAGGGTGGAGATAAGCAGGCCACCAATCACCACACTGCCCAAACCCCGATAAAGCTCCGAACCGGCTCCCGGAAACAGTACCAGGGGCAAAAGACCCAATACCGAGGTGATGGTGGACATGAAAATAGGCCGAACCCGAATTTTTACCGAGGCAGCCACCGCCTGATTGGGGGTCATGTTCTGCTCTTCCATGTAGCCCAGAGCCTGATGAACAATAAGAATGGCATTGTTGACAACCACCCCAACCAGAATGACAAAGCCCAACATGGTCAAGACATCCATCGCCTGAAAGTGAAAAACATTGAGCAGTTTCAGCCCCAACAATCCGCCGGCTGCCGCCAGGGGAACCGTGGCGATGATCACAACGGGGTAGAGGAAGGATTCGAACAGAGCCGCCATGAGTAGATAGGTGATGAGCATGGCGAGAGAGAACTGCCAGATCATCGCCTCTTTCGCCAGCAACAGTTGGTCGGCCCCTTCGGTCAATCGGATCAGGGTGGCCTCCGGCAGCCCCTCCTGGCGAATGGGGGTGATCATCTTTTCGGAGATCAGGTTGACAGCGGTCTCCAGAGCCATGGTATGGGGAGGGGTAATGCGCAGGGTGACTGTTCTTTCCCGATCCAGATGGTCCACCTGAACCGGCCCGGTGGTCAGCTGGATATCCATGACCGAAGCGACCGGAATAATGTGACCGTTGGGGGTGGGAATGGGTAGATTGCCAATATCTTGGGTATGGCTCAACAGACCAACGGGGGCCCGCAGGGTGAGGTCGATCTCCTGACCGTCGATGATGATATCATCCACCTTCAACCCACCGTTAAAAGCATCCACCGCCTGACCCACTTCGAAGGCCGAGAGGCTGTTCTCTCGGATGGCCAGCCGATTGGGGGTGAGTTGCAGCTCTGGGTTGCCCAGCTCCAGCCCTGGAATAGGCCGTACCTGGGCATCGGGAATGGCCTCTTTGGCCATGATAAACAGCTTTCTGGCCAGTTCGGTCAGGGTGTGTAGGTTGGGTCCGGTAATGGCGATATCCAGAGAGCGTCCACCACCGATACCCCGACCAAAAATAGAGCTTTGATTGACAATACCGATGGTGCCGGGAATGGAACGGATGGGCTTTTTCATGATCGGCAACAGCTCCCGAACCCGTTTGGGGTCTCGGGTAGCGCTCCCCATGAAGACCCGTGGCCCCATGGTGACAAAGAAAAGGTTGCGCATGGCCGGGATGTCGTGAACTGTTTCCGGGGCCGGGTCCCAATAGGGTTTCAACTCTTTCTCCACCCCTTCTGCCATGCGGGTCATCTCCTCCAGGTTGTAGCCGGGCGGGGGAATCAGCATGGCAAAAATCAGGTTACGGCTGCCACTTGGAAGATATTCCGCCGGGGGGATGAGAATGAGAATGGACCCCAAGGCCGCCCCCGCCAGCCCGCCAACCACCAGCAAACGGGTAGAGAGACGGCGATTGATGGCTGCCACCAGGGCTGCCAATCCGTTAGCCAGTCGACCGGAGGGTTTCTTCTCCTTCTTTTGATAGCTCCGCCCGAAGCGACCAATCAGTAGATGGCCCAACGTCGGGATGACCGTGGTGGAAACCACCAGAGAGAAGAGAACCGCGGCACACAGGGCAACGGCAATGTCGCCAAACAGTTGTGCCGCCTCAATTTCCAGCCCCAAGATGGGCAGAAAAACCGCAACTGTCGTCGCTGTGGCAATAAAAATAGCCCCCCAAACCTGGCTGGCTCCCTGAACGGCGGCCTCCTCTCGAGAGAGCCCCATGCCCCTTAAGCGGACAATATTTTCCAACACCACAATAGCCGGGTCCACCACCATACCCACCGCAAAGGCAAGACCCGCCAGGGAGATGACGTTGACCGTTCGTCCCAAGGCATACATGGCCAAAAAGGCCCCCACCACCGAGATGGGAATGGCCAGGGCAATAATAAAGGTGGCGGAAAGAGAGCGTAAAAACAGCAGCAGAGCCGCCATGGCCAGCAGGGCACCAATCAAAAGATTGTTGCGAACCAGGGTGATGGCAGCATGGATATAGTCGGTCTGGTCATAGACCATGGTCAGCTCCAGACCACGGCTGGGCAGGATATCCCGGTTGAGGTGGGCAATGCTGGATTGGATATCGGTCATGATATCCAACACATTGGCGCCATTTTCTCGAACCGCGTTAATAGCCAGGATGGGTCTGCCGTTGGCTCGAACATTTACTCGGGCTTCGCTGTGGTTGAAGGCCACATCGGAGATCTCCCCCATGGTGATAATCCCCGCCTCATCGGAGCGGATGACCACCGCCTTGACCTGTTCCGGGGTCTGGAAGTTGCCCAGGGAGCGAACCAGATAGGCCCGTTTGCCCTCGTCAAGATTGCCGGCTGAAATGTTGGCGTTCTCCCGCCGTAACACCTCGCCGATCTGGCTGACGGAGATACCACGCAGGGCCAGTTGGTCGGGGTCGACGGTAATTCTCAGCTCTCTGTTTCGCCCCCCATAGACATTGATGGTTGCCACGCCGGGAATGCGCTCCAGGGTGGCCTTGACGGTATCCTCCACATAGTCCAGCTCGGTGGAGACCGGGCGGCTGTCGTTGGGGTTGCTTCGGGAGAGTTTGATCCAGGTAATGGGGGCGTCGTCGGAGTCGGCACTTTTAAGGGTGGGCCGTTGGGCCTCGCTGGGATAGTCCTTGACCTGCTGGAGTCGGTTGTTGGTCAACATCAAGGTGGCATCCATATCGGTACCTGGTCGAAACTCCAGCTTGATTTGTGACCGGCGAGAGGTGGAAGAGGAGCTGATTTTGACCAGTCCGGGTACCGCCTTCAACACATCCTCTTGAGGGATGGTGATCTCTGACTCGACCTCCAGGGGAGAGGAGCCGGGCCAGTTGGTGGTTACAGTGATGATGGGTTTGCGTACATCGGGAATCAGCTGGACCGGAATTTGAAAATAGGCCAGCAGGCCAAAAAGAGAGACCAGCAGAACCCCAACCACAACCGCAACCGGGCGATGGATAGCGACCTGAATCAGACTCATGGGCTCTGCTCGCCGGAGACCGTATCCGCTCCTGTCAGTTGAATCGGGCGCACCTTCTGGCCCGGTCTGACCCGTTCATTGCCCCGAACCACAACCTGTTCCCCCGCTTGCAACCCCTCCCTTATCTGAAAATAGTGCCCTACCGAAGGGCCAAGCTGGACCGGGGCTGCCCGTATGGTATCGGTATCGACCACAAAGACCAGACTCCCCTTGCCTTGGCGGATGATGGCATCTTTGAGTGCCAACACCATGGTAGCCTTCTCCCCCAGGGGAATGGTAAGAGAGACCGACTCTCCAGCGATGGCCTGGTGGGGCTGTTCCAGGGTCCAGTAACTGGGGCGATTACGAGAGATGGGGTTTTGTCTGGGGAGCAGCGCCCGCAGGGTTGCCACGCTGGTTTGGCTCTGTTTGGGAAAGGTAGCCTGGGCCGTCACCCCAACCGATAAGCTGTCGGCGACCGTAGCGGGAATCAGAGCTTCAACCTCTAGTTGAGTGGGGTCTAAAACCGTGACAACTCCCTGGCCAGCCGTGATCCATTCGCCAGGACTCACCCGTTTTTCGGTGATGATTCCAGAGAAGGGGGCGGTCATCCGGTGCCAGGAGAGCTGGTCTTGAATTTGATTGAGTCGGGCTTTGGCCCGATTGAGAATAGCGGCTTTAATGGCCACTTCAGCGGTTCGGTCTGCCAGACGTTGCCGGGAAAGGGCCGGGGTGTTTTGGAGTTTTTTGTCGCGGGCCAGGTTGTTTCTAGCCCGCGAGAGATGGGCGGCGGCCTCGGCGATGACCGCTTGCTGGATCTGCTTTTCACGCTGGCTATCCAGACTTTCCAACATCACCAGATCGGCCCCGGCTTCCACCCGATCTCCCACTTGGAAGGGGGTTGAGACCACAAAGCCGTTCACCCGGCTGGCCAGGGTTGACTCCAGCAGCGGAATGACAGTACCCGGAATGGCGGCGTGGGGTTGGGCCGGTTTTTCAAGGGTTGCAGAGACCACCACCAACGGGGCCGGGGTGTTTTCGGCATGAAGGGGATTGGGCAGGGGCAGTAACAGGACCACTGATAGGATAAAAAAAAACGATGCACGCATGAACTATTCACCCTATGGCTGTTCGAAATAAAAGGGGCCTGATGACGATGAAACCACCATGATAGAAAAAAGTTAAGCAACCAACAAGGCGGCCTTAACGATGCCCTTTTCTATCCACCCAGGCAACAACCAGTAGAATAACCAGCCAAGAGGCCATCATGGAGAAGAGGACATGGCTTAAAAAGTGTGCCCCTTTAAGCATTTGATAAATCCCCATTATCCAGCCCAACCCCAGCCCAAACCCCAGCCCAAGCCGTTTGGCCCTTGGGGTTTTTAGTACAAAATAAAGGACCATAAACGCAAAACCGCCGGTGGGGTGTCCCGCAGGAAAACATTTTCCCGGTCGCTCCTGAATAAAGTCGTCCGGATAGGGCTCAAACAATTTAATGTAGGGTTTGTCAGCACCATAGCGCTCCAACGCCCACGGACAGTGGATATTGGTAATGTTTTTGGCCCCGGCCACCAGGCTGGGAACAAAAATAAGCGAAAGGGCGATTAACAGCAGTTGCCGACGATAGGGCACCAGGCGACTTTTTTTAAAAGAGAGAAAATAGCCCCCCAGTACGCTGAGGCCAAAAAAGATGATCACTTTTTTTGCACCGCTGTAGAAGATCAGCCGTTTAACAGGCTCATCTTTATCGATCCACCACGCCCGTTGATCAAACTGATAAAAGAGATCTTGTACCAGCAGATCCCCGTCTCCCACCTCAAAAAACAGGGTGGTCGCCATCAGCAGCAGCAGGGTGGGAATAAACGAGCTATGGGGTTTCATCTATCCAGCGGTTTCCACCGTGTTTGGCCAGAATACTGGCGCCTTGATAATAGGCCATGGCATCGAAGAGTAGATCGGGTTGGGGAGGGAGGGTGGTCTGCTCTTCTGTTTGACGGTCGAACTGGTAGAAGCTTGAACCGTTTTGTGGGCTGAGAATGGCGAGATTGTTGCCTTGAATCAACCCCAGTTTTTGATAGTTGCCAATAAAGGCCCGCTCATCTTCCGCCCGCATGCGGAGAATATCCCGACCGTAAAAACGGCTGGTATAGCTCCAGTTCAGCAAACCCAAAACCGTGGGAATCACATCCAGCTGACTCACCAGCCGATCGTTGGTTGCTGCTTTGATCAGGGCCGGTTGATAGATAAGAAAGGGTATCCGATAACGGTATACCGGCAGTTCGGTCCGTCCGGCGCTACCGGCACAGTGGTCGGAAATAATGACAAACAGGGTGTTGTCAAACCACGGTTTGGAACGGGTATCTTCGATAAAGCGGTGGATGGCATAGTCGGTGTATTTAACCCCACCCTCCCGTCCACCGGGTGAGGGAATATCGATGCGACCGGCTGGATAGGTGTAGGGGCGATGGTTGGAGGTGGTCATGATAAAGTGAAAGAACGGTTTCCCCTCTCCGTAGGCTCTATCGGCCTCTTCGGTTGCGCGGCGATAGATATCTTCATCCGCTACCCCCCAGGCATTTTCGTGGCTGATCTTGTCATCGTCCATTTTGGCCCGGTCGACAATATCGAAGCCGTTGTTGCCAAAAAAATAGTTCATGTTGTCAAAGTAACCATAGCCCCCATAGAGAAACTGGGTATCGTAACCTTTGCTTTTGAAGACAAAACCACTGGAAAAAAGGTTTTCGTTATCTGGCCGCTTAACCATACTGCGCCCCGGACTGGGGGGGACCGAAAGGGTCAGGCTCTCCATGCCTCGGACGGTGCGGGTTCCGGTGGCGTAGATGTTGGAAAAAAACAGACTCTCATCCGCCAGCCGGTCCAGGTGGGGGGTCAGTCCGGCCTGGTTGCCAAATTTACCCATAAACTCGGCACTCAGGCTTTCGATGGTAATAAAAATGACATTATGGCGTTTTTCCGGCCCGTTACCGCTGACGCGGCGGGTGATGTCGCGCAGGTCGTCGGAGAGAAAGTGGCTGTTGTCGCTTTTGAGCAGCGCTCTGAGCCGGGTAAGGATGAGATCTTCCTCTTTTTGCAGATAGAAATCGGCATAATCGAGCTTGTTGTTACGAAAGGCGGAGAAGAGGGCGTGGACCCCGTTTTTAGCCAGTTCGTTATGGTAGCGATTGGGAGAGATCTCGGACAGAGAGCTGTCGACCAGGAAAAAAAAGAGTATCGGCAAGGCGAGAAAAAGGCTGCCCTGTTTGGCCCGACCCGCCAGGGTGGTCCGCTTGTTGTTGAAGCTGGCCGTCAGATAGCCCCGTTTCCAGGTTTGATGGAAGACCAACCCGGTAAGGATAAAGATAGCCGTCAGAAGAGCCGGAACCGGATAGGACTGCCAGATGTTTTTCAACACCTCTTCGGTGTAGACCAGATAGTCGACGGCAATAAAGTTAAAGCGCACACCAAACTCGTCCCAAAAAATCCACTCTGAAACGATGCCAAAGACCAGACCGTAGAGAAAAAGAAAAAAGAGAGTAAGAAAAACCGGTTGGTGGAGTCGATGGTTGAACACCCTGTCGGGTATGAAAATCAGATAGAGAACCAGAAAGAGGACAAAATAGGTGGCGGTTACCCCATCGAACAGAAGCCCCACCAAATAGATGGCCAGCAGATTGAGCGGGTTGAGATCCACCACGCTCCAGGCTTTGATCAGCAGCGTGGTTCGGGTGACAAAGGCGATCAGGGTAAACAGCAGCCCAAACAGATAAACCGTCCCGAAGCGGGTGGAAAAAAGGTGCTTAAACATGGCCTCTTAAGTATCCAGCATTTTGTGGTGTTGGTGAGCTACCAAAACAGGACCGCCAATCGTAACCTGTCAGGGATAGCCACTTTTTGCCGCTACTCCTTGGCGGGAGCTTCACCTATTTTCTCTCGATAGTCACACTCTTCATTGGCGCACAGATGTTCCAGACCCCATTTTTTGGTGATTTTTTCCGTTACGAAGGGGGCGCTGCATTTCGGACAGGGTTGGGTCAGGGGTTTGTTCCACAAGGCGTGTTTACACTTCGGATAGGTGGAGCAGGAGTAAAAAATCTTGCCACGCCGGGACTTTTTCTCAAGGAAGGTCCCCTTGCCACAGGTAGGACAGGCAATACCGGTATCGGTGGGTTTTTCCAGAGATTGAATGTTCCGACAGTTGGGATAGCCCGAGCAGGCCAGATATTTGCCAAAGCGCCCCTCCTTGATCAACATCCCTTCGCCGCACTTTTCGCACTTTTCGTCCGACATCACCGGCTCGGCAACCGGGGTCTCCTCTTCACCCTCTTTGAGAATGTTACGGGTGTATTTGCAGTCGGGATAGTTGGAGCAGGCCATGAACCGGCCATAACGGCCCAGTTTGATTTGAAGATGCTTTTGACACTCCGGGCAGGCCTCGTCGGTATCTTCGGTGGTGACCTGAGCTTTGGTGGTGGTTTTGTCTTTCTCTTCGATCTGCTGTTTAAACGGCGACCAAAACTCGGTTAAGAGAGGTACCCAGGCCTTTTCGCCCCGAGAGATGGCATCCAGATCATCCTCCAGATGGGCGGTAAAATGGTAGTCGACATATTTTTCAAAATGTTCGACCAAAAAGCGGTTGACCACCATGCCGACATCTTCCGGGAAAAACTTTTTCTGGTCCAGCTTCACATAGCCCCGGTCCTGGATGGTGGACATGGTCGGGGCATAGGTGGAGGGTCGGCCGATACCAAAGCTCTCCAGCGCCTTCACCAGAGAGGCCTCTGTGTAGCGAGGGGGCGGTTCGGTAAAGTGCTGTTGGGGGAGAACCTCGTCCAGGTTGAGTTTGTCACCCTTTTGGAGGGGCGGCAGCATGGTGCTGGCATCGTCCTCGTTGCGATCTTGAGCAGATACCGCATCCTTGCCCTCACTGTAGACCTTGCGAAAGCCAGAGAAGGCTACCGATGAGCCGTTGGCCCGCAGAGAGAAGGGGGCCTTGGGGTCATCGCTGTCTACTGATAGGGTAGCGGTCACCTTGTCAATCTTGGCCGGAGCCATCTGACAGGCCATGGTCCTTTTCCAGATAAGCTCGTAGAGGCGGTATTGATCTTTATCCAGGCTTTTCCGTAGCCGTTCAGGCAGATGGTTGACATCGGTTGGTCGGACGGCTTCATGGGCCTCTTGAGCATTTTTAGCCGACGATTTATAATAGCGGGGCTTGCTGGGGAGATACTCCGCCCCATACCGCTCTTCAATCAAGGAGCGTATGCCTGCCAGGGCCTCTTGAGCCAGATTGACCGAGTCGGTACGCATGTAGGTGATCAACCCGACCACCTCTTCATGACCGTCCGGGAAGGGAATCTTGATCCCCTCATAGAGCTTTTGCGCCACCATCATGGCCTTCTTGGCCGAAAACCCCAATTTACGTGAGGCCTCCTGTTGAAGGCTGGAGGTGATAAAGGGGGGAGCGGGGTTCTGTTTGGTCTGTTTTTTCGCCAGCTCTGTCAGGGTAAGAGGCCTGTTTTGAATGGCTTTGACCAGCTCATCCGCCCGGTTTTTATCGGGAATATCAAATTTGCTCAGTTTTTTAGAGTCGGCAACCACCAGACGCGCCTGGAACCGGGTCTCTTGATCATCCTTTTTGCTGACCTGACCCAGGATGGACCAATACTCCTGAGATTTAAACGCCAGGATCTCGTTCTCCCGATCGCAGACCAGACGCAGTGCCACCGACTGAACCCGACCGGCAGAGAGTCCTCGACGGACCTTTTTCCAGAGCAGGGGGCTCAAGGTGAAGCCAACCAGATAATCCAGAGCCCGTCTGGCCTGCTGGGCATTGACCATGTCCATGTCAATTTCCCGAGCGTTGGCGACCGCATCCTGGATGGCTCGTTTGGTAATCTCGTGAAAAACCACCCGGCGCACCGTCATGTTTTTCAGCCCGACCCGTTTGTTTTTCAACACCTCCAGAACATGCCAGGAGATCGCCTCTCCCTCTCGATCCGGGTCGGTTGCCAGCAGGATCTCATCAGCCCCCTTGACCGATTTAGCTAATTCGGTCACATGTTTGGTCGACTGTTTGGAGATCTCGTAGGACATGGCAAAGTCATTTTCCGTGTCAACGGACCCCTTCTTGCTGGGGAGATCACGGATATGACCATACGTGGCAACCACCTTGAATCCCTTACCCAGGAATTTTTCGATGGTTTTGGCTTTCGCTGGGGACTCTACGATGACGATAGCGCTCATTTGAATGCAATATAATCTTTTAATTGTTAATTATTTTAAAGGGGAACCAGCGCCTCTTAGTAAGGCATATTGATTTCCCGGAAGCCGTTCAACCACACCGGTCAATTCAAGCTGAAGTAAGATGCGGGAAAGTGAGGCTACTGTCAATTGACACTTTCTCGCCAACTCGTCTGCCAACAGCGGTCCATCCTCTAACTGTTTTATAATAGTGATGTTTTCATGGCTCATGTTCTTTTTTTCAGAAAGTTTTTCTTGGTGGGGTTGCTGTTCTTCTCTCTCGGGGTGGGGGGAGGAGATCCTCTGTGTGGGGAGCGACCAGGATAGCTCCTGCAAAATATCCGCCACCCCTTCCACCAAAACAGCCCCCTGACGCAGCAGATTGTTTACCCCCTTGGCACGGCTGTCACCATAGGCGCCTGAGCCGGGGACGGCAAACACCTCTCGTCCCTGCTCCAGGGCCAGTCGGGCGGTGATCAGAGAGCCGGATCGGGGGGCCGCCTCCACCACCACGACACCCTGGGAGAGTCCGCTGATAATCCGGTTGCGCGGCGGAAAAAGATAGGGGGCTGGCTGGGTGCCGAGGGGGGCCTCGGTAATCAGACAGCCTTGGGCTAGAATCTCCTCTTTTAAGCCTCGGTTGCCGGGGGGATAGTCCACATCCAACCCGGTGGCAATCACGGCAATGGTCGGCCCCTTGCCGCTCAAGGCACCCCTGTGGGCTGCAGAGTCGATCCCCAGAGCCAGACCGCTCACGGTGGTGATCTGGTTTTGGGCCAGATCCTGGGCCAGGGTTTGGGCAAACTGGACGGCCTGGCGGCTGGCTCGCCGCGAGCCGACCACCGCAATGGCCTGCTCCCCTTGAAGATGGACCGGGTCCCCCAGGACAAACAGCACCGGCGGTGGGTCGTGAATGGTTGCCAGCAGGGGCGGATAGTGCTTGCCGCCACGAATCAGCACCGTCCCACCCAGGTGGTGCAGGCGGTCCAGGTGGTGGTTGATGGGTTCTGGTGGGGTCGCTTGTCGAAAATGATTGAGGGCCGCAACCAGGGCGGGTCGAATCCCCGGAACCTGGCTTAAGCCCTGTTCGTTGGCCTCCAGAACCGCCTCCGGCTGACCGAAATGGTCTAACAGCCGCCCGATTCCCACCGGCCCCAAGCCGGGAACCTGGGTCAATTTCAGCCAGTCGAGGAGGGTTTTTCGATCCATATCAAGGGGAGGTCGCCATCCGGTCCCCACGTCGGATGGGTCGGGTTGAGTCGGTCAAAAAGGCGATGGAGGCCTTCTCTCCGATACGGATGAGAACCCCATGACCAATGGGTCTGGCAGGGAGGGGGACCCTTTGCTGTGTGACCGGGTCAATGATGGTCTCCACCGATTGATAGATGGGCAGCTTCAGACCCAACGTGGCCCGATCCCGCCGACCCAGACCGACGATGAACAGCTGGTCGGAACCGGCCATCTCCAGATCGTTCTCAATACGCAGAATAGCCCCCTCCATATCGGTTGTTGCGCTGTGATGGATGTTAAAACCTTCGGCCATCGCCACCCGCCGCAGCAGTCGATCTCCAGCGGTAATAGTGCGAAACGACTCCTCTACCACGGCGACCGTACCGCTGCGGGTCAGACGTTGACTCTTCAAGGCGCCGATATAAAAAGAGAGGATCCCCATCTTCTCTCCGGTTATCGGGTCGATGAGCATGGGACCGGGCCGATGGATGATCAGGTCGGTGTTGAGGGGGGTGTTGGGCGAGATCTGGATGAGAACCTGATCGTAGCGGCCCATGAGGTTTCGTTTGTCCAGGGAGCCGATGATATAGTCGTTGGGTGGGGGGTGGTTGAGAATAAAGCCGGTTTGGGCCATGCGGCGGCGAATCCGTTCGGTCAACTCGGGCAGGGTATCGACATCATCAGCCGGTAGAGCCCTCATGATGGCACGAGGTGCCAGTTTCTCGATACGCTTGAAGGTAGGGGCTTCCTGGGGCATCCCCTGGGAAGAGGGAGGCTCTCCGGCCCAGCCGATGAGAGGAGAGAAGGTGAGTGCCAACCAGAATAAAAGGGATCTCATGATGCACCACTCTTTCTGCCGATTCGGGGTTCGGTTCCCGCAAGAAGACGTTGAATGTTGGCCCGGTGCCGCCAAAAAACAAGGGGGGTTAAAACCCCAGAGGCCCAGAGTAGATCGGTCGGCTCCCCCAGCAGGAAAAGAACCAGGGGCAGAGCGGCAAAGGCGATCAGTGCCGCCAGAGAGGAGATTTTGAACCCTTTGGCCGAGATCAGCCAGAGGAGCAGGGTAAGGGCAGCGGCAGCAGGTGACCAGGCCATCAATACCCCCAAGGCCGTAGCGACCCCTTTGCCCCCCTTGAAACCAAGATAGACCGGATAGAGATGGCCCAAAAAGGCCGCCAGACCACAGAGGAGTGTCAGTTGGCTGGTTGGGCCATAGAGCATCTGACAGGCCAGCACCGGAATACCCCCCTTGGCCATATCCAGGAGCAGCGCGGCAGCCCCGGCTTTTTTGCCCACGGTGCGCAGAACATTGGTGGCACCAATGTTGCCGCTGCCCTGTTGACGAATATCTCCCCCACCCAGCCGCCGCACAATCAGCAGACCAAAAGGGATGGCCCCGATCAGGTAGGAGGCAAGAACAAGAAGGGCTGCCATGGGGTCATTCATCGTTGATCGGCTCGCCTTCTCTGTTGCTCCAGCTCATCCATTTTCAGCATCTCTTCCATCTCTCTGTCGGGAGCGGCTGATTGGCTTTCGTTGGGTCGGTTGGATGGTGGAATGGGTTGGGCACCCTGGTAGTTGGAAGAGGGCCGGTTGACCGACTTGGGAGAGCGGTTTCTCTCCCACAGCTTCCGAACGTCACGGGGTCGCTCCAATCGCCGTTCCAGCCGTTGGGCGGTTTTAAAAACCAGTGGTCTGAACAGAGACTCAAGCTCCACCGGCCCCGGTTCTGAAATGGGGAGTCCCAGGGTATGGGACCACGTCTCCTTGATGGTGGCCTCTCGATGGTAGGCGTTCTTGCGCATCTGCTGGGAGTAGGTGGCGATCACCTCGGATAGGAGTGGTTGAAGGTCGGCGGGGAGCGCGTCAAACCAGTTTTTGTTCAAAGTGAAGACAGACCAACCGTGGAGCTGGCGGATATCGAAATAGTGGCCAGCCCGTTTGGGAAAAGGGGTAAGGGCAAGGGACTCCGGGGTAGAGACAACCCCCTCCACCCAGCCAGAGTCCATGGCATCGGGCACATCGGCAATGGGCACCAAAACCTGTTTGACATGCAGGGCCTTGTGAACTTTTTCCATCCAGCGGTCTTTTGGTGCCCGAACCGACAGACCCTTGAAGGATGGGGGGGCATAGCTGTTATTTTGGTTTAACGCCTCCACCATCTGATCGATGGCATCCCCGTTGCCGCCACTCTTTTGAGGGGGTGGGCTCGCTCTCCCCTGGACAAAGGAGAGAAGACCATAAAACCCGTAGGAGCCATAGCCCATCACCGAAAGGTTTCTGCTGTGGGCCTTCTCTCGGATGAGTTGATCCATTGGTGAGTGGATAAACTGTTCGACGTGACCGGGTGCGGTAAAAAGCAGCGGCAGGGTCAGCAGCCGAAAGGCCGGTATGGAGTAGGCCAGTGTGGTGGCGGAGGTCAATCCCCCCTCTATTCTGTTCTGGATCTGTTTTTTCAGCGCTTCCGCCTCCGACCCCCCCTCTCCACCGACAAGAAGTTCTACCCGGATGCGACCCTGGCTGCGAATTTGGATCTCTTCTGCCATCTTATCCAAGAGGCTGACATAGCCAAACGACCGCCCATGGAGTGCCGCAATCCGCATGGGGATGGCATCATCCGGCGGTACCGACCCGTCCGGAGAGGTAGAGGCCGGTGCCGCACCCCCTGAGGTGGGTCCCAGCAGAAGGAGGAGGGGGGCGAGCAGAAGGAGGCGTATTTTAGTTTGCGCTTTCATGGTTGGTAGCCAACTCATTTTATGGTGGTAACGCTTGCCTTAGCATTAATTAATACGTATCGTCGAGCAGCGGTCGGAAAATAACCGGTTACTCTATCCTCAATCGGGGAACAACACCAAGGGCAACAGGATGTCATGGTTATCGACTCATCACTCTTTAATCTATAGCTTTACGATGACATGCGGAACCTTTTTTCCGCTTAAAAGGGGAATTGAAATATGTCCAGATCTCTCAACAAGGTACAATTGATTGGAAATGTAGGGCAGGAGCCGGATATCCGTTTTACCCAGGATGGGCGGCCCATCGCCAATTTCTCGGTTGCTACCTCCGAAACCTGGAAGGACAAGCAGGGGCAGCGGCAGGAAAAGACAGAGTGGCACCGGGTGGTGGCCTTTGGTAAGTTGGCGGAGATTATCCAGCAGTATGTCCACAAGGGGAGCAAGCTCTTCATAGAGGGCAAAATGCAAACACGCAAGTGGACCGATAACCAGGGCCAGGACAAATATACCACCGAGGTGGTCATCACCCCCTTTGACGGACAGATGATCATGTTGGACGGACGGCCCCAGGGGGAGGGAGGATATCAGCAGCCGGCTCAGTCTGGGTCGGGCTATGGACAGCAACCGGCTTATTCACAGCCTGCTGCCGCTCCCCAGAAACCTCAAGGGGCTCCGGCCTCGGCCCCTTCGGCCCCAGCTCCGGCCCCGGATTTTGACGACGACATCCCTTTTTAGCCTGCCTTTTTCATCGCTTGCCCCTTTTTCATCCTGAAAGGGGCAAGCTCTCCTTCCCCCTGCTCCTGCCTTGTAAAGACCAATTTTTTTACTTAATGGAAGTTGGAACAGCCATTATGTGAAATAAATAGACAGTTTTAGCTCTGCTTTGGGTTTTTTCCCTTCAGAAAACGGTCACGACACCGATAAACACCGTGAGAAGAGTGAAAAAGGTGAAGCTTGGCTTTAACCAATCTATTTAATTTGGGAACTGGTTTGGATAACATGAAAGAGCATATAACACCACTGGAAGGCTTGCTGCCCAGCGGGAGCGTATTGCGACGGATGGGGTTGGCGGCCGCTATGATGGTTTCTGCTACGACCCTGCTCTCTCCGGAGGTTTCTCATGCCGATGTTCGGGAGTTTTGGCGGGCCGTGGATATCGCCCAGTCTCATAACCCAAGCATTCACAAGGCTGAGGCCCAGCTGCGGATTGCCCGTGAGGATGAGTCTCAAACCTTTGCCAAATTGATTCCCTCGGCAGATTTTACCGCCAGCCACTCGATTCAGGGCACCCACTATCGTCGTCTGGGTACGCAAAAACATTCCAACCCCTCCAAAATCGAACTCAATATTGACCAGGTCATTTTTAATGTACCGGATTTTATGGAATATTCCCAAAGCGATCTGGTTCGAGAGACCGCCTATGCCGAGTTGATGGCCATGCGTCAGGATATGGTGCTGCAGGTTTCGAGCGTTGCCGCCAACTGGCTGGAGGCCAAGCAGGTGTTTGATCTGGCCAATAAATATCTCAAGGTCACCCGAAAAAATATGAAGGTGGTTAAGCTGCGCCTGGACTCCGGCGAGGCCAATGAGACAGAGTTTAACGAGGCCGCTTCCCGCTCGGCCCAGGCTGAGGCCAGCTATGAAGATGCCCTCAACACGGTCAAAAAAGAGGCGGAGTTCTTCAAGGAGATTGTCGGTCAATATCCAGACGACTCCCTCTCTCTGCCGGAGTTAAGCTGGAGCGAGCCGGAAAACCTGGATGAGCAGATCTGGCGCTGGATTGAAGATCGTCCCGATATCTGGGCAGCTCGGTCACGACTCAAGGAGCGGGAGTATGATGTCAGCATTGCCCGTTCCCAACATCTACCCACCCTCGATGTCAACTACTCTGCCAGCCGCACCTGGGACTCAGAGCTGGGCGGTACTTCCGGTATCTCCCTGACCGATACCGAAGATGCCCACCAACTGCTCTTTACCTTCAACCTGCCTCTGTTCAGTGGGGGAGAGACGGTTTCGAAGTCTCGTGAGGCGATGGCTCGGAAGGCATCCTCTTTAGCCGATCTGGATCGGGCCAAGAAGTTGGCCTGGCGCGAGGTGGAGGAGGCCCGTCATGACCTGAAAAATAATCAGACCGCCATTGTCGCGCTGGAGAAGGCCCTGCTTTATAGCAACAAGGCCTTGGCAGGCCTGGAAGAGGAGTATCTGGCCGGTACCCGCACCCTGGTGGACCTTCTGGACACCCGCTTTGACCTGTTTACTTTGGAGTCGACCTTGGTTCGCCACCGTTTTCAGGCTCAGTTGGCCCTGGTCAGCCTGTGGCGGGCGTTGGGTCGTTCGGTCGTGCCGGAATCGACCGTTCCGGTTGGCGACCATGAAGAGGTGGTCCGTCTGGCCCATGTTGGGCGAGAGGCGGTTATTGAGGAGGTTGTCGAAAAAGAGCGGGCTATCCTCATCGAAAAAATTGAGGCGGTTCAGAAGATCGATGATGATGTCATTTCTGAAGGTCTTAATCTGGTTCTCAGTGCGTTACTGATTGAACGGGGCATCCCCCTGCATGACCCTCCTCTCTATGGCGACCAACGGCGCCCATTGAAGGAGTTGAATGACGACTATTGGCTGTCTGGTAAAGGCGAGACTCTGGACGATGATTATATCCTGACCGCTCTTATTCCCAGAGAAGAGAGACCGGCTGAGGTGCCTCTCTCTCCGATGATCCATGCCAAGGGAGAGTACATGATCCACATGGAGACCTATGTCAAAGAGGAGGACATTGCCCCCATGATCTACAACCTCTCCCAGGAGGGGATTCCCACCTGGTTGGAGATCATGAATACACCCGATGGCAAGGAGATGACCCGCGTGGTTGCCGGACCCTTCAAACGCTATGAAGATGTTCAGGAAAAGCTGGACCGTATTCAGCGTCGGCTGGGACTGGAGGCTGGATGGGTTCCGCATAAGAAGTGGCAAAAACGGCGGCTCTATTGGGATACGGTTGACCATGCCAAAAACAGCAATCACCGCTTCAACCACGATCAGTTCGAGCGGCTTCATGACTACAAACATGAACGGATCTGGTACGACTATGATTGATTCTCAGTAGGGCGACGTTTCACCTTAAACCCAGAAAACCCAAACCCCATTTCATCGATGGGGTTTGGGTTTTCTGGAGATGTTCAACCAGGTGACAAGCGCATGTCCAGATCACTCTGGGGAAGGGTTTTGCGAATGGCCGAGCGAACCATGGTGCTGGTGAAAAGAATGGTTCGCTCTTCTCCGGTTCCGACAATCTTCAGCAGGCCGGTCTGGACCAGATGGGCCGCAGCGGCTTGAGTAGCCTGTCTGTTGCCGTGCAGTTGCAGGGAGAGCAGGGTGGATAACAGGGTTGGCTCTTCCAGGATGGCCAACGTACGGATCACCTTCCAATCGATCCCCGGAACACCATGCAGCCGCTCCAAAATAAGAGAGAGAAGGGAGTCGGGAAAAAAATCGGCATCCTCTACCGCTTTGTCCAGTTTGGTCTGGCTTAGTTGAGATAGACGGGCTGCACTCTCAATGGCAAACAGGGGGGCACCCCGACTCCACTGAGCCAAGGATACCAGGGTCTCCCGGTTGACTTTTTTGGCAATCGGCAGCTCTTTGAGCAGACGGAGCATCTCTCGACCTGTCAAGCGGGAGAGAGAGATGCCTCGGAATCCGGGCAGATTGACCAAGGCCCGCAACTCGGCACGACGCCCTGCACCCAACAGCCAAACATGGCTGCCGTTCAAGGCGTTGGCGAGGCTGGGTAACAGTACCCGAGAGTGGGGGTCCATCCACTGTAAATTATCCAAAAACAGAACAGCAGGCTGCCCAAGCCCTTTCAAAAGGGTGGCCAAAAGATTGGTGAGACTCTCCAGCAGGGGATCGCCCTGCTTCATGCGGGGTGGCGGCTCTTTTTCCAGGAGATAAGAGAGCAGCTGTTGGGCGCTGGCAGCCAGGGTGACATCCAGGCTTTTAGCCCAAATATGAAGCTGTTCGCTCTTTTGTGCCAAGGTTGCCTGCTCATCACAGTCAGCAAGTTTTTCGAGGATGGGGAGCAGGGGGTGAAAGGGAATCATGGTGGCGGTAGAGTGGCAGTGACCGTCCAGCCAGAGAATGGGCTGGTTGGCGGTCATCTCTTTTTGAAACTGACGTACCAGCCGTGTGACACCAAAACCGGCCTCACCCGAGACGATGGTCGCGCTGCTGGTCCCCTGTCTGGCTTCGGCAACCATCTCATGGAGGCTGTCCAGCTCCTCATATCGGCCGGTAAAAGGGGGAGTAAAAGCTGGCGCTTTTTTCATTTTTTCAGCCTGTAACATGCCGCCAGGAAAGTGGGGAGAGGTAGGACCATATCGGCTGTCCAGATTACCGGTTTCTACCTGGGTGGCCTGGGAGAGGATGATAGACCGGTGGCCTGCCATGGGCAGGCCTTTAACGGGGCTGCTCAGTAAGCCACCCTGTACAGTCGTCGTCCCCCCCTCGTTGAAAAGAACCACATTGCCGCTGTTGACAAAAAGCTCAAGAGCACTTTTTTCCTTATCCATGGTTTGCACAACCCATTGGGCAGAGCAGGCCGCCCGCAGGGCATCATCTTCTCGCATGCGCTTGATGCCAAACAGAACCAGCAGACCATCCGGGCTACCCTGGACCACCCCTTCATAGCGGTCTGCCGCCTCTTGACAGGCCTGGCGAAGGGTAAGATTCAGTTGGCTGTATCCCTCGCTACCCAGCCGGTTGATCAAGGTTTCGGAAGCTTGAATTCGTACGGTCATGAAGCTGATGGGCTGAATGGAGCCGGAAATTTGAAAAGGGGTCGGGGCGGCATCTCCCGGCTCTTGCAAGTCGGCTTTCTCCATGGGAGAGAGAAAAACAGAATGATCTCCTTGATCGGAGAGGGCCTGTACTGCTTTGGTACGATTGTTGACTTTCAGGCGGCGGTAGATCTCTACCAAATGCTGTTTGACCGTTCCATCGGAAATATCCAGCTTGCGAGCGACCTCTTTGTTGCTTAATCCGGCACGCAAAAGCTTCAAAATTTCATTTTGCCGTTTGGTCAACGTTGAAAGAGATGTGTCTGGCATGATGGGGCAATCCTTGTTGAGATTGGTGAAAAAATATTCAGATAAAAAGGTGCCAGGAGTCAGCCTGTCGTTTTTTTGTCAAACCAAAGAATATCTCAAGCAATAAAGGTTCCATGCCTGCTTGATCGCCTCCAGGGCAATTGAAACAGTGCCCGAACTTATTTGTCAAACATGCCGGAAAGCTCTCGGCTGATGTTGCCCAACCCTTCAGAGACAGGAACATGCCGGCTGGATTTAATCAATGGCTTGATTATATAGGTTAAAATGGATCGATTGCCAGAAATAACGTCGGCCTCGGCTGTCATGCCGGGCAGGATCAGGCGTCCCTCTTTGGGATCACCGACAAATCGGCTGTCTAGTTTGACAATCCCCTTGTAAATAAAAGAGCCATCGCTGCCCATCTGGGTGAAAGGGGAGATGGAGACCATCTTGCCGGAAATTTTTCCATACTGTTCGGCCGAGTAGCTGGAGACCTTGACCGCCACCTTCTGCCCCGGTTTGACAAAGCCGACATCCTGCGGCTTGATCTCCAGCTCCAGATGCAGATCTGCATGGGCTGGGACCACCTCCATCATGATGTCACCACTCCTGAAAACACCCCCTATGGTGTGGACCTGGGTGTTTTGAATCCAACCGGCAATGGGGGCGCGAATAAAAAGGTTGCGCTTGCGGTCATTCATACGTTCCAGTTGGGTCCTGGATTGGTTGATCTCATTGTTGATCTCGCTTAACTCTCTGGAAGCCTGCTCCAGCGCCATCTCTTTGAACCGTTTTTTCTTCTCTTTCACCTCACGCAGGGCAAGCTTGACCTGCTTATATTGGCTGATCAGGCCCATTTTTTTCCCCTCGCTGGTCAGATGGACCCGTTTGGCATCCAGTTGAGACATGCGAGAGGAGAGGTTTTTCTTGCCCAGATCCTCTTGGAGGGAGAGCAGAGTGGCATTCACCCGGTTTGTGGCTTCAATATTATTCAGGTTTTGACGGGTTAGCTCGATTTCCGACTGTCTCTGGTCGATCTGTTTGTCGTAGACCGAGAGACTCTGCTTCAACGCTTGGTTTTGGGTTTTGAGTAGAGAGCGCTGCTCCCGGACCAGGTCGGCGTAGGCTTCGGGTATGCCGGAAAAATCGGCTGGGGTCTCTTTGATAAAGGCCTCCAGACGGATGGATTTGGCGATCAGGCTCATGAGGCGTGCCTCAACCTGTTTCTGTTCCGAGCTGGTTTTGGCATTGTTCAGGGTGATCAGCAGGGAGCCACGGTTTACCCGCTGGCCATTCTGGACATGAATGGCCTCAATTACCCCCCCTTCGGAGGGCTGTACCTGGATAACCCCTTTTTGAGGGAGAATCTGCCCTCTCGACTTGATCGCTTCATCCACCGTTGTGGCAGAAGCAAGAATAAACAGGAAGGCCGTCAAAAGAACGGTTCCCAACAAAAGCAGGAGAATCTTGGAGGATACCCCGGTCTCTTCCAGAATGTTCGCTTCCGGAAGATACCGGGAAAAGTTATTGCGCAGCATGATTTTTCCCTCTAATCACCATTATACGAACGTCTTCGGCAGCATTTTGTTGATCTCGTCAGGAGGACCGATGGCCTTTAAGTAGCCTCGGTCCAGATAGAGCACCAGATCGGCCATTTTAAGATGGCTGGGCCGGTGGGTGACGATAAACACGGTGCTTTTTCCGCGCATTCTGTTGATGGTCTCCAAAAACAGGGTCTCACTCTTGGAATCCATATTGTTGGAGGGCTCGTCAAACAGGGTAATGGGCGAACGCTTCAAAAGGGTACGGGTCAGAGAGAGCCGTTGGCGGAATCCCGCTGAGAGCTGTTCACCACCACTGTCTTGGAGCCGGGTATTGAAACCACGGGGTAAATCTTGAATCTCCTCCAGCATCCCCGACTGTCTGGCTGCCTCCTCCAGCTCCTCATCACTGGCCTCTGGATTGGCCAGTCGCAAGTTTTGTGCAACCGTACCAAAGAAGATGTCACACTTCTGAGGTAGATAGCTGATGGCATGGCGAAGTTCGATGGGGCTGAGTTGGCGAATGTCGTTGTTATCGATTAAGACGCTACCCGCTTGAGGAGAGTAAAGACCCATGATCAACTTCATCAGGGTTGACTTGCCTGAACCGTTGGCACCGATAATAGTCACTACCGAGCCTGCGGGAATGCGAAAACTCATACCGACCAGAGCTGGGTCGGCATCGTTGACATAGCGGAAAGAGACTCGGGCAAAGGCCACCTCGCCAACAAATTTTTGTTGGGTTATGGCATCTTTGCTGATGTTGCGCTCTCCTCGAATATCCATCAATCGGTCTAGCTGAGCGGTGCTGTTAAAGACACTCACCATGCGAACAATGCCCAGAAAGGCGGTTTGAATGGGGGAGAGGATCCGCCAGGTCATCAACATGGAGGCAACCACCGCCCCCATACCCAGCTCGCCTGCCATCACCGCCCGGGCCGTGATGCTCATGATGCCGATAGCGGCTGCCATGGTCACCATTTTGGCCAGGGTCGTCAGCTGGCTGGAGATCATGTTGAGACGACTCTCAGCCAGGGTCGCCTTGCCGGATATTTCACGATAACGTTCAAACCAGGTCTCCTCAGCATGGGTCATCTGAATGGTCTGGATTCGGGATAGGGTTTCCGTCAAGAAAATCTGCTTTTGGGAGTGGAGCTTGGAGGAGACCATAGAGCGGTAGCGAATCACCGGCAAAAGGGCCATGCCAAACAGGGTCAAGATGACAATCAGAGCGACCATCATCACCACCACACCCGGGTTGATCACCATCAGTAGAACCAGAAACAGCAGGGTAGAGGGGATATCGTAAAAAAGCAGAGCCAGCGGGCCGGTCATCATCTCCCGGATAATCTCCAGAGACTTGACCCGAGAGACCTGATCACCAATGGAGACCTGTTCTGTCAGGTTGGGGGGCATGGACATGATTTTGCCGAGAATGGCCCCGCCCAGGGAGCGCTCCACCTTGGCGCCGATATAGGCCAACATATGGGCGCGGCGTATGCGCAGCACCGCATCGACAATCAAGGCCAGTATGGCGCCAAGCAGCATGACCATGCCGGTAGAGACCGAGCCGCTGGGAATCACCCGATCGTAGATGATCATGACATAGACCGGAATGGACATGGTCATGATGCCAGCCACCAGGGTGATCGCCATGATGTTACCGACCAAAGAGCGAAAAAGGCCCAGCTGCATTTTGAGCCAGCTCCGTTTGACCGTTCGCTCATCTTGGTCAGGGATGAAAAAATAGGCATCACCCACTCCAGTCAGCTTGACGGTGTGCCGCTCACCATCTTTGCTGTCGGTAATCTCCATCTCGCCATGGGATTTGACCTTCTGAACCACCACCGAGTGTCCATTTTCAAAGACAAACAGAAAAGGGGTCAGCCGATTATCCACATCGGTAATCTTCCCTCTTTCGGTCTGAAAGCTGAAACTGAGATTGGCCATCACATTACAGAGGCCGGTCAGGTCCAGGTTGGAGAGCATGTGAGGGATGGCTTCGGCCAACTGACGGGCTGTTCCGTGCCAGTGAAACCCCTCCAGCAGCCCTTTGAGGCACCATGTTGCTGGGTTTTGATCGGGCATCTGTTCCAGATATTGCTGCCAGGATCGGGAGCCAAACTCTGGCCTGTCCTCTTCTTTCGGGCTCTCTTCCAATACCTCATCTGTGGCCACTATCTGTTTTGCCGCCAGGGTCGGCGCTTCAGTAACGGGCTCTCTCTCCTCTCCAGGTTTGGGCGGCGGCGGACGAAGGGCATCCATGAAGTGATCGAGATTTTTTAGTCGGCCCTGATGGAACTGGACCGCCCGATCGGTAATCCGCAACAGAGAGGGGCGTTGAGAGACCAGCAGAATGGTGCAGCTCCCTTTCAGCTCATCCAGGTAGTTGCGCAGCATGATGTCCCCTTCTGAATCGATGGCGATATTGGCTTCATCAAACAGAACGATTCGGGGTTTCATGGCCAGAATTCGGGTGATGGTTATCCGCTGAATGACACCAGCAGGCAGGGTGTCGGAGACCCCTTCTCCCACAGGAGTATGGTACCCCTTGGGAGTTCGGGAGACCATGTCATCCAGGCCCAGCTTTTCAGCAATTTCCAAAGCATCCTCCGTTCGGGAGGGGTCGAACATGGTCAGGTTTTCAAGAATGGTGGCGTTGAAAAGGGTGCCTTTTTGCGGAATATAGCCGATGGAGGCGTGCATGTGAGGGGGCAGTTCGCTACGGTCGTAGCCATCGATCAACACCTTGCCGCCGGTTGGCGCCACCGAGCCGGAGATGAGCTTCAGGAGGGTGGTTTTTCCCTCGCCACTCTCACCGATGAGGCCGACGCACTCACCCGGCTCTACAGAGAGGCTGAGCTTGTCCAGGATGGTCAGATCACCCTCGAAGGTGCAGGAGATGTTCTGAAGATCCAAAGCCCCCATCACCACATCTTCTTCCTCTGTTTTTTGGTGAATGGGGCGTTGTGGAATGGCAAAGAGGGTCTCGACCTGTCTTTTGGCCAGCTTGGTGGATTGGAGGCGGGTCCACCCACCTACCAGAGCCTGAAGGGGCTGCAGAGAGCGACCGGAGAGCATCACACAGGCAGCCAGTCCGCCGGTGGTCAGGTCGCTGTTGATCACTTGAATGGCGCCAAAACCGATCACCAGGGCGGTGGTGGCCTGACTGGTAAAGGCGGAGAAGACCGGGATGGTCCCTCCCCAGGCGATGATGTCGTAGGTTTGGCGAATGTTGGGTTGCTGCAGCATCTCATAACGACGGAGCATGAGAGACTCCATGGCCAGCGCTTTCACCGAGTGAATCCGGCTCAAGGTTTCGGTGATAAAACTGAACCGTCGCTCGGATAGTTCGATGTCGGTATCCAGGGTTTTGCGCAGTTTGCTGCCGGTCATCATGGAAAAAAGGCCGATCAGGGTCAGGGATATCAGGGGAATCAGTACCAAGACACCGCCGATTTGATAGATCATGAAGAGAAACAGCAGCAAAAAGGGGAAATCGAAAATAGCCAGCATTCCTTGGCCGGAGTATTGATCTCCCAAGGTGTTGATGGCACCCATCTGCTCTAAATATTTAGCCCCGTCCACCCGTTCGAACACCCGAGGTTCGGCAAAGAGAAGGCGGCGTAGAATTCGGCAGCTCCCCTTATGGGTAAACCGCGCGCCAATCCAGCTGATGATATAGGCCCGCAAGGTACGAAGAATACCTTCGACCGCCAGGGCAATCAGAACCCCCATCACCAAAAGAGAGAGGGTGTCAACCGCCTGATTGGGAATGATCCGATTGAAAACCTGCATCAGAACCAGAGGAACCATCAGTCCCAGCAGGTTGATGACCAGTGAAGTAATCCCCAGTACGGTGATGGTTCCAACATTTCCGGCACCCTCTGGAAGACCTCGAATATCTTTCGGCATACGTCTGCTCCAAGCAGTTTTAACAGGTTGGAATAAGGCTCTTATTCCAACATCTCCCCTTTACTGTCGACAGGAGAGGTTTTGTGAATGTATGGGTTGCCTGTTCAATGTTCTTTGAAGGCATTATTGAGGGTGCCGGTTAATGGGCGCAACATGATCTCCAGCATTTTCCGTTTATCCAGGGCCACATCAACCTGTGCCATCATCCCGGGCAGAATGGGGTAGAGTCCGGGAGTGTCGCCCAGATAGTTTTTCTCCATGTGGACAATGCCCCGATAGTAGAGCTGATTTCTCTCATCCAGAAGCGTGCTGGGAGAGATTTCGAGCAGCGTTCCCTTGACCTGACCAAAATGGACAAACGAATAACTACTCAGTTTGATGACCACCGGAGAGCCAACCGTAATCCGCCCAATATTCTCCGGCTTAAAGCGGACCTCTACCTCCAGAGGTCCATCCAGAGGGACAATCTTGGCCAGCACCTCTGCAGGAGGCACCACTTTGGAGACGATGTTCAGCTCCTGGACAATGCCTCGGACCGGAGAGCGGACCTCCAGGCGGGAGACTCGCGCTTTGAGTCCGACATGTTTTTCCCGTACCTGGGCTATCTCGTTGGTGACACTGGCCAGTTCATCTATGGCCTCTCGGCGAGAGTCGGTTATCAACTCTTTTTGCCGGCTTTTCAGCTCTTGGATGGCGTTTTGCATGTTCTCCATCTCTTTTTGAAAACGCTTCACCTCTCCCATTGCTGTAATGTTGGCGCGAACGGTCTCCAGGAAGACCACACGGGAGATGGCTTTTTCCTTTAAAAGAGGCCGACGGATTTCGAGCATATCCTTGGTGAGAGCCACCTGTTGGATGGCATTTTTCTTGGCATCTTTGAGTTCACGAAGTTCGGATAGTCTGCGGGCTATCTGGGTGCTGATAGCCCCTTTGTTGCTCTCACGGGACTGAAGCTGATCTTCGTAGAGCCGCTGTTGGGCTGCAACAAGATTGGCATAACGGTCAGAGAGGGAGGAGAAGTCGGGTTTAAGGTTGTTGGCCAACGCCTCGGCGCGAATAGCCCGAGCTTGAAGAGCCGCCAGTCGAGACTCTACCTGATTTAACTCCGACAGAGCCTGTTGACCATCAAAGAGAAAGAGAACTTGATCCTTCTCCACCAACATGTTGTCCTGGACCAGGATATCTCGAATAACCCCGCCATCCAGATGTTGAATAACCTGTACCGAGCCGCTGGGTACGACCTGTCCGGGTACGTGAGCTACCTCTTGGATAGGCGCCAGGGCTGCCCAGACAATCAGGGGAATAATGGCCATGATTACCACCCGCCAGGTCTGGCGAATCAGGGCTGGGGATGCGGCATCTTCAATATTGCCGGTCACCTCCAACGGGCGGATCTGGAAAGGCTGGGGTTTTTCGGGAAAAAGATTCAATGAGGTACGTTCCCTTTTATAGAATAATCATTTGGATCGTGACAAAAAAGTCTGCAAACGATCTGTATATGAAACAGTGACCGTTTTAAGCAGGAAGAGTGAGCGGCTATCTTTGTACCTTATCTAGAATATGTTATACTATTCCACGGTATAAATGGTAGTATAAATCGATGAAAATGTAATGTATAGTACGATAAAAAAAGAGATTTTCTGTGATAATCCCATTAAGAATTATTATCGATAGTTAGCTTTTCTTTTAAATGGTTTTCAATATGGCGAGAGTGGTCAATCTTACCGTGGAGCAGGCGGAACGCCTTATCCATCATTTTACTCCGGGTTACAAGGTAGAGCATCTGTTGGGGGATGGGAGTTTTGGTCAGGTTTTTCTGATCGAGGATGCTCAGTCACGGGTTGCGGTTAAAATCGTCCCCCTCACCCTGCGTTCGGGTGAAGGGGAGGAGGAGAACCACGAGTGGCAGCAGTTGACCACCAACTGGGATCGACTCAACCATGCCAGTCTGGTCAGGAATCGGGCCTTTTTCACCTACGATGAGACCGACCCAAAAGATCCTATCGCTCGGTATGGCTTGATCTATATGGACTACTGGTCAACCGACCTCAGTGACTGTATCCGACGGTTGGTGAAAGAGGGGAGGCATACCCCCTCTCGCAAGAAAAAACTGTTTCTTGGCCTTACCCGGCTTCTCCAGAGGCTGTTGGAGGATACCGGGCTGATCATTACCGATCTCAAGCTGGAAAATGTCATGGTTGGATCCTGTGGTCAGGGGCCGCTCTCTTTGGCCCTGATCGATCTCGGCGGTATTTTCGAGGCCCGTCTGGCAGACTATTACCGGGTGGTGACGACCGACTTCTACATGGCCCCCGAGCTGTACGATACGACGGTAACCCGTATCGATGAGCCAATCTTGATCTTTAGCCTGGGGCTGATCGGCTATTATATTCTCGAAGGGCGCTGGCCGGTTGCGGACTACGATTATAAAAAACCCCTTCTGCTCAAAATTCGCCAACAGGGTGGGCTGAACTGGTCGGCAGAGGTTCAAGAGAGTCTACCCGGTTATGTGGCCGTTATTGAGCGCTGCCTGGAAGAGAAGAGAGCCGATCGCTACAGCTGTTTTGCCGAGGTTGCCGAGGCCATCAAGCAGGTGGAAACGGCGGTACGGGCCAAAAATCTATCTCAATTGATCTCCTCTTCAGACCGGGCCCATCTTTCTCCGCCCACTCCCCAGCAGGGCCAGGATAGGGTCTGGAGGGAGCCCCTTACCGGTATGCGCTATCATTGGATTCCCAAAGGATCGTTCGTCATGGGGCAGTCGGATCGGGAGACCCGGTTGCTGCGCAAGCTGGAAGATGAGGCCTATTTCGAGAAGTGGTTTGCGCGGGAGCTGCCTCGCCATACGGTTCAGTTAGACGGTTTTTGGATGGCGGAGACACCGGTTACCCATGGCCATTTTTCCCAGTTTGTTGAGGATACCCTCTACCTTACCGATGCCGAACGCACCCAATACAGCGCTCGAAACAACCCCGGCATGTGGGATAAGACCAACTGGGGAAACTGGAATAACTGTAATTTCGATCAGGATGATCAGCATCCGGTCATCTTTATCAGTTGGTTTGATGCCGAAGCCTATATTCTCTGGCTTCGGGAGAGGACCAATCTGGATTTTTCCCTGCCCACCGAGGCTCAGTGGGAGTATGCCTGCCACGGCGGCGGTTCGGGCGTGTTTCATTTTGGCGCCAACATCAGCACCGACCAAGCCAACTATGATGGTGAGTTGCCGGTTTTTGGGGAGGGGAAGCCGGGCCTGTTCCGGAAAGGTACCACCGCCGTTGGCACCTTTCCGGCCAATGGCTATGGGCTGTACGATATGCACGGCAATGTTTGGGAGTGGGCCTTGGACCACTATAACGGTGAGTTTTACGACAGCCCGGAGGCCCGGCGTCGCAACCCACTCTATCGGGCCAATATCGGCTATTGTATCAAGCGAGGTGGTTCCTGGCGCTCTCCTCCTGCCATGGTTCGCTGTGCCTATCGGGGAGGGACCTACCCTGATATCGGCAAAGATGATATCGGTCTGCGACCGGTTATCCTCCCGACAAGGAGAGAGTAGAGTTATCGGGCTACTGGTTGGTCAGACCAACCCGGCGCAGACGAACACCCTCACCCTCTTGGGTCATCTTAATGATTTTGGGTACCTTTTTAGGGTAGGTCAGGTGGGGTGGCACAGGGATAGGGTGTCTGTCAATCCGGGGGGTGTCAAAGAGAAAGTCAAACGGTGGAACGCGCCAGATGTTGGCTCGGTTCTTTTGATGCAGGGCGTAGCTCTCCACAGTGATTTTTAATTTTTTGGTCAACTGGGCCAGTGGGCCGGGAAAACGCAGGCCGCCAATCCTTTCCCGTCTCTGTTTTCCGTTGTCTGAGTAAGCAACAGCCAGGTCGAGCCAGACCTTTCCCTTGCGGTTTTTATCTGGATGGGTGGTAAGCTCCAGAACGGCTGTCCTCCCCTCTGGCAGTTGCAGAGGTTTGCGCACACTGACAAACCGACCTTCGTAAGCGCCGATCTCGGAAAAACCCTCTGGCACCGTGCGGAGGTCGGATCCATCCTGGCTATCCCATCGCGAGAAGATCACCCCCGGCCCATGGTCCTGCCCCTTGTTTTTCAGGTTGGTTTGGTAGCCCAGATAGAATTTTACGCCATTGATGGCAGAGTAAAACATGATATAAATATGGCTGTCGGGCTTGGGGGCAGCCTGTATTTTAATGGGCAGTTCTATGATCTTAAACGGCTCGGTTTTGTCCCAGGGATAGTTGATATAACCATAATGCCAGCAACAAATTCCCTTTTCAGGCCGCTCTTTATCACCAAACTGGGTGTATCTGGTTGTCTGGTAGATGGCCAGGGTTGGGGTTCTGCTCGGCAGCAGTTTTTGCCCCTGGGCCCAGATGGAATAGCGGGCCAGGGTTGTCGATTGACCGTTATGGCTTAAAAAGCTGGTCTCGATAAAATCGTTATAATACCGGTTGGCGCAATAGCTGTGGATGATGCGCCCCGATGGGTCGACCCGTGAGACGAGGTGGCGTGAAACCTTTTCTTGCTTGTTTTTCCGTACCAGGAGCAGATCGGCGGGATCAAAACCGAGGACGGTAAAATGTTCTTCGATAAGAATCTGGCCTTTTTGACAGCGGTCGTCGTTGACATAGCGGATTTGATCCAATATCGCCGTATCATCTGAGGAGGTGACGGACCCCTTGGCGGTTGCCTGCTCCGGAAGAACGATCAGGGCCAATAGGGCCAAAAGCCAGAAGAGTCCAGGGTGTCTGATTTGTCTGTTCATAGTAGATTAAGTGTGGCAAATGCGCCTCTTTTTGTCCAGTTTTTGATCGGGTTTTATGCTTGAACTGGTACCGTTGCCAGTTGAAAATACCAAAGAAAATAGTATGGGGGGGCTGGATGGGAGCTGAGACTGTTTCGGAAGAGACAAAGAGAGCGATAGAGGTGCAGAAGGGGACGATTTTTGTCTCAATCGCCAGCTATCGGGATACGGAATGCCCTGCAACATTGGCAGATCTGTTTGCCAAAGCGGCCCATCCAGAGCGTGTTTTTGCCGGAGTATTATGGCAGGTTGCCCCAGAGGATGGAGTGGAGTACACAGCCATTCCCTCCTACCCTGAAAATGTTCGCGGATTGAGGGTGGATGTCACCAAAAGCCTAGGAGCCTGTTGGGCGCGGAGCCAGGTTCAAACTCTATTGTGGCAGGGAGAGGATTTCTATCTGCAAATTGACAGCCACACCCGCTTTGATCCGGATTGGGATCTTAACCTGATCAGAATGCTCCACGACTGTCCATCAGAAAAAGCGGTTCTGTCCACCCACCCCAACAAATATTCTCCCCCCGATGAGCGATTTCCGACCGGTTATCCTTATTTGCGGGCTAAATCATTCAACCGTAACGGTATTCTCATACCGCAAGGGGAGTATTGCCTCAAAGATAACCGGCCACTCAAGCCGGTTCCCAACGCATTTTTTGGGGGAGGATTTGTCTTTGGTCGGGGGGACATGGTGCAGAAGGTGCCTTATGACCCCTATCTCTATTTTCATGGGGAGGAGATCAGTATGGCTGTACGTTTATGGAGCCATGGCTACGATCTTTTCAGCCCCAACGATATCATTCTCTACCACGACTATACCGACCGCCCTCGACAGCGACATTGGGACGACCATAAAGCGGACTGGGTTGCCATCCAACAAAAAGCGGTTGACCGATTATTCCACCTGTTTGAGGTTCGCAGCAGCGAGGATCCCGAAATCATCAAAGAGCTGGATCGGTACGGCTTGGGGAAGGAGCGAACCCTGCGAGAGTTTGAGGCTCATGCCAATGTCGACCTCAGTCGTCGGTGGATTGGTGCGCGGGGGGCGGATGGTCGTTGTCCCAAAGCGCCTCCCACGACTGGAACGGCTGCTGAAATTAAAAAACGCTTCACGTCAATATATGTCATGAACCATTGGGACTCCTCCGAAACTCGCAGTGGTCCCGGCTCCACCTTGAAAGCGACCCAACAGATGCGTTCGGCGTTGAGATCTGTCCTGCGTCACCTGCGGGTTCGAACCCTGGCCGATGCGGGCTGTGGAGATCTAAACTGGGCAGCTCGTGTGACGCCGGGACTTGATCTCTATCTTGGTTTTGATGTGGTGGATGAGTTGATTGCCCATAATCGGACTCTTTTTACCGAGGAGAAAAATCTCTTTTTCAATGTGGCCGATATAACTAAAGACAGGCTGCCCTGTGTGGATGCTATTCTTTGTCGCAATACCCTGACCCACCTTCCCAACCCGCTAGTTTTTCAAGCCCTGTCCGCGTTTAAACGAACGGGCGCCCGTTATCTGATTACCACCCACTCACCAGGAGCGGACAACGAAGAGATTAAAATTGGCCATTGGCGCCGGTTGGATTTGACAGCCCCTCCCTTCTCTCTGCCCAAGCCTTCACAACTGATCAAAGATGGCCACAGTAAATACGGTCGTTTCCTCGGTGTTTGGCGGTTGGCAGCCCTGTGAACAGGTTGGATTGGAGGGAATGTCTATAACCTTTGTCAGGATGGTTTTTGTTTGCGAAAGGTGGTAACCTTCATTCAACTCGAAATCTATGTGCGGGGTCGCACAAGGGTATTCAACTTACTCAAGGAATCAGACAATGGCCGAAGACACCAAAGACCAAGGGATTACTGAAGAGCAAGAACAAGAGGCTCAAGTATTCGATGATATGACGGTGTTCAGCAACACCCAAGCATCGGAGTCCCTTGAGGAGACTCTTACGGATGGTGGTGAGATGGAAGATGCGGAAGATCAGTCCGATCTTGCCAATCTCCAGCCTGCGGCAGTTGTCACGGAAGATTTTCTTCCACAGAATGTTGGCAAAGCACCCCCGGTTGAGGGTAGTGAACCCCCTCCTGAGGATGTGACCCCAGACGCGGAAATCCCACCCATCGACAACCCAGCCGGTGAGGACCAGATTCCTGAGCCTCCCAGCCCTTTCCCAGCCCCTGAATTCGACCCTATTGAATTCCCGAGACCCGATTTCGACCCCGAAACACCCCAACCTGCCGAGGTTGACGAGTTGCCCGAGTTGGAAGGTGAAGGCCAAGCCGAAGCAGAGGCTGAGCCCGTAACCCCAGAAACTGCTGCCGCCACAGAAACAGTAACCAACCCCCCTGATGAGCCGACGGAAGCTCCAACCGAGCCACCAACGGAAGCCCCGACCGAGCCACCGACCGAAGCTCCAACTGAGCCACCAACGGAAGCTCCAACTGAGCCGCCGACCGAAGCCCCGACTGAGCCACCAACGGAAGCTCCAACTGAGCCACCGACCGAAGCTCCGACCGAGCCGCCAACGGAAGCTCCAACCGAGCCACCAACGGAAGCTCCGACTGAGC
>PEAM01000028.1 GCA_002753565.1 Magnetococcales bacterium | reverse complement strand
TCTTTAAGCGGCTTGACCCTGAATGGTCTCACCCTGTCGGAGCTGGATCTGGATCTTTCCCTTAAGGGGATCGGCGATCTGGGCCTTTCTCTGCCGGGATTGGGGGGGCTGGATTGGGGGGGGGTGGATTGGGGCTCTCTCAACCTTGCCAATTTTACCCTGGGTGATCTCTCCCTGGGCGATCTCTCCCTGGGAGCGTTGAGCCTGGGTGATTACAACCTTGATAACTTGGGGCTGGGTGGTTTTTCGGTGGGTGACCTGGACCTGAGCGGGTTTGATCTGGGCGCTCTTACCTTGGGTAAACTCTCCTTGGGTGGGTTCAGCCTGGGGGATCTCTCTGTGGGATCCTTGGATTTAGACACCCTTTCTTTAGGAGATCTCTCCTTCGGATCTTTGGGATCTCTCGGCTCCATCGGCCGAATTGACCTCTCCATGGGGTCGTTGAACGACTTTTCCCTTTCGGGGTTGATGGATATCGACCTGGGTGGTCTGTTCGCTTTTAATGGCGAAATCGATCTCTCTCGGATGTTGGTGGAGATGCCTGGTTTCATGCTGCCGGAGCTTGGCTCTTTCGATCCGGGATTCGATCTGGACTATCTGATGCGCTATGATTTTGCCGGATTGGATGTGGATCTGGATTTGGGTGTGCCGGGTATGCCGGATTGGTCAGTCGGTTTTGAGGGGTTGGATTTTGCCTTCAGCTTTTCTCACGACTTTAGCGTGGATACCGATTTTAACATCAATATGGCACGCCAGTGGTTCAGCTTGGCGGGTATCATGGATAGCATCGATTTGGGGCCGTGGTCGTTTGCGCCGGATTTGGGGTCGGAGTGGTTTACGTTCAACTGGGCCTTGCCACCTGCCAGCCTGCCAAATTTGCCCGAGCTTGCCCTACCCAACATGGACTGGACCGCCGAATGGGGGCTGCCCGGTTTTGGGGCCTTTGAATTGAGTCCCGACCTCTCTCTGGACTTTGGCGATTTGGGCTTGAAGCTGCCCACCTTCCATATGCCGGATGTTGCGGTTGATTTCGATCTGTTCGGTCTGCCGGTTATCGGGGATTTTAATTTTGACCTGATCAACTTGCCGGATATGCCGGGGCTGCCGGATAGGGGGTTTGGCCTCAATCTGTCTGGGTTGGGAATCGATTTTGATTTTGACGGCTTCTCTCTTAATCTGTTTGATGGTCTTGGCGACCTGCTCTTTACCCCGGATGGTTTTGCCCTGGATCTGGACTTTTCCGCCTCAATCGATATTCCTGGCTTCTCCTTCGATATCCCCAGTGTCGGCATTCACCTGAATGAGTTGGATGTTGATTTTTCTGGGTTTGACTTCGAGGGGCTGGATCTGGATCTGCCCGCCAACCTGGGGTTTGGCATTTCGCTGCCAGACATGAGCATCACGATTGCCGATTTTGCCTCCCTTACCGGTGATTTTGCCATCGAAAAAGAGGTTGTGGACGGTGTTCAAAAATTAAAATTTGGCTCTAAGGATGTGGTGGCCCGTGTGGGCGATCTTCAGGGTGGGGTCGGGCTGGAGGTGCAGTCGGATAATCTGGCTTTGGTGGTGCAAAAAGGGGCAGACGGCCAGCCGGGTGTTGCTCTGTCGGCATCGGGTGTGCCCGGTTTGATTGGTCTTGATGGCTGGGGTCTGTCGGACTCGGTGGGTATCAAGCTCAATACCCTGGGCATGCCGGTAGATGAACTTGTCAACAATGGTCAGCAAGAGGTCGCCTTGCAGTTTGCCACATCGGCCTATGTTCAGACATTTTCGGTGGATGGTGCCACCCTCAGCCTGCCGGGTGGGGCGGGCAGTATAAGCGGTGATTTTGTCTTCTCCAGCACTTCGACCGGCAACGGTGTGGATAGTAATGGTGATGAGATGGACGATCTGATCACCACCGAGATGACCATTGCTGCCACCAACGTGGTAGGCGATCTGAGTGTGGGCGGTGGTCTGGGGGCGGAGCTGGCGGGTGGCAGTGCAGCTATTGTTCTGCTTGGCACGCGGGACACCATGGCAGGCACCAACCAATCTGACGGTTGGGCTTTGGCAACCGGTGGGGATGTCAATATTACCGGAATCGGTGGGGTTGGTGTGACGGGCAGTGACCTGACGGTCATGATCAATCAGACCGGTCAGGCAGTGGATAAACAGGTCATTGTCGGAGACCAGTTGCTGCGGGTTCAAGCCACGGCAGATCAGCTGTTAAGTGTTGCCGGGCAGGCTGGGCTTGAGGTGGACGGCCTTTTGACCGCTACGGGGCAGATTGGGGTAGAGAAGAGCACCTCCCAGGTGATGGTGGCATCGGATCTGGTGAGTGTGGATCAGGTGGTGATTCGTGCCAGTGATGTCTCGGCCTGGCTGGGGCTGGATGGCGCTCCGGGAGCAGACAACGCCATGGGGTTGGCTCTGGAGGGGGCGGATTTTGCGCTGGTCTCCCTGGCCGAAGAGGTGGGTACCCGCTCCTGGCAGGCCTTGAAGATGAAGGCCGATTCGGCCTCTCTTACGGGGGTTCCCGGAGATGTTCGGGTGGTGGCGGACAACCTTGTTTTTGACATCAACCGGGGTATTCAAACCTTGGATGTAGTGGATTGGTCTGCCAATACCCTCCATGTCGATACGGGTGGAGAGCTGTTTACCTTCGATTTTGACGGGTTGGAGGGGGAGCTGTTTGCTGGCGTTGGGGATATTGGCTTGGATCTGGCCCAGTTTGCCGGTTTAAAGGGGCAGCTCAACATAGTCCGAGAGAGCGATCTTCAGGCTGTTCTGAGTAACGGCGACATGCAATCCATGACCGGCCTCACCTTCAGTGCTGCCAATGCCCAGGCTTTTGTCGGCATCAATGGCCCGGTGGGCTCTCCCCAAGCGGCCGGCTTCCTCCTGGATGGGGCCAGCTTTAATGCCACTTTGCTCAAACCCACAACACTCGGCGATACCGCCTTCTATTATGGACTTGCCGCCAATGCCGGTGCGGGGCGTATCTTGGGGCTGGAGGGGTTCACCCTCCCCACCATTGACATGGATATTTTGGTCAATGGCTCCGCTAATGCAGCGGATAAAGTGGTGAACTTTGCCAGCAGCACCATTGGTGGGTTGTCGTTGAGCGATGCCAGCATGCGGGCAGAGGGGGATCTCTCACTGGGTATTGAAGGGGTTGCCAATCTTTCCGGCACCTTTGCCATCACCACAGCCGGCACCTTGGCTGCGCCAGAGCTGCACCTCTCTGGCAGTGGCATCACCGCCGCCATCGGCCCCGGCTCCCTGTCGTCTGGCTCTTTGGGGATGGTGATCAAGGCGGATAATCTCGGTTCACCCGCCTATGCCTTGGTGGGAGCCGGTACGGTGAGCGTGGCGGGGGCAGGAGATTTAACCTTTTCTGGCCCTGTTCAGGTTAAGGCCAACACCCTGGGTAAGGCCATCGATACGGTTGTGGATGGAAAAGCGGTCTCTTTTACCACGGGTAAGATGGTAAAATCCATCGATGTCGGCACACTGGATCTCAGCTTGAGCGGTTTTCTTGGTGAGTCGTTGCACAGTGCTGCAGGTAAGGTCATCGCCATTGCCGAGGATTTCAAGCCCGGCAATCTGGATGATTCCAACCCCTTGGGGATGAATATTCCCGGAATCGACAGCAACCTGGCAACCATTTTGGATATTGGCAATATCTTGGCTCTGGGTGACTATGTTCAGCACTATCTGGAACCCCACCTTTATAGCGAAGCAACCCTTCTCCCCTTTATTCCAGATCCTGAGGAGCTTATTCCTTACGGGCAGTATGCCGAGGGGCCAACGCTGACCGGTCTGATTGATTTTCTCCGTACCGAGTGGATCCCCACCCTGCCGGGACTCTCCGGTGATGATTTGAACATTGTTTTAAATGATAGCGGACTGCAGATCGCTCTGCAGGGATCGGTGACCAATAACAGTAGCATCGATTTTAGCCTGGGGGATGAGGCGGCCCAATTTGGTTTGGCGTTGGAGCGTGATATCGACTTGGATCTGACCATGGTCTCCGATATCGACCTTGGCTTTACCATGGACTGGAACAGTGGCATCAGCTCTTTTGATGTCAACCATCTGGGTTTCAAGGTCAACGGGTTGGTGGATAATCTGGTGACAACGGCGGTTTATGGCCCGGTGGCCCTGGGAATCGGCACCTCCTCTGATCCGGGTCGAATCGAGGTGGATCTTCGTGGTTCGGCCTCTCTGGTCGATGGTCAGTTTCAGGTGACGCCGGGTCAGGACCGGGTTGATGTGTCGTTGCCGGTCTTCGCTTCGGTTGCAGGGGTTGATCTTGCCGATGCAGCCGGGGCTGCTCAGCTGATCATTAAAGGGGCGCCCCTCTCTGGCGGGGCGTTGCAGTTGGAGACGGTCAACTTTGATCGTCTGATGGATTTTTCCAACCTGTCGGTGGTGGATGTCATCCTCATGTTTCCCGACCTGATCGAATTTCTCGATACGGTCCGCGATAACGAGCTGACCGCCGAGATCCCCTTTACCCGTGGGGCGCTGGATCAGGTTCTGGATCTGGGTAACGCCTTCAAGGCTGAGGTGTACGACAAGATCAACTTCTATCGAGATTCCGTCGATCTTCTGACCGATCTCATGGAGGATGCCAGCTTGAGCATACAGGCGGGCAGCAAGGTGGTGACCTCTTCTGTGGGGGGCTTTACCCAGGAGTTGGTCAATAAGCAGATATCCATCGATGGGGTCGGTCTGTTTAAAATTCGCCAGGTTACCGATGCCAACAGTTTGGTTTTGAATAAATATATGGAGAGCAGTGTGGAGGGTCTCTCCTTTACCCTTCATGAGCCATTAGAGCAGATTGTCACTGTTCAGGAGCTGGTGACAGCCATCAATCAATCTGGTGTGACAGGAGGGGTCGCGATAACCTACGATCCTGTCACCAACCTTTTTTCCATCCCCCTCACCTTTGATCACACTGCAACCTATGCCACCGATCTGGATTTTGCCCTGGATCTTGGCGATGTTTTGGAGATCTCCACCGATGCAACCGCCGAGCTGACCGGGGCGATTAACGGGGGGTTGAGTCTCTTTGTCGACATGGACGGTGAGACCCTCAAAGGTACCGACGGGGTGGTAGTGGCCGGTTCCAACCAGCTCACCTCGACCATCTCCCGTTTTGATGCGCATCTGGTGGGATTCGATCTGACCATTGCCGGTGAAACCTTTACGGTGACCGGGGTAGAGGACACCCATACCCTGATTTTGGACCACAGCGCGACCTCAAGCCACAACGCCGTCGGATTTGTGTTGGAGGAGGGGTTGGTCATGGGCTTTGCGGACCTCTCCCTGACCGGAACCATGGCGATGGATGTTACCGATCCGGCGGTATCAGCCGAGTTGGGTTTTATCGGTCTGACAGCAGGAGGAGCTGGGAGCGGCTCTTTGGTCCATGCTGGGGCCACCGCCAAGCTGGCTCTGGATCGGGGTACGGGTCTGGAGGATGCTAAACGGTTCTCTCTGGGGGATATTGTTCAGGGGGATCTGGGTGATGCGTTGGGTTTCTCTCTGGAGGCCGAAGCCTCTGCCGTGTTGAAAGGGTTGGCCTTGGCAGAGGGTGGCATAGCCGGTGGAGCCCCCTTGGCCGATAACCTGGAAATAGCCATTCACGCCAAAAACCCCCTTAATATTGGCGATTCGGTGGTCTATTACACCGACCCGACCCAGAGCGTCAACATAGAGAACCTGATTGCCACCGGTCAGGTGGATGCCAACGATCTGGTGACGGTATTGCCGGATCTGGGTACCTCGTTTGATTATAAAAATCTCAGCTTTCTGGATATTGTCCATGCGACCCGTGAGGGGGTCAGTTTTCTTCAAGAGAGCCTGGAAGAGCAATCCTTCTATTCGTTTGAGCTGCCGGTCGTCAATGTCTCTCTGGCCCAGACGTTGGATGTGACGGACCAGCTTTTGGCACGGATTGAGACCGCCGCAGAAGATCCACAGGGGAGCATACAGAATGTGGAGTCTGTTTTTGAACAGGCTCTGGGTATTCAGGACGATAATGACGCTGCTTGGAACAACCAGAAGTTTGCGTTGGTGTTGGATGGGGACGACCTTAAAATCCATATGGATTATGCTCTGGTCTTCTCTGACATGTACCGCTTTGGTCTGGATCTGGAGCTACTGAAGGAGGCGGCTGGTATTGATCCGTCGGCTTTGGATGGTCTGGATTTTCTGGTCGACACCATCAACGCCGGAGCCGGCATCTCCTTGGAGAGCTACGCGGAGTTGGTGGTGGACTCGGGCATTCACTTTGCCGGCGAGGATGATCCGGAATTTTTCCTCTACGATTATGACGCAGCACTGGGGGAGGGGACCCGTGCCGAAATAGGGGTGCGCCTGTCGGGGAGTGATCTGGAGTTGGGCTTTGATGTCGGCCTGATGAGCCTGGGGGTCGATGGTGGCTCGCTTATTCTGGATGCTGATGGCAATGCCGCTACCGATGATTTTGCCACGGTTACTCTGGCCCTGAACCAAAAAAGCGGCTCCCCTGGGGATGATGGCAAGTTTCACTTTGATCGGGAACGCTTTTCCGACAACCTGGTGTTGACCTCCACCGCCCAGTTTGCGGTTAATCTGCCCACGGCCTTGGAGATAGGCGGCGCCCGTGTTGCGTTGCCGGAACCTCTGAAAGTACTCTCCAATTCGGCCTGGAGTGAGCGGGGGTTGTTGGCCTTGATGGATGGTTTGGCTGGTGAGGTTGGGTTGGGAGATCTGCCTGCCATTGTCATTGAAACACCGGATATTGCCGGAACTTTTGACAATCTGATGGGAGAGTACTCCATCCTTGGTTTGATCAACTCTCCGGAGCGGATTATCGACGGGGTGGATTTTGGCTTGGGCGCGGTACAAGATATTTTTGGCCATGCTGTGAGTCAGGATCTTCCTCTGGTTGGCGATGCGTTGGGTTCTGTCGCCACCTTTGTTCAAGATATGCGCACCGGTCTGCTCTCCGATCTGCGTGACAAGCTCAGCAACAGTGGTGGCGGAGTCGCCATCACCCGTCAGGCTCTTTTTGATGTTTTTGGGCCGGAAAACCTTGGCCTGATTCTCGACACCAACGGCGATGCAACGGTTACCATCGAGGATATTGCCGCTGGTTGGTATGACGTGGACGGTCATCGGCTTGAGTCGTGGAATCCCGACAGCTCCTTACTGGAAGCCGACGCCATTCAGCTGGAGATGCAGTTGGGCGGCACCCTGTACGGCGATGGTTTGGATCTGCCGTTGGATTTCAATCTGCCGGGCTTTGAGATGAACATCGATGGCGGTTTTGCCATGGAGGTGGATTGGCATTACGACTTTGGTCTCGGTCTCTCCGTCACCGATGGTTTTTATCTGGTTGATGATCTTCAAAAAGAGGAGTTAACCGCCGGTGTCTCCTTTTTCCTGGATGGTTCACCCAACAACGCCAGCGTGACCACCCCCTTCCAGGCCACCGGGGAGCTGCTTTTCTTCCAGGCCACCCTGACAGATCACGATATCGACCCCAACAAGGCGGGCTTTCAGCCTGGTGGGCTGTTTGGCGGTGTAACCCTGGACTACAACGGCAATGACCGTGGACGGCTCTCCCTGAATGAGATCAGCGCTCGGGATGAATCGGCCTTTGATGTCGACTTTGGCATGGATGGGCAGTTGGATCTGGGGGTAACCCTTGCTGTTCCCGATGTGGGGGGACTTCCTACGCTCAAAGGGGATCTGACCCTGGATTGGGATTGGGACATTAACAAGGCGGTGGTGGCACCGACCATCAACCTGGAGCAGTTGCGTCTGGATGTCGGCTCTTTACTGGATGATTTTCTTCTCCCTATTGCCGATAACGTCAGCTCCATCCTGGAGCCTACCCGGCCTGTCCTTGATGCCTTGACCACAACCATTTCCGGTCTGGATATTTTGGTCAACCCCCCCAACGTGATGGAGTTGATCAACTTAGGCTTGCAGTTGCAGGGTAAAAAGCCCATCGATTGGACCTTCGTCTACGCCGCTAAATATATGCTCGATCTTCCTGCCGAGATTCGTTCTTGGGGTGATGGAGGGGAGATTTTGCTTGGCGATATCATGAATCTTGGCACCAACAAGGTTCATTCGGTCTCCCCTTGGAGTGGGGCGGTTCCCGATGTGGATAGCGCTCTGTTGGATAAGATTAACAGTGTTCAGAATGGCTCTTCAGGGACCACCGGTGGGGCGAGTAAAAATGGTCGTTCCGGTTTTCAGTTTGTCGAGTATATCACCGATATCGGCAACTGGATGAATATCATGACCGGGGGTGATGCCACCCTGTTTACCTATGAAATGCCGATTCTCACCTTTGAAAAAGGGTTTCAGGTACCCCTTGTTGGCTTTAATGTTGGACCGGCATCGTTGGGTATTTTTGGTAAGGCCGAACTGGAGGCCAATGTCGACCTGGCCTTTGGCTACGACACCTACGGTATTCGCAAGGCGCTGGATACCGGTAACTACCTCCATGTTCTGGACGGTTTCTGGGTTTCGGACTTTGCCCTGGGGACTACCCACGACAAGCCGGAGTTGACCACCGATTTTCGCATTGCCATTGAAGCGGCGGTTAATCTGGCCATTGTCCGGGGGGGCTTGGAGGGAGGGATTGAGTTTTTCACCGATTTTGACCTCCAAGATATCGCCCGCTCGGTGCTCACCAAAGATGCCGACGGTTATGTCTCTGGGTTCACCATGGAGAGCGACGGCAAAATCCGTGCCTCCGAGATGGCCACAATGTATGCGTATGAAGGGGGAGGTTTTACCAACCTGTTCAATATCGACGGCGGGGCCAATCTCTATGCCGATGCTTATGCGGATATCTACATCCCCTTGATAGGATGGGAAAATATCGTCGAGATGCGGCTGTTTGAGCAGGAGCTTTTCTCCTTTGAATATAACGCCCCATACGTCGAACCCACCCTTGCGGAACAGTCCGGCACTACCCTGACCCTCAATGGGGGAGACCGGGCCTCTCTGCGCCAATATTTCGATATGGAAGAGGGTGGCGAGGTGTTTACCCTGTACGGTTCTGGTGGCGAGGTCTCTGTTGAGTTTGACGGCTGGTATCAGACCTTCTCTGGAATTGATGAGGTGGTGGTCAACCTGGGTGATGGCGATGATATTCTCGATGCTTCTCGCCTCTCCGGGGTGCGGGTGGTGGCAGATGGGGGGGACGGAGACGATATTCTGACTCTGGGCAGCGCGGGTGGTGAGCTTATTGGTGGCAGGGGAGAGGATGAACTCTCCATTGTGGCTGGCGCAACCGGTTCGACCCGAATGGATGGTGGCGACGGGGATGATCAACTCACCGGTGGCAATGGTGATGACCAACTGATTGGTGGGGCGGGGAATGACCGCCTGAAAGGTCTGGCGGGCCGGGATAGTCTTGACGGTGGTCTGGGTGAGGATCGTCTGGAAGGGGGCGCCGGAGACGACAGTTATCATTTTGTCGAAAATTACGGTAACGACAAGCTCAAAGACCGGGATGGCTTTGTGGCACTGGACTTTTCTGGCATGAGCAGTGCCGTGACGGCGACGCTCAGTAAACGTGGCTTTAGTGTGGTCGATCAGTTCGGTTCTGAGTTGCGCACCTCTGGGGAGTCGGTCAATGCGTTGAGCTTGGGGAGCGGCGATGATCTGGTTCTCATCCGAGATTTCCCCGAGCGGACCATCACCCTCACTGATCTGGGTGGAGATGATGATTATCATGTTTTAACCGGACGTCCGACCTCCACCATGGGGGACGGAACCATCAATATTGTGGATAACGGTGGTGGGTTTGATGAGATCATTCTGGAGCAGACCAAAAAGACCGCTCTGGAGCTGAATACCGACCAGATGGTCAATGGTCGCGAGTTTTTAAACTATAACAACGGTGAAATCGAACGCCTGACCCTGATGGGCAAGGGGGGACTCTATTCCGATTCGGCCATTACCAGCTTTGGCGGCAAGGTCTCCTTTACCAATACCGACAACGGCGGCGTGAGCGATCTGCAGCAGACCGAGTTCCGGGTGGTTGCCGAGGCGTTGACCATGGGGAGCGATGTAAAGTCCACCGCTCTCATGATTGAGACCATCGACGATCTCACCCTCACCCATCGTCTGAATGCCTCACATAACGGCATGGTGGACCTGCGGGTTTACGGTGACGGTTCAGACATTATTCAACAGGCGGATATGCTGGTTTCCAGTGGCAACAACTGGGATGGGGCCGGTTCGGGATGGTTGCGTCTGGTTGCCCCTGACGGCTCTGTTTTAAACAGCAATGAATCAGAAATTCTCGCTTCCGGCGGCTATCTTCAGGCCCGGGCCGGCAACGCTATTGGTACGATAAAGGCACCGATTATCACTACGTTGGCCGAGCTATCCGCCATCACCTCCGATGCGGGCAGGGGGGATATTGTTCTCACCGAAGCGGATGATCTCGATCTGATTATTGAAAAAACCCTGACCCATCGGGTTAACCCCAATCTGCAGATTCTGTCTGTACCCAGTGAAAATGGCTGGGAGCTGGGCCAGGATTGGGATGACGAGGCTACCAGCCAGTGGCACGCTGTGGTTCAAGAGGGTAAAAAGGATCATGCCATTGAGGTGGGGGGAGGTGACCTCTCTCTGCGTCTTCTTGGCGAGGATGCACGCATGACCCTGAAATCCGGTGATATTCATGCCCTGGATAGCGGATCAGATATCACCCTGACCATGGATGACATCGACTTTTTCTCGGGGGAACACAGGGTCACCGCCTCGGGTAATCTGGTCATTGAGGCCAATCAGGCTGTTTGGGAATATCGTCTGGGGTCGGCGGCAGAGAATGCCGCTGGAGATGATGCCACTCGGGATATGTATCCCCTGACCGGTGCGGACTGGCCCTACTATTTTGCCCCCGCCAGCCAGGGAGCCTTGGAGCTTTCCACTCGGGATCTTGCTGCTCTGACCGATGGATTTCAGCAGATCAGCGTCGGGCGGCGGGAGGATGGCAACGCCATGACCCTTGGTGATACCATGCCGGACTCTCCCATTAAATATCTGGAGACCAGCCACGGCTGGGACTCAACCTTTTACGATGATGTCGCCTTCAAGGCCGATGAAATTTTTATCCGTGGTGACCTGCGTGCTACCGGCAACGATGTCAGCTTTAGTGCCGATATTCTTCAGATCAACATGGCTAACCTCCACCTGCCCGACTCCGGCCCAGACTCTGGGGTGACCGCCCGCAACATCGCTTTTGATATTGAAGAGCAGATGGTGGTGGCTGGGTGGATCAAGGCCGATGACTCTATTCGTATGGATGTGGAAGGAACCACCGGCACCGAAACCGTGGTGATGGCAGACAGTTGGGGCGAGCCTTTCAGCTTCATCAGTTCGACCGGGGCCACCATCGAAACCGCCAACGCTGGTAGTACCATCACCCTGACCACGGATCAAGGGGCGCGGGTTGGCTCGTTTATCGAGGCCAAGGGTGCGGGCTCTACCATTGCTGTAGAGACAGGTGCGGCTTTTCATCTGATGGAAGGGGGGGCGCTGGCTACTTTCGGGGCCGATTCAGATATCGGGGTTGATGCCGGCTCCTTTATTCATGTCAATTCTGGTTCGGCCATGATGGCAGGTGTGGATTTCAACTACTACGGTGCCACCCCCGTCCCCTTCATGACCGGGGCCAATGCCAACATCCATTTAAATTCTGCCCATGAAATGTTGTTGGGTGGCTCCCTGAGCGCCTCCAATAATTTTCAGGCCGAAAGCCACGGCGCCCTGCATGCCCATACCGACTATTTTTCGTCCATTCCCTCCAAAGTGGTTCGGGATGCCGATGGGGTGGTGATTGAAACCATACCCCACTATCTGCAAAACCATGTGGATGGTTATGACATGCTGATCACCGGCACGATTCTGACCATGGGGGCGGATCAAAACCTCTCTCTCTCCGGGACGGATGATGTCATCGTGCGTGGTAACATCAAGCTCTATGGGGCAGGTGCCGATTTAAGCATCGACTCGGATAAATGGGTCTATCTGGAAGGGGCCATTGATGTGGATGGGGATATTTCGGTCAATGCCAGTGGGGCCAACGACTGGGGGGATAGTATCTACGTCCATGCCACCAGCCGTCTGGTGACCAAAGGGGCCGGGAGTGACATCCGTATCGAGGGGGCAGAAGATGTGATCCTCTATGGTGATTTGGTTGCGGGTGGGCAGATCGGTAGCCATGGCGTTACCTTTGCCGGACCGGATTCGACCCTCTTTGTGCAGTCTGGTGGACAGCTCTATGTGGATGCTGCCATGGTGGCAGCCAGATCGGTGGATCTGCACGGTGGTTCGGCCAGTTTGGAGGATGGTGGGCTTGGGTTTATCATGAACTCGGCTGGTGGTGCGACCGCCGCGGGGCTGACCAGTGATGGCAGCGGTGCAACGGTTCGCCTCTCGGCGGTGGACGACATGCAGATTATGGGGCGGGTCACTTCTGGGGGCAATGTAACCCAGACCTTCGACAGCGAAGGCAACCTGGCCAGTACCACCACCACCTGGAACGCCACGCAATCCACCATCGAGGTGGCGGCGGGGGGGCAGGCTTGGATTGGGGGAATGACCACCGCCAAGGATGGCTCCCAGGTAGAGACCGGAGGCTACCTGCAAACCACTGACGCCATTCTGGTCAAGGGGGGGGCGCCGACTCAACTGGGGGAAACCGCCGGGGTCAAGATCTCTGGCGCCAGTGAGCTGGTCACGGATAATTTGGATGGTGATATTACCGTCCAGGCAACGGGGGATGCCTACATTCTCGGCCTGCTTCTCTCCGGCGGTCATGTGGAAGATGTCCGGGATTCGGACGGCACCTACCAGGGGCGCAAAAAAGTGACCCATGGTGGCGACTCCACTCTGACCATCGATGCCGAGCGGGTTATCGAGTTGGGTCTGGAGTTGGCGGCTGGGAAGGAGATCACCTTCAACGGCGGTGGGGTTGCTGAAGATCCCAATGCACCAGGTATTATTCTGCAGGGTTCGGCACAGCTCTCCACCTGGCGTGACAACAGTGCCATCAATCTTAACGCACCAGGCCCGGTTTTACTCCATGCCCCGGCCCATACCAATGAGATTCGCGCCGCGGGTTGGACCGAGTATGCCAATGGCCGGCTGAGCCAGGATGTCACCTTGGATCTTGTTCTGGATAAGGTCGATTTTGAGGTGGCAGGCTCCATCACCGTTGCCGCAGCCGATACCCAGGACAACAGTCAGAATGGTGACCTTCTGGCAGACATTCAGGCCGCTTTGGACAGCGGTTCCTTTACTGTGGTGCGCTCCGATCATGCCGATTGGGCGGTCGGGGATACCTACACCACCGCAGACCCAACCAACGATCCCGATTTTAAAGCCAAGCTTCGGGATGGTCAGATCAACTTGACCAGCCCCTACAAGTTCAACCTGTTGGCAACCTCTCTCAATGCCGACCTTCTTGGCTATGAGAACGTAAGCCTTGGAGATCAAGCCTCCTCACTGCCCTATATGCTCAAAGCCTCAGGGGAAGGCTCCGTTATTAACATTGGCGCCCCCGAAGGGCCCAACGGCAAACTGGACATCCGTGGCAAGGTGTTGGCCCATAGCCGAATCAACCTCTACTCCGGTGAGTCAGCCGATGGCACCGACATTGATCTGGGTTGGACCGGCCTTCTCGAAACCGTGGATGGCAGCATCGCCTTTAATGCCGGTAAAAATGGGGTTATCCGTGGTGATATCATTGCCGGTGGCGCTGGATCGGATATTATTCTCAGCTCGGATAACTCCCTGACCCTGCACGGCTCTCTGACAGCCGACGATCAAATCTCTCTGACGGCTGGCAAGAACGTGGTTGCCGATACCGTCTCCATCCGCACCGAGGGAACCAGCACCATGAAGACCACCGGAACCGCCGGTGAGATTCTGATCAATGGCTTGAACGACGTTCAAATTAATAGTGTCGTGGGGATGGGCAGCGCCGACTTGCGCCTGGTCAATATCCGTTCGACAGCGGGGGATGTTCTGATTGAGCGGGAGTCGGGCCGTATTGAGTCGGACGCTCTGATCCGTTTCAACGGGCAAGGGGTGGAGATTCAAGGCTCGGTCATCAATACCCGTGCAACAGATAATCTGAACGACTTTGAGATGCTGATTGATGTGACCGGACCCCTTTCGGTGAGTGGCGACATCCAGATGGCAGGCTCGCTGAAAATGGTTTCACAAACCAGCATTACGCTGTCCAGTGGTGAGGTGGAAGCGGCGGGAGCCGGGCAGCGGATTGTGCTGCAATCGGCGGGTGCCATCACCTTGGGAGAGGAGGCGACGGCAGGGGAGGATGGGCCGGTTCCTCTGGGGCAGCGCTATGAGAGCGGCGGCACCCTGAGGGCCGCCAACCGGGTGGAGATGGTGGCCGAGGGGTTGATTACCCTGCGCAGCGGCGCACGGGTGATGACCTTTGAGGATGAGAGTGTGGTGGATATCACCGCAGGCTCCATGAGTCTGATCGGCTCTCTTTATGGCGGTGCCAATATCGATGAGAGCAATGGGGTGGTGCGCCAGGGTTTGGATGCGGATGTCACGCTGACTCTTACCGATACCCTCTCCATTGGCGGTACGGGAATCAATGGCGATGGGATGGATGAGTCCATGGGGGGGGCTATCCTTGCCAGTGGTGATATTTGTCTCTCTGTCCTGGGTGGTGCGACCAGTACCGCTCTCTCCATGAATGCCGCCTCTTTGGTGGAGAGCGATGCCACTGCCGGGGGTGTCCTCACCCCGACGGGCAGTACGGTTCATCATGTCTTCCTGGAAGCGGACCGGGATATTCAGGTGCGGGGGTTGGTTGCCAGCCGGGATGTTGGCTCCAAGGTGACGGTAAAATCCGAAGAGATGATTTTTGTCGATGGTACCCTGCATGGCGAAAGCCGGGTTGCGCTTACTGGGGGTGTCAATGCTGACGGTGCCGGACTTTTTGTCAACGCCATTACCTATGCCACCAATGGCGATGGGCAGCTTGTGGACGACCTGGGGCGAGCCATCGACCTCAACGGCGATCTGATCGACACCGATGGCAGCTATGTGGACGCCAATGGTGATCCAAGTACCGATGCGGTGTTTGGTGGTTTGCCTCTCTATCAATCGGGGGGCATCATAGAGACCGGTTTGGGGGGCACCATTGCCCTGAGTGCGGCGGATGATATTCGACTGGCGGGCAATGTGGGCCGTCTGGTCACCTTGGATGGTGGGGAGGTCGGGGTTCATGTCGCCAAGTTGAGTGTGGCCTCCAAGGGGGATGTTACCGTCACAGGTCGGGTAGAGGCCAACAGCTCTCTGCGCATGATCAGTGAGGGGGGTATCCATCTTTTGGCTGAGGGTATCGTTAAGACCCGTGGTGATAACTCGGCTATCTATCTTGCCTCTGACGCCAACCTTTTTATCGCCTCGGGGGGGGTGTCCGGGAACGACGGCTTGGTAGAAGCCCAGGAGCAGGTTCACCTCTCGGCTGCCAACCTGCGTGTGGATGGTCATGTTGTCACCCGGGAGGCCGACAGCCGCATTCTACTGAATGCCACCAATCAGGCGATTCTTTCCGGTACGGTTGATGCCGGTTTTGAGCTGGAGGTGAATGCTGGTGTCTCGGGAAGTTGGAGCGAAGCCCGTTTGACCAGCACAATCACCACCGCCGACCTCATCGGTGGCATGATCTGGGTCTCCGGTTCCGGGCAGTTGCTCTCCAACGGGGATATCTCCCTTCTGGCTGGTGGGGATGTGATTGTTGCCGCGGCACCGCAACAGCAGGATGGCACTCTCTCTCTGGCGACCCCCACCCTCTCCACGCAAACCCTCTCCATCGATGTGGTGACCGGCTATCAAGAGCTGGAGGCCGGCACTATTGTTGTCCCAGAGGTGTACTGGGAGACCACCAAGGTAACAGAAGAGGTGGGTTCGGTAGAGGTGAAGGTGGGCCGGGAGTGGCACACCATGGACATTGTCCTCTCTCAGGATGGCTACTACAACCCCGGTATCGCCGGGCAGAAAGAGTATTTTGTCAACAAGGTGGATTATTTTAACTCCGCCACCGAGCAGAGCTATCAGGCTTCGGCCACCCCCAACGCCCTCTCTTCGGCTCCGGTCATCAACTGGGGTGCCTTTGGGTTGACGGCTCCGGTGGATAACACCACTTTCTTCGATCTATCCACCGATGCTCACCGGCAGGCGGTGCTGGATACCTTGGGGTATCGGGCACTCTACAATTTTTCCAGCTTCAACCCTCTCCTCCACAAGACCCTCAACGGTGTGACCACCACGCAAACCTGGAGTCCGACCTGGGTTGGGGCCGCGGAGAGTATCTATAATGTCAACGTGGATGGCTGGAAAGATAAATACATCCGCATGCCCACCGGAGCACAGCTGGATGTGTTGCGGGTGGTGAGCCAGGGTGGTCTGGCCAATGCCATCGATCTCCCCAAAGCGGCCGGTAGCGAGTGGTGGACGCCGGGCACCTGGTATGAGACCGTGGGGCAGTTCCGTGAACATGCGGATGTCTATTACGATCAGGACCGCTCTGCCTACACCCAGCTTACCCAGTCCCTGACCGCTTCTGACCCCTATTTTTATGTAGGGGAGAGCAAATCCCTGGTGAATACGAGTGCCGACCTGGACAGCTCGCCCATTCGCTGGGCGGTCGATTATAACGGCAATGGTCAGAAGGAGTTTATCCTTTATGACGGGCGTACCGGTGGCAACAGTGTCTCCTTCGATGCCGACCCCTTCTGGGCCACTTCAGGAACCTGGGAGACCGGTTGGGACAACGATAGCGATAACAGCGACCAGTACATCTACACTCGGGATGGTTTCCTGGATAAGATGGCCTCGGTCAACTGGAAGCAAAACCAAGCCTACCATACCGAGGTGGTCGGTTATGAGTGGCAGTACCATGGTCGTGACTACTCTTTCCGTTCCGATCCCCGGTATTTTGTCGAAGCCACCAAAATTGCCGTCGATGCCTCCATTCCCTCCAGCTCCAGACCGACCATCATAGCCCCCATGGACAGCCGTTGGGGCGACACCCTGATGGCGGTCCCCTTTACGGCGGCCCAGGCCACTGGCATGGCGGCGGTGACGGGAGGAGCGGGTATCTGGATCAATCTCTTCGAAAAGAGTTTTAATACCATGCTGGGGATTGCCTATGGCTATACCGGTGAAGGTCGTGGCCAAGGTGAGTTGATCGATATGAACTTTGCAGATATTGCCAATCCCGGCTATCAAAGTTTCTGGAATAGCGGTGAGCCGAACAATGCCGGGGGGGACGAGGAGTTTACCGTTGGACAGCCCAACGCTTGGAATGATTATGGCAATTGGAGTGGGGTCACGTATTCAGATTCTACGACGACCTATTCTGATTCCTATGCTCCAGGGCCCTTTGTCATCCAGTACGAACCCTACTGGCGGCAGGATAAAGCGATCATCGGTGGTTTTCAGGACTATCTGTACAACTGGACCAGCACCTGGACCGATGTGGTGGATAAACGCCAGACCCTCGCCTATGAGTGGGTGAGTCAGGACTACGATATCTGGGATAATCGTCCCGTCTACGAGACCTACGAGACCGACGTTAAAATTGTCAAGGAGAAGACCGTCACCTTGTGGGAGACGGTGCCGGTCATCGAGCAGCAGACCATTACCGAGACGGTACGTCTGGATGAAGGGGAGGATCGCCCTTTTGCCGCCTTTGAAAACGACTCCATTGTTACCCAGGGCAGCCTGAACATTGCCAGCGGTTCCGATGTCTTTCTCTCCAGTCTGATCAAGGTCAACGGTACCCAGTCCGATTTGACCATTCAGGCCGGGGGCAATATCACCCAGGAGGGAACCACCCCAGACGGGGCCGTAGCCAACACTGTGGCAGCCTATTCCAAGCTTGATGTCGGTGGCCACATCACCCTGAAGGCCGATGTGGATGTTGTTCTGGCCCGCTCTTCGGCAACCACCAGCGGCGGGAATGTTATGATTGAGGCCCAACGGGGGGCAACCGTCGAAGGGGGGGTGACGGCCACCGGCAGTATGAACCTGACGGCGGGCAGCAACCTGGGTGTGGATGGAACCCTCACCTCGGGTAAGGCCATGACTCTTCTTGCCGGTCAGGGAGAGACGCAGACGGGGCATGTCAATGGCGGGCTCTACTCCAACCTGACCGTAACCGGGGCCAATGGCATGTTGCGTGCGACAGCCGGATCGTTGGCAGGCGATATCAACCTCGACAACGCCGTAGCGAGTGCATCGGCCACTCTGGCACTGCAAGCGACAGCCGGGCAGGTTTCCCACCGCAATGGCACTCTCACCTCCAGCACGGTTAACGCCAGCGCTCTGGGGGATATTCGCCTCACGTTGGATGCCGACCGTATCCATGCGACGGTAACCGGCACAAGCGGGGATATCAACCTGACCGGCCGCTCCAACCTCAACCTCAGTCAGGTAACCACGGCCCGTGGTGATATTACCGCCTGGGTCAAGGGCAAGGTGGTGGCAAGCCAGGTGGTGAGTGGCGATGGCGCCATTACCCTTACCGCCTTGGGCGATATGGTCGCCCAAGATATTCAGGTTCAGGGTCTCTCCGACGACAACGACATCTCTCTTACCACCCACGACATGGATGGTGATGAGGGCGAGAGTGCCAACCTGACCTATACCACCTTGACCACCGGGGCCGGGGGATTGGGCGACATTACCCTCAACATCGATGGAGCCATCTTCGAAAAAAATGCCCAGGCACTCCAGGCGGATGTGCTGGATATTAGCGTGGAGACCAGCGTCAACCTGACGGCGGATGTCAACACCCTGCTTCTAGAGAGCCGGGCAGAGGGGGATGTGACCCTGACGGCACCAGACTCCGATCCGTTCGTGTTGAACGATGTTTTTATTCAAAACGGCTCTCTTACCGTTGTAAACGACTATGGTGATGTCATTCTTGACCAGGTTGTTCTGGGAACCAACCGAGATGACAACGACCTGTTGGTCACCGCCGCCGGTCATATTGGCATCGGTTATGTCAAAGCCGGGGCTTACTCAACCAATGGCGCAGAGACACGGCTCCTCTCATCCCAGAGCGATGTGGTGATGCAGGCCGGCGGCACCATTACGGAGGGTGGCGAGGATGATGGGGTGGACCTGATTGCCGATCGTGTCACCCTCCATGCCCAGGGGGAGATCTCCGGCTTCGAAATAGCCGCCAACGAGCTGTTGGATGTGGAGAGCCGTGATGGAGACATTACCCTCACAGAGAGGGACGGCTACGGTGAGGTGTTTAGCGGGTTGACCGTCACCCACCTGGCCAGCCTGAATGGGTCGGTTACCCTGGAGGCCGATCAGGGCATGCGGGTGACCGGTGCCCACGCGGGGGGTACGTCGGACCTGCTGACCTTAACCAGTGCGGCTGGGAATATCCTTGTCGAGGAGCCAGCCCAAAACGGTCCCGCTTTGAGTTATGGCACCGGTTACACTCTGGATGCCGCCAAAACGCTCAAGCTGGATCGCCTCTACCAAGCCTCCCAAAAGATCGAAATGCGGGCCGGGGAGCAGTTGCTTCTTCCGGCGGGGGCTGTGACTCTCTCGGCGGCTGAAATTATTCTCGATTCCGGCTCGATCCTCACCCTCTCCGCTGCCGACACCCTGACCGCCAGCGATCGCATCTCCCTTAACTCCGGCAGTACGGTTCTGGTTTACGGCACCCTGACCAGCGGTAGCGCTGCTGCCATTGGTGAGGTGGCCATTACGGCTCGGGCCGATACTCCCATCACCAGCTCGGTGAAGGATATCGCCTCGGGCATGCAGGTCTATGTGGATGCTGCCAACAACGAGTACCTCTACGATCTGGTTAGCAACACGTACTACCTTGCAGGTTCGGACTCCTACGGTCCCACCTATACCCAGGTGACAGCCGATGCCTCCTTTGCCCCTAAACAGATGGTGGAGAGCGGTGGTGATGTCTACATGGAAATGAGCGGTTTGAATACCGATAAGTTGAACATCAAGGCGACACGGGATGTGTCGGTACTGATGGACCAGAGTTTCAACCTTTCCGGCTCTGTCTCCGGTTTGACCTCTGGCAGTGCGCCACAAAAATTCACCCTGGCCAGTGGTGGCGATCTGACCATTGGTTCGGGTATCTACCGGGCTTCGGTGGAGACTCAGATTAAGGGCAACACCATCGATGCTGGGATCAGTTCGGTCTTTATTACCGATAATCTGGTCGCTCAGGCCAATAGTATTACTCTCAACACCAATGCCAATACCCTTTCAGCCACCTCACCCGGGGATATCACCATTAAAGAGGCGGATGATGTGGAGCTGGTTAAAGTGGTCTCTACCCATGGCGCCATTCACGTCATTGCCGGGCAATCCCTGACGGCAACCCATGTCGAAACCATCGCCGATACCGCTGCCAACCACATCACTCTCAGTGCTGGTGTCGATATCTATGCCGATCGAATCGAGGCAGGCAGCTCGGTGGGGGCCTATAAAACTGCCGCCAGCATCACCCTGGATGCCGCTACGGGCACCGTTGTCGAGCCCAGCGGGCGGAAAGATGATGGTGTGGATGTTTTTGGTTATCAGGTCAACATTGAAACCGGTATCGGCATGGCTTTCGATGCCGTGGATATCGGCTCTGTCCTGGCGGTCAACATTACCGAAGATCTGGATTTAACCAGCGGTGACCTCAACCTCGATATTGACGGTGACTACCTGCTGATGTTGGTCAATGGTCATGAGGGGGATATCAACATTTCGGCAACAGGGGTGATTACCGTTGTCTCCATGCCGGATTTTGATGGTCGTCAAATAACCCTCGATGCCCGTGAAATCCTCTTTGCTGACGCCATCAATGTTGGCAGTACGGGGCGTATGGATCTGACAGCCACCACGACGATGCAAACCAGCGGCTTGATGACAGCAGGTAATCTGAACGTTGTGCAGGGGGATGGGCTGTTGGAGATGGATACCGATGCCGGGCAGATGACCTTTGCCCTTGGTGGTTCTGGTGATCTGATTATCCATGAGCTCAACGATGCCACCCTGACGGCTACCGTTGCCAATGGGGGTGCCGATCTGACGTCTGGTGGCACCTTAACGGTGACCAGCCTGGATTTAACCACCGACAGTGACGACAACGATATTGTCATCACAAGCGGTAACGGCATTGGCGCGACAACCCTGAACGCCGGTCTGCTGGGGGATGTGACGCTCACAGCCCAGGGTGTTGACGGGGTGACGGTCTCCTCTCTGGTGACCGCCGATGAACTGAGTGTAACCTCAGCTGGGTCGATCGATATCAACTCAGAGGTTGCAGATGTAACCCTGAGTACCTTGGGTGTTGGTTCTATCACGCTGAGCAACAGCGGTCGGGATGATCTGGACTCAGGCCGGCTCAATGTCACCCATGTTACAGCTGCCGATGGTGCGATTACCATGGAAAACAGCGGCTACCTGATGGTTGGCCAGATCCACTCTCAAACCGACAGCGACACCAACGACATCTCTTTAACCACCACCAACGGGGGAGACATGGTGTTCGATACCCTGGTGGCGGGCAGTCAGGGGGATGTCACTCTCCATAGTGCCGGTTTGGTGGAGGGTGCTACCCTCATTGCAGACCAGCTTACCCTCAACGCCGCCTCGTCGGTCACGTTGGGCGGTAATATGAATGGTGTTGATCTGACGACCAGTGGAGCGGGTGCGGTTGTCCTGGTCGAAGAGGATAGCCTGGCCCTCAACACACTGGATGTGGCGGCGGGCTCGGTCCATGTGCGGGCTGGTGGTTCTCTTACCGAAGCCAACATAACGGCCCATGATGGGGTGGTCTCTCTCTCTGCGGGCAACGCCCTGACGGTATCGGCAATAGACTCCCTTGCTGGTCGGGATATTCTTCTGGATGCCGGTCTGCATCTGACGGTCAATGGCGGCAGTGGTGACGGCCTGACAACCCATGGAGCAGGTCAGATGGTGTTAACCTCAGGCACGGGCGGTCTGATGAGCATAGACGGTCCTCTGGCAACCCAGGAGGGGGATATCACCCTGAACGCCGAACAGGTGGCGTTGAGCGGTGGCCTGACCACCGGTTCGGCTAATACGGTTTATCTGCGTCCTCTGGCAGCGGAGGCCTCTATCGGCTTGGGAGATGGTGCGACCGGAGCCTTCAACCTTACCCAGGCTGAGTTGAATACCCTGCAGGGGGGGGCTGGAGGGGATGTGGTGATTGGTTTGAGTAACGGTAGCCATCACATGGTACTGGGAGAGTCAGGGGGGACGGCAACGTTTGCTTACGACATCACCCTGAACACACCAGCTTTGGGGGGCCATATTACCCAGAACGGTGCGGTAGTGACCACCGACAGCCATCGCTTTACGGTAAACGGGTCGGGGGCAACCTACGATCTCAAGGGGGATCTGGATAGTGGTGGGGATCTGACCATCCACGATAAAATCGCACTTTCTGGTGATCGGACCATGACATCACGCCAGGGGGATATCCTGCTGGAAAACCGTGAAAAAGATCTGCTCACCGGGGATGGTGACGGGGGAACCGGGGAGGATAACCTGACCCTGACAACGGAGGGGAGTGTGCTGTTACAGGGCCGGATTGGTGCTGTCAAGCCCAGCACGGCGGCACTCAACCATTTAACCATCCTCAATGCGGACACACTACAGGTAGAAGACCGTGGAGCTTTAGCCGGAAACCTCACCATGGATCAGGTAACCGAGGCGGTGTTCAATCAGGGTATGAGCATTGCGGGCAGTGCGGTGGCGACCGGCGGGTTGGGAGATATCCACTTTAAAGATAGCTTGCGGGCCGGTAATATCGACTTGAACAGTTCCGGTACCCTGCTGTTTGATGGGTTGGTCGATGTGGGCGCCGGTAACATAACCCTGCAAGGAGAGGAGGTTGACTTTAACGGCGGTTATCAGAGTGTGATGGGAACGGGGCGGTTAACCCTGCGTCCTGCCGATCTGGATCAAGCTATCTCTGTTGGCTCTCCTGATGGGGTTGATGCGCTGGAGTTGGATCTTTCCGACAGCGATATTTTTGCCCTAAGGGATGGTTTTTCCAACCTGGTCATTGGTCATGAAGGGAGCGGCAGCGGTCTGATAGAGGTGGGTTCTGCAGCGCTTCAGGATAGTGTAACTCTCTACGGCGGTGAGGTGGAGCTGGCGGGAACCCTGAAGGTTGGCGGGGATGTGGCTATTCACGCCCAGTCGGGCGGGATTCAAGACACGTTGTCAGAAGCGGACGGTTGGACCGAGGAGGAGAGCAATATTCTCAGCAGCGGTACTCTGCTGCTTCGGGCTACCGATGGGATGGGGTCAACAGCGGCAGAAGGAGATCTTAATTTTCAGGCTCGGGTTCTCGATGCCCTCAACACCGGTCCTTCCGGGACCATCAACCTGACCGAGATGGCCGCTGGCGGTGCCTTGGATGTTTGGCAAGTGACCCAGAGCGACGCCGGTAACAGTTCTGGCATACAGTTGACGGTGGAGCGGGGGACGCTCACCGTGATGGCGGCTGGTTCGGGGGTCTCCTCTGCTGGGGCCGGGGAGATCCGCCTGCAGGCAGAGGGGCCTGCCAGCGACCTGTTACAGATGGCTGCCATCCACTCTGGGGGTGGGGATATCACCTTGACAGCCAAACGGGATATTGCTCTCCATCAGGTGGAGTCGATAGGGGCGACGGTCTCTCTCCTGGCTGAGACCGGGGTGATTCGTGACGGACTGAGCAGTGAAGCGGCCAACATTACCGCTTCCGAAGTTCGCCTGGAGGCGCTGTATGGTATTGGTGCAACGGATGATATCGATCTGAATAGCGATACCCTCTTTGCCTGGAATAACGGCACCTCAGGGGATCTGCGTGTGAGTGAGGTGAGTGCGGGGGGAAATTTGACGATAGGTAAAGGGGTGCAGCGTCACGCTTTGGCTGCCGGAAAAATCCATATTGCCACAGAGTCTGGCCATTTGAATGTCCAGGAGGTACAGGGGTTGACGGGGGTTACCTTGGTGGCTGTTGGCGGGGGGATTGCCGATGTCCTGGACGCAGAGACACCCAATGTCAGCGGTAACAGGGTCACCCTCAAGGCGGACCAGGGGATTGGCAGCGCTACGGTGGACTTGAATCTGGCGGCAACCTCTCTGGAGGCGGTCAACACCACCAGTGGAGGGATCTTTATTCAGGAGGTGGATGATCTATCCATCACCGGCCTGGGGCTGTTGACCCAGGGAGGTAACGGCAACATCATCCTAACGACGGAGACGGGGAACCTGACACTTAATAAGGGGGTCACTGCCCACGGAAGCGGCAACATCCGTCTGGATTCCGGCGCTGGTTTGGCTATCCAGGCCAATGTTACCAGTACGACGGGGAGTCGAACCTTTATCGCGGCAGAGGCATTAACTCTGGCTGATCAGGTGATCACCAGCAGTGAAGGTTCCATGCTGCTGCGTTCCGACTCTTTAACCATGGGATTGGATTCAAGCGTTCAGACTCTCGGTCATGATCTCCGGCTGGAAACCGCTCAGGATGCGGTGTTGGGATCCATTGATACCCGTACCCTTGCCGACCAGAATCAGGATAGCATCACGGACCAGGCACAGTGGGGTCGTGTTACCCTTACCACGGGCGGGGCACTGCTTGATAACGGCATTGCCGGTCATGAAGGGGTGGATATCTTCGCCGCAGAGTTGAGAATGGTCACTGGTGGCGGTGTGGGTGAAGAGAGCAATCGCCTGGAAACCGAACTGAAAACTGTCACCCTGGAGACCGCCACAGGAGCAGACATAACGGAGTCCAGCGATATCAGCACCGGTACGGTGGAGCCTGTCCAGGTTAATGAAGTTCAGAAAGATGGTTCTCTGGTTGTGGTTGCCGATGGGGCCGAACAGAGTGGCCTGACGGGTGGCAGCGGCCCATTGAATCTGGAAACGCTGACAGGTTCCCTCACAATCAGCGGAAGCGGTATCCAGGCCCATGGCGGTGGCTATTTCAGTGCGGCCGAGGCCCTGCTTGTGCAGTCGGATGTGACGTCTGGTGGCGACCCCTTGATTCTGGAAGGGGCCTCTGTGGATGCGGAGGCGGATATTGCTACCTTGGGTTCGCTGACAGTGACCGCTCTTTCAGGGGATATCACCCTCTCCCACGCCTTAAGCTCCAACCACGGCGATGTCGAAATCGGCGCTTCGGGAAGTATCACTCTGGCTCAGAGCGGTGCGATTACAGCGGGTCAGGGTGTCAAGATTGTTGCTGAAGAAGCGGTCCTTCTTCAAAGTAGTGTGCATGCCCTCTCCGGGGAGATGCTGCTCCACTCTTCAGAGAGCACCATCACCGTCATAGGCAGCGAGGAGGAAGAGGAGGAGGATGATGAGGCCCAGGAAGCCCTCCTGATCGAGGCTGATATCTACTCTGGGTCGAGGCTGCTGATTGAAGGGACCGAGGTCGAAATGCGTGCAGACCTGTTGGCTCTGGGCCATGTCGAGGTGCATGCTGGGGCGGGGGACCTTTTCCTTTCAGGTGCGTTTGTTTCTCAAACGGGTAGTCTCTACATGGGGGCTGAGATGGGTGATTTCACTCTCGACAGCCAGAGCAAACTGGTCTCGGCCCAATCCAATACCATCCGTGCCGGTTATGAGTTGCTTCTCGACAGTGAGGTGTTGGCTCAATCTGAGAGTATGCTGGTCTCTTCCCGTTATGGCTCGGTGATCATGGGGGAGGAGGGGAGTGTCACCGCCTATGGGGGGGTGGTCAGCCTTCAAGCCGGAGAGGATATTGCTCTATCCCAAGTGGAGGGTAGTGCCAGTGTGCGAATCGTAGCCGATGCCAACAAGAGTGGCTCTGGGACAATCTACGCCATCGATACCAGCGACTCCTCTGCAAGCACTCCGTTCAATGTAACCGCTACAGACCTTCAACTCTCTTCCGGGAGTGGTACGGGGGCGGTGGATTTGCCTCTGAAGGTTCGTGCTGCCACGCTCTCGAGTGTCAACAGCCACTCCGGTGGTATTTTTATTGAACAGACCGGTAATCTGATCATTACAGGGGCAGGATTGCAAAACAGCGCAGGGGAGGCCTCTCTGCTTGTTCATGGAGGCTCCTTGAAATTGGCTGCTCTCTCTTCGGCAAGTGGCGCCATGACCCTTGAGGCTTCTGGTGCCATCACCCAACTTGTCGACCTTCGCTCCGACAGCAAGCTCTCTGTCACCTCCAGTTCGGCGGGGATCGGAATGACCAATGGCGTATCCAGCCAATCCACCTCGGGAGATATCCATTATACAGCCAGCGGCGACATTATCTTAAGCCGCCTGCAGGCACAGGGAGAGGTTGTGGTTACGGCAAACCCCGGTGCCATTTTCGATAATCTTGGTACACCGCGAACCGATGACGCTCTGCCCAACATCATCGCCCAAACCGCCCGGCTCTTTGCCACCGATGGTATTGGTCAGATGCCGGACAACAACTATTTGACCGATGAAGATGGGCTCAATACGCAGGTGGCGCAGCTTGAGGCGGTGAATACCCTGAAGAACGGTATTTTTATTGAAGAGAGGGACGGTCTTGCCCTGGTTGGACAAGGTATCCATGCGCTCTCGGGTGGCGGGGCCATTCTCGCCGTGGCAGAGGGGACGGTGACTGGAAGCAGTACGGCCCCCTTCCAGTTGGTACACGGAAGCCACCTTTACTCCTGGGAGGTTCCTTATGTGCCAAGCTTTGAAAAAGTCATCGAGAGTCAGTCCGATAAAAAGCAGAATACCACCAACGGATTGACCAACCTCGGTTTCCAACCGGGTGGGACAACCCCCACCTTGGATCGTACCCAGATTTTCAATAACTCCGGCCCCTTGAATGATACGGTCTTTGGTAAGGGACGGAGCCATTTGATGTCTGAACTGTTCAATATCACCTCCGAGCCCCCTGGTTTGGCGGCCCAGCAGCAGGATGATGCACGCTTTAGCAATCAGGGGGTGGGCTCTTTTGGGAGCACGTACAGCGCGCTGTTTACCAATCCAGCCGGCAACAATCTGCAGAGCCTGTTTAATGCGAATGAAGAGGGGGGTTCACCCTTTGCCGACGAGACAGCGACTCTGCTGGAGCGTGGTGTTCCTGCCAGCCAGTCGATTGAGCCGCTGATTCCCGGTTTGCAACAGCCTGAATCTCCGTCGACCCTTTTGAATGATGGTGCGCCCTTTTTGAATAACCTCACCCTGCCAGATAATCAGGCCGGGGATGGGCTCTTTGGAAACGGGACAGGTAACCCGTTAACAGAACCGGCAACAGATCCACAACAGGATCAGAACCAATCCGAAGAGGAGGAGGTAGAGGATATCGCTCCACCACTGGGTGAAACTGCCACCTCTCCTGAACAGGCCGCCCAACCTGCAGAGCCGGTAGATGGCGCTGAAAACAGTGAGGTACAAGCCGGAGACAACCCTGAAGCCAAAGGGCAGGCACCCTCGCCAGAGAGTTCGCCTTGACGGTGGGTTTGAAAGATCAATCCGTCACGGATAATCGGGAGGGAGGGGATCGTCGGGGGAGTGTGGACCGATGTATTGCCCAACTGACCGAACTGAGGCGCTTTACTGGTCCCCCTGATGCCTTCTGGGGCCACTATCTGACCGGGGTGGCCGGGCTGTGTGTGGCGATTCAGAGCGGCATCCTGATTCGCCAAGGGGATGCGGAGGTGCCGTGGCAGACTCTGCGGTTGTGGCATGGGGGGGCCCGTGGTGTTCGGGAGAATCTTCTGCCGCCCAAGGCTCTTCTGGATCGGACCATTCGCGAGGGGTTGGTGCTGGAGTTGGCAGGGGCCAAAGGGGGGCTGTTCAAAACCGGACTGCTGCTTCTGCGGATGAATATTGGTCCCGGACAGCCGGATGTGGTGCTTTTTTTGGTGCCACGATACCCATTGAAAACCGGCGAGGAGGGGCAGGAGTGGGTCTATCGCCTGAAGTTGGTGGCGGATATCCCGGCGCTTTATCAGCAGAGCCGTGAGTATCATCAAAGCCGTCGGGATGTGGTGCGTATTGCTGAGGTGTTAGACCTGATTGGTCGGTTGCAGGTGGACAAAACCTTCTCTCAGGTCACCCTGACCCTCTGCAATGAGTTGGCAACCCGTTTCGAGTGTAATCAAGTTGGATTGGGTTGGTTGGATGAGGAGGGGTATGTCGAGCTGAAATCCATCAGCCATATGGTCAAGTTTGACCGAAAGATGGTCACGGCCCAGTCTCTGGAGTCGGCGATGGAAGAGTCTCTGGATCAGGATGCAGAGATTCTCTGGCCTCCCGACCCTCAGCGGAGTGAAATCACCCTTGCTCACGGCAGCTATGCCCAGGAGCGCTCTTTGCAATACCTGGTCTCCCTGCCTCTGCGCCACGGAGGAACCCAGGTGGGGGCGTTGACCTGTGAACGGAGAGGGGCACCCTTTAGCGAGTTTGATGTCTGGAGTCTGCGCCTGTTTGCCGATCACACGGTACTGCGTCTGTTAGAGCTAAAAAAAGCCGATCTCTGGATGGGTGCCAGGGTTGTTGATTTTTTAACCGACCTTACGGCACCTCTTTGGGGGCGGGGACATGTTGTTGTCAAGTTTTTGGGTGTTCTGGGCACGCTTCTTCTGCTCTTTTCGCTGCTCTCTTTCTGGCCCTACCGGGTGGAGGCCCCCTTTTTGTTGAAAACCGATGACAGCTACACCCTGCCAGCCCCCTTTGATGGTTTTATCGAGGAGGTTGTGGTCAAAGAGGGGGATCGGGTAACCAAAAACCGTACTCTGGCCACTCTGGATAGCCGGGAGCTGCAACTGGAGGAGAGTTCAACCCTGGCGGAGATCAGCCGCTATGCCCTGGAAGCAGAGAAGGCCCGGAGTGAGGGGGCCCTGGCCGAAATGCGTATTGCTCAGGCCATGCAAACCCAGATGAGGGCAAAGCATGGCCGAATCGCCTATCAGATCGAAAGGGCTCACATCCGAGCCCCCATGGCAGGGATCATTGTGGAGGGGGATTTGCAAAAACTTCTCGGTGCTCCGGTGCGTCGTGGCGACCCCCTGTTTCGGGTTGCCTCTCTAACCCAAATGCATGTCATGATCGATGTGGATGAGCGGGATATCCACGAGATTCGGGTTGGTATGGACGGAGAGATTGCGTTTATTGGTCGACCTGATCAGTATTACCTCATTCGGGTGGCGCGTATCAACCCGGTGGCGGAGGTGCGGGATGGCCGTAATGTTTTTTTGGTTCGTGCCGAGATCAAGGCAACCGAGACGGCGGATTGGTGGCGGCCTGGTATGAGTGGCGTGGTCAAGTTGGATGTGGGCCAGCGGCGGATTATCTGGATTTTTACCCACCGTACGGTTGAGTTTCTGCGTATGCTGGTCTGGTGGTAGGGGGGAGCTATGGCCGGCACATTCAGTGAGTCCTGGTATCGAGTTGCCTCTATTCGCACGGCGCTGCGCCCTACGGTACAGGTACGCAAACAGCGGTTTCGTGGTCAGTGGTGGTATCTGCTTCACGATGTGTTCAACAATGCTTTTTTCCGTCTCAGTCCGGGCGCCTACGCCTTTCTCTCTCGCTTAAGCCTCTCCCGGACCGTCGATGAGGTCTGGCAGGAGTGTCTTGATGCCAACCCGGACACAGCACCAGGTCAGGTGGCGGTGTTGCAGTTGCTGACCCAGTTTAATAACGATAACCTGCTCTATTTCGATACCCCTACCGACAGTGCCAAGCTGTTGGCCAAACAGGTTAAGAGCAAAAAACGGCAGCAGCGCTCCAAGCTGTTCAGTTTTTTGTCGTTACGCATCAACCTGCTGGACCCTAACCCCTGGCTTGACCGGGTTTATCCCTTTTTTCGCCCGCTGTTTAGTCGTGGGGGGCTGCTTATCTGGTTGGCAACCATCCTTGTGGCTGGGGCGCTTCTTCTGCCTCGCCTGGAGGCGTTGAGCTATGAGGCCAGCTCTGTTCTGGCACCGGATAACTTGATTCTGCTCTATGTCGGCATGGTTCTGACCAAATGGATCCACGAATTCGGACATGCCGCAAGCTGCAAACATTTTGGCGGTGAGGTTCATACGGCAGGGGTTCTGTTTATACTTTTTACTCCCATGCCCTTTGTCGACGCCACGGCAAGTTGGAGTTTTCGCAGTCGTTGGCAGAGGATACTGGTTGGCTCGGCCGGCATGATGTTTGAGCTTTTTATCGCCGCTCTCTGCGCTTTTGCCTGGGTCTACTCCGCACCGGGTATTCTCCATACCATCGCCTACAACATGATGTTTACGGCCTCTGTCTCCACGTTGGTGTTCAACGCCAACCCTCTCATGAAGTTTGATGGCTACTTTATTCTTTCGGACTGGCTGGATATTCCCAATCTTCAATCCAGAGCCCAGGCGCAATTAAACTATTTGGCCGAGCGGTTTCTCTTTGGTGTCCAGGGGGGGAGACCGGCGGGCTACTCTCGCCAAGAGGGGAGCTGGTTGGTGGCTTATGGTATTGGCTCGGCCATCTACAAGGTGTTTCTTACCACCTTCATCATCCTGTTTGTCTCCGAGCACTATCTGTTTGTCGGGGGCTTGATGGCGCTCATGATGCTGGTTATGTGGTTTGTTGTTCCCCCCTTTAAGCTGCTACGCTATCTGGCCTTCAGTTCCCGGCTGAGTGCCACCCGTGGCCGGGCCGTTACCGTGACGGCTCTCCTGCTTCTCTTGATTCTGGCAGGCGGCTCTCTCATCGCCCTCCCCAACACCTTTCGTGCCCCTGGGGTTACTGAGTCGACGGCCTATTATCAGGTGTTGACGGCGGCCTCGGGAGAGGTGGTGGAAAGGGTTGCCAAACCCGGAGATCATGTCCAAGAAGGAGAGGTGTTGGTTCGCTTGGAAAATCGGGAGTTGGCTCTGGATATCCTCGATGCACGCGCCCAGTGGGAGCAGGTGTTGATCCAGGAGCAGATGGCCAACAGTCGAGGGGGGCTTCAGATGGACTCAATCCTTAAACGCAAGGAGTCCATCGCCAAGCTGCTGAAACAGTTGCAACAGCAGGAGGCCGCTTTGAGGGTGCGTGCCAGGCAGGCGGGTCTTTGGGTGGCACCGGAGATGGTTGAATCCCTGGGCCGCTGGGTGGCCAAGGGGAGCCAGATGGGGATGGTGCTGGATCAAGGTCATACCCAATTTATTGCTGTGGTCTCTCAGGAGGAGGCCGCCTCTCTGTTTGCAGAGCAGGAGCATGCCCGTCTGGAGGTGCGCTTGAACGGACGTGCCGTTGATACGATCCCTGTTGCCGACTATCAGGTCATCCCCTTCCAACGGGAGCAGCTCCCCTCCTCGGCATTGGGATGGCTGGGGGGAGGGGAGATTGCGGTTTCCGGCAGTGACAAACAGGGGCGACAGTCGTTGGAGCCGTTCTTCTTGGTTCGTGCCCACCTGGAAAACAGGCAGGGGCTCTCTCTGCTCCATGGTCACGCTGGAAAACTGCGGGTAACGCTGCCAGCCCAACCTTTGTGGCGTCAGTTGGAGATCAAGCTGCGGCAGTTTTTGCAGCAGAGGTATCTGACATGATGTTGCCAGTCGATGACTACCGCAGTGCCAGGCTACCCCGCATGCGGTCGGTGGTGAGTGGGATGGATGTCATGCTTGCCTCGCTAACCGGTCGGTGGGCTGGCAGAAAAGTACTGTTGAAGCGCTATGCCCTACGGGCACAAGCCATTGTTGCCGCCGCTTTTACCCTGCAACAGTGGGATGAGGCGAGGTTTCAGGCGGCCCTTCAGGGAAAGGCACGACAGCTGCGCCTGCATCAACGCCGTCTCAAGGCAGAGCTGCTGGACGACTCTCTCAGCCTGATTGCCGAAGCCGCCCGTCGCTCTCTGGGAATGGAGCCCTATCCGGTCCAGATTATGGGGGCCTTGGCGCTTTATGATGGCTATCTTGCCGAAATGGCGACCGGGGAGGGCAAGAGTCTGACCGCCTGTCTGCCGGCTGTTTTGGCTGGGTGGAGTGGTCAACCGTGTCATTTACTGACAGCCAACGACTATCTGGCACAACGGGATGCAGAGGAGATGAAGCCGTTCTATCTCTATTGTGGCCTCAGCGTTGGCTGGGTGGTGGATGGCATGGAGCAAAAAGAGCGGCGGCGTCAGTATGGTCAGGATGTGGTCTATACCACCAGCAAAGAGCTGCTGGGAGATTTTCTCCGTGACCGCCTCAAGCTGGGGGAGCGAGCCGCGGCGGGACATCGACTCATCCAGCGCCTGCTATACTGGCCAACCCCCCCGGGAGAGGGGTTTGTGTTGCGGGGGTTGCACACCGCCATTGTTGATGAGGCCGACAGTATTTTGATTGATGAAGCGGTGATCCCCTTTATCATCTCTTCCCCTCGAGCGAATCCTGTTCTGGTTGAGGCGGTCCAGACAGCCAACCGAGTAGCGGCCCTCCTGGAGCGGGACAGGGATTATCGGGTGGGTAGCCAACGGGGAGATCTCAAGCTGACCAAACAGGGAGACGCCACCCTGGAAAAATTGTCCGAAGAGCTCCCAGGGATGTGGAAGGGGGCGGAACGTCGACGAGAGCTGGTCATGCAGGCCCTGCAGGCCAGGGAGATGTATCAGCGGGATAAGCATTTTGTCATCCTGGAAGACAAGGTGGTTTTGGTGGATGAGTTGACGGGGCGATTGACCCCCAATCGAACGCTGGGAATTGGCCTGCATCAGGCCTTGGAAGCGGCCCAGGGTGTAGAGATATCTCCTCCTGCTGAGACCATGGCCCGTTTTAGCTATCAAAAATTCTTCCGTCTGTTTCCTGTTCTCTGCGGTATGAGCGGGACGATTCGGGAGTCGGTAGGGGAGTTGTGGCGTCTCTATGGGCTGGCGGTACTCGCCATTCCGACCCATCGCCCCATTCAGAGGAGGCTGGCCACACCGCAGGTTTTTCGTAGCGAAAAGGCCAAGTGGGAGGGGGTGGTGGCTCGGGTTGCCCATATCCATGCGCAGGGAACGCCGGTTTTGGTGGGAACACGCAGTGTTGAGAGCAGTGAGTCCTTGGCCAAACAGTTTCAGGCGCGTGGTTATGCTTGCGAACTCTTAAATGCGGTCAGGCACCAGGATGAAGCTGACATTATTGCCGAGGCTGGGCAAAAAGGGCGGATCACCATCGCCACCAATATGGCGGGACGGGGAACGGATATCAAGCTGAGCCCTGAGGTTCGTCAACTGGGTGGGTTGTGCGTTATTGCGGCGGAACCCAACGAATCCAGCCGTGTGGACCGGCAGCTCTATGGGCGAAGTGGGCGGCAGGGGGACCCTGGCTGGGCGCAACTGTTTTTCAGTTTGGAGGACCCTCTGTTTCACCGGTTTCTTCCTGATATTGTGTGCCATTTTTTGCAAGGGTGGCTGCGGATACGGGGACCGGGGGCTGAATGGCTGCTCAGGACCGCCCTGGATTGGACTCAGTGGCGAGCGGAACGGTGGGGGTTTCGCCAACGCCGAGCTGTTTTGCAGGCCGATAAGTGGTTGGAAGAGTCTCTCTCTTTCTCCAAGGAAAAAATGTAGTATGTGAGTTGGTGTATCATGGCACCCCCTCAGGAGCGGGCGGGTGCGGTTGAATGAGCTGTTGAGATGGAATGGATTTTACAATGAAGAGACCCTTTTTGTTACCCTTGTCACTGCTGTTTTTTATGGCCATACAGAGCGGAAGTATGGTGTTGACCTCTTTAGCTTTTTCAGAAGAGGAGGGACGCTGGTCCTCTCTCAAGAAGCATTCTGAGCTGTTTCACCTGGTCGAAGAGAGTGTGGAACCGGACTCGGTTGCGGTGAAAAACAGTTGGCTCAACAGCGGGGAATTTCTTGATTCACTCCAGGAGAGTCGGTTACAGCTCACCATGAGGGGGTATCTTTCGGTCATACAGCAGAGAAATGAGAAAGTCCTTTTTCAACTGCTCGAAAAACAAATTGTTGCCGAGTCGGAGAACAATGCCCGATCCATCTATGATCCGACGGTATCCTTTTCTCTGGAGAGAAAATCCATTCGTGAGCTGAACGCTTCCGAAGAGGCTCTGGCCCGCTCTTCTCTCATAGACTACATCAATAAAACCAATACATTGACGGCTGGAATCACCGGTTTGGTTCCTTCAGGGGCGCAGCTCAACCTGGACTATACTTTTGAAGATATCGTCAGCAATCTGCAAACCCCTTCTCTTAGCGGTTCCGAACTAAGAACCGCCATAGGGGTCTCCTTGACTCAACCCTTATTGAAAAATTTTGGTTCCAAGGTTACCCGAGCCAATATTGCCATTGCTGAGGAGGAGCGTGGCATTGCCGAGCAAACCTACCGCAACACCCTGATGCAGGCGGCTTTCAATGGTATCCAGGCCTATCTGGATTTGCAACTGGCCCAGGAGAAACTCAAGGCAAACCGGGATTCGGTCCGAGTGGCTGAAAAAATGCTGCAAGATAATCAAAAGCAGTTCAACCTCGGACAGATGGCGGAAACAGAGGTGCTGGAGGCCCAGGCCGGGCTGGCATAACGCAAGGCTCGAGAGTTGGCTGCGGGTCAGGAGGTCAGTTTTGCCCAAAACGGTGTGCGGCAGGCCCTGCTGCTCTCTGTGGTGCAAAACCGCCTGGGGCTGGAGGCGGCAGACTCTCTGGCCGAGGTTGAGAGGCAGCAGTTCGACCTGGAGAAGAGCCTGCAGACAGCCTTTGTCAGACAGCCGGAATATCTTTCCCGAAAGATGAAAATAGTCCGAGAGGAAATCCGGGTAGCCTATGCCCAAAATCAGCAGTTGCCTCAGTTGGATTTGAAGGCAGAATTTACAATGAACGGATTGGGGCCTACCACCCCCAACACCATCAGTTCTGCTCTGTTTGAGGATTATAACACCTGGAGTATCGGGGCTGAATTCAGTATACCAGTCGGCGGTATCAAAGGAAACAGTGAGTATCGGGCCGCCAAGCTACGAGAAAAACAGGCTCTGTTGGATCTGCACGCGATTGAGGTGGCTTTGACCAACAATCTGGATATGAGCATCCGTATGGTCAATAACACCTATAAACAGTGGCAACAGTCGTTTCGGGTGGTGGAAAATAGAATCAGACTTCTAGAGAGTGAACTCAGCGGCCTGGAGGCGGGAAAAAGCAACAGCCAACTGGTGTTGGCCCGTGAGGCCGCACTTATTGAGGCCAAAGAGGAGGCGTTGAGCAAAAATATCGCCTATCAGAAGGCGCGCTACGGCGTCTTGCTTGCCGAGGGAACCCTGCTTGAAAAATTTGGTCTGGAACAACCGGTTCTGGTAACGACCGGGGAGAAACAGGCCCCTCTCCCAGCAGTTGCCGATACCTTGAAAAAAGCCGATCAACGACCGGAGAGTGCGAACACGCTTCAGGTTTCTCAGGTGGTGGATCAAGCGTCGCTCCAACCGGCGGTTTTGCCGCTGAAGCCCATGGTGGTGGCCACCCCTGTTGCTCTGGTGGATTCAGCGCCTAAACCTGCTCCCACCCTTCCTATGAGTAAAAAAAGCGTAGCACCAGCAGGCTCCCCCCACTCGGAGCCCTTGGTAGAGGAGCTTTTGCAGCAGGCAGAGAGGGATTTTGCGGAAGATCGTCTGACCCAGGGCAAAGAGGGGTACGCGCTGGAAAAATATACTCAGGTTCTTTCCCTTGATCCAACCAACAGCCAGGCGTTTCAGGGCGTTGAGCGTATTTCAGCACGACTCTCCGAGTTGGCTGAGAGAGATATGGAAAGTATGAATCTAACCCTTCCCCCCGGAAGAAATGCTCTGGAAAAATATCGTTTTGCCCTCAAGCTGAATCCCGACAACCGTGCCGCATTGGCAGGGGTTAAAATACTGGCGGTAAAGCTGGTGGAGGCGGCAGAGGGAGATATGACACAGTTGCGCTTGAGTGCTCCCCCAGGAAACAATGCCCTGGAGAAGTTTACCCTTGCTCAGAGTCTGGATAGGGATAACCCTGCTGCACAGCAGGGGGCTGAGCGTGTTTTGGAACGCTATCTTTGGCTTGCTCAGCGTGCGTCACAACAACAGAAGTGGGTAAAGGCTGGCAACTATCTGCGTCGTGCGGCAGAGGTTTTCCCCGATGAAGAGCAAGTTGTCAATGCCATGGCGCAGTTACAACAACAGAGGGGGGGAGTGTAGGTATGGCGAATATCTTGTTGGTGGTTGCTGTCAGGAGGGGGATTCGACCCAGCCCTTGGCGTTCTCCTGCCAGCTTTCTTCTGGGGTGGTTGATCCTTCCTGCTCTCTTGTTTCCTGCCGTGGCTCTTACCGAGCCCGCGCCGTTTAATCCGGAGGAGAGTGGCTTTCAACTCTCCGGCGTCACCAAAGCCAGACGCGATGTAGACCTCAGTGTTCCGGTCCAAGGGCGGATTACCAAGATTTTTTTTCGAGAAGGAGAGCGGGTTACCAAGGGGAGCATCCTTTTGCATTTGGAAAATCAGTTGGAAAAATTAGCGGTGGAACAGCGCACACTGCTTTTAAAGAGTCGAGCTGAACTGCGTGGAGCCATGGCTCGGGAGCGAAAACTTAGAAAACGACTGGAATCAACCAAAAAACTCTTCAATGAAAGCCGTTCAGTGAGTGGTGAGGTGGTGGAGCAGAAAGAGTTGGAGCTTTTGGCTGCGGTGACAGAACGAAAACGGCTGGAGCTGATCAAAGCCAGCGAAGCCATCGAGTTGGAGGTGGCCAAGGCCAATTTGGACCGGCGTTTTTTGCGGGCCCCTTTTGATGGAGTAATTACCAAGCTATACCTGGATGAAGGAGAGAGTGTGGATGCCAATCAGCCGGTGGTCCATCTTGTCGATGCCGACAGCAGCTTTTTTGTTGCCAATCTGGAAGAGCGCATGGGTCGACGGTTCCAGACCGGACAAAAAGTGGTTCTCTCTATTCGCACAGGAGCCAGCAGGCAGAAGCGGGAAGGAACGGTCACTTTTGTCTCTCCGGTTATGGACTCGGCTAGCGGTCTGATGGAGGTAAAAGTGCTGTTTGATAACCAAGATGGCCTTTTTCGTCCAGGGGTAAGCGGTAAAATGAGCTGGTCGAGTGGAGTAGGGGGAGCCTCCAACCCTGACTCTAACCACGCAGGCTCTTTTAAATAAGTGAAATCATGTAGGTAGTGGTTGTATGGCAGGGGTTGAGACCCCTTTTTTCCTTCCATTTCGGCCCATGGTAGCGGTCTCCCTGGTTGAGCTGGGAGAGGTTATCTCTGGCACCCGTCAGGCCTTGAACCTGGAAGAGGCCATTACGAAAATTTTTACTTTTGCAAAAAAAAACCCAGCTTGCGCTGGGTGTGAATCAATAAGATTCAGCTTACAAAGTATGAACATTCTGTGATCTGTCTACAGCAATCAATTGTTTCACTTAATCTTCATCAACATTTCACACAATACCCAAATCTATCCTTATATTACGGAATATTCAGGCTCTGTTTTTAGCAGCAGCCAGGATGGCTTCTTTGCTGCGAGCCACAACCTTGGCTACCCGCTTGGTGTGGTAGTAGATCCGTTTCAGATTTTCACGGATATCCATCTGCAACGTATAAGCGGTAAGGTCAGCCATAGGGGTCTCGCCTTCCCCTTGCAGAGCATCCATCTGCTTGGTTTGACAGGCGGTATCCATGGTGTTGATCTCATCTTTCATCGCCATAACGGCCAGCGCTGTCTCTTCATTATCGGTAATAAAGGCGGTTGCAGAGGCCTTGAAAGCAGAGGATATTTTTCTATGGTAGTCAGTTAAGGTTTGAATCGCCTCATCGGACATGACAACCTTGTTGGTGGCACACACTTCTGCCAGATGGGTCATGTTGTTTTCTATGATGTCACCGATGTTCTCCATCTCACTGGTGGCGGTGATGGTAGTCATAACCTCTTCAGCAACCGAAGCAGGCAGATTTGTGCTACCGACCTTGGAGACATAGGTGGTGATGGCTTGGTGAATCTCATCCACCCGATCATCCATTTTTGCCAACTCTTTCATTTTTTCCAGGTCACCCTTGAAGACGGCATTCGGAATATCGGCAAGCATTTTTTCAAGAATATCGGACATCACATTCACTTCGCGACGAACCATGCTTAGAGCCAAAGACGGTGTTGTGATCAGAGCTTCATCCAGATATTTTGGTGTATAGGAAATACCAGACATGGCATCTTCCACGCTGTCACCCTCTGGAGCCGGAGGAACAACCCACTCGCACCAGCGAACAAAGAGACCGCCGATTGGCAAGAAAGCGAAGGCCATAACCACATTGAATATGGTGTGGGCGTTGGCTACTTGACGAGGAACCTCCGCAGCCAGACGATCCTGCCCGGCTAAATCAGGATAGATCGGAGAAATGGAACGAACGAGGTCAGCCAACTGGGGAATTAACCAGACTGCAATGGCAACGCCGGCGATTTTGAATGTTACATGAGCCACAGCAACTCTAACCGCAGCACGGGGTTTTCCCATGGCAGCGAGACCAGCGGTCATACAGGTTCCAATGTTGGCACCAAAGGCCAGAGCGATACCGCCTTCCAGTGAGATCAAACCCTGCATGGCCAGAGCCACAATCACCCCCATGGTGGCTGAGGAGGATTGAATCAAACCGGTAAAGGCCGCAGAGATCAAAATACCAATAACCGGATTGTCTACGCTCTTCATCATGTCGATGAATGGCTCATAGGTTCTCAGGGGTTTCATGGCATTGCTCATCTCACCCATACCGAAGAAGATCATGCCAAGGCCCATAACAAGATAGCCGTACTGCTTTTTCTTCTCATCTTTTGCCGTAAAAATCTGGACAAAACCGACTGCGATCAAAAGAGAGGCATACTTGGTCACCTTAAAGGCGACGATCTGGGCGGTAATGGTAGTCCCTATATCCGCACCAAGGATCACGCCAATAGCTTGTGACAGAGACATCAGGTCAGCTGTTACAAAGCCCACCAGCAGAACCGTCGTTACTGAGCTGGACTGGATAATGGCGGTGACAATGGCTCCGGTGATGAGACCCATGAAACGGTTGGTGGTCAGGGTGCCGAGAATCTGCTTCATCTTCTCCCCGGCTACGATCTTCAGAGCATCACCCATCCGCTCCATACCGTAGAGAAATATGGCCAACCCACCGAACAGTTTCATTGTAATGGTAAAAAAATCAATGCCGCCACCGGAACTGCCTGCTTGAGCGATCATGGGGGCAAACATGGCTGCCCCTGCCATGGCCACAATGGCCATTAGCAAAAGGCGTTTTTGCCAACTGCTTTGAAAAATAGTCATGATTTTTTATCTCCTGGTTTCCGTCTTTTTCTTGTCTAGCGGGTGTTTGACTACCATGACCGGCCTTTGTGCCAGACGTAGAACTCGTTCGGTAGTTACACCCAACAGATTGGATGAAGGGCCTGAGTTGCGACCGCAACCCATGATAATGATACCGGCCCGTACTTTTTCCGCTTTCGCTAAAATTGCGATCAGAGGTTCTCCCCTGGCTAAAGAGGTGTGATATTTTATCCCCTCCTTTTTGAACGCCGTAGGAATGGCATTGTTGCGCAAAAATTTTGCCATTTGGTCAGAGGCCCTATCCCGCTGTTTACGAAGTTTTTTTTCAGCTGTTTTTTTCTTCTCTTTACCGGATTTATCGCCCAACTCTGGAATAACGTGGAGGAGGTGAATCGGTTCCTTGCTTGAAACACTCATATTATATCCCTGTTTAACCGCCTCCACGCTGTCCAATGAGAAATCCACCGGGATTACAATGGGACCTTCCGGTTTACCGTCCATCACTGACCGGGACTCTTGGGATAGTGAGAAAACCTCATCCGAATGAGCCGGTGAATCATTTGGCGGATCTTTCAACATCATTTTTCGTTTTCTCCTCGGTTGATGTTAAAAGCGTTGATCAACCATCATTTTTGGCAGCATCTTGCCTTTCAGCCATTGCCAGTTTGTTTGCCCGCATCAATTCAGCCCGGCCCAGAACGTATGTTCCGGTTAACAGGAGAAAGCCCATGGCAAGCAATCCAGTGTTCCCAGCGGCCTCATTGACGACAACAGCCAAGGCAAAATAGCCAACTGCAAGAATGGCCTGGATACCGCTTTTTCTACCGTTGGTGGCAAAACGGTTCATGACCGATGTGGATGAAGGGGTTAATGCTATGAAAAGAGTTTCAGAGGGTGTGGTTGTACTGTTCATAATAAGTCTCCATGAGATAGATGAAAGGGGAAGAGTCCCCATTTGTTTTGCTCTATTACATCTCATGATTCATGCCATTTATGGAGATTTAATGAATTTATTGTAAAATCAATTGTTTATGATTTATTGTTGAGAGGTTTGTTTGGATATTGGGGGTGTAACCAAATGAAGGTCAGAGGGGAGAAGGTTGTGAGTTTTCGGAAGATAATACAATATAAACAGCAAGATAAATGTTTTTGTGAAAAAGAGTGTTTATTTAATAGAGAACACCCCTCCATGAGGGAAGGCGTGCATTGTGGAGAATTCGTGAATTTGACCTGCATGAGGGCTTGTGAATTTTAGGAAAATTATTATTTATCAATATGTTATGGTTTTATTATAGGGCAGACTCTGTTTTTAGGCGCATGAGACGACGGTTAAGGGCAGGTCGGGAAACGCCTAGTAACATGGCGGCGATGCCTTGATTCCCACCGGTCTGCCGTAACGCTTCCTGGATAATCAGGTTTTCAGCCTGTTTCAAGGTTGGAAAGCGGCCTGTAGTATGCAGGGAGGATTGAATCTGCTCCTTGACCTGGTTTGAGTCTGCCTCAAGGGAAAAGGCGTTGGCCCGAATGGCTTTTTTGAAACTTTTCATACCGATGACGGAACCGGAACGGTGCCTTGTTACCGCATCATAAATCATGGAACGCATCTCCCTGACATTGCCGGGAAACGAATAGGTGGATAGCAGGGTTATAAGTTCTGGTGGAGGCTCCAGATCCGGTTTATTCATGGCTTTGCACGCTTCATCCAGAAAGAATCCCAATAGTAGAGGAATATCCTCTATGCGATCCCGTAGAGGAGGGATCTCAATCCAGTGACCGGAGAGCCGGAAATAGAGATCCTGCCGAAATTTGTTCTCAGCAATCAACTGCCTGAGATCCAGATTGGTGGCGGTGATGATGCGGGCATTGCTCAGGCGGGGCAGGTCGGAGCCAAGGGGATAATAATTTTTTTCCTGGAGCAATCTTAACAGTTTTACCTGGGAGGACTTGGTCAGATCACCGATCTCATCCAAAAACAGGGAACCGTTCTCTGCTTTGGCGACAAACCCTTCACGCAAACCGTCTGCACCGGAAAAAGCCCCTCGTTGATGACCAAATAGGGAGTCGGAGAACATGTTGTCGTCCAAACCGGCCACATTGACCGTAACCAACTCCCCCTCTCTTTTACTGGCCTGATGGATGGCCTTGCCGAACAACCCTTTACCGACCCCGGTCTCTCCCGTAATCAATACCGGCTCATCCGAGTGGGCAAGGGCCAGAATATATTGAAATATGGCTTCGATATTGGGATGGTTTGTGACAATTTCGGAAAATGTGCCGTTATTGGATCGTTGGCCACCCAGCAAACAGGCTCTGAGATTATTAACCTGTTTACGAAGGGAACGAACCTCTATGGCTCGACTGATGCTGGAGATGAACCGGCTCTCTTCCACCGGTTTGACCAGATAGTCGAAAGCCCCCTCTTTCATGCAGGTGACAGCCGTTTCCACATTCTGTGCTGCCGTCATCACCACGACCGGGATTTCTGGATAGTGCTGAATAATCTCTGGCAGTAGTTGTAGGCCAGATATTTTCGGCATAAGCAGGTCGAGAACCACAACGCCGCACTCATTACGTGCCAGATAGGGAAGCAAGGCATTACCATCCGACATGGTTACCACGGAGGAGATGCCGAAGGTCTTTAAAAGGACGCTGGAGCCGAAGAGAACCTCCTCTTCGTCATCCACTAAAATGACCGGCAAGGTATTGGATGTCGTAGCACTCATGTCTGTAAACCGCTTAAAACGGAAGGGATGATCGGTAACCGGATGGTGACCAGAGTTCCCTCCCCAACTTTGGAATCAAAACTGATTTTTCCACCATGGTTGCAGATAATATCCGAAGAGATGGATAGCCCCAAACCGGTCCCACCAGTGGTCTCTTTGGTGGTAAAAAAAGGGTCAAGAATATTCTTCATGGTCTCTTCTTCCATTCCGACCCCCTCATCATGAATAGTGATCAAAATATTCTCTTTTGTTTCGTCGATAGCGGTTGCCAGAAGAACACGACGAGAGCGGTCGGGGAGTGATTGTAAGGCATTGAGCAGAATATTGATGATGACCTGCTCCAACTGCTGAGCATTCCCTCGGATGACTGGCAGCTCCATATCTGGATCGAGATGGCAAAAGTCGGTATATTTTTTGACTTGGTTTTGCAGGATGGATATGGCGGCCTGGATGACTTCACCCATGTTGATTTCCTGTTCCATCCCCCCTTTGTCTTGTCTGGCCATATGCTTCAGGTTGCCGACAATTTTCTTGATTCGGCTGGTGCTGCGCTCGATACCCGCCATCAGTCTGGGAATGGCCTCCAACGCCTCTTCAGCAGGCATCCCACCCAGGGAAAACTGGCTGATATTGTCGCTATAACGTCTTAAAACCGCAGGAATATCCCCCCAGGTACGCATAAGAATGGCATTGTTAAACTGGATGGCGCTGTTGGGATTATTGATCTCGTGGGCAACACTGGCGGCCAATACGCCCAGCGAGGCCAGCCTCGCATTACGAATGGCCTGAGCATGAAGCATACGGTCCTGGGTCACATCGGAAATAATGAGCATAACCTTGACCTCTCCATGATCCAGGTCGATAGGGATGACCCTTGCGTCCCACCAGGAGAAATCAGGCATGGAAAAACGCCAATTTTTTACTTCTTTGTCAGAGAGAGCCTGCTCCATTACCTGTCGATATTTCCGGTGTAGGGATGGGGGTAGAAGATTGATGAATTCTGCTCCTATCTCATGATTGATCGAGGCGTTTGGAAATGGCCGATTGATGAAAAGAGTCTGCCCCCTTTTATCCAGAGCCGTGACGATATCCGGAGAGTGGTCCAACAAATTACGGAACTGTTCCTCACTCTCCTTTAGAGCCTGAGAGACCCGCATTCGTTTACGCATCTCACTTTGCAGGCGAATGAGATAGAGAATGAGGACCGCCGTAAAGACAATGCCCTCAATCAACAGAATCCATGGTCCTTCATTGAAAGCCTGAGAACTGCGAAACAGGGGGTTGGCCAAAGCGGTAAAGGTCCACTCACGGTCTGCCACCTTTATGGTTTCAATGACCTTGAGCTCATGGCTGATTGGTGGGACTTCTATGGAGGTCTGTTGTTGCTTCTGGCCCCTAAGACGGCTGGCATAGTGAAAAAGAGTCTTTTCAGCCTTCAGCATGAATGGATCCTGTATCCATATATCGATTCCCCGTGGCTCCAGAGGATCGAGTGATGCTGTGACGATTTGATCTAGTTGGTAAATACCAACCACATATCCGAGGGGAGTGATCTGTCTGACTGTCGAGTGCGTTGGCTTTAAGCTACCTGGGTATACGACAAGAAATACGGCAAACAGTGTATTTTGACCCTGGTTGTTATCAAATCGAACGATGCTTGCTACCATTTCGCCACTGGTAGATGCTTTTTCCAGATATGGCTTCATACTCGGTAAATGCTCCCAACCCCATTGTTCTCCCGTATCACGGCTCTTTTGCAGAAATTCTTTTTGTTTTTCTCTGCTGCCATGGGGTATCCAGGCAAAAGAGAGAATCTCCTCATGGTTGGACATGATGGCAACAGAGGAGAGCTGAAAATTTTCCTGAGTGATCTTGTTGGGGACGCCAACCAGTAATGTTCGCAACTCATCCAGCGCCCCCAGACTGTCCCCCAGCTCTTTCTGGAAAGCCCGATAACGGTTCTGGCCGGCCCATTTAAAATCCAGCTGTTTGTGAATCGTCAACTGATGGTTGGTTACCCAGAAGGTGGCGATGGATAGCGCGATTCCTGTACAGGCCACAAGCCAGATGGAGCCGATTCCAAACAAGCTACGCTGAAACCAAGATGAAGAATGATTCGAAGACTCCATCAAATCATTCTCCATCCACACCAGCTAATTGAGATTTCCATTACGGAGTAACCGGATCTACTTCTTATTTTTCTTTTTGACGACCAAAACCGGAACAGGTGACTGCTGTACGACCCGTTCAGCAACTGATCCGAGAAGAATATTAGAGAGCCCTGTACGGCCGCTACTACCCATAACAATCAAGCCATAATCCTTTTTTTCTATTGCACGGATAATCTGGGCTGCTGGCAATCCCCGACGACAATGAGCATCCAGTTTAACCCCCAACTCCTTGGCTTTTTTGATCACACCGTTTTCTTGGAGATATTCGGCCAACTTTTCCTGAGCAGCCTCATCTATTTGATTGAGAAGTTTCTTTTTTTTCTTCTTTTTATCGAAATATATCCCCGGTTCAATCAAAGAGTCATGTATTATATGGATTATAGTAGCCTCAGCACCAAGCATTTTAGCTAATATTACACCCTCATCCATTGCCGCTTGGCTATCATCAGAAAAATCGATGGGGATTAATACTTTATTGGTTGATTTTATAGACACTTAAAATAACTCCTGAGATAATTGGAAAACAGTTCAACTCACAGACATCACTATTGGACACGAGGTTGTTACATAATCGTGGAAAAAATTGAAAAATGGAGGATCAATGGTGGGAAAACAGCCATAAACAGCTTATCGGCTACCAGACGAAAATTTCTCTTTGCCAGAGCGCCAAAAGCGACTGCCAAGCCAAATTGTGCCCAGAGGAGAGAGAGTAGAAACCACAGCTCATTCATATACTCTGAGCTGGCTTGTGTTTGATAATAGTTTGAGAGAACCGTGAAACTGGCAACACCCCAACAAACAGCTAAAATCCACCACACAGGTGTGCCTTTTGAAAAAATATCTTTTAGAGCATTTCGCCCAAGAATACGGTAGTAAATTGACAATGCGATAATATTTGCCTGCCAAGCTGGTTTTGTTATGGTCTTTTTGTTGTCGGTATCGCTGGATTCCATCGCCATTCCCCTTATATGAGGGCAGACAACCAGTGTTTGCTGGATTGCCTGCCCTCTTAGTAAGCTACACCTACTTAAAGGCCACCAGATCAGTTGTTCACCGCTTTTTCATAAGCGAGATCATTTTGCAGGGCGATCATATGTTCGGCTTGGCGAACAATGGCTTTGGAGTTGCTAAAAATCTGCCGCAACTTATCCATAATGCCCATCTCTATGGAATAGGCCTCGACACGGCTGGGTTCATCTGCGGTGAGTCGTTGTACATGATGAACGGCTGCGTCAGACATCCGTTTCTCAATCTGCTCATCCAACTCTTTTAACTTTTTGATGGAGTCCGCATCATCTTCTGAGATGGCACGCAGAGCTAGCTCCAAGCCATGGTTGACCAGTTGATGGAAACTGTTGATGCTCTCAACGGTACCCTCGCTGATCTCCACCCCCTTGGCCAGACGTTGCTCGCCCAGATAGACCAGGTTGGTCTCAATGGTGTCACCGATTCCTTCCAGATTGTCGGCCACGTTGATCAGGGCCATCAGCTCCTTGGACTGCTCAGAGGAGAGGTTCCCCCTACTGATTTTTCCAAGATACTCAAGTAGGTTGGCGTGCATCTTATCCACCGCGATATCCTTCTTCTCGACCTCTTTCAGCTCTTTAAGGTCTCCTTTCAAGATGGTTGGCATAGAGTCGTTCAGCATCAGGTTGACTCGCATACCCAAGCTTTTGATTTCACGGCGTGCTGCATCAAGAGCCAGAGAAGGGGTGGATATCAAAATTTCGTTGAGATAGAGAGGGCGACCTGTTGCAACCGCCGCATCCTCGGCACCGCCAGCCTTATCTGGGAGCAACCTCTCAATAAGAGCGGCAAACTGGGGAATCAGCGGCAGGAAGAGGATGGTATTGGCGACGTTGAAGACCGTATGAGCATTGGCGATCTGACGTGGGGTTTCTGCACCCAGCTTTTCCATTCCAGTAAGACCTTCAGCAACTGGGGAAAACCAGACAACAAATTCCGTCAACACTGGAATGAAGAAATACCAGATAATAACGCCAGCGGTATTAAACATAATATGCGCCATGGCCGCCCGAACCGCTTCCCGTGGCTTACCGATGGAGGCTAGTAACGCCGTAACACAGGTTCCGATGTTGGCACCAAAAGCCAGGGCGATACCGGCCGGTAGGGTCACAAATCCCTGAGAGGCCATGACGATTACAATACCGGTGGTGGCTGAAGAGGATTGAATCAGACCGGTAAAGGCCGCCGCGACCAATATCCCGATCATGGGACTTTCCATACTGATCATGAGATCAAGGAACGGCTGGTAGGAACGCAACGGCTTCATGGCACCACTCATGACGCTCATACCAAAGAAGACCAAACCCAGGCCCATCAGCATGAAACCATATTGCTTGATTTTCTCTTTGCTGCCGATAAAGCTCATACTAAAGCCGACAAAGACCATCAACAGAGCCACCTTGGTTACCTTGAAGGCAACGATCTGGGCGGTGATGGTGGTACCGATATTGGCTCCGAAGATAATACCCAGTGTCTGGGAGAAGGACATCAACCCGGCGGTAACAAAGCCCACAACCAATACGGTCGTCACAGAGGACGACTGGACTACGGCCGTTACCAAAGCACCGGTAACGGCTCCTGAGATCCTGGTTTTGGTCAATGTTGCCAGGATGCCTTTCATCCTCTCGCCAGCAACCGCTTTGAGCGCGTCGGCCATTTGCTCCATTCCGAACAGAAATAGAGCCAAACCACCTAGCAAAGTCATGCTCATATTGCCCCAGGCCATCTCTTTACCATCCGAGGCAGCCAAGGCATCTCCGTACGGAAAGGTCACTGCCAGACCCACCAGAAATAGTAGCGCCAGTCGGCGTCCGATACTCACGCCATGCAGGCTCATTGTTTTGCTCCAGTCCATTTAACATCCTCCTAAATTAATATTGATGAAGATCATCTGAATTTAGAGGCGACTATAGAGGCTTAATATGTGTGTTTTATGATGGATGCGACTGCAATATGGGGTTTATGTGAAGAACAAGTAAAGATTGAGGGGTCGTGGAACTTTTTATTATTGGAATGATTTGATTGTGATCGGGGTTGGCGGGACGGATAGTCCCTGATTTATGAAATATCCGGGTTAGGGCTCTCTTTGGGAGAGGGGAGGGAGATCCAAAAAAGAGATCCGTGGGGTAGGATTGGTTCCATGCCAACCTCACCATCCATTTTACGGACCCACTGTTGAACGATTGAGAGCCCCAGTCCGGTACCTCCCAACTCTCGGGATCGGTTTTTGCTGACTCGATAAAACCGTCCGAAGATTCTTGATTGATGTTCTGGTGGAATGCCTGGACCATTATCTTCTACCTCCACCCGGTATTGACATCCAACCTTCCGTGTCCGAATGGTAATAGAGGATTGTTCCGGGCAATATTTGATGGCATTGTCCAGAAGGTTGAATAGTATCACCTCGGATAACACCTCGGAGTCGGCAAGAAAATGGATATCCGGTTCAACCAGGCAGGTCATATTGATCTGTTTTTCCTGGGCCGCCTCTGCGGCCATGTTCATGGCCTGGCGAACGGTAGATAAAAGAGGCGTCTCCGTGACCTGCATGGACTGTTTATCGGCATCCAGCTTGGAGAGGTAGAGAAGGTTGGAAATAATCCGTGAGAGACGCAAGGCATTGCGCTCCAATGATGTTGATAGTTTTCCAAGCTGTTTTTCTTCTTTTGGTACCAGTTCCTGTAGCAATTCGGCGTTGGCCAATACAGCATGAACTGGAGTGCGCAGCTCATGGGAGACATTGGCAACAAAATCTCGCTGCATCTGATCCATATGGCGGATCTCGGTAACGTCCCTGAAGACCAAAACGCAGCCACGATTTTTCATCATGGAACCCATAATCTGCAGGTATTTTTGGCCAGATGTGAAAAAATCGTATTTAACCTTGCAAAAAAAGGAGTCTGCATCAAGTCCCATGATACCGTCGTAAACCTCTTTGGGTACCACCCCCTCCAACAATCCACCAATTGAGGAGCTATCCACATTCAGCATCTGGCGTGCTGATCGGTTGATCAGGGTAATCTGTTTTTCACAGTTGAGGGCAATAACCCCCTCATTCATTCCTTCGAGAATGGCGTTCATCCAAGCGCGATCCTGTGCCAGTTCCATAACCGTCCTGTCCAGTTGTTCGGCCATGGTGTTGAAAGAGGAGGCCAATCCACCAATTTCATCTTTGGAAGCGATCTGTATGGGATGTTCGCTGATATCACGGCTCATCTGTTTTGCGCGATAGACAAGTTTACGGAAAGTGCGAGTCAAAAAGTCCAGAACCATGGCTGTTAATATCAGCGCCATAGCCAGGGAGAGAACAGAAGCTTTGATGAGAAATCGACGCTGTTCCTGAATAGCCTGCTGTATCTTTTTCATGGATTTTGCTACCCGAACCACCATAGTCTGACCACCTCTGGTGGCAGAAACGGCTATATAGAGCATGTCCACCTCAAGGGTTTCGGAATAACGTCTTGAGATTCCCGTCCCTTCTTTTAAAGCCGCTATGATTTCCGGGCGATTTGCATGATTATCGGTTTGTAAAATTTGTCCCGGTTCCAACTGGGAATCTCCAACTACTTTGCCATTATTAGAGACAATCGTTACTCGATTTTCAACTGCTTCCCCAAAATTATCTATTAAGCGGTCCATCTCAGCAATAGAGGCGTCTCCAGGAACATTTGCCAATAAAACACGGGCACTTTTGGCATGAGAAAGTAGATGCTCTTCGACATCTTTTACCAGACGTTCCTCAAGATTGATTTCAAGAGAGACAGCTACTTGAACCAACAAAATGAGATCCAGAACAAGGGAAACCAGAATCAATTTACCTCTAATGCCAAGATTCATGCGGTTTTATTCCCAGCTTGGGTATTGAATAGATAGCCTACGCCCCGGACTGTCTCGAAGTAATCCCCGGCTGGCCCCAATTTTTTGCGTAGCTGTTTAATATGGGAGTCAACTGTTCTGGTCTGCACATAGGACTGTACTCCCCAAACCACATCCAGAAGAATATCTCGTGTCTGTACCCGCCCCGCCCGCTCGATAAAGGTGGAGAGGAGTTTGAATTCAGTAGCCGTGAGCAGGACCTCCTCTCCTTCTACATGGACTCGATGAGTATCATAATTAACGTTTAGAGAACCAAAACTACTTTTTCTGGGGGGGGAATCGCTGCTCCCCATCGTACGCCTTAGCGCCACCTGTATGCGTAAGATCAACTCCCGGATACTGAACGGTTTAACCAGATAATCATCCGCTCCCACCTCAAATCCCACCACCCGGTCAATCTCCTCGCCTTTGGCTGTTAACATGATAATGGGTATCTGACTGGTTTGAGGTGCTTCACGGATGCGCATGCAGACATCCAGCCCGGAGATATCCGGCAGCATGATATCCAACAGGATCAGATCAGGAGTGGGTTCTCGGAAAGCTTCAGTCAAAGCAGACTTGCCAGTCAAAGCGGAGCGGGTTTGGTACCCCTCCATGGCAAGCTTTATTTCCATGGGTGTGACCACATCTTTCTCATCCTCAACAATCAGGATGAGGGGAGCATCTTCCCCCAAAGAATCTTGAACCGTTTTCATCCAGGCATCCCCCACCCACTTTGTTTGTTCTGAAAAAGATCCTCAATGACCAAAATATCAGAAAATGAGAGTTATTGTAGATCTACTCCCCCAGTTTTGATTATCCGTTTGTTTTTAGTGTTTTTCAACATAAATTTCTAATTCACCCATTGATATTCGTGGAGGATTAGATGGCACACTATTTTCAACAACCGAACCGGAACCAGGTTCATTTACTGCCGACAGACATAATTGACACCAATCTGGCGCACTCCAAATTCTGGGTTGTGCCTTTCAAGCTCTCCTGTTTAATCTCTTCGGAACTTTTTTTGTTTGTCATCTGTAGCCTATAATGATCCTATTATGTGCTAGGTCATCTAAGAGTTTGTAACCAACTAAGGTACGGTTCTGTTGGTTTTTCAGTTTTTTCTATAGTATCAGCACTTAATACTATCATTCGGTTTCCTTTGGCTGTTTCAAAAAAAGAAGTATGTCCTCTGATACGAATCCAATCTCCAGAAATAAACTCCCTCGATTCAAATTCATCCAATACAGTCGCAACAGGAGATGCATCAGCAGCACAGCAGGCTATTGCATAGCGATAGAATAAAGCTTTGGGCGTTGGCTTTTTATTGGGGAAATGTTTTCTCGCCTCTTCTGGGCTCATGATATGTAATCTCCCCACCATTTCTATCGGAACGTTTTGATCTAACCCTTCAAGGGCATAGAGATCAACCAGAGAAGTTTTAAAATACTCCCCAGGCTTCAGGCTTTCTGGTGAAAATATTTTCGGTTGAGAATTCGGCATCAAGACTCTTATGTTTGCACCACCTAATCCTGAATCGGACAAAGTTAGAGAGGTTGTGCCCATAATTAAGAAAATTGCTATGGGGAGGTAGTGGCCTGCACTTTCAATCCACAATCTATAATTAAAGCTCCAGGCTGGACGTGTACGAGGCCAACGAACTAAAAATGCAAGGACAAGAATACCTGTTCCCACAAGCAAAATCTGGCTCTGCAATTTTGCTAAATAAGTTACATGGTAGCCGCTGGCAATCATCCATCCAAAAAAAGCCAACCAGCCAACGAGTTGCAATCTTTCTTTCCAAGCTCCAGTCACATCAAGCCCCTCATCGAATAATCAAGAATGAACTCTCCATGTTTTTGGAGAAAGGCTATGTAAAGTCCTACTAGGAGTATGACTGTCCCGGCAAAAAGCAGTATAAATCGTGTCGTGAAAATGCTCCTGTACATTACAAGTAGTTTGATGTCCAGCATTGGCCCCAACACCAAAAACCCCATATGAGAAAACATGTCAAATTCAACAAAGCTTGCTGCCAGGAAAGCGTCTGCTTCTGAGCATAATGACATGACAAACGCCATGACCATCATGGTGGCTGGCCCTGTGAATGGCCCATCTCCTAGTAAGGATAGTTGCTCATTGCCGATAAAGGTTTTCATGGTGCTGGCCAGGAAAACTCCAAAAAGGAAATAGATCCCCATTTCAAGGAAATCTCGGCGAACATGGACAAACAAGTGCTCTATTTTACTTAAAAAACCTGTTTGGTTTTGTTTTGATTCTTTGCCGCAACATCCATTTTCATGATCATGAAAATCACCGTTTTTCTGAGATAGGTCGCTAATTTCCTGTTTAAGTGCCCATTCACGACGGATGAAGAGAAAAAACAGACCAGTCAGCAGTGCTACTGAAACTCCCCCAAGTCCACGCAACATGGGATAAAAATAATCCTGATAAAAAGCGATATAGGTACCTCCTAAAACCACAGGATTAAGGATAGGAGCGGCAAGCAAGTAGGAGATCACATGGGGAAGGGGCATGCCTTTTTGCAGTAATTTTCTTCCAATAATGATGACCCCGCACTCACATATTGGGAAAATGGGTGAGACAAGAATGACAGCAGGAATTCCAAAAAGCCCTAATTTTCCAAAAAGGCGAGGTAAAGTGTCGTTGGGAACCAGAATTTCAATTAAGGCAGCTATAAAAGCCCCAATGATCATGAATGGAGCAGCTTCAAGGGTAATAGAGATAAAGTATGTCGCGAAATTTTCTCGCCATTTCAACGTAGCTGGTGCAGCTAATGACTGCATTACTTGATCTGGAACGGATGGAGAAAACAGGTCGAATACCGCTGGAAGAAAAAATGCAGCTGAAAATATCAGAAGAAGAGAGGAAAGAATCCACTTTTCATCTAACCTTGGTTGGTTTGCTGAAGAATCAATGTTTTTGTTTGTCTCCATTTTTAATTGCAACGACTCCTTGATTGGTCAATTAAGAAGCTATTTTTTATAAAACGCCAAAGCAGAGCCGGCAATCTCGCTAATCGACTCCCCCTTCATTTGTAAGGCATTAAGATAGGCGGCAACCTGAAATTCTAACTATTTGTTTAACCTAGGATTAAAGTTGCTCTGACTTGCGTCTGCTGCCAGCCAGAGCAACTTCCTGAGTTCAAAAAAACAAGGTCTCTAATCGTACCATTCCCATCTCTTGTATTGGTTGCTATGAGCTGGAATCAGGCTTCCTTCTTTCTTGTGGAGAGCTGTCTTCATCTACCAGTGTCCAGTTACCCGCTTCATCTACCTTCCTGATCTGGAACAGAACCCGGCTTACCCGCATGTCTTCAATCTCCAGAACCTGGATACGACCATTTTCTATATCCAGGACATCGCCAACTTCAGGCATACGGCCCAACTGATCGAAAACCAGTCCACCAATCGTTACGTACCCTGGGCCACGAGGGAAAGGAAAGTCGAGAGACAATTCCAAGTCGGAAGTGCGCATACTCCCATTAATTTCCCATTGGCTGCCACCCAAGCAGCGAAAGTGTTCCGATTCGACGATAGACATATCCATATATTCACCTTCAAGCCTGTCAAGGATATTATCAGGTGTGACGATTCCAAGCATGACTCCGTGTTCATTGACAACAAATCCCAATTTACGTTTATTAATGTTGAACTCTCTGAGAGCCGCACCCATCATTACGGTGCTTGGAATAACGTACGGATCAGTCAACATGAAATCGGAGATGGGACGTTTCAGCAAGGGACCCATATTGTCGCAGCTGCTGTCCAATGCTTGCATTACCGTTTTGACCTGAACTACTCCAACCACTCGGTCCCCCTCCATGACGGGATAACGGTGGTGGTTGGTATTGGCGAAATGATGCAAAGCCTCTCGAAAGACCATTTGAATGTTAAGGGTGTCGACTTCCGGTAGGGGTGTCATCACTGACTGGATACTCTCCTCGTCTATGTCAAAGACACCTTGCAACATCCGCCCCTGATGTTTGTCTATGACACCAGAGCTGGCACTGGCGTTGATCACCATGCTGAGCTCCTCGGCAGACATGGCGGAGGAGTCGTGACCGTGACCATCACCTTCACCGACGATATCTCCCTGGCCGCAGATAATCAACAGCCAGTTGGATGAATGGTTCATGACCCATATGACGGGGATCCACATTTTATAGAGCCAGTTAATTATCCAGCCAAGTCCACAACTCAATTGAATTGCCTTGTGATAGGCCAAAACCTTTGGAGCTAACTCCCCACCAACAACATGGAGGAAGGAGATTATGACAAAGCCAAGAACAAGGCCGGTGACGCTGCTCCAGGAAGCAGCGACTTCAGGAGCGAGAAAAAATCCATAGAGAGTTTCCAGACCCGGTGAGAGCAGGACCTTGAAGGTATCCATGCCGATATAGCCTAGGGCCATGGATACCAAGGTGATTCCGATCTGGGTTACGGCGTAAAAGCGGGTCGGTTCATCATGCAATAACTTGACGATCTTAGCTCGCTCATCTCCCATATCTGCCATCTGCTTGATGCGACTTCGTCGGGCACCCGTGATAGCAACCTCTGATCCGACGAAAAAAGCGTTGCCGACAACCAGCAACAGTATGGCGATGAGTTGTCCAAACAGCATTAGATCCATGAGCTTCATCCCTTAAACAATAAAAAGTTATTAGGATTGACCACAGCAGTCCCTCTTGTGAGTTGGGATGGATTTCTGTACTCAATCTATTTCAGTTCGATACACAAACCTCTTGCTTCTAGTTGACCCTTTTGGTTTTAACCTATCAAGGCTGTCTAGGAGATGTTTAGCCTTGGTTGTTTGTTAATTCCCATCTTATCAATTTGCTTCAGGTGGATAAATCCTAACCTGACGAGGGGTTGTCGAGAATTGCCCCAGTTTTTTTCAGCACATACACTGAAATGGTAAAGGTGATGCCAGCTAAAAAGATAGATTTCCTCGGGTTCCCCTCTGAAAAGGGGGTAAATCTACCATAATTGTCTGCATTAATCTAATTTATTAAGTCTGGTAGGTCACCGATTTGATGGACACTCCGAAAAGGATGATAATCCATTCAGGAGGTGACCTATGGGAAAGGCAAGGAAGTACTATTCGAAGGAGTACAAGATTGAGGCCGTTCGGCTTG
>PEAM01000003.1 GCA_002753565.1 Magnetococcales bacterium | reverse complement strand
CGGGCTGCTTCCGTTTTCTGCCCACCATGTTTGACGAAGTCTATGACTCGTTCTCTAAGATCAATGCTATAGCTCATGCTTTGTATTATAACATGTGCCGTTTTAATTTGGAACTGCTATACTGGAACCTACATCTGCACCCATTGCGGCAGTAGCGATGGGTTCACTTTGATCGCACGTCTCTTGGGGCTGGATCCCAGACGGGATTTCCCGAAAGTTCTGGCCGCCGTAACTGATGCTTTGGGAATTGCTCAGAGCAGCGGCGCCGCACATATGCCCAGGAAGAGGCCGCCACCTCCACCAGAACCACCGAAGGAAAATCCCAAAGCTCGGAAAAAGATGAACACCGTCTGGATCGCATCAGTTCCCTTGGATCAGCCAGAGGCAGAACCTGCCCGGCGATATTTCACAAATCGGGGTTTGGGCTCCATCCTGGGTGATCTGCCTGTCGGTGATGTTCTCCGGCTTCATCCGAACCTCGAATACTGGCATCAGTTTGAGGATTACCAGCCTTTTGTGTTAATCGGGCGATTTCCTACTCTGGTTTCTTTGATCCGGTCACCTTGTGGGGAGCCCGTCTCTCTCCATAGAACCTTCCTGACATCCGATGGCCACAAAGCTCAAGTTCCGGGAGCAGCAAAAAAGCTGATGCCACCGGTTCGTGAGGGTGCGGTTACTGGTGGTGCAATTCGGTTTTTTTCGGTTGGTGATCACCTGGCTGTGGCCGAAGGCATAGAAACTGGCTTGGCTGTCCGGGTGGCCACTGGTGCATCGGTGTGGGCCACGGTATCGGCCGGAGGCATGAAATCTTTAGTGGTGCCGGAATCGGTCAGGAGCGTCGATATTTGGGCTGACAGAGACCACTCCAAGGCTGGAGAAGCTGCCGCCCAAGCACTGGCTGAACGGCTCACCAGTGAGAGTCGGATGGTCAGAATTCTCCTTCCCCCTGGGACAATCCCGGATGGTGAAAAAGGCTGTGATTGGTTGGATGTACTTAACAGAAAGGATGCGGCCGCGTGAGTATCGACGAATTCCATAAAGCGGTCGATGAGGCTGAACCATTCCAGGTAAACGAGCCACCCTCCTGGGAAGAAGCTAGAAAAAAGATTGAAGAGATTCCTGAGGGGGATGACCGTATGTTCCTGGAAGTTTTCCTTGATCTGGAAAAATCTGGGATCGATGCCATTGACCTGACCAGGGTTAAAAAGCTCATCAAAAAGCGATCTGGACTCACCCAAGGCGACCTGAACGATTTGGTGAAGGCGGCCAAAGCCCAGGAGAGAAAGCCGGATCTCACACATCACGATATGGCCACAAAATTGGCTAATGATATCGCCCAGGAGACTGGATCTAGGCCGGTTTCAATCGGTGGCACAACCTGGACCGTCGACACCAGCGGTGTCTGGATCAATCGAGAGAATATTTCCGTTGAGGTGGCCACCAGATTCAATGCCGAGCCTAGATGTTCACGGGGGGGCGATTATCGGGCTATCACAGATCACATGTATGCTATTACGGAAGATTCTGAGTATTTCCATAATGCGCCCATAGGTGTGACATGTCCTGACTATTTCTACAGAATACTGGATGACGGAAAAATCATATCAGAACATTTGACGGCAGATCACCGGCAACAGGTCAGACTCCCAGTCGAACCTTCCAATGATCAGGCTCCAATGTGGGATGCGTTTCTCGCCAGGATTTTTGATGGATCCGAGGAGCAGATTGTTATGCTCCAGGAAGTGATGGGGGCGGTATTGTTCCTCCTGATGCCGAGTTTGCAGCGTGCCGTACTCAAAAAAGGTGCCCCAGCATCTGGCAAGTCAACTCTTGCCCGAATTCTAGAGGCACTGATACCAGAGCAATTTCGAGGATCCACTGATCCGTTCAAATGGGATCAGGAATACTTTCTGGCCGCTCTTGCCAATAAAAGATTGAATATCGTGGGTGAACTCCCTGATGACAAACCGATTCCTGCAAATATTTTCAAGCAGGTAATTGGAGGAGATACGCTAGAAGGCCGTCATCCAGCCCAACGGCCATTTACATTTCGAAATACTGCCGCCCATTGGTTCAACAGCAACCACTACATTTTCACCAAGGAACGATCGGATGCGTTCTGGCGGCGCTGGATCTGTTTTGAGTTTAAAAATGTAATTCCAGAAAATGAGAGAATCCCTGATTTTGACCAGAAGCTGATCAAGGCGGAACTGCCACAAATCCTAGCGTGGACCATGGTTGGTGCCCAGCGGATTGTTCAGCGTGGTGGACGAGTTGAATTAACCGACACCCACCACAGGATGATTGGAGAGTGGAAAAATAATTCATCTAGTGTCCGGGAGTTCTTGAATGATCCTGATGCAGTGACGATTGAGAACGGCTTCAGAACCAAACGATCACATTTATATCGGCGGTATAAAACTTGGTGTGGTGATTCGAATTTTAAGCCAATCAGCAAGCCAGGATTCTACCGTGAAATTGAACGTGCCGGAGATATTGGGGTCGGGCTTGCCGAGATTAATGGGCAGCGTTACGCCATGGGTATTTCCCCGATTGGAGATGAGTGGTGATTCTGATTGGTAGCAAAAGTAGCAGTTTCAACCCTTGGGATACACATGAGAGAAAAAAAACCAAAAATTATTTCTCATGTGAGGGGGTAAGGGTTGTACCTGCTACTTCTGCTACTGGTATTGGGATCCGTTCTCATTTGTCGACAAAAGAAGCAGGCCAGTAAAGGGTAGGGTGAGGAAGAGTTAAAAATGCCTTTGACCGAACAACAACAGATGGCTGTGGATAGGATGCAGAAGTTTATGGCATCGAAAGATCGCTCACTCATCCTGGTCGGATATGCCGGAAGCGGAAAGACCTATCTCGTGACTTAGTTCGTCGACAGCCTGCCAGCCACCGTGAATGTCTTCCTGGCTGCACCGACACACAAAGCCGCCGGAGTTCTGGAACGGATGGCTGATAGTGTTGGCCTACAGCTTGCTCGGTCTAGTAGTGAAGGGCCGGCGGGATCAGGAAATCCTGGTGGAAGATGGTGTCTCAGAATTTCATCTTTATGATCTGGTGGTGGTTGACGAGTGCTCAATGATTGGAGCGGATATTTTCGACTTCATCGCTGACGCCAGCCATGCGCATCCAGATACGAAAATTATTTTCGTCGGCGACCCCGCACAACTCCCCCCGGTTGGAGAGGATGACTCCCCTACGTTCAAAATCCGGCAGAGAGCCATTTTGACGAACATCGTTCGACAGGCCGAAGGAAACCCCATCATCGGCCTGGCCGCTGCAATCCGGAATGCACAGAACAATGGCGAGCGGGTCAACGTTCGTGAGCATGTCGGCCACTCCGACGAGCATGGCCTGTTTCTGATGCCGGGAGAACATTTCGAACGCTGGATGCCACAGGCATTCAAGTCTGAGGCGTACCAAAACAACCCGGACCGTGTCCGGATCATCTCCTGGAGGAATTCTCAAGTCATCCGCTTCAACCGGAAGGTTCGTGAGATTCTCCATGGCGGCCGGACTGATGCACCATTCATTCCCGGCGAGCGAGCCATCACCGCCGGCGCCGTACACCGGCTCTCTGAGGGGAAAAAGCAATCGGCCAAGTTGGCACTGCACTCTGCCGTAGAAGGCCAGGTACTCGAATGCGCCAGGACGATCCACCCATGGTTCGATGATGACCGGTTCAACGTTTGGGAGGTGCTGTTTCAACCCGATGACCGGGACGAAGTCACCCTCTACCTGCCGGACGTATCGGAAAAAGAGCGTATCAAATCCCGGCTTCAGGAATTGGCAAATCAGGCCATAAACGATGATGACGTGTCATGGGGCCCATTTTGGAAGCTGAAGCGGTCTATGGAAGATCTGCGGCCATGTCACGCCATCACCACGCACCGGAGCCAGGGAAGCACGTATCGAAATGTTTTCGTGGACGCGGCCGACATCATGCGAAACCCGAACCGGGCCGAGGCTCTGCGGAGTCTGTATACCGGAATCACCCGAGCATCCGACAGGGTGATCCTCAATCTGGCAACCATATGACAAACACCTTTTGAAGGAGAATAATGATGGATCGAGAAACAGCAACCGAACAATTCGCAGCCCTGGTCGAAATCAAAGTGCGGAAAGAGGCTTCCAAAGCGGACGCCACCCGTGAAGTCGTCGCGGAACATCCGGATCTGCACGAGGCCGCCTTTCATTTCGGTAATACCAGTGGCAAATCCAACAAACAGGCCGTGATCCGGTTCAAGGAACTGGTTCGGAAGGCCGTCGCATCGGGCATGAGTGAGTCTGAAGCCGTCCGGGATGTGGCCAACAGGTACCCCGAGGCCCACCAAGCCTACATCGACGCCGTCAACGCACGCCCGCAATAACAACTGCAATCATTCACAGCACTTTCAATAGGAGAAAAAGATCATGTCAAACGAACTGAAAAAACTGGCCGCAACAAAGAACGATGCCCTTGCCGATTTGCAGGCCAGCCAGGAGGAGCGGAATTCCCTCCAGCAGCCTCTGGATGAGATGGCCAAAGAGCGTGAGAAGCTGAAGGAAAAACTCGCGCTCAGCAACCAACGGAAACAGACGGCTCTGGCCTCCGTTGCCGCCAAAGACGAAAAAAGCGCTCGGGTCGTTCTGGAAAAAGCTCGGGAGGATTTTCGGGCCGATCAGGCTGCTTTGGCCGACCATGACGAACTGGTCGAGGCTCTGGAGTATCGGCTGGAAAATGAACTCGGCGAGGAAGTCATGCGCGAGTTGAACAGCACTGCTCAACATGCGGAGAAGGTGTTTTGGAATACCGTCTTCGAACAGGAGGCCGAGCGTTTTCGCCGGGAGAGCGCGGAACGAATGGATCAGATTTACCTTATGAGCTACAAGGCTGAACGGATCGTTCACCCGGACCAGTTCGTAAAAATTGTCATGATCGGTGACAATTTCCTCTACGGGAAACCTCCCGAAGACATCCAGGCTCGTGCCCAACAGATTGAATCCAAACTCCTGGGATAGCCCATTTCCTCGAGGGGTAGCCCCCCCGCCGACCGGGGGGCTACCCCTGCATCCTCGGAGATAAACACGATGAACGTGCAATTGAAACAACTGGCCGAGCAGAAGCAGGCGGCCATCGACCGGCTGAACCAGGCGAAGAGTCTGATTTCAAGGTTCCATGTCGAGGCCGACAAACTGGCGACGGAAATTGACCGGCTGGAGAAACGGCAGGCCGCTATTCAACAGGAGCAAGACAGCCTCATTGCGGAATCGCAAAATGGGCACAGTCCGATGCTCGGGATGAAGATGAGAGAGGCTAAGAGTTCGTTGCGCTCCGTCACCGAACGCATTGAACAACTGGCCAAGAAAATCGTCGAGAGGCAGCAACGCTGTTCAGAACAGCTTGGCGGCGTAATTTCAGCGGACAAACACGAGTCGGCGGCAACCGAGGCCCGGCTTGCCTTTTGGCGTGAAGGGTTCCGATTGATGGCAGAGGAGTTCCGTAGCCGTCACAAAGGGGAACTTACCGATATGGCCGTTACCTACCAGGCTGCTGGTTTCCCAACGTATGAGCGAGATTTCGCAACAGCCGTTCTGATCGTCGGACAGTCAAACCGCCGGCAAGACGACATTGAGAACCTGGAGACGGAGGCTGCCCGGCTCGAACGGTGGCTGATCCACTGATCTTCCCGTGGCCAGCGGGAAGTATGGGGCGTGCGGAGGGGGACTCCTCCCTGCTGATTCACGTTCGGTGTCTCTCAGGCTACTCCACTGCCGGGCCGACGGGACGAAGGTGCATCCGGCGGCGCCGCACCTGTCTGGTACTCGGCACCGGGTTGAGCCATGACGTCGCCAATATGATCCAGGGGGCCACTGCTTGGGTGAGAGAGTGGTCTCCTGGATACCGTCCTCGTTCAGTGCGGCTGAGAAACTCAAGCCGTGTGCGGTCGCGTGTCGATCGGATGGTTGTACCGGGCCAGTGCAAACGTGATACCGGAACACGCGGGCACACGTGGCCAACAGGGGGTACCCCCCTCTTGGTTCCTTTGGGGGGCAGTTCTCTGCGGGTACCGCGCGCGGCGGCTTTTTCGGGTTTTTACAGTCAGAAAAAGCAGTTTACGTTCTTCTGATTAAGAGGCGGCATTTTGAGCGCATATTAACGTTTTTTTTGGAAAAGTCGCGCCAACCACTATGTCAACACGAAGTGTCAACCAAGATGTCAACCTACTGGTTGACAGAGGGGAAACTGAAAATGTCCAAATTGGTATCGCAAAACGAGTATGCTCGGCGGGTCGGCAAGAGCAGGCAGTATATCAGCCGGATGGTGAAGGAAGGACGTATCACCCTGGTCGATGGAAAGATCGACCCGGAACGGGCTGATATGGAGTTCCAGGCAACAACCAGTTCCATCTGGAGTTCCCCCAACGCTGGAGGAAGACCGAGAAAAGATGGAGCCCCACCAAAACAGTCTCCGAAACGTCAGTCGATTGCTCTGGCTGGCCAGGGGGAACACGAGGTTCCGTCGAACACTGGAGCCAAGCTGATACAGGCGAAGGCGATGAAGGAGACGATCAACGCCAAAAAAGCCAAGATTGAGCTTGATCAGATGGAGGGAAAGGTTCTCGATTTTGGCGAAGTTGAGCAGGTTTTTGCCGAGGCGATGGTCATTCTCTCTACGGCTTTGGACGGATTAGGAGGCCGGATTGCCGATGATGTTGCCGGGATGACAGACCGAGCGGAAATCCGTGATCTTATTTTTCGGGAATGTCGTCAACTTCGAGCCGAAATTTCCGAGAAGTTGAGCAAAATCTCTGATGCGAAAAGCTGATACCCGGCAACGTTCAGCATGGAAGAAACAACAGAGTCAATCCCGGCTGACTGGCCGCAATCCATGATTGATCTGGCGATGGTCGTTGGTGTGGAAATTACCGAGCGGCTGATGGTGGAATTTGCTGGCCGGAGGTTCTACGTTCCGAAGCGAATAAAGGATGGTCACTGGTTGGCGGTTTTGCTTGGCCAGGAGGGAGCGGAGAAGTTGTCTGACAATTACGGTGGAGATCAGCTTGTGCTATCGATGGGGACAAAGGTCAAACGGAGGCGGCGTGATCAGGCGATAATCCGGCAATACGATTCTGGATGGTCTGTGGATGAACTGGCTCTGGAACATGATCTGACCGCTCGCCAGATTTTCAATGTTTTGAAAAAGACGGTTTGATCCGGCAGGATGGTGGTGCCGGGTACGGTCAACTTTCCAGATCGATGGGCAGGCCGTCAAACAGGGTAGCCAACTCCTCGTCAACAAGTGCCAGGGAATCTCCTTTTTTTTCACACTCTGGGTCAGAAGATTTTTTTAGGTCGTCAACGGCACCACTCAATACGGTTCGCGCCCTACGCAACCTCAGCAATACCTGTTTCATGGTGGTGGCCGGGTATTTCTGTTTTTTGCTTGTCATAATTATATACCTCTTCCTGGTTAAACCCGTTTTCCCACGGTCAAGTCATCGAACAGCCGATCCAACTCCTCATGGGCTACAGTGAGGACGTCTGTCCATAGGTCGCGCCGTGGATCTGCCGAGTTATGTAGCCCGTCCTTCACCATGGCGAGAATTGATTGTGTTCGATGGAGCCTCATCAGGTTCTGGCCCAATACTGTGGCCGCGTAGGTAATCTTGGCCGGTTCAAATTGCATTTCCCTTCCTTCCATCTTTTTCTCCCTGGTCTGGCTGATACTTTCCTGGTTGCTTTCGTCGTGCTTCCATGGCTTGTCATGTAGCTCCAGTTCACCAGCTTTATCAACCATTAAAGTTAGGATATTATTATGATTTCAAACAATTTTCCCAACGGTAAAAAAAAGCCCGCCGCACTCTGAGCCTAAAGCAATCCAAACCGGTTCCCCCAGTCAAACTCACCCCCAGGTACCCTAAGCTGACTCCAGCCCAGCGGAAGGCTTTTATGATCATCACCCGATTACAAACCGAGAGCCCGGATCTGTTTCCTCACCCGACCAATGATCTGGAACCGGTACCCTGGGCCCGGAATATCGGCAATCAGATCATGATCCGGTACCGGTGTTCGAAACGGGTGGCCCGGCTGGTTCTTTCAACCTGGCTGGAGACCAACCGGGAGGATTATCTGCAGGCTGTCGCCGATGGCGGTCACCGGTTCGATCTGGATGGCCAGAAGGATGGCGTGGTGACTGAGGGGGAGCGGGATCGGGCCGGGAGAGAGCTTGAAACAGTGATCGGTTGCGGGCAAGAATAACGAGAAAAGTGCGCTTATTAACTTCCATATAGGAACTTAATTCCGTATACTGTTTTCAACTATTGAGGGAGACGGTGAATGGGAAACATCAAAAAAATTGGAAGCTTCATTATCCTGATCGGTGACCCGGAGCATGAACCCCCTCACTGCCACATAATCGGCGGCGGCGTTGACGTCATTGTTTTCCTGGATGACCTCAGCGTGATCGGCCAGGCCAAACAGATCCGGGAGGCCAAGAAAGCCATCAAATGGGCTGAGGAAAACCGGGATCGGCTGATGGAAATTTGGATCAAAATGCATCGCGCATAAAGCACGGCCCGGTACGAGCCAGGCACAATATTTGGAACAGGAGGATACCAATGGACAAGGCGAAACACATAGAATTGTTCGAGAAAGGGCTCCGACTCAAGAAGGTGGTCCCGATCCCAGAAAGCTTCTCTCTCAGTGTGGAGTTTTCCAACGGCGAGCATGGCATGGTCAACATGGAGGATCAGGTCCAGAAGAAAAAGAGCCTGGCCGCGTTACAGGATCCAGAGTTTTTCACCAAGTGCGCCATCATCCACGATGGGGTGGCGGTTGGCTGGCCTGGGGATATTTCCACCCACTGGGATACCCTCTACCATTTTGCCGAGGAGCAAGGCTCCCTGATGTCCGGGGAGGGAATGACAGCAGATGAATTCCGGGCCTGGCTGAAACGGCAGGGGTACAGCCAGAACAGCATAGCCGAGGTTCTGGGGTACAGCGTCCGCCAGATCAATAAGTTTTCTACTGGCAAGGCACCGGTGCCGGAGGTGGTCCGACTGGCCTGCTTGGCTGTTGAGGCTGGGCTGGGGAGAGATTCGGCGCATTGATGGGTATGAGGGGAATAAGAATGGATAATTTAATGAGGGGGGCCGTTGGGGTGGCCTCTTTGGGTTTCATGGTCTTTGGTGGAAATCTGGCCTACCAAGATAAAACCGCCACGGCAACAGTCACATTTGGAATTGCTATCATCTGCCTGATATTTTTCTTCCTGAGCCGATTCAAAAAATTCAAAGGGTTCGGCATAGAGGCTGAAACCTGGGAAGAGAAAATGGAGGAGGCTGAGAAACTGGTTGGAAATCTAAACAAGCTTTCTCTTGTGACTAGTGAATTTTTACTTTCTGTTGGTTCAAAATTAGGAAGGTTGGATGGCCATCTAACCAAGAAAGAGCGGCATGAGTTGCTCGCTCAGACATTAAAAATTCTTGAATCAAACAAGACTCCTGCTGATGAAATTGCAAAGGCAAGGCGTGTCTTTGATAGTTTTATCGTATTCGATATGGGGTATGAACTATTAGAGGAAATGCGGCCAGAAATCAGAAAGCTGACTGAACCATTTAAAAACGCGATAGGAGCTTTCGGCTCACCAATAAAGGCTGAAGATCAGCAAAGTTATAGTGAAGCGATAAGGCAGCATAGAGCAGTAAATACTTGGGAAAATGAGATACAGGCTGCTTTGGTTGATAAAGAGAATGAATCACTGGTGGACAATACAATTTCTGCGATTCAAAGCTCTGATCTGATCAGCCAAGAAGCGAAGGACAGTCTATTAGAAATGGCCAGAGAATCTTTGGAAGATATCCGATATTACCAGCAGCACCGGAAGCACCGCCGACCGGAAAAATGGTTTGAGAAAGACGAGTGACCCGCTCCACCATGGAAAGCTCTTTACCCATTTCAATGGTGAGGTGGTATTCGATCTTCACCCCTCGATTTCCCACTCCCCCGTTTTGGGGAGCGGCGGAAATCATTGCGAAATCTTGATCCTCAACAAACTTGTACTTATCGATCCGGCCAGAGCTCTACCTCCTGAGCTGGAAGGTTTGGAGTTCACAAAACCTGTTAACTGGTCGATATCCAGAATTACGCCCCACCGTGGGGCGCACCCATTATCCCGCAACTTCCTCCTTCGCAGTGGCGATCTCCTCCGGCGTCCAATGCTCATGAGCTTTACCTTCGATCTCCTCACCCAAGGCGGTCAGTTCGGCCTCTATGGCTTTCATCTGGCGAAATAGCTGGTGGAGCTCCTCGACAGCCTGGTTGTAGCGCCGCACCCGGTAGAGAGCCGGGTCGCCTACCTCGTGGAGATTGGCAACCCAGTTGTACCGGCCTCGAAAGGTATCGGTGACCTGGATGGTCACTGGCCTTCCTTCCCGACGATCCGGTAGTTGGTGAAAAATTTTCTGCGGCCGGTAGTGTCCCTGGTAAAATCTCGCTCGGTGTCGATGACTAGGCCGAGTTGCTTTTTAAGCGTCCCGACAATGAATCCGCGAATGGTGTGAGCAGCCCAGCCGGTAGCCTCGGCGATCTCCAGGTTGCTGGCTCCCCCCTCGGTCAGCATCATGGCGATCACCATCTCCTTTTTGGAGCCTCTGCGGATCTTGATCGCGAGGCCATCCAGGAAATTGTCCAGGATCTCATTGGTGGTCTCTGGTTCCTCCTCAACCGGTGTGGGCTCTTCCTTCTTCGGTGGCTCCTGGCCGATGGCCTGGTACCCGGCGTTGGAGATCTGCCAGTTGCAGTAAGGAGGGTTGAGGCTGGCATCGTGTGCCAGTCCTTTGTTGGCGAGCGCGCTGATCACCTTGCCTGCGGCGCCGCCATTCAGTTCCTTCCCGGAGGCGGAGATAACCGGGAAGATGTTTCCTTGCGGCCGGGTGGCGGCTGTCTCAAGGGCTGTGCGTTGGGTGGGGGTGAGGTTGGTCATGGTCGGTCTCCTATTCGCTGGTCTCGATGAAGTTGTCGGCGAGCTTTACATCGTCGTTGGTGTACCGGTTGAGCAGTTCGGCCAACTCGGCCGCAAACCGATCGGCCTGCAGGTCGGTGAAGAGCGTGTTGTCAAACTTGATGGTGGCGTTTTCGTAGTCCCCATCCCGGCTCTCGATGATGGTGGCGTAGACCTCGCTTCGGTCTGTCAGTCGTTTGCACTCGGTGTGGATCATGATCATGTTCGGTCTCCTTTACTTGTTGAAGCGGCGTGTGATGGTGGCCAATGCGTCCAGGACTCCGTTGCTTTCCCTCCAATCGCCAGTGTCTTCCCAGCCCTGTTCAGTCCATTGGCGTTGGCGGTTGAGTTCGTGGCACCGGATGTCGTCAATAACAGTGTAGAGGTCATCAAGCGCTATCGTTCCGGGTTGCTGTTTGGCTGTATCTGTGTGGCCCTGGGTTCTCATGGCTACCTCCTGTTCCTGCGTTGATGTTGATTACCATAAGCCATAGATCCGAATCGCTTATCCAGTTAATAAGAGCGGTTTTTTTAAAATAAAATCATTATGTTGGGTCGGTGTCAGGATGGACGATAGATGGGCTTGTAAGACGGGGTAACAGGTTTCGAAAGTTTTTGACTGAAATCTCACTTAACACATTGAAAACAGATAAAGATTCTGGGTCACAGGTGGTGATGCCTCACGGAGGTCATGCGACTGGACGGGAACACAAAAACCCGATCTATTCCATGCAGTTGAAATAAATCACGGTATCCGAATTTTTACTGTTGCAGACTTTCAGTAATGGAGGTATGAGATAAGGAAAGGCGGACCGGGTAGGTGTTGCCGCACTTATCCGGTCCTAATCCACAATAATTCCTAATCCTATCAGGAGGAATCATCATGAACTGCAGCAATCCTATCCCGAACCACATCCGCAGCGCATCCAAAAAAGTAGCCGAAACCGTAGTTTTATTTCCAACGCCACCCAGACCATTCAGCCTCAACCCGTCAACAAAGCATCTGACCGACACAACAGTCCACTTTTTGGTGCAGGCCAGCAACCAGTTGGAGAGCGCTAGGAAGAAGGCCAGGAACACTCCGTTGGCAGAGGAAATCACCCTGGCCTCGGACAGCCTGCAGAACGCCATGACCGCCTACGGTATCTCTCTGGCCGGACGGGAGGTTTAATCATGAGCAAATTGATTTCCGCCGTCTCGACGGCCACGAATTCTCCTGGCCGGATTCAGCCTGGCGCATTGTCCCAGTTGGTTGTGTTCCTGCAGGGGGGTGGTGTTTCGCCACCCCATACCGATCCGACACTGTCCCACCGGCAGGCAAAGCTGGATGCAGGGATATTTTCTCTGGCACAGGCCAACCGCCATTTGAAAAAGGCTCGCTTCAACGCCAGCCGACACATCACGGACGCCGATACATCCAACCGGGTACGGCGGCTGGCCTCCGACCATTTGGAGAGAGCCATGGAAGCCATGGGAGAGGCTCTGACCGGGAGGAAGCTCCCTGGCCGATGGTCGGAACCGTGTCCAAAAAAGCCGAGCCAGCAAATGGCGGTCTCCAGCCTGGCCGGTCTTATGGCTCTTGAATCGGTGGAGGTGTGAAATGGCTGTTCAAGCGATTGCCCACCAGGAGGCAGATCCTTTTCCGTTCCTGGAACATCAAAAGGAGCTTTTCCGGGCCACCACTGCAATAGGGCGCACCATGGGTATCTTACGCGCCACCGGTGACTTTCAAGGTCGAGACGAGGCTTTTCGGGCCATGTGCGATGCTTGGAATGCTGCCCAGGATTCCATGGCCATCCTTGCCGACTGGCAGATCCGGGAAGGGGGTGCGTCATGAATGCCCAGGCCGCCGACTTCGGACAGTTCGCGCAGATCCCCATCGGCGCACTTTTGGATCAACGTCTGGCCGCATCCGGATTCAGGGTGTTGACCGCTTTGTTCAGTTTTGCCAGCCGGGAGCGTCCGGTCTGCTGGCCGTCACGTGCAACCCTCGCCGAAAGGGCGGGGGTTTCCCTGGCCAGGGTATCGGTCATCACCCGCCAGTTGGAGGAACTCGGCTGGTTGAAACGTGAGAGCGGTGGCGGCCGCTCCACCAGCCGGTACCACATGAGGGTGCCTCCACATCTTCGCGTGGCGTTCAAAAATGATCAGGCACCCCAATCCCCAGGGATTGCTCAGCCCGATCGCGGCGGATTACCGGAACAGACTAAGAGAACAGAAGAAAAGAACAAACCACACCAACGACCGGCCAGGAAGCTGGAGCCGGTGAAGACGAAGCCTGCTCCACCAGATGGTGGTGGTTGTGCTGATTTGATTTTTCCTGGAAGGCTGTCCGGCGAGGAACAAAAGGTGATCTCCCACTACCTTGCAGGCCACCAGCCGGATATGGCTCAGACCATCCTGGACGAACTTACAGGCCGACTAGAGGCCGCAGAGGCTGGAACCACTAAACCTGTAGAGAGTCCTTCCGGGTACGCGAGAAAGCTGGCCACGCTGGCCGCCAAGGGGGAGTTTCTACCAGAACGCGCCCTTGGAGTTGCTGAGCGGAGGAAAGCGGCACAGGATGCCAGACTGGCCAGAGAGAAGGAAGCTCGGGAACAACGGGAGCGTAACGAGTACTTTGCGAACCGTTCTCAGGAGGAGGTTGCTGCCATGATCGCCAAAGGGAGAGCGTTGAGGGCAAGGTTGGGAGGGTGACGAATATACCAATGCGCAAATTTGCGCATTGGTTGGAAGGGTAGCGATTGAAATCCGACCAAGATTGGAAGGGTTGGATCTGAAATCTAACCCCTGGGGGAGAATCATAAGGGCGTAGATCCGATCGACACCCTTGGAGGGAATCCCTTATGCGGTGGCCTTAAATGGTCGCGTTTCAAATGCGACCCTTGGCAGGAATCGTAGCTTGGGGAGTGTCACCACCTATCATGGTTTTGCATTTCTGGTGGTGACTTATTGGTGACTCAAACAAAAACGACTTAGACAGAAAGCAGTCTAAGTCGCTGATTTTATTGAGACACCTTTCGGAATTGAACCGACGACCTGCTCATTACGAGTATTCACATTGATGTTTCTCGTTTCTTCTGTAGGTATCCCGTAACATATAGTTTTCAATTTGTTGCGGGGTATCTATGGCTTTGATGGTTCTCTATTCTTCTATCCGAATCCTGGCTTTTCTTGGCATGATTACACAGGAATTACACACGGGTTTCAACCGCTCAACCCGCATGCTGCCTGGAATCTTGATCAGGAATCGATGGCTCGGATGGATTCGGTAGAAAGTTTTCCATCCTGTCGTTGGATATCTCCTCCAGTGCTTCGCGCAACGCCTCTCCCATCTTCATCCCCACGCTGATCGGGTCAGTATCGGCGGCCACAGACGGGGATAGTCGATGAGGAACGAGCAAAATTCGGTCTCGGGTTCGCCGGGCCAGATTGAAGATGGTCTGTTGAATCTCGTCGGAAGGCACCAACTTCCCACGCAGTTTGGCCACCTCAATTTTGGTTTTCTGCCGCTGTGTTGCCGCCAGCTTGGCCCGCTCTTGGGTCAGGTCCAGGCCGGTCTCCGATTTGTGTCGGGAGGCCACTCCTCGCAAATGGCGAATATAGGCGATCCTCACTTGGTCCAGATCTGGGTTGCGAGTGGGCAACCCCAACTCCTTGAGCAGATCCCGAACACGGCGTTCAGATAAGTCCAGATGGGTTGCGATTTCAGATTGAGTGGTCACGTCCTGCCCTAAAACTTGCCGGATGAGCATTCAACTTGGAGGATATCCCATCAGGCTCAGGTCTATCAAGCTTGCAATAAAGCCAGTCAAAATCATAACTTCTTGTTGTTTCTCAAGGATTCTGCAATAATCCCGGTTTGGCAGAGGCAAAGGAATCTTTTTCAATCAGGCGGGATATTTCATGTTCGAGCAGACATTCAAAAACATCGATGACGTGCTGTGGAAGGAGGCCGGTTGCACCACCGAACTGGACTATACCGAGCAAACGTCGTGGATGCTGTTCCTGAAATACCTGGATGACCTGGAGCGGGCGCGGGCCATGGAGGCGGAGTTGGTGGGCCGCCCCTATGATTACATCATCGATGCCGCGCACCGCTGGAGCCGCTGGGCCGCTCCCAAGAAGGCCGACGGCAGTTTCGACCACGACACCGCCTTGACCGGGGATGATCTCATCAAATATGTGGATGATGAGCTGTTCTCCTACCTGAAGGGGTTCAAGCAGTGGGCGGCCAGCCCGGACACCATCGAATACAAGATCGGCGAGATCTTCAGCGAGATCAAAAACAGGTTCCGCAGCGGCTACAGCCTGCGCGATGCCTTGGAGCTGATGGACGCCTTGCAGATGCGCTCCCAGGTGCAGAAGCATGAGCTGTCCGCCCTGTATGAAGAGAAAATTGCGCGCATGGGCAACGCCGGGCGCAACGGGGGGGAGTATTACACCCCGCGCCCGCTGATCCGCGCCATGATCCGGGTGACCCGGCCCCGGCTGGGGGAGCGGGTCTACGATGGCGCATGCGGGTCGGCGGGGTTCCTGTGCGAGGCCCACGATTTCATGCGCCATGAGGGGATGAGCGCCAGCGAGCTGGAGACCCTTCAGACTCGCACCTTCACCGGCAAGGAAAAGAAAAGCCTGGCCTACGTCATCGCCATCATGAACCTGATCCTGCATGGCATCGACGCCCCCAACATCATCCACACCAACACCCTGGCGGAGAACATCGCCGACATTCAGGAGCGGGACCGCTTCGACGTGATCCTGGCCAACCCGCCCTTCGGCGGCAAGGAGCGCAAGGAGGTGCAGCAGAACTTCCCCATCAAGACCGGGGAGACAGCGTTCCTGTTCCTCCAGCATTTCATCAAATCCCTGCGCGCCGGGGGCCGGGCGGCGGTGGTGATCAAGAACACCTTCCTGTCCAACTCCGACAACGCCTCCCGCGCCCTGCGCAAGGAGCTGCTGGAGAGCTGCAACCTCCACACGGTTCTGGACTGCCCCCAGGGCACCTTCCAGGGGGCGGGGGTGAAGACGGTGGTGCTCTTCTTCGAGAAGGGCGCGCCAACGCGCCGTGTATGGTTCTACCAGCTCGACCCGGGCCGCAGCCTGGGCAAGACCACAGCACTCACCGATGCGGACTTCGAGGAGTTTGTGACCCTCCAGGATGGATTTGCCGACAGCGAAAAATCGTGGAGCGTGGCCGCCGACGAGATCGACCCGGAGACCTGGGACCTGTCGGTGAAGAACCCCAACCGGGAGGAGGCCCCCCCCCTGCGCGAACCCACCGAGATCCTGAACGAAATCGCTGCCCTGGACGCCGAGAGCGCGGAGATTCTGGAGAACATCCGGGGGATGGTGTGATGGGGTGGGAATTGCAAAAATTTGGCGATATCTGCCATTTCACTCGTGGCCCGTTTGGAGGAAGCCTAAAAAAATCATGTTTCGTCCCTGAAGGCTTCGCTGTATATGAACAGCAACACGCCATTAATGACCAGTTTGATCAGATTCGCTACTTCGTAGATCCAAAAAAATTTGAAGATATGCGACGTTTTGAAGTCTCGCCTGGGGACTTGATTATGAGTTGCTCAGGTACTATGGGGAAGGTTGCTATTGTTCCTGAAATAGTCCGACCAGGAATTATCAATCAGGCCTTACTTAAATTAACCCCCATGGATTCAATCAATACAAATTTTCTGTATCAATTTATGCAGAGCCCAGCTTTCCAGGACCAGCTTGGAATGAGAACAAAAGGTGCGGCCATAAAAAATGTCGCCGCCGTGAAAGTTCTTAAAGAAATATTGATCCATCTCCCCCCCCTCCCTGAACAGCGCCGCATCGTGGCCATTCTGGATAAGGCGTTCGCCGGGATCGATGCGGCCATGGCCAACACCCGCCGCAACCTGGCCAACGCCCGGGAGCTGTTCGAAAGCCACCTCAACGCCGTCTTCTCCCGGAAGGGGGACGGGTGGGTGGAAACCACGATTGGCAAAATTTGCTCTTTCGAAAATGGTGATCGGGGTAAGAACTATCCCAACAAGAGTGAATATGTTTCCGATGGTATTCCATGGATAAACACGGGACACATCAATCCCGATGGGAGCCTTGACAGCGAGAGCATGAACTACATAACCCGTGAAAAGTTCATGTCTTTGAGAGGTGGAAAAATTCGATCAGGTGATCTTGTCTATTGCCTTCGTGGTGCGACTATTGGAAAGACAGCTTTTGTTGAACCATATACCGAAGGGGCGATTGCTTCTTCGCTGATGATCATTCGTCCCGGCAGTTCGATATCAAGACTTTATTTGTACTATTATCTGACCAGTGAGCTTGGCAGGCAGCAAATCCGGCGTTTTGAAAATGGTGCTGCTCAACCAAATTTGGGCGGTAAGAGTGTTGCGAAATTTGAGATCTTCTTACCGCCCGTCAACATACAGAATACAATTGTAAACAAACTTCAGGAGCTGGCCGAAGAAACCCAACGTCTCGAAGCCCTCTACCAACGCAAGCTGGATGCCCTGACCGAGCTGAAACAATCCCTCCTCCAGAAGGCCTTCAGCGGCCAACTGACGGTCCAGGAGGCGGCGGCATGATCACCCTGGAAACATTGGAACATTGGTTGACGGTCCCCGCCGAGTCCGAGCGTCTGGAGTTCAAGGAGGCCAAGACCCAATATGACACCACCAAGCTTCTTCGCTATTGCGTCGCTTTGGCCAACGAGCATGGGGGACACTTGGTCTTGGGTGTCACCGATAAATCTCCTCGCCGGGTGGTTGGCACCAAGGCCTTTCCGTCAGACTCATCCCTGAATGCGATCAAGGCCAAAATTGTTGAAAAGTTGAACGTCAGGGTTGAAGTCACCGAACTGGCGCACCCAGATGGCCGGGTGTTGGTGTTTCAGATACCCTCCCGCCCCGTGGGACACCCTTTGGCTTTTGATGGGGCATATCTGATGCGGGCCGGAGAGGATCTGGTGCCGATGACCCCGGATCAACTGCGGCGCATCTTTGCCGAAGGAGAGCCGGACTGGTTCGCTCAGGCTGCCAAGGAAAATGCCAGCGCTGATGATGTCATTGCGTTGCTGGATACCCAGGCCTTCTTCGAATTATGCAAGAGGCCCTATCCCACCACCCGGGAAGCAGTTCTGGAACATCTGAACGGGCTTCATCTCATTGAAAACCATGGCGGACGTTGGACCATTTCCAATCTGGCGGCCATCCTGCTGGCCAAGAAATTGGACGCGTTCTCACTGGAGTTGGCCCGAAAAGCGCCTCGCGTGATTTTTTACGAAGGCATCGACAGGACCCGAACCCGGGAGGATAAACCAGGCAACAAGGGCTATGCGGTCGGATTTGATGGATTGGTGGATTTTATCCACGCATCCGCCCCCCTGAACCGCAGCATCGAACAGGTGGTGCGTGAAGAGATCAAGATGTTTCCCGAACAGGCTATTCGGGAACTTGTGGCCAATGCCTTGGTGCATCAGGACTTTCTTGCCACCGGAACCTCGGTGATGATCGAGATGTTCACGGACCGGCTGGAGATTTCCAATCCCGGAATTCCTCCCATCCTCGTGGAGCGTTTCATTGATGAGCACCAATCCCCCAATGAACGCCTGGCGGATATGATGCGGCGGTTGCACATCTGCGAGGAGAAAGGCAGCGGCGTGGACAAGGTGGTAACGGCTGCGGAGGTGTATCAATTGCCCGCCCCTGACTTCCGAGTGGGGGAGCGACGCACCACGGCGGTGCTTTTTTCCCATCAGGATTTTGCCACCATGCCCAAAGCGGACCGGATTCGGGCCTGTTATCAGCATTGTTGCCTGATGTACGTCAGCAATCGGCGAATGTCCAATCAATCCCTGCGCGAAAGGTTTGGTTTGCCCGCATCCAAAGGCGCAACGGTTTCCCTGATCATTGGTGCTGCCAAGGAGGCCAACCTGATCAAGCCCGATGAAGCAGAAACCAGTTCGACCCGCTATGCCCGCTATCTGCCCTTCTGGGCCTGAGAGTGTTTTAACGCAAAGCTCAAACGGAAGGCTGGTGTGGGTATTTATTAAGCAATAACAGCATGTTGAGTGTTTTTATGCAAAATCGGTCAGGGGCGTGGTCTGCTGTCCAGGTTACCCTGGACGGGGTGTTTTAACGCAAATCCATGAAGGCCTGGAGCGTTGCACATAAACCGTTAAATGTCCGTGTGTTGAGTGTTTTAACGCTGATGTGCACAGACCCTTGTGATTTCTTGGTCCAGTTTTGGTTGTAGGCCGACAACCGGAGAGCTGTGTCAGAATGAATGCTGCAATTTCAGCATGTTATATTTGATTGATTTATTGGTGGCCTTTTGGTTGCAGTCGGGGAAGCCCTGCAACTGCCCAAGTTTGCAACTCATAAATGGCGATTCGTGAGTCACAAACACCGTTGTGTCTCATGGGTGAGCCACAACAAGGCCATGATTGACCGTGTAATGATGAAAGCCGGAACCCCACCATGAACGAAGCCGAAACCCGAGCCGAGTTGATCGACCCTGCCTTGAAGGCGGCGGGCTGGGGCGTGGTAGAAGGCAGCCGCATCCGCCGGGAGGTGATCAGCCTGGGCCGTCTCCAGGGCGCGGGCAAGCGGGCCAGGCAAGATATCGCCGATTATGTGCTCATCCACCGGGGGCGCAAGCTGGCGGTGCTGGAAGCGAAAAGGCGGGATCTTCCGGCCACCGAAGGACTGGCCCAGGCCAAACGCTACGCCGCCCGGCTGCAAACCCGCTTTGCCCTCTCCACCAACGGCGTGGGCATCTACCAGGTGGACAGGGAGACCGGCGCGGAAGGCCCCATCCAGGCTTTCTCCAGCCCCGAAGCCCTGTGGGCCGCCACCTTCGCCGAAGAGAACGACTGGCGCAACCGCTTTGCCGATATCCCCTTCGAGGACAAGGGCGGCACCTGGCAGGCCCGCTACTACCAGGACAACGCCATCACCAACACCCTGGAGGCCGTCGCCGCTGGAAAACAGCGCATCCTGCTGACCCTCGCCACCGGCACCGGGAAAACCTTCATCGCCTTTCAACTGGCCTGGAAGCTTTTCCACAGCCGCTGGACCCTGGCCCGGGATGGCCAGCGCCGCCCCCGCATCCTCTTTCTGGCTGACCGCAACATTCTGGCTGATCAGGCCTACAACGCCTTTTCCGCCTTTCCCGATGATGCCCTGGTGCGCATCGATCCGGAGATCATCCGCAAAAAGGGGCGGGTGCCGAAAAACGGCAGCATCTTCTTCACCATCTTCCAGACCTTCATGAGCGGGCATGATGGGGACGGCAGGCCCCAGCCCAGCTTCGGGGGGTATCCGCCGGACTTCTTCGACTTCATCATCATCGACGAATGCCACAGGGGTGGGGCCAACGACGAAAGCACTTGGCGCGGCATCCTGGAATATTTCGCCCCCGCCGTGCAGTTGGGCCTGACCGCCACCCCCAGGCGCACCGGCAACGCCGACACCTACGCCTATTTCGGCGAGCCGGTCTATGTCTACTCCCTCAAAGAGGGAATCAACGACGGCTACCTGACCCCCTTCAAGGTGCAGCAGATCGCCACCACCCTGGATGACTACATCTACACCAGCGATGACGACGTGGTGGAAGGGGAGATCGAGGAGGACCGACGCTATGGCGAGGACGACTTCAACCGCATCATCGAAATCGAGGCACGGGAACGCTACCGGGTGCGGCTGTTCATGGAGTCAATCGATCAGAGTCAGAAAACGTTGGTGTTCTGCGCCACCCAGGACCACGCAGCGGCGGTACGGGATCTGATCAACCAGGAAAAACGGAGCGCCGACCCGGACTATTGCGTGCGGGTGACTGCCCGGGACGGGGCGGAAGGGGAACGGTTCCTGCGCACCTTCCAGGACAACGAAAAGAGCATCCCCACCATTCTGACCACCTCGCAGAAACTCTCCACCGGCGTGGACGCCCGCAACGTGCGCAACATCGTGCTGATACGCCCGGTTAACTCCATGATCGAGTTCAAGCAGATCATCGGGCGCGGCACCCGGCTGTTCGACGGCAAGGACTACTTCACCATCTACGACTTCGTAAAGGCCTACGAACACTTCAACGATGCCGAATGGGACGGCGAACCCCAGGAGCCCCCGACCACCACCGGCGGCGGAGGTGCTGGCCCCTGCAAGGTGTGCGGCCAGCGGCCATGCGTCTGTGAGAAGCCGCCGCTGGAGCCCTGCCCGAAATGCGGTGAATTGCCATGTGTCTGCGACAAGCGCCAGATGGTGAAGATCAAGCTGGCCGATGGCAAGGAACGCACCATCCAGCACATGCAGGCCACCACCTTCTGGAGCCCGGACGGCAAACCCATGTCGGCGGCGGAGTTCATCGAACGCCTGTATGGGGATCTGCCGGAACTGTTCAAGGATGAAGACGAACTGCGCGCCCTGTGGGGGCAGCCGGACACCCGCAAGGCATTGCTGGAGGGGCTGGCGGAGCGGGGTTACGGGGATGAACAGTTGGGCGAGATCCGGCGCATGATCAATGCCGAAAAAAGCGACCTCTTCGACGTGCTGGCCTACATCGCCTATGCCTCCGATCCCATCACTCGCCAGGAGCGGGCGGACAGCCGCCGGGAGGAGATATTCCGCCGCTATGATGACAAGCTCCAGACCTTCCTCGATTTCGTGTTGGGCCAATATGTGAAGGAAGGGGTCCACGAACTGGACCAGGAAAAGCTGATTGGCCTGGTCAAAGCCCGCTACTACACGGTGGAGGATGCCGCAGAGCAGTTGGGAGGAGTTCCCCGAATCCGGGAGGCCTTCATCGGCTTCCAGCGGCACTTGTATTGATAGAGGAACCGGAACCCCCTTTGATCGAGTGAGTCACTAGCGAACCATCGCGGCTTGCGGTACCCGTATAGGAGTGACTGAGCAAGGACCCGGGAAATTGAGAAGACAGAACACAATGCCCCTACGCGCCACACCCGCGCAGCTCTTTCAACTTCAGGAGCATGGCCAGGGTCTTTTCAAACTTGCGGTCCAGGTGGATTTCATGACGGGCCAGTCGGTCCAGGCGGTGGGGGTCGAAGGCTTCTCCAAACGCCTGGGCGCGGATCAGGGGGCGGTTGTCCAACTCCCTCCGCCGTTCGTCGTACCAAGGTAAGACGGTTGATTCCAACCACTGGCGCAAATTGGCCGCATCCGGCTGCCACGTTCCATCGTCGTCAAACTCACCGTTCAGGGTGTCCGTCCACCAGGTCATGGTGTCGGCATCCAACAGCTTCAACACGCGGTCATAGGCTCCGGCCTTGCCAGCCTTCAGGATTGCCAGCGCCTTTTCCGTCAATGCCTGGTCTCTTTCCATCTCGCCCCGATCCCTGGCGGTATCCATGGCCGTGGCCCGCACGGCGTCAACGGGTCGTTCGGTCTGGTTCTCTCCGGAATCCAGGTGAACCAATGCCCGGCGGGTTACCTTGCCCTTGTCGAAGGCATCTTCGGTAATCGCCCCTTTCAAACCCCGATGAAAGGCGGCCCGTTCCGCCAGGGCCAACCGCCGCTTACGCCAGATGATACCGGCCAACTCCTCCACCAGATGCGCTTCCGTCGCCCCTTGGGGATCATGATCCGCCTTTATGGCATCCAACAACCGGCGGTAGGCGTCGGCATCCTCCCAGGGCAACACCGTTTCCGGCAGCGCCGGTACATCCGGCATGGGTTTCAAATTTTCCAATTCCATCACTTGTCCCGTCATGTCCAAAATCTTTTTTCTATCGGCCCAACCTGTCTTGTCAGCCGGTCAAGGGTTGCCGCCATGATTCCCTCGGCTCGTTCCTCCAGGGTAAACAGTTCATCGCGAAGCCGTTCATAGCGTTCCTGGCGCATGTATGGGGGCCGGATCGGAATCGACTCCATGGTTCCACCCGGTTTACTATGTAGTCGTGCCCGAATCTGGTTCATGCGCGATATCACCCGGTCAATGCCCCGTTCCCGCTGGGAGCGGTAGGAAAGACGGTAACAGTGACGGCAGGCGAAATACTTTCCGGCTCCGAACAGCTTTTCCACCCGACGGCCACAACCAACGGCTGGGCAGACGAAATAACGCTCCTCACCACCGAAATGGCGCGCAACACCAACAATGCCAACGGGCTGTTCCACTTCTTCCCACTCCCCGCCGCCTTGTCTGAAACGGAAGGAGAGCATCAGAAGGTCATCACGCCGCATGTGAAAACGGACTGACGCCCCGACGCCCAAGCGATGGAACCGTTAAAACCCGCTGTCAATGCTCCCTCCCGACGCAGCATGTTTAAGTCCAGGTGGCGGATACCTTCCACAGTTCCGAATCCTCGATTGTTATGTCCTCCGCTTCCGTAGCCGCCCATTTTTGCCGAATCCTATTGGAAAGTCATACTGCGCATATGAGCCCTTAATATCAAAGTGGCACAGGTGGCACGGGTTGGCACAGGTTGAATTTGCAGCTGGCACAGGCTGAAACCCGCATGAATACTGGCCTGGCACAGGTGGCACGGGTTTTTCGGGTATTTTTGAAAAAGTATTTGAGCTTTTCTTCCATCCGAGCGCACGCCCCCATCATCAATAGCATTCCGAACTACTTTTCAAAAATAGGTTGTGCCACCTGTGCCACCCGTGCCAGCCCAATAACCATGCGGCTCTCACACCCATGGTAGACCTGTGCCGCACCTGTGCCAGTCGTGCCATTCTTATCAATCATCCCAGTTGATCCCATGCCCCATGAGTTGCTCAACCTGTTGCCGGCAAGCAGCGAGCGGCGGGAACTCATATACCCGCACCCTATTTCCGTCATGCCGTTGTTGTACCTGCCGAACATCAACCAGTTTTTTTATAGTCTTCGTCATACTGGCCAAGGTCTCACGATGATTGATTCGCATGGACTCACACCAGTCGAGATAGGCCCTGTGAGCTGTGTCCTTTGAAATTGTAGCGCCATCATCCAACGGATGTTCGGAATCAGAATTAATCGATCCACGTTCCAGGCAGCTGAAGAACCATTGAGTCACTGAGTTCGCCGTCTTGATTTTATTGATATACTTCGTCTGGCTATTGACAGTCGGCAGGGCGCGGGGGTTGAAGCCGTTGATGTCGAGGTTGAGAAGATGGTGGATGAAGGCCGAATCACCGCCGGCATCGATTTGATCGGCAAGAGCCTGGAAATATTCCCAGTCGCCTTTTCGCTGCTCGGAGACATCCATGACAACAAACCGGCGGTCATCCATTCCCATCGGAGCCACCCAGTCGTTGTTGCTGGCGATGATGACATGGGCGCAGTTTTTGGTGTGGTAGGTTGGAATGTACTTCCGCTCAACCGCCATCTTCTCGTCGGTGATCAGCTGCTTTAGAGCGCCTTCTTGCTGCTTATCGCCTCCCCATACCGCCTCGTTCGCAAAGACCAGCACGGCGCGCCCCAGATGGTCATTAAAACGCCCTACAAGGTGATCCGGCTGTGATGCTACGAAGGCATGATCCCCGAACGCCCGTACCAGGATATCAATGACGATATTCTTGCCCGTACCTTCGCCGGAGTGAAGGACAAGAGCCGTATGACCCCGCTCCCCTGGGAATTGGAACATTCTTGCCAGCCATTTGATGACGTAATCGAACAGCTCCTGATTACCGGCACACCAAATCTCCATGATGTGGTTCAGGATTAAATCGCAGTTCCCTGGAGCTGGCTGGAAGGCGAGTCCCTGATACAGATTGAGAACCGACGCCTTGTGAGGAAGATCTGTAGCTCCGGCAATCAACCCGGCAGTAGGGCTGAACACGACCTGATCAAATTCATTCCGACCCCGCCACTCCATCCAATGACTGACAATCGGTTCCAACTTGACCGAACGATCCCCGTTGTCTTTTTCCTTTGCTATTGGGAGCATCCGATTGCTGTATCGCATACCGATTGATCCACGATCGGAGAACCTGGTGGTCATTACGTCAGTTGCAGCATCATTCTCTCGGTAGACGATGACCCCTTTCCCTTCGATCATGGTAACAGCATGACGCCGATTGAACGTCATCAGCTTCCGCTTTTTTTCCTCCTCAATGAGATTGAACGCAATATCATTTTCAAGATTGTAGCTACCATCCCAACCGGCATCGTATGCCTTTTTGAAGATGGTATTCTTGGTGACCGGGTTGCCCAGTTGACCGAAAGTGCTCCACCGGTACTCACACTCGCCTGGATTGAACAGCACTCCGGACTGTGACCACTCGATCCAGATCTTCAAACCCTCAGGGTGCCCTCGATAGGCATCGTGGAGTCCCATGCCGATTGAGAGCCATTCGTTGTATCCCATGTCGGGATCGAGAGAGAAAACCGCTGAAGCAAGTTCCGCCGGATTATCAATAAGCGCACCACCAGAAGAGGCCCGGCTGTGCCGGAAGCCACGTTGTTTAGATTGTGCTGTGTTTGTGGGCTTCACCGGAGCTGAGACGGGAGGAAAAATCTCCTTTGCCTTTTCCCAAGATAACGGTGCAGAGTCGGTAGTGCTGACGATTCGAACCATGTGCGGTTTATCAGGGTTCTTCATATGGTAGAACCCTGGAAGGCGCAGTACCCGCGACCGGTCCTTGGCATTGGGATCCGACCCGTAATCATCAACCAGACGCTGTTGAACGGGTTCAAATTCATCGGTAGGGCCGCCATTAATCAGGATATACCGGTGATACTTCCCAGGGGAGGATTCAACCTCCATGTGGGGCTCTGTCGGTAACCTTGGGGTATCCCCCCGATCATCCTCTTGCCACAGGGAGCGGATGCTGTCGATGTCAGTTTTCTTTCGACCTTTGCCGTTTGTTCTGTTGACGGTTACGAACACCCCGGCACCATTCTGATTCCGGTGAACAAGTTCTGGCCAGTGCTCATCAAGATTACCGATCAGGATGCCCGTTACTGATGGATTTTTCTTACCCTTCTCATCAAAAAAGGTTTGGAAGGTCCATGAATCAGCCTCAGGATCAAGCCGGTTCAGATACCTCTCAGCTACGGCGCGGTCGGGGACGACTCTGCCATTTTCTGGTGCTTTGCTCACGATATCTGCCGTGCCTGAGCTGTACTTGTGACCCGCTCTTCACCACCGATCCACTCGTCCAGGTCTTCCCTGAAATAGAAGATTCGGCCCCTTTTGACGAACCGTGGTCCCGTTCCATTACTCCGGGCCATGGCCAGGGTCTTTTCCGACAATCCCAGATAGGCAGCCGCATTGCGGGTATCCAGCCGACCATCAGGAAGAATTTTCACCGTCACCGTTTCAATTTTCATCTTCCACCTTCCACCTTCCACCTCATCGAATTTAACAGATGGCACCAGAATCAAAATTCTAAAAAGAGAATACCCTGGAATTAATGTGTTGTCAAACAGCACGCGTGGTGGTAGAATAATCTAGAACAAATGAGAACTCATGCCTATTTAGATATTTAGGAGGATATGATGGCAGCTAAAAGAAAAGGTGGTGGAAGCAAGCTGTTGCGTTCGATGACTGTGACTGTCCGTATGGACCCACAATTGAGGTTTGCAGCAGAGCTGGCATCACGCGTTCAACGGCGCACTGTTTCGAGCTTTATCGAATATGCTGTCCAGGAAGCAGTCGCCAGGGAGAAAACCGAATTTGGTAAACAAGATGGTCCGTCAATTCATGACGTGGCTACTGAGTGCTGGGATGTTGATGATGCTGATCGATTTGTGAAAGTTGCCCGGCATTATCCTGAGCTGTTGAATTTTGAGGAGCAGAAAATCTGGAAATTCATTTCCGGAGAGGATCTTTTTTATCAGGATGGGAAATTGCGTCTTGGCTTCCTTTCGTATTGCTTTGGTACTTTGAAAGACATGGTTGAGGGAGTTCCAGGCTGGCGGGAAGATTTGTATGGGCACAAACTGGGTGGTTGGGAAGGGATTCTTGCTGAAGAGGGTGATCGTGTAGAACGGCTGGAGGAGTGACATGGCACTCAAATTTTCAAAATTAACTCGCCCAGCTATGCGGAAACTCCAAACCAGTCAAACCATCACGGAACATGGCATCCGTTTTGAACGTCTTGCCAATGGTGACGGCAAATTTTCTGTGAACATCATGGTGGATGGTCAACGTGTTCATCGCGTTGTCGGCAAGGAGTCCGACGGGGTGACCCGCCAACAGGCGGAAGAGTTCATCCAGCAGGCAAAGAGTGATGCCCGGAAAGGGCGGCTGAATCTTCCAAAAGGTCGAAAAACGGTATTGGGGCTCAGCCAAGCTGCTGACAACTATATCACCAAACTGGAAGAGGAAGGGGGGCGAGGGATCGGCCAGAAAATGCAACAACTCCGGGATCATCTCAAGCCATTTTTCAAAGATACTTCATTGAAGAAAATCTCCAGCTTCGATGTCGAACGTTTCAAAAAGGCCCGGCTTGAGAGTGCTACCGCCGGTACGGTCAATCGGGACCTGGCTGTTTTGTCCCACCTGTTTTCAAAATCGGTGGAGTGGGGGTGGATCGATTTCAAGCCAGCCAAGATCAAGCGATTGAAATTGGATGACGCCCGTATCACCTATCTGGATACCGATCAGATCCACCGGTTGCTGGAATCGGCCAAACAAGATCAGAACCCACAAGTTTTTCCATTTATCATGATCGGCCTGGAAACTTCGATGCGGAAGATGGAAATTCTTTCCATCCGGCTTGAGGATCTAGACATAGACCGCCGGACCATCTTCATACCCAAGGCGAAGGCAGGCTCACGAACTCAACCGATGACAGCCAAACTGGCTCAATTCCTCAAGGGACATGTTGAATCAGCCACTCCTGGCCAGGAGTGGTTGTTCCCGGCCCCAAAGTCAAAGACCGGCCACACGGTCAGTATTGAAAAGCCGTTCCGGCGGGTGGTGGAAAATGCCGGACTTGATCCGAAAGAGGTTGTCCGGCATACGTTACGCCATACAGCCATTTCCCATCTGGTCCAGGCAGGGGTGGATCTCCCGACCGTGAAGAGAATCAGCGGCCACAAAACCTTGTCGATGGTGGAACGGTACAGCCACCAGAACGGTGACCACATACAAAAGGCCATGGATAAACTGGAGCGCCGATACCAGAATGGCAACTGATCGATTTTTCTGGCGCGATTACACAGGAATTACACACAAGAAAGAAAAAAGCACTCACAGTTACCTGTAAGTACTTGATATTATGGAGCCACCTGTCGGAATTGAACCGACGACCTGCTCATTACGAGTGAGCTGCTCTACCCCTGAGCTAAGGTGGCAAGGATCTTTTTTTAAGTGGCCGGGAGTATGCCGGAGCTTTTTTAATGGGTCAAGGTTGGTTGGGTGCTTTGTCGGTTAATTCTCTCTCTGTTATTGCTCAGATGAAATGTGAATGAACAGCTAAAAGGTCTGAATAACAAGGCCATCTCGGAGTTTGGGTTCAAACCAGGTGGATTTGGGGGGCATCACTTTTCCGGCATCGGCTACTGACATCAGGTCTGACAGTTCAGTGGGGTACATGGAAAAGGCGGCGCTCATCTCACCGGAGTCAACTCGGTCCATCAACCCCTGCAGCCCTCGTATACCTCCGACAAAATCAATGCGACTGTCCCGTCTGGGGTCTTGGATGTTGAGAATGGGTTCTAGAAGATATTGGCTCAGGAGAGAGACGTCCAGTCGTGCGACCGGGTCGGTTTGATCAACCTTTTCTTTTGGCAGTTGAAGCTGATACCAGTGGCCGGAAAGATAGAGGCCAAAATGGTGGGGGTGGGATGGCTGAAAAGGGGTTGCAGAGGGGGTGACGGTAAAGGTTTTTCCTATCGCCTCTAGAAAGGCTGCGGTACTTAAACCGTTCAGGTCGGCCACAACCCGGTTATAGTCGAGAATGCGCATCTGATTGTCTGGAAAGATCACACTCAAAAAACGCTCATAATCTTGCTCTTCTGGTTGATTTTTTGTTGGGCCTCTCCGGGAGGCTGCCACGCGAGAGGCTGCGGCTGAGCGATGATGACCGTCGGCAACATAGAGGCTGGGTAGCGATTCAAAGGCTTCAACCAGACTGTCAATGACCGTGTTGTTATCAACCACCCAAAGGGTGTGGCGAATGCCATCGCTTGCTGTAAAATCGTTGATGGGATCTCTCTTGGAGACCCAGTCTGAGACAATTTTATCAATAGAGTCGGTGTGCCGATAGGTGAGAAAAACCGGGCCGCTGTGGGCTGATAAGGCTTCTGAAATTCGGGTACGATCATCCTCTTTGGCTGGTCGGGTAAACTCATGTTTTTTGATGCGACCGCTATCATAGGCCGGGACAGAAGCGGCGGCAACCAGTCCAAGTTGCTCCCGACCATCCATGATCAATCGATAGAGATAGAGATAGGGAGAGGGGTCCTGGCATAAAATGTTCTCTTTGCGCAGGCTGTCGAACCGGGCCTTGGCGGTTTCGTAAACCAGAGGGTCATCGGGTGAGACGGTATCTGGCAGGTCGATTTCTGCTTTGGAAACATGAAGAAAAGAGAGAGGGTTTCCTTTCGCTAGCGCTGCGGCCTCCTGACGATTAAGGACATCGTAGGGGGGGGCTGATACTTGTTCTACCAGCTTTGATTGGGGTCTCCACCCTGGAAAAGGTTGAATCAATTTCACGGCTGCTGATCTCCATTCCTGGATAAAATGGTTCGGAGGCTCTTCTCCATGGCGGACAAAGCCTCAGTTAACTGAATCGTACGCTCTTGAGCGCTGGCGGTTGTTTGGGAGCGCCCCAACTGTTCCAGTTCATAGGCCAGATCGTAGACACGATTTTTTCCGAAGGCACCGGCTGCCCCCTTGAGACTGTGTGCAGACTCTAAAAGTTCTTCGGAATCTTGGTTGTCGATGGCTTTTTGAATCCGTTCAATCTGTTTTGGTGCATCGGAAAAAAAGAGATCGGTGATCTCCTGTATCAAGGACCAATCGTTGTCAACTGTCTTGAGCAGGCTGTTCATGTCTAGCTCAACCACGTTAGAATCCTCTATTTTCAGGGCGGTCTGTTCCTTTTTTATTGTCATAGTTTTTGCTGGTTCCAGATTAAGTACTCGCAGCATCTCTTCTTGCAAGACTTTTGCTCTTACAGGCTTGCCATGATAGCCGTCAACCCCCGATTCAAGGATACGCTCTTTTTCCTCTGTCCCGACCAGGGTGGTAATAGCAATGATGGGAATTTTGGGACTGCCAGTATTCTTTTCATGGTTTCGAATCTCTTCCGTTGTGGCAATACCGTCCATTATTGGCATCCGAATATCCATAAGAATAAGGTCAAACGCGTTCAGTTGCAATTTTTCAAGGACAGCTTGCCCATTGTCGACCACTTCGACTTGATGATTGTTCTGGGAGAGTAGCCTGCTCATCAATTTTTGTGTAAAGGGGTTGTCTTCGGCCAAAAGGATTTTCAAGGGGGGGACAACACGGTTATTCGGGTTCTCTCTGCTTAAAGGGTATGGGGTAGCGTTTGCTGAGGGTTGTAAGTAGCTCTCCAACCTTTGGGCTGCCAGGCGAATTTGGGTCAGGTGTCCACGCTGCTGTTGGTTTGGGTCACTATCTACCAGCAAGGTGACATGGTCGAGAATCTCAGCAACCAGTTTTCTGCTTTCGCTTATTTTGTCTGTGTTCAAGAGCGTGTCCATCATTCAATAGGTCCTTCAAAATCCACTAATAAATACTTCGACTTTTTCAATGGCGTTATAGAGTTCATCCATGATCTCCTCCGCCTCTTCCCATCGCTTGTTTTCTGCGATCCACTCTATTTTTTTGGCTAGTTGAGCCATGGGGGAGGCCCCCAGGTTGGAACAGGCTTCATGAAGCTCTATGGCAGCCTCTGTCAGGTTGGCCTGTTCACGGTTGCGGATCGCTTCCCACAATCGCCCTAAAAGGGCTTCGGTGGAGGGGAGAAAGTGGTGGAGCAACTCCCGGATCATGCTATCATCGTTTCCAAAAAGTTGGCGCAGTTGATTGATCTCGATGGGAGAGGAGTCACCATGGCCTTTAGGAATCCAATATTTCAACTTTTTCAGGAGCGTTTCCGGGGCGACCGGTTTGCTGAGGTAGTCGTCCATTCCAGACTCCAGGCAGCGTTCTCGATCCCCTTTCATGGCATTGGCTGTCATGGCGATGATGGGGGTGTGGCGAGAGGAGATCTGGTCCAGTTTGCGGATAACGTGGGTGGCTTCAAATCCGTCCATGACCGGCATTTGACAGTCCATCAGGATCAGGGCGTAAGGGAGATGAGTCATGGCCTCGACCGCCTCTTTACCATTGTTGACCGTGTGAGCGGCATAGCCCATTTTTTTTAGTTGCAGGATGGTCACCTTTTGATTGATCAGGTTATCCTCCACCACCAGCAGCAGCTTTCCCTCTTCCAAGGCGTCGTAGGAGTCAGGGCCGATGATGGGGCTGGTCACCGGCTCCTCTCGGCTGGTCATGGCCTCAACTTCCGGTTCGGCTGGCACCGGATTGATGAGATCTGTCAGGGTTCCAATCCACTCAGACTGCTGAACCGGCTTGGCCAGAGCTGTCCGGTATCCCGACTCCAAGATCAGCTCTTTTTGCTCCTTGTCATCCCGCTCCATGAAAGCGATCAGGTGGGTCTCTCCCAGAAGGGACTCCTCCTCAAGCAGGCCAGGGATAGAGATAAACTCCACCCGTTCATCGGAAAGCTCGGTGGTAAGAATAACCCCATCAAATGGCTCCTCTTTGAGTTGAGAAATACGAATGGCGGAGAGAGCATCTTTCCAGGAGAAACAGTGGTGGAGTTCCACATCCCAGGCCATGAAATAGAGTTTGAGTATCTCCTGGTCCGTACTGTTCTCCATCACACTTAAAACCCTAGGATTTCTCAAATTTTTTGTTTGAAAGGAGGGTTTTTCCCGGATTTTTCTCTGGTCGGCGTAGTGGAAGGGGATCTGAAACCAGAAGGTGGAACCTTCACCCTCTTCTCCTTCCACACCGATGGTTCCATTCATCAACTCCGCCAACCGTTTGCTGATTGCCAGCCCCAAGCCGGTACCAAGATACTTGGTTGAAGTATTCTGTTCGGCTTGGGTGAAGGGGTCGAACAGATGTTGTCGACCATACTTTGAGAGGCCAATGCCGGTATCGGTCACAGAGAAACGGATGGTCATCTGCTTGTTGGTTTCGGCGTGGATATTGGCCCGAACAACCACTTCGCCCTCCTCGGTAAACTTCAGAGCGTTGTTGATGAGGTTGATCAGCATCTGTCGCAACCGGCCTGGATCGCCGCGGAGGGTCTCGGGAATTTGCGGTGAAATATAGGTGGCCAGTGACAGCTCTTTTTCGTTGGCGAGGCCAGAGAGCAGCTCGGCAGACCCCTCGACGACGGAAACAGGGGAAAAGTCGATCTCTTCGATATCCATCTTCCCCGCCTCGATTTTGGAAAAATCGAGAATATCGTTGATCAGTGCCAGCAGGGAGAGGGAGGACTCTTTGATGATTTCTGAAAATCCATACTGTTCATCCGTCAGGGCGGTATCGATCAGCAGTTCGTTCATGCCGACGATGGCGTTCATGGGGGTGCGGATTTCGTGGCTCATGTTGGCCAGGAATTCCGACTTGAGCCGAGAGGATTCTACGGCGGTTGCACAGGCCTCTTCCAGCTCTTTTAGCTGTCTTTTTCTCATGGAGCTATCTTGAAAGATGGCCACCGAGCCGATAATTTCCGTTCCATCCACCAGGGGGGAGGTGACAAGAGAGACAGGAAGAAAGGCGCCGTTTTTTTGGATGAAATACTCCTCTTCCTTTCTAAACGTCCGGCCCAACAGGCTCTGGTGAAGGGTGCAGTCGACGGTTTTGAACGGTGTTCCATCTTGGCGGGTATGGTGGACCATCTCATGAAAATTGCGGTGGAGCAGTTCATCTTCCTGCCATCCCAACAGCCGTTCGCCCTCTTTGTTGAGAGATAGGAGTTGCCCTTGAAGATCCAGCACGTAGATGCCATCTCCGATGGCGTTGACGATATGGTGGAGAAATTTTCTGTTTTCCTCCAGTCGGGAGATCGTCTGGCGTTGATCTGATATATCCGTTGCGGTTGAAATATACTGAAACGGCTGACCGGATACGGTTAAAAAAGGGGTGATGGTCAGCTTGACCCAGAAAGGGTCACCATTTTTTTTCTGATTTTTAACCTCTCCTTGCCAGATTTTTCCACCAGAGATGGTTTGCCACATCTCCTTGAAAAAGGAGCTTGAGTGGGTGGATAAAAAGTCAAAAGGGTTGCCGATCAACTCCTCTCGAGAGTAGTGGGAGGTTTCGACCAGATTGTCGTTGACATAGGTGATGTTGCCGGTTGGATCGCTGACGGAAACCAGCAGATGCTGATCCGCCGCTGTTTTTTGAAACTCCAGCCTGGCCATGGACTCTTGAAATTGACGGGTTCGTTCAACCAGAAGTGTGTCCAGCTTTTCCCGTTCGGAGATATCCCTTAGAATTCCCTCGACACCAATGCGTTTGCCCTTTTTATTGCAGACTATCTGGGCCGTCAAAGAGACCGGTACCTGCCGGCCCTGCTTACACTCCAAGACCATGTCAAAGTCGGTGACGGAGTCGGTTTTTTTGATGATTTCGAGTAGCTCTTCGAGATAATCCGCTGAAGCACTCACCTCCACCAGGGATCGTCCCAGCAGCTCTTTGGGGCGATAGAGCAGTAATTTTTGACAGGAGGGGCTGATAAATTGGAGTCGGCCCTTCAAATCGATGCGATAATAGACATCCTCAATAAAATTGCAGATCGATTCGTATTGGTTGATATCCTCGTGAACCGAGCGAATTTGCTCTTGTTCCTGGGTGATATCCCGAACAAGAATAAGATTGCCGGTGGTCTTTTTGGTTAGGTGGTGGGGGTGCCCACAAAATTCAATTTCAAAAACATGCGGGGGGAGGCCAATCTTGGTTTGAGGGGGAAAAAGCGCGGCTGTTATCACCCCGATACGTTGTCCCCGGTCACAGGTTGGGCATTGTGTGGGAGGAGGGGGGGCAGTCTGGGTGAGCAGGGCGGACCACCACTGCTCCAGAGAGTGCCAGAACACGGTCATGGTCGATAAGACACCACAGGGATGGCTGAGAGAGCCATCCTCTTGCCAAAAGGCCGAACCGGTTTTAGGGGCCGCCTGCACAGGCCTGCTCATCGCCTCCCTGGTCATCTTGTTAATCCGATCTCCCAGCCTGGTGATTGACGGCGGGTCAGGTTACAGCCCAACCGCGTTTAAAGAAGCAAAAGAGTAAGGATAGCGGAATTTTCTCCCAAAGGCGAGTTAGATTAGCAGACCACAGGATGTCAAGTTAGAGGCGACCTCTCTTCAGCCCAGTCCCAATGTTTTTAACTTTCTGTGTAGGGCGGACCGTTCCATGCCGATGGTCTCGGAGGTTCGGGAAATATTGCCGCTGTTGCGTTCTAGAAAATGTTTCAGGTAGATTCGTTCAAACCCCAGACGAGCCTCCCGTAAGCTTTCGATATCCAATAAAGAGTCCCAGGGGGTAGAGGCGGGGATGGCCTGTTTTTTATAGATAAACTCCGGCAGGTCTTCCGGTTGGATGATCGGGTTGGGCGCCATGATCAGAAGTCGCTCAACCAGATTTTTCAGTTCACGTACATTGCCCGGCCAGTGGTATTCCCGCAAACTTTTAAAGGTGGCCGGGGCAAAAGATCTCGCTTTGGACTGATTATGCCGCTGCAGTAACCCAGCAAAATAGTCCACCAAAATGGGAATATCCTCCAACCGTTTATGCAGGGGAGGGAGCTGGAGCGGGATGACATTAAGACGATAGAAGAGATCCTGGCGAAAGCGACCCTCCCGGATCTCCTCTTCCAGATCCTTGCTGGTGGAGGCGATAACCCGAACATCCGCCTGGATGGGCTGGTTGCCGCCTACCCGCTGAAAGCTGCGTTCTTGCAGGGTTCTTAAAATTTTTGCCTGGGTGCGAAGGGACATGTCGCCTACCGCATCCAAAAAAAGGGTTCCGCCATTGGCCTGCTCAAAACGTCCGGCCTGGATGGATGGGGTTGAGCCGAGGCTGCCCTCTTCACGCCCAAACAACTCCACCTCGATATGCTCTTCGGGGATGGCTGCCGAACTGACGGCGATGAACGGACCGTCATGACGATGGGAGAGGCTATGGATCTGACGGGCGGCAACCTCTTTGCCGGCACCATTATCTCCGCTGATCAACACCCAACCGTCGGTCGGAGCCAGTCGGTCTATCTGCTCTTTGAGTTGCCGCATTGCCGGAGACTCCCCGATCATGGGCGGTAGCTCATCTTCCATTTTGGCTTTTAAAGCCCGGTTCTCTTTGATGAGGGCAAAGGCTGCGATGGCCCGATCCAGAAGCAGCAGAACGCGATCCAGAGAGAGCGGTTTTTCTAAAAAATCGTAGGCACCCTCTTTGGTGGCGGAGACGGCGGTATCGATGGTGCCGTGACCGGACATGATGACAACCGGCAGGTCAGGATCGATGGGATTCTCTTTTTTGTTCGACTTGATCCGCCGAAGGGTCTCAATACCGTCTATCCCCTCCATCCAGATATCCAGCAATATGGCAGAGATCCCGCCCTTGGCCAGAATCTCCAGGGCGATCTCTCCAGACTCGGCTTCGACAACGGTATACTCTTCGTCTTCTAGAATACCCCGCAAACTGGTTCGAATCGGCTCTTCATCATCGACAATGAGAATGGTTTTGTTCATTTGATTTCCTGAATTCTTTGGTGCTGATGCCAACTTGATAAGGATTATGTCTGCGCAACCATCAATCGGCTCAGGTGGTCACATCGCCCTGTTTGGTCTCAATGCCACCCAAGGGTAATTGAATATCCACCAGAATGCCTCCCCATTTTGATTCACGCAAGCGAATTGTACCACCATGGTCTTCGATAATTTTTTTCACGATAGCCAGACCCAGTCCGGTCCCCTTCTTTTTGGTGGTAAAATAGGGCTCGAAGACTCGGCTTCTATCCGCCGCCTCAATACCGGGACCGCTATCAGCCACCTGAAGGTGAACCCAACCGGTTCCCTCTGGCAGGGTGGTGGTTAGGCTCAGTCGGGCCTCGCCACTTTTCTGTTCCCGCATGGCGGCCAGGGCATTGGCAATCAGATTGGTCAATACCTGTTTCATCTGGCCTGGATCATGGGGGAAGGGTTTGAGTTTGGAGGTAAAGTCGGTCTCTACCAAGACCGACTTCAGCTCTTGGGAGTGCAGAGAGAGTACCTCGCGGATGGTGGCGTGAAAATTATTTTCATGGAGCTGGGGTCTGGGTAGGCGAGAGAAGGTGGAAAACTCGTTGACCAGCACCTTCAACTCCTCCACCTGGGTGATGATGGCGTTGGTTCCCTCATCCAATACCCGCCAATCGGGTTTGGCATCGGTGTTTTTAAGATATTTGCGCCGCATCCGTTGAGACCAGAGATGGATGGGAGTCAGGGGATTTTTGATCTCATGGGCGATCCGTCGGGCCACCTCGCTCCAGGCCGACGTTCTCTGGGCAATCAACACTTCGCTGATATCATCAAAGGTGGCAATAAATCCCCGATTGGAACCCTGACTATCTTCACGAGGGGTAACCCGCATCATCAAGGTCATCGGTTTTTCGCCCCCATGGGTCTGGATCTGTGCTGCCAAGGTAATCTGCTCCCGAGAACTGCTGCCGGGAAGAGGAGGGGGGAGGGGGTGGTCTGGGTTGTTTAGATTCTCACACAGTGTGGTCAGGGGGCCCAACACCTCTTCGGGTGCCACCTCCTTGAGGGTGTGACCAATGGATTTGATCGGATCGATGCCGATCATGTTACCCGCTGCCGGATTCATCAGGGTGATCTCATGAAACTGATTGACACAGATGACCCCAGAGGAGATGTTGCGCACAATGGCCGACATAAAACGTCGACGCTCTTCTAACAGGGCGTTGGTGCTCTGAAGCTCCTCCCGGTTTTCATTGAGCTTGGTGGTCATGGCGTTAAAGGCGGCCATCAGGGTGGCCAACTCATCATCGCCAGTCACTGAGAGCGAGACAGAGAGATCGCCAATGGCCACTTTTCTGGTACCAATCACCAGTTCAGTAATGGGGTTGGTAATGTCATCAGCAATTCGGAATCCTGACCAGATAGCCGCCAGGGTAAGCAGCAGGGTGATGAGAGCCAGAGTGACGGTGTGGTTGGACTTGAGAAGAACGTGGGCTGCACGGAGGTTGTGATAATTGACATAGGCCGCTTCAATGGTGTCCATCTGGGCCAGAATCTGCCGGTCAATCCAGTGGCCGGTTGAGAGATAGAGATCATCACTGAGCCGGACAAAAGCCCGCACCCGGTCGCCTTTTTCGTTGGTGACCAGCAGCGCTTTGTTGGTCCCCTCTTTCAGGCCGCTCAGGTCGGGAATGGGATCGAAGGGCAGCTCGCCAGCTCGGGCCAGTCGGGTACCGTCCCCACGCAGCAGGGTCACCTCATCCAATCCTCGGGAGCGACGCTCTACCTCGAGAATGGTGTTGGAAGCGTCCACCCCTTCCAGAGCCAGAGCAGAGGTAACGTTGCGGTTGCGGACAATGGATTCGGCATCATGGCGAACGGTGCGTTGGTTCTCTCGATAATAGGCGCGGGAGACCGAGAGTGAGTCCTCCAAGGCTTGGGAGATCTGGTCGGAAAACCAGGAGTCCACACCCCGATTGAGAAAATTGATGGATAATATAGCCAGAATCAGGGTGGGTAACAGGGAGAGGGCGATAAACATCATCACCATCCGGGTGCGCAACTTGGAGCCGGTCCTTCTCCGGTGGCGGTCCAGCCAGAGGCGGAATAGGTTGCGAAAGACGATAACACCCAGAATCAGGGCAAAGAAGAGATTGAGGTAGAGGAGGATCAGGAAGACCAGCCCATAGTCACCTCCCCCCACCACAGCCGACCCCTGCAGATTATTACCGGTAAAAATGCTGGCAATGATAATGGCCAGCAGAAGCAGGCCAAATCCCCACCGTTTCCAGATTTTGGGTGAAATATTCATGCGGGATTAAAATCCACTTCAAATTGATAGTCGGTATTCTGATCCAGGTTCAACCACCGTTTCAAGGTTCGAAACATGGGGGACATGCCTTGATGGTCCAGTTCAAACTCCACCCGGAGCCGATAGCGATGGTTGGGGCGAAGTTGGGCCTCTTTGCCAAGTAAAACAAAACGGGGATTACTAAAAAACCGTACGGCGATCTCTTTGTCCGGTGTGTAGTGAATCTCGCCGGTTTTGATGTCGTGCATCTCATAGCGTTTGGTAACCAGACGCAGGCGGAGACGTTTTTTAATGGAGACCTTGGCCAGGGGATAATCGGGCAGGTAGGGGTGATGGCGAAAAAAACTAAAGCGGTAGGTGGCCTGCATCGGCTCTCCGTGGCGGAGGGCGGAAAAGACCAGCTTGCTGTATTTGGGGTCCAGCGCTGTTCGGGCGTAGAGGTCACCCCCCTGTATAAAGGCTGAGGCCTCGGCAATAGGGTTGGCTTTTACTGGGGCTTTCTCGCTGCATCCGCCTAGGAGCAGCGAGAAAAGAAGGAGGGCAGAAAATCCACCCAAGGATTTTCTGCCCAGAGCGTGTTTACGGTGAAAGCGCCATAGCCGGCTGGAGTTGGTCCTGGGTTGCGGTCCCGTGGTTTTTCTGGGTAGCATGTGCAGCCATTCCCTCTACAAATTCCCAAGCATCTTTTTGGGCTAGCAATCTTTTCAGCAGGGCATTATTCAAGGCATGACCGGAGCGGATGCCCTTGAAATAGCCTTGAACCGGATGACCAAGCAGGTAGAGGTCACCGATGGCGTCAATAATTTTGTGACGAACAAACTCTTGTTCGTAGCGAAGTCCGCCTTCGTTCAGAATGCGGAAGTCTCCAATGACAATGGCGTTGTCCAGCGAGCCACCTTTTGCCAGCCCATTGGAGCGAAGCATCTCCATATCCTTAAGAAAACCGAAGGTACGGGCCCGGCTGACATCTTTGACAAAGGTGGTCTCTGACACATCCATCTCAATCCCTTGCTGAGAGATGAGCGGATGGTCGAAGTCGATGAGAAAACTGACCCGGAAACCATTATAGGGCTCAAAAACAGCCTCTTTATCTCCTGTTTTTACCGAGACCCTTTTTTTGATGCGAATCCACTTTTTTGGCAGTTTTTGCTTAATGACTCCCGCACACTGGATAAGGAAGACAAAAGGGGCAGCGCTTCCATCCATGATGGGAACTTCCGGTCCATCCAGGTCCACATAGGCGTTATCGACACCCAGGCCGGCAAAAGCGGCCAGCAGATGTTCCACAGTGGAGACCTTATCCCCTTGCTCGTTGGCAATGGTGGAACAGAGGCGGGTATCGGTAATGTTTTCGACCTTGGCGGGAATGAGTCGACCGCCCAGATCGGTGCGGTGAAAAACAATACCGGTATTTTCTGCTGCAGGCCGCAGGGACATGTAGACCTTGTTGCCGCTATGCAGTCCAATTCCTGTGCAGCGAATAGTATTTTTTAGTGTACGTTGAAAATTCATTCGGTGTTATTCCGTCTATTATTGTTTCCCGATTGGCAGAGATGAAAAAAGTCTCTTGATTAAGAACCGAGTTAGATCGTTCGGAACCTACAGAAAAGTTTTAACCTCTTCCCCCCATTTCCTAACTTACGTAAGCAAAAAATATACCAAGTTAAAATTACCCGATGGTGCACCATAAACTCAGCAATATAACGTGAAAATTCATTTAATTAAAGGAAAAAGCCCTGCTAAAGGTATGGTTAAAAGAGAATCTTGGGTGTAATAGGTTGAATTTATTTGGTTTATAGCTGTTCATTTTTAGCTGATAAAGCATGTTTTTTATCTGTTAAATGGCGAAAATAGTACCTTTTTTTGACACTTTTAACGGCTGCCACCTTCGGCCTGGCAAAAAACTTTCCTGTTTCAGCGCTGTTTTTTTTATCTGTACCAGAGGCCGTGGGGTAGAACCAGGGGCAGAGTGACAAAAAAACCCGCATATTTCGCGGGTTTTTTTGTCACTCTGCCCCTTTGTTGGCACTCAGTCCATCTGCCGCCGCAAAAAGGTCGGAACGTCAAAAGAGTCCTCTGAGTTGACATCATCCAAACTTTGGGAGCTGAAACGGCCAGAATCGAGGGGACGCCGTTTGCTGATAACCTTTTTCGGAGACTCCGCTGCTTCACCCTCCCGCGGGTTGTCGTTGGATGCGGCTGCCGCTGGCTGCTGCATGGGAAAGCGGGGGGCCGAGCGAGGAGAGCTTTTTTGTGACTTGCTGGGAAAAGAGACCTTCTCGGCATCGCCAATACCGGTCGCCACAACCGTTACCCGAACCGAGTCCTCCATCGACTCATCCAGTACCGCACCAAAGACAATGTTGGCATCGTCATGGGCCATGTCTCGAATAACCGTAGCGGCCTCATCAACCTCTTGAAGTGCCAGATTGTAGCCACCGGTAATATTAATCAGCACCCCTTTAGCCCCATGAATAGAGACGTCATCCAGCAGAGGGCTGGAGATGGCGTGGGTGGCTGCATCCAGTGCGCGCGTATCCCCCGTCGCCTCGGCTGCACCCATCATGGCCTGTCCCATCTCATCCATGATGGTGCGTACATCGGCAAAGTCCACATTGATCAGGCCGGGAATGGTGATCAGGTCGGTAATACCTCTTACCGCCTGTTGCAAGACATCGTCCGCTTTGCGGAAGGCATCCAAAATGGTGGTGTTTTTTCCAACAATGGAGAGAAGTTTCTGGTTGGGAATGGTGATGACCGTGTCAACCTGCTCTCGGAGAAGAGCCAACCCTTCATCGGCAAAGCGGAGACGCCGCTTTCCTTCGAAGCTAAACGGTTTGGTGACGACCGCAACGGTCAAAATGCCCATCTCTTTGGCGACGGAGGCGATGATCGGTGCGGCACCGGTTCCGGTTCCACCCCCCATGCCGGCGGTGATGAAGACCATGTCGGCCCCGGAAAAGACCTCTTGGATACGCTCTCGACTCTCTTCAGCGGCTCGCATGCCAATTTCCGGTTTGGCGCCTGCTCCCAGCCCCCGCGTAACCCCTTCACCAATTTGGATTCGGGTTGGAGCCAGATTGCGGGCCAGTGCCTGAGCATCCGTGTTGGCGACGATAAACTCAACACCTTCCAGTTGTGACTGGATCATGTTGTTGATGGCATTTCCGCCACCGCCGCCTACACCGATGACTTTTATCCGTGCTTCCAACGGTTCACTGTTTTCAAACTCGATTGTCATCTGACTATCCCCTCAGTCTCGGTATTCCCAGGACAAGAATTATTAAAAAAAATCACTTAGCCACGCTCGCATCCGTTTAGCCACACTATTGATGGCTCCCCCTTCTTCCGGAATAAATCGCTTGGACATATCCCGCTCATTTCGGCTTGCAAACAGTACCAGCCCAACCGCCGTCGCATACACAGGGCTGGCTACCACGTCATTCAATCCCCCAACTCCTTGAGGCACTCCGCGACGAACGGGTTTGTTGAAAATCTCTTCTGCCAACTCGACCATGCCGGTCGTAATGGCAGACCCACCAGTCAGAACGATGCCAGCGGTAATATGTTCTTCGTATCCTGAGCGGGCAATCTCACGATTGACCAGGGTGAACAGCTCTTCAACCCGTGGCTCAATAATCTCGGCTAAAATATGTCGGGCCAGTGAACGTGGCTCCCGGTCGCCGATACTGGGCACCTCGATGGTCTCTTCCGGTGCCACCATCGAGGAGAGAGCGCAACCGTACTTGCGTTTGATCAGGTCGGCCTCCTTGGTAGGCGTCCGCAGGCCAACAGCGATATCGTTGGTAAGGTGGTCGCCACCAATTGCCAAAACGGCCGTATGTTTGACATGGCCTTCAGCATAGATGGCAATATCGGTCGTACCACCACCGATATCGAGAATGCAGACACCCAACTCCCGCTCATCAGAGGTGAGAACCGCCTCGGCGGAGGCCAGTTGTTCTAGAATGATATCGCCTACATCCAGACCACAACGGTTGACACATTTGATGATGTTCTGCGCCGATGAGACCGCCCCGGTCACCACATGCACATGGGCTTCAAGTCGAACCCCAGACATGCCGAGAGGCTCCTTGATACCGTCCTGACCGTCCAGGTTGTACTCCTGGGGGATGACATGGAGAATTTCTCGGTCCATGGGGATGTTCTGGGCTCGGGCTGCATCGAGGACCCGTTGAATATCGTAAGCGGTTACCTCACCCTCTTTGGTTGCAACGACACCGTTGGAGTTGCCGCTCTTGATGTGGCCGCCGGCAATGCCAGCATAGACCATGTTGATCTCAACACCGGCCATCAACTCCGCCTCTTCCACCGCCATACGCATACTCTCCACGGTAGAGTCGATATCGATTACGACCCCTTTTCGGAGTCCTCGCGAAGGGTGCGATCCCAAGCCGACAATATCCAAACGACCATCAGGCTGTAGATCAGCAACGATACAGACGATTTTTGTCGTTCCAATGTCGAGTCCAACAATCAGGTTCTGGTCCTGTTTGGGCATTGATTCGTCCAGATTTACAAAAAAATAACAGAGTGTCTGTTTTAAAAAAAAACAGACAGTCCGAACAATAGGCCGACGTGACGACACCAGCCCCCCACCTGCAATAGGGTTGAAACGGCCAAGGGGCGACATGTAAAACCGTGTCACCCACCTCTCCCTCCAACCCTGCTCTATGTATCACAACCAAGCCAACCCTTCTGTGTAGAAGGCTCGAGCTTAAGCGCATTCGTAATGATGCTACAGCAAGCCTTGGCTCATTCTGACAGCAGCCCTTCCTGGAATGCGTAACTCTACCTGTCTGATCTGGCGGTTGAGAAGGTCATATTTTCTCTGTAGCCGCATCAGCAGTTCCAGTTCATCGTCGGCCCGTTCAGAGAGCAGAAGCCGGACCCCCTTTTTGGTATAGAGAACCCAGCGGTTCCCTGCATACCCAACCGCCTCCGATATCTGCTCCTTCACCCACCCATGCCGACCCAGCAGATTGATAAGCCAGACGATACGAGCCGATTTGTTCTTCTCTCTCTCAGAGGTGACAACCACCGGAAAAACCAACGGATCTCCCGGCTCCAACTCTTTGATGGCGGTGCCATATTCATCCAGCAGGCTGAGCTGGTTCTCCTCTTTGCCCATGCAAACCGCAACCTTTTCGGTCAACTTAACGGAAAGCAGATCAGGAAACACCCTTTTTACCTGGACTGTGCGTATCCAGGGAAGGGTTAATAAATTTTTTTTTACACTGTCCAAATCTATGGCAAATAGATTGGTCCCCTTATCGATGTCAATTAATTCAAGTGCACCCTGAACATCGGTGTTTACTATCCCCTCCATATGAATCTCTTGTAGGGGAAAACGGCCAGGTCGTAACGCCTCTCTCCAGCCCATGAAGAGGGCCACTACGACGGAGACCAGGGCAACAGCTGCTACGATTTGACGCAACATCACGCCAGCCCGGCTCCTGCCACTATCCGTTCTGCCAGATCCTCAAAGGTGATCCCGTCAGCCGCGGCTGACTTGGGGGCCAGACTGGTTTCGGTCAGGCCGGGCAGGGTATTGGCCTCCAGAATCCAGGGTGTTCCCGCCTCGTCGATAATCATGTCCACCCGATAAAGACCACGGCAGCCAAGCAGCTGGCCCGCAGCCAAACCCACGGTTGTGGCATGATCCAGAGTCTCTTTTCCCAGCTTTTCGGGGGGAATGAGATACTGGGTTTTGCCCGACGTGTATTTATTACCGTAACTATAAAACCCTTTTTTGGGGCGAATTTCAATGAGAGGCAAGGATTTTTTATCTAAAATGGTCAGGGTGACCTCGGTACCTTGGACCTCTTGTTCGATTAAAATACGCACCGCCTCCCCGTCTGGGGCGGCTTCGGCTGCTGATTGGATTAATAATTCATCTATGTTATCCGAATCTTGCGCTTTTGATACACCAACACTCGATCCCGCATTGAGAGGTTTGATAAAGTAGGGCGGCTGCAACCCTTCCGGCAGTGGCTGGCGATGGGTAATGTGGCCTTTTTCTACGGTCACCTCACTCCAAGGGGGGGTGGGAAGGTCGCCATCACGCAACAATCGTTTGGTCACCACCTTATCCATACAGACCGCCGAGGCTGTCACCCCAGAGCCGGTATAGGGAATGCGCATGGTCTCTAGCAGCCCCTGCAGGGTGCCATCTTCTCCGCCTGGGCCATGAAGGGCTAATACCGCCACCTCAATTTGGGTCCTCAACAGGGTGGCCGGTAGATTGGGTCCATCTGCCGTATCAATGGCCGTTACCTGATATCCCAGACGTTTATAGGCATTGACCAAGGCTCGGCCGCTGTTCAGGCTCACCTCTCGCTCCCCGGAGTTTCCCCCAAGAAGGACACCAATATGTGGTTTGGGTTCAGACAAGTCACTCGCTCCTTATTCTAGATATCATCGTCAAGTTTGCCATCCAGGTTTGCCCTCGTTACGCAGACCGTCAGGACCAAGAATGGCAATCTCCAACTGAAGCTCAACCCCACTGTTCTGCGCGACACGGGTCCGAACTTGTTCGATCAGGCTTAACATCTCATCACTGGTAGCCCGGCCCCGGTTGATGAGAAAGTTGGTATGCTTTTCCGAAACCTGAGCATCACCAACGGTGAATCCTCGCAATCCCGCCTCGTGAATCAGTTGCCAGGCAGCCGGCCCTGTTGCCGGATTTTTGAAGGTGCTACCTGCCGAGGCAAAGTTGAGAGGCTGGGTGGTTCGTCGATGGAGATTGAACCGCTGCATCTTCTCTCGAATGCTCTCTGGCGACTGGGGTTTCAACCGAAACCGCCCCGATAAAAAAAGCCACCCCTTTGGCAGTGCTGACTGGCGATAGCCCAGCCCCAACTGCTTGCCTGTTCGGGTGTGGATCGTGCCTGAAGGGTCCAGAAGCTCCGCATCCATCAGGACAGAGGCGATATCACCGCCATGAGCCCCCGCATTCATCCGCATGGCACCACCCAGGGTGCCAGGTATGCCCCCTAAAAACTCTACGCCTGATAGCCCCTGTCGACGAGCATAGTGGGCCAGCGCGCTTGTTCTGGCTCCCGCCTCTGCCTTGACGACAACACCCTCCGGGCTGGATGCCTCTTCCCGTTGAACAAGGCGGTTGAGGTGACGACTGAGATCGACAGCCATCCCCGAAAAACCGCGCTCTTCAATAAGAAGGTTGCTTCCTCCACCCAACAAAAAAAGGGGGGTATCCCCAGGGGGCTCTGCCCAGATTTGAGCCAACTCCTCCCGGTTGATCGGCTCAACCAACCAGCGAGCCGAACCACCGATTCGCCAGGTGGTCCGTCTGCCCAGTGGCACCTTCTCCCGGATGCGGCTTTTCAGCCCAACCCAAGGCAGAGAGGCGACCATTTACTGTGAGCCTGCAAAATCTCTAGCCCGATGGGTAATGCTCCCGGCGCCCATAAAGAGAACCACATCCCCTTGTTGCAACAGAGCTTCCAACGCCTCCCGCCAATTTTCTCCGCCAGGCAGGGGAAGTGTCGGAACACCACTTTGCAGTTGAATGCCCTCCGTCAGGGGTTTTTGAATACCCTCGGGATAAAAATGGGCTGCTGGCATCTCTCCGGCGGCATGAATATGGTCGACCAACACTTGATCCGCCTCTTGGAAGCAGGAGAGAAAGTCCTCAAAAAGGGCCTCTACCCGACTGTAGCGGTGGGGCTGAAAAATAGCCACCAATCGACGTTGCGGACCAAAGGCCTCCCGAGCGGCGCTCAAGGTGGCTTTAATCTCTGTGGGGTGGTGGGCATAATCATCGATTATGGTCCTATCCTGGCTCTCCAACAGCACGTCAAATCGCCGGCGAACCCCCCGATGCTTTTCAAGGGCCGAGACAATAACCGCCCATTTGATCTCCAGCTCCAAAGCCACGGCAATGGCAGCCAGCGCGTTGGAAATGTTGTGTCGGCCCGGAGAGAGTAGCGCTACCGCTCCCAGAGAGGTGTAGTCTGCCTCTCCTGGTATCCGCTGCTCCACATCAAACAGGGTGCGCCCATCCTCCCGGCGAATGTTGACCCCTTTAAGGTCCGCGCCCGACTCCAAACCATAAGAGACGATGCGTTTGTCTGGAACTTGGTCGATCAGGGCCGCCACCTCCGGGTGGTCTAGACAGAGAACAGCCAGACCATAAAAGGGTATCCGCTCCACAAACTGCCGAAAAGCTTCTTTTACCGCGTCAAAATCACCGTAATGTTCCATATGTTCCGGGTCCATATTGGTGATGACCGCAATGGTGGGGAACAGTTTTAAAAAGGAGCCGTCACTCTCGTCCGCCTCGGTAACCAGAAAGTCTCCCTGGCCCAATCGTGCGTTACTATCGAAAGCCTTGACAATACCGCCGTTGACCACGGTAGGGTCCATCCCTGCCTCACCCAGAATACTGGCAACCAGGGAGGTGGTAGAGGTCTTGCCGTGGGTTCCCGCAATGGCGACCCCATATTTGATGCGCATCAACTCCGCCAACATCTCTGCCCGTCGGGCAACCGGGATGCGCTGCTGTTTGGCGGCGACGATTTCTGGATTATCGGGACCAATGGCCGAGGAGCGAATGACCACATCCACCCCCTGGATATTCTCCGCATCGTGACCCTGAAAGATGGTCGCTCCCAAGGATTTCAGTCGGCTGACGGTCGTATTTTCAACCGGGTCGGAGCCGGAGATCTGGTAGCCCAGGTTCAACAAAACCTCGGCAATGCCACTCATCCCGATTCCACCAATCCCGACAAAATGCAGTTTTCGGATCTTTTCGTACATCCACCCACCCCAATCATCACATGAAGTCGCCATTCTGACTTGTTTTAATCTCTAAGTCCATGGTGATTTGTGCCGTACCGGCAATATTTGGGGAAGCGCTGTCGAGGAGGAGAGAGGTTTTGGCTTATAACATGTTGTTTTAAAGGTAAAAATAATAACTTCAGTTTCAGGGGCCAGTTAAAGCCCTTTACAACTGATTTTTCCTGAACAGGCAGGAAAAACAGTGGGATCACCCCTCTTTAGAGGCGCAATCGATCTAGAAGAGAGGGGGAGGAAGAGATCTTGGTGGGGTGGGACACCCTCCTGGGCCAAGATCTCTCTTTGAGGCGTCTACAGGGTCTCTCTATCGTGCATGTGAATGATCAGGTCCAGCACCCGATTGGCATAGCCCCATTCGTTGTCGTACCAACTCAGCACCTTGACCTGATTGCCGATCACCTGGGTGGAGAGGGCGTCGACAACGCTGGAGCGGGGGTCGCCCATATAGTCGATGGAGACCAGCGGCTCTTCACTGTATCCCAGATAGCGGTTGACCGACTCTTGAAGGGCTGCATTAACCTCTGTGACGGTACAGGGATTTTCCACCACCATCACCGCATCCACCAAGGAGACGTTGGGCGTGGGAACCCGAACAGCCAGACCATTAAAGCGGCCTGCCAGCTCAGGGAGAACCAGCCCGATAGCGGCGGCGGCCCCGGTGTGGGTAGGAATCATGGAGAGGGCGGCTCCTCTGGCCCGGCGGAGGTCGGCGTGGGGCTGATCGGTCAGTCGCTGATCGCCGGTGTAGGCGTGGACGGTGGTCATCATGCCAGAGAGTATGCCAAACCGCTCCAAGATAACCTGGACCATGGGAGCCAGGCAGTTGGTGGTGCAGGAGGCGTTGGAGACAAGACGGTCGGTGGATGGGTCGTAGCTATCTTCGTTGACCCCCATGACAATGGTTCGAACCTCTCCCTTGGCGGGGGCGGTAATAATAACCCGCTTGGCTCCCCCCTTCAGGTGTGCGGCGGCTTTGTCTGCACTGGAGAAACGACCGGAGGCCTCAATAACGTAGCTGGCGCCCATCTCCTGCCAGGGGATCTGGTCTGGATGGGTCTCTTGGCTGACACGAACCCTCTCTCCATCAACCAGCAGCCCCCCTTCGGTGGTCTCAATCTTGTGCTGACAGTGGCCCATGACCGAATCGTACCGGAGCAGATGCGCCAGGGTCGCGGGGGGGTCAGGTCATTAACCGCCACCACTTGGATAGCGCTAAAGGCCGGGTCTTGGGCAATAGCCCGAAAAATAGCCCGCCCAACCCGTCCAAAACCGTTGATGCCGATTTTAAGTGCCATACCAATCTCCCTATCCCTCTCTCATTAGTTGTACGTTGCACTATCTATAGCCTATTTAAGTGTACCGGCCTAGGGAAAGCTATCTTTTGGTCAGGGCCAAGAGTCCCTCGACAATATGGGTGGCAGCTTGGGGAGTGGCCAGGGATCTGGCCTGTTGGCCTGCTGTGTGCAAGGTGTCGGGATGGCTGAGGCGCTCGGTTAAAAAATCCACCAGCCACTCCGGGGAGACCTCCTCCTGGCGTCGCATCCAGCCGGCACCGGTGGTTGCAAAAGCCTGGGCGTTGGCTGCCTGATGGTCGTCGGCGGCATAAGGGTAGGGGATGAGCAGGGCCGGCTTGCCCAGGGCAGCCAACTCGGCCACCGTGGTGGCTCCGGCTCGGCAGATGACCAGATCGGCCTTGGCGTAGGCGGCAGACATGTCATCAAAAAAAGGTTGGGTCTCTGCTTGGATTCCGCTCTGTTGGTAGGCCTTTCGTACCGACTCCAGTCGGTCGGCCTGGACCTGATGCTGAACCTGAAACACAAAACCGGCCTGCTTGAGCCTCTCCAGGGCGGGGGGGACAATCTCACCAAAAACCCGCGCACCCAGACTTCCGCCAAAGATGAGAATCTGAAACGGCCGGTCCGCCTGGGGTGCTGGTTTGGGCGCCATCTGGTGAAAGCCGCCATGGACCGGATTGCCGGTTAGCTGCAGATTGGGGTTGGAAAAATGGTCTTTGGCTGCATCGAAGCTGATGAAAACCTTGTTGGCAATACGGCTTAACAGCCGGTTGGTCAGACCCGGCAGGGCGTTTTGTTCGTGCAGGGCGGTGGGAATAAAGAGCAGGCGCGCGGCAGCCACTGCCGGTGCCGAGGCATACCCTCCGACCCCCAAGACGACATCGGGTTTGAAGTTTTTGACAATGTGGATGGCACTCAACAGAGCCAGAGGCAGGCCAGCCAAGGTGCGTAGCTTACCCAGAACACCCCCCCCCTTATATTGACCCACCTTGATCAGGGCAAGCTGCTTGCCTCGCTGAGGCAGAATCCGGTTTTCCAACCCTTTGGGGGTGCCGACAAAAAGCACCTCTCCCCCCAGCGCTTCCCACTGTTCTGCCACAGCCAGAGCAGGAAACAGATGGCCACCGGTCCCCCCTCCGGCAATCAGGAGTTTGGGCCTGGTCTCGTTCATGAGGTTGCCACCCGACGTCCCAGCACTCTTCCCTGTCTGGCCTCCGGAGAGATGGTGCGGGAGAAGGCCAGCAGGAGTCCGATGGCACCCAGGGTGATGATCAAGGAGGTGCCGCCATAGCTGACCAGGGGCAGGGTCAACCCCTTGGGAGGCAGAAGCCCCATGACGACCCCCATATTGGCGACCGCCTGGGCCCCCAACAAGATGGAGAGGCCGGTGGCCGAGAGGCGGACAAACAGATCGTTGCTCAAACGGGCGATGGAAAAGGAGCGCCAGACCAGCAGGGCAAACAGCAGAATAACCATAAAAATCCAGAAAAGGCCCAACTCCTCGCCGATGATGGCAAAAATAAAGTCGGTATGGGCCTCGGGAAGGTAGAATTGCTTTTGCTGACCCTCTCCCAGACCGGTACCGTGAAGACCGCCGTTGCCGAAAGAGAGAAGAGACTGTACCAACTGAAAATCGCTATCCAGAGGATCATCCCACGGGTCGAGAAAAGAGGTGACCCGCCGAAAGCGATAAGGGGCCATGACCACTCCCGCTACCGCCAGTGGGATGGCACCCGCTACCAACATGACAATCCAGGAGGTCGGAACACCGGCTATGAAGATCATCCCCAGGACAATGGCGCCGCTGATGACCGTGGTGCCAAAGTCCGGCTCGGCCAACAGCAGAAAAGCCGCCACGGAAAAGATACCCAGAATGGGGATGATTCCCCCTCTGAGACGATGGACCCGGTCTGGATCTTTTGCCAGCAGATGGGCAATATAGAGAACCAGCATCACCTTGAAGGGTTCGGAGGGTTGCAAGGTGAAAAATTTTAAGTTGAGCCAACGACGGGCACCGCCCCCCTCCAGCCCAACTCCAGGAATCAGGGCGATAAGCAGTAGGAACATGGTGATCCAAAATCCCACCTGTCCCAATTTTCGGATAGCCGGAATCGGTGTTCGGCTCAGTCCAGCCATGAGGATGATGCCGATGAGGGCAAACACCCCATTGCGCAGGGCGTAGTGGGTGGGATCGCCAAATTTTCTGAGGGCAATGGGTGAGGAGGCAGAAAAGACCATCACCAGACCAAAGACCAGCAGTAAAAAAGCGATGCCAGCCAGCCAGAGGTCGATACCTCCTGTGGTGTTGCCCCCGGCACTCTTTGTTTTTTGGGGCTGCTTGCTGTTGTTGTTAGAGTTCATGGACCGCCTTCCGAAAGAGATCACCCCGTTCTTCAAAATTTTTAAACATATCAAAAGAGGCACAGGCAGGGGAGAGCAGCACCGTCTCACCCGGTCTGGCCCGACCGTGCGCCAGCAATACCGCCTGTTCCATGCTCTGTGCCTGTTCAATCCGACAGTGACCGGATAACACGGCCGCCAGGGCTGATGAGGCCTCCCCCAGCAGAATAAGATGGGAAACCCGTTTGGCTACCGGCTCTACCAAGGGGCTGAAATCACTGTTTTTATCCCGACCACCAGCAATGAGAATCAGCGGGGTGTCAAATGAGGCCAACGATTGAATGACCGCCCCCACGTTGGTCCCCTTGGAGTCGTTATAGTAGGGGATGCCGTTGACGGTTCGTATCCACTCCATCCGGTGGGCCAGTCCGGGAAAATGGCTCAGGGTTTCGATGACAGCCTGACGGCTGGCTCCGGCACAGAGGGCCGTTGCGGCCGCTGCCAGGGCGTTGGCCTGATTGTGAATGCCGGTTATCTTCAGTTGATCGACCCCCAAAAACGGTTGGGGTTTGCTACCTCGGTGGTCGATCAACTGTCTGTTTTGAAGGTAGACCCCCCCTGGGACTGCCCGTTGGGTAGAGAAGGGGACCAGATTGACCACCCCCCTGCCTGCCATCTTCTCATAGGCAGCCATCACCAACGCATCGTCCCCATTGATTACCGCCTGGTCTCCGGCTTGTTGATGGGCAAAAAGCTGGAGTTTGGTTGCCAGGTAGTCGTCAAAATCGGCATATCGATCCAGATGATCTGGGGAGATGTTGAGCAGAGTGGCAGTCTGGGGTCGAAAGCTGGGCAGACTCTCCAGTTGAAAGGAGGAGAGTTCCAGAACATATTTTTCTACCTCATCCCCCCACAACGAGAGGGCGGCCTGTCCCAGGTTGCCTCCGGTTTGGGTCTGAAATCCCGACTGCGCCAACATCAGCCCCACCAGAGTGGTGACGGTGGATTTGCCGTTGGTGCCGGTAATGCCGATAAAATCGGCAAAACAGGCTTGACGCAGGTTGTGTTGATAGAGCCACTCCACATCGTTGATAACCGGAATTCCCTGGGTCAGGGGGTGTTCCAGGGCCGGATGAGAGCGGGGAATGCCTGGTGAAAGTAGAATGGTCTGACAACGATTGAGAGGGGTGTTCGGCCCAAATTCATGGCTTAGGGTGAGACCAGGGTGGCTCGCCAGGGCAGCTCCTCGCTGGGGGTTTTGATCCCAGGCCAACACCCGGTAGCCTCTTTGAAGAAGAAAGTGGCAGGCAGCGATGCCGGACAGCCCGAGACCGACAACGCCGATGGGGCTGCTATTCGGATCGAGAGCCATGTTTAGCGAATCTTCAAGGTTGCCAGACCCACCAGGGCCAGGATGATGGAGATAATCCAGAACCGGACAATAATTTTGGGCTCAGCCCACCCTTTGAGTTCAAAATGGTGGTGAATGGGGGCCATGCGGAAAACCCGCTTGCCGATAAGCTTGAACGAAGCCACCTGGATGATCACCGAGAGGGTCTCCACCACAAAGACGCCGCCAATAATGGCCAAAACCACCTCATGGCGGGTGACCATGGCGATGGAACCCAGTGCCGCCCCCAAAGCCAGAGAGCCAACATCGCCCATGAACACTTGAGCCGGATAGGTGTTAAACCATAAAAAGCCCAGCGCTGCCCCGACCATGGCCCCACAAAAAACTGCCAGCTCACCGGCTCCGGCAATGTAGGGGAGGCCCAGATAGTTGGCAAAGTGGATGTGACCGGTGACATAGCAGATAATCAGAAAACTGGCGGCAGCCAACATGGCCGGACCAATAGCCAACCCATCCAGCCCATCGGTGAGGTTGACGGCATTACCGGTGCCGACAATTACCAAAACAGCAAAGGGAAAAAAGAGCAGCCCCATATCCCAGGAGAAATCTTTGAGAAAGGGGAGGGAGAGTTGACCGAATGTAACCGGGTCGACCTCCCTTAAAGAGAAAGCCAAGCCTAAGGCGATGGCAGTCTGGATTAGAAAACGGACCCGGCCCGGAACCCCTCTGGAATTTTTTTTCGCCACTTTTAAATAGTCGTCCCAAAAGCCGATAAAGCCAAAGGAGAGGGTGGTCCCCAGGACAATGAGGATAAAGGGGTTGGTGATATCGGCCCAGAGCAGGGTGGGCAGAGTGATAGCCAGCAGAATCAGAGTGCCTCCCATGGTCGGGGTGCCGGTTTTTTCTAAAACATGTCGCTGGGGTCCATCATCCCGGATTGGTTGACCGGAGACCTGAAGCCTCTGTAAGGCCTTGATCATCCAGGGGCCGATGACAAAAGAGAGAATCAACGCTGTCAATACCGCTCCGATTGAGCGGAAGGTGATATATTTGAACAGGTTGAGAAAGGAAAACTGATCACTGAGAGGGACGAGGAGATTATAGAGCATAGGAGATCAAATCGCTGACGATCCTTTCCATTTTCATGCCACGGGACCCTTTGACCAAAACACGATCACCCGGTTGCAGTTGGCGGGGAATGGTGCCCAGCCAATCACCCGGATCATCCCGGTGTTGGGCCGTGAGTGTGGAGACGTTTTGACACGCCTCATGAAGGTGTTTCATCAGGGGGCCAGCCGTAAAAAGATGGCTCACCCTGGCTTTTGTTATTTCTTCTGCTAACTCTCTATGCAAACTTTCTGCCTGTTTTCCCAATTCCAGCATATCTCCTAAAATAACCACCCTTCTGGCCCCTTCAGGAGAGGCGGCAAGCGCCTGAATGGCGGCCTTGACAGAGCCAGGATTGGCGTTATAGCTATCATCGATGACCATCCACCCCCCTGCTGCACGCTGGATGGCGCCCCGGCCTGCCGGTGGAGAAAAAAGCTTGAGACCCCGAACAATCGCCTCGGTAGTGACACCAACCTGACGGCAGGCTGCAGCGGCTGCCAAGGCATTGTCAACCATATGGCGGCCCTGACAGGGCAGATGAACCGGGGTGGAGCTGTGGTCGGGCCAATGGATGTGAAACGCCAACCCCTCCGCCGACTGGCGGATGGAGCGAGCCGAAAGATCCAACGAAACCGACCGGTTGTCCCAGGGACCAAAGGTAATCTGTTTTCGATCTCCCGCCAGACTCTGCAGCAAGGCTCTGGCCCACTGGGTGCCGTTAAAGATGGCAACCCCCTGGGGAGGCATTTCGGCAAACAGCTCCCCTTTGGCTTGGGCAATCTCCTCTATCGAGGTGAAGGCCGCCAGGTGGGCCGCCAGCACATTGGTGACAACCCCCACATCTGGCTGGGCCATTCGGGTCAGCTGGGCAATTTCACCCGCGGCACTCATCCCCATCTCGACCACCAGGGCCTGACAGGTTTCTGGCATGGCGAGGAGGGTAAGAGGCACACCATAGTGGTTGTTGAGGTTGCCTTTGGTGGCATGAACACCCTTGAAATGTTGCTGCAGGCAGAGGTTGGTCATCTCCTTGACGGTGGTTTTTCCAGAGGAGCCGGTGATGGCAATCACAATGGGATCGACCTGGTTGCGCCAAGCGGTCGCCAGCTGCTCCATGGCTTTGAGAATATCAGCCACAACCAAGGCGGGGCAGGGGGGGGGGCTCTTGGGGGGTGTCTCGACCAAAAGGGCGCCGCATCCCCCTTGGATGGCCTGGGGAATATAGTCATGACCATCAAACCGGGGGCCACGGATGGCGGCAAAGATTTGTTCGGGCTGCAGGGTGCGTGTGTCGATGGATAGCCCCCTTAAAGGCCGATTGCTCTGAGGGGTGAGGTGCAGGGTTTGGCAGACAAAGTCGAGGTCAAAAGCCATGGTCAATACTCATTAGGGTTGGGGTCTAGCCGCTGTAACCCAGTTGGTTCAGGGCTTGAATGGCAACCTGGCGGTCGTCGAATGGCCGTTTTTCATCGGCGATAATCTGATGGGTTTCATGGCCTTTGCCAGCGATCAGGACCATATCTCCGGCCCTGGCCTGGGTCAACGCCTGCAAAATCGCCTCTTCTCGAGGGGTAACCTGCTCCGTCTGGCTGGCTGGGGCGCTCAGGTGACACCCTTGGACGATGGCAGCCCGAATAGCGGCAGGCTCTTCATGGCGTGGGTTGTCGTCGGTGATGAAGGTTCGATCGCTCAGCCTGCCGGAGATCTCCCCCATCTGTTGACGTTTACCCGGGTCTCGATCACCTCCACAACCAAAAACCGTCAGGATACGCCCGTTTGTCAGGGTCTCCCTGGCGGCTTTGATCAAGTTTTCAAGTCCATCCGGTGTGTGGGCAAAGTCGATGATAACCCCAAACGGTTGACCCAAATCGAGGCTGTTCATTCGACCGGGATGGGGCCTGAAATGGGCAAGGCCTGCGGCGATGGTCTCACAGTCCAGCCCCAAAGCCCAGGCCCCCCCCGCCGCTGCCAACGCATTAGCCACATTAAACCGCCCGGCAACCGGTAGGCATATGGGTAGGGAGCCTGCGGGTGTCACCAATTGAAACTGGCTGCTATTTTGGGAGAGTGTCACCTCTTTTGCTGTCAAAATGGGGTAGCCTCTCGCCCTCTCTGCCCCTCCCCCCTGAAGGGAGAAGCCAATTTTTTCTGTGCTCTCCGGGCACTCTTCAAACAGGGTGATGCCATGGGAATCGTCCAGGTTGATGACGGCAAAGGGGGGCGGGTTATGTAAAAAAAGCGAGGCTTTGGCCCGGAAATAGCTCTCTTGGCAGCCGTGATAGTCCAGGTGGTCTCGGGAAAGATTGGTAAACAGGGCGACGTGAAAGGGCAGCCCCTCAACCCGATGTTGGCTCAGGGCATGGGAGGAGACCTCTAAAACAGCAAAGCGGCAGTCAGCCTCGACCATCTGCGCCAAACAGGCCTGCAGAGAGATGGAATCGGGGGTAGTAAGAGGGTTGTTTTGTTGATGGTCTGGCCAGCGAATGCCGGTGGTTCCGATGATGCCAACCCGCTCCTTGGCCACCATCAGGATAGACTCCATCATGGCGGCGACCGATGTTTTGCCGTTGGTGCCGGTGATGGCAGCCAGTTTGAGCTTGGTGCCGGGATGGTCATAAAAGGTCTCGGCCAGATGGGCAAGAGCCAGACGGGGCTGGGGATGGCTGAACTGGGCCAGGGTCTCCGGGAGGGGAAAAGAGGGAGGGGTAGCAAAAAGAAGAGCGCTGGCTCCAGCCTCGATGGCCTGGGGAATAAAACGGTTACCATCCTGCTGGCTCCCGGATAGGGCAGCAAAAAGGGTGCCGGGCTGCACCTGGCGAGAATCGGCGGTCAAGGCCGAGAGGGTAGAATCGGCTCCCGAAAAAACGAGCCCCTCCAGGTTGGTTCTGGCATGGAGTTGGCTGGCCTTGAAGCGAACGGTTTGGCTCATTCCAAATATAGCCGGGCCGGCCCCTTTTCGCCTTTTTTTTCAAAGCGGGTTACCAGACCGGAGCCGTGAATCTCTGGGATAATTTTCTCTTTCATCAAGATTTCCAACGCCTTGTCCAGGCTGGCCCCCATCAGTCGATCCTCCAGTTGGGCGCCTAAATGGGCAAACGGAGATTGACGGTTTTTCTCTGGCAGTTGCAGTTCAGCTTTTTTGTTGGGAAAAATTGAGAGATGGGGCAGAATCTCCTGGGCAATCTCTCGAAAGACAGGAGCGGCCACCAATCCACCATAGTAAGTACCTTGAGGCTCATCTATTCCCACAAAAATAAGAAGTTGTGGTTTTTCTGCTGGAATAAAGCCGACAAAAGAGGCGTAGTAGTGGCCCTGAACATACCCTTTGCCTGGTACAGCTTTTCGAGCAGTGCCGGTTTTTCCTGCCACGCGATATCCCGCCACCGCCGCTTTGGTCGCTGTCCCTTCCGGTTCGACAACGGTTTCTAGAATTTGCCGTAGTCTGGCCGAGGTCTCCTCCGAGACAATGCGCTTGGTCTCCGGGGGTGGGGCGGGAATCAATCGACCGTCATCATATCGCCCCAATACCAGCTTGGGTGGAAAGAGGATGCCGCCGTTGATCGCCGCCGAGGTCGCCGTAACCAGTTGCAGTGGGGTGGCGGTAATGCCATAGCCATAAGAGCGGTTTGCCAGCCCGACCTGTTTGTAAAAGCTGATGTCGGGAATGCTTCCCGCCGGTTCGTTGCCCAGCTCGATACCGGTGGGCTGTCCAAATCCAAATCGGTAGAGATAACCCTCCATGGCCTCATTACCCATCTTGAGACCGATCTTGGCAGCGCCGACGTTGGAGCTTTTTTGCAAAATTTGTCGGACAGAGAGCTGTTGATCGCCCCGGTGAAAATCGCGGATGGTTCGGTCCCCAACCCGGAACTTTCCCCCTTCGACATCGATAATGGTGTCCGGTTCGACGGTGTTGGTTTCGAAGGCAGCGGCTGCAGTGAAGATTTTAAAGGTGGAGCCCGGCTCGAAAAGGTCGGCAACGGCCCGGTTCCGGCGCCCTTTGGCACTGCTGTCGGCAAGATTGTTGGGGTTGAAGCTCGGTTGGTTGACCAAGGCAAGGATCTCACCATTGCGGGGGTCCATGACAATCACAAAGCCCGACTTGGCCTTGCTTTTATTAACCCCCTTCAACAAGGCTCGATAGGCGATATATTGGACGGTGGTATCGATGCTCAGAGCGATATCCGCCCCCGGCTTGGCTGGGATCATCCGTTGGACTTTCGGCATGATCCGCCCCAGCCGATCCCGAGTCACCACCTGGTAGCCAGACTGCCCCTCCAGCTCTTTTTCCAGCGCCCGCTCCAGCCCCTCGACCCCTTTTCCAGAAAAGTTGGTAAATCCCAAGACATGAGAGGTCACCTCTCCCATGGTATAAAACCGTTTGCTCTCCGGCTGAAAAAAGAGGGCAGGATGGTTTAATAAGCGGATCTTTCGTATCGCCTCTGGTGGAAGTTTTCTCTGTAAAACCGGAAAGCTTCCTGGTCTGGCAGCATAGAGCTTTTTTCGGAGCTGCCTGCGGGGTACCCCAATCAGGGGGGCCAATTGAGAGGCCAGGCGACTGGGGTTTTCCACCAGATCCATATCTACCGAGAGGGATTTCATCGGCAGGCTGATGGCCAGGGTTTTACCGTTGCGGTCGAGAAAACGGCCTCGACTGGCAGGGACGACAATTTTTTTCTTGTGCTGGTTCTGTGCTCGACGTTGGAGTGACTCACCCTGCAAAATGGTTAAATCGAAAGCGCGAACAGCCAAAATAACAAAGGCCAGCATAAACAGACCAACCAATATCTCCAGCCGAAAAGAGGAGTTGCCCGCCCACTCTTTTTTCTGCCCCTGTGGTGTTTTAGCGGCACGGATTGGGGCAGGTTTGGGAGGTGCTTTTTTGGGTAGGGAGAGCTTGGGAAGAGAAAAATTGGCCAGCAACCCCCCCCTGAGCGGTTTTTTTCGGTTGGGTTTACGACGCACCGCTCCGGCTCGTCCCCCTTTTTTTAAACGAGGTGGGGTCATTTGGGCACCACCTGCCATTGATCCGGGCGCATGGCCCGCATGCCCAGTTTTTCCCTCGCCAGCCGCTCGGTATAGTTGAGGTCGGTGCGGGAAACCAGCTCAATTTGCAGAGCCTGTTCCTGATCCAGAAGTCGATCCTGTTTTTTTTCCGTCTGCTGTAAATCCCGATGGATCTCCAGCAGCCACATGCGTGAGGTGATGGTAATGGCGGCGGTTATCACCAGGATGATAACCAGAAAGGTGGTGATTAGGAGATCATTTTTCACAGCACACCCCCTCCAGCCACCGTCGATTGGTCTGCCGGAGCTACCCGTTGAATAATACGCATTTTCGCACTGCGAGAGCGACTGTTCCGGGCCTGCTCTGCCTGAGTTGGGATGATCGGCTTGCGGGTGAGTTGACGAAAAGGCAGGGGGGCGGCTTGGGTTTGGGGAAGCAGCGCAGCCGGTCCGGTAACTCTGGGTTGGGTTGACGCCATGCGAAAGCTCTGCTTGACGATGCGGTCTTCCAGAGAGTGAAAGCTGATTACCACAAGAACGCCTCCAACAGCCAAGGCGGTCATGGCCGCCTCCAGACCCTGTTGCAGTTGATCCAGTTCGCCATTGACCGCTATCCGCAAGGCTTGAAAAATTTTGGTGGCCGGGTGAATCCCCCGTTTTCGGTTGGGAATAACCCGCTCGGCCAGTTGAGCCAGTTGAGCTGTGGTGGTAAAAGGAGTTTTCTTCCGGTCCATGGTGATAGCACGGGCTATCTTCCGAGAGCGGGACTCCTCGCCAAATCTAAAAAAAAGGTCAGCCAACTCCCGGTCGTTGAGGGTGTTGACCAAGTCGGCAGCGGTTTGGCAGCCGGACTGTCTGCTGTGGTCCATCCGCATATCCAGTGGGCCGTCAAATCGGAAGGAGAAACCTCGTCCAGGTTGATCCAACTGAAAAGAGGAGACCCCCAGATCGAAGAGGATACCATCCACCCGTTCAACACCCCAGGAGGTCAAGGCCTGACCCAAATCGGCAAAAGGGGCGTGGAGAATGGTCAGTTGGTCAGGGTAGACTTTTTGGAGCGCCTCCCCTCGGATGATGGCATCCGGGTCTCGGTCCAGTGCCAAGACACGTCCCGAACCATCCAGCGCATCGAGCAGAGCTCGGCAATGGCCTCCGGCCCCGAAAGTGGCATCGACGTAGGTGCCACCTGGTTTAGGAGCCAAACCGGCTAAGACCTCCGCAGCCAGGACGCTAATATGCCCAGTTTCCGCCACACCCTATCCTGATTCGCTAAGTGAAACCTGAAACCGATGAGACCCTATCCAGGTTAAAGAAAGTCAAGTATAGAGCGAGTCCAAGGGCATCGCAAGCCATGTCCGTGAAAAAGAGAGCTTATAATACAGCCAGGGGTCAGCTTTTCAAAACCGTATTGATGGCTTTGAGGGCCTCGGTGGTAGAAAAGGGTTTTACCATCAGTTGCTGGGCACCAAAGTCTTGCGCCATACGCAGGTTGAAGGTGGCATCCAGACCACGCCCTCCCCCCGACATGGCGATAATCTTGGCGTCCGGGTCGATCTCTTTGAGCTCCATGATCAACTCGACCCCGTCTTTCTCTGGCATCAAGACATCGGTGATAACCAGATCTGCCGGGTCTTCTTGAAACATTCTCAGCCCTTTTCGACCATCGTCGGCTTCACGAATTTTATGGTTTTCATTTTCCAACACGGCGACCAGCAGCGCCCGAATGGAGGCGTCGTCGTCGATGATTAAGATTTTAGCCATCTTTTCAATTCCTTATATAAGAAGGGGCCAGCCAGTCACTGCCCACATTTTTTCTCTTTATCGCCCTTAAGACAACTCTCTGCAGAAAAGAACTTCCCCTCATGGGCGGTCATCTGGTTTTTTTTCTGTCCAGCAGCATCACGATGGGGCTGGCGACAAAAACGGAAGAGTAGGTTCCCACCAAAACACCGAGAAAAAGGGTCAGAGCAAAATCGTGAATAACCTCTCCACCAAAGACAAGCAGAGCCACCAAAACCAACAGGGTGGTTGCCGAGGTGATGAGGGTTCTGGACAGGGTGCGATTGATCGCCTCGTTGATAATAAAGGTGAGATCTTTGGATTTAAACCGCTTCATCTCCTCTCGAATACGATCGTAGACCACAATGGTATCGTTAAGAGAGTAGCCGATTACTGTCAAAAGGGCAGCTACAACCACCAGAGTGAACTCTTTTTGCAGCAGAGAGAAAAAGCCGATGGTAATGCCAATGTCGTGAATAAGCGCCAAAACCGCCCCATAGGCAAACCGGAACTCAAAACGCCAGGCGACATAGACGAGGATGGCAATCATGGAGTAGACCACCGCCATGATACCTTTCTCGGATAACTCTTCCCCTACCTGGGGGCCGACAAATTCGACCCGGCGCAGTTCTACCCCCTTCTCGCCGGCCAGGGGTTTGAGGGTGGAGACAATGGATTGGGAGAGGGCGCTCTGGGCCTCCTCATTGGTCACCTGCTTCTCTACCCGAATGAGGATCTCCTCAGGGGAGCCGAACTCTTGGATGACCACATCCCCCATCTCCAGGTTGGAGAGGGCTTGGCGGATTTTTTTAAGATCGGGCGGGGTGTGGAATCGGACCTGAACCAGTGTACCCCCCGAAAAGTCGATGCCAAAATTAAGGCCCTGAAACAGCAGAGAGCTGATGCTGGCCAGGATCATGATGAAGGAGAGGCCGTAGGCCAGCTTCCGCTTGCTGATAAAGTCGATATTGCTTTTGGTTGATATCATTTCCATGGATCTGTTTTCCTTCTCTTTTTCGCCTAGATACTAAGACTTTGCAGGCGACGACCCCTGATATACAGGGTCAGCACGACTCGAGTCATGAATATGGCCGTAAACATGGAGGCCAGAAGACCAATGGAGAGGGTGACGGCAAAACCCCGAACCGGGCCGGTACCAAACTGATAGAGAACAATGGCGGTAATCAGAGTGGTAATGTTGGCATCAACAATGGTGGAAAAGGCTTTGGCATAGCCGTGGTCGATAGCCGCCATGGGGGTCTTGCCCAGTCGCAGCTCTTCTCGTATTCTCTCGAAAATCAAGACGTTGGCATCCACCGCCATGCCCAGCAGCAAAACCGCACCGGCAATGCCCGGCAGGGTAAGGGTCGCCTGTAGAACGGTTAAGATAGCCATGAGAATCAGCACGTTGACAATAACGGCCAGATTGGCAAGCAGGCCAAATCCCTTGTAGTAGAGAACCATGAACAGCAGCACAAGGGTGGCTCCGATCAGGATGGAGTTCAAGCCCTGTTCAACGGAATCCCGGCCCAAAGTGGGGCCGACGGTCCGCTCCTCCAGAAAAACAACCGGTGCCGGTAGGGCGCCAGCTCGGAGGATGATGGCCAGATCGTGGGCCTCTTCCGGAGAGAAGCTACCGCTGATCTGCGCCCGACCGCCTTCAATTTTTTCACGGATGACCGGGGCTGAGTAGACCAGCTTATCCAGTACAATAGCCATTCTCTTCCCTACATTTTCACCGGTAAGCTGGGCAAACTTTCTGCCCCCCTGCCGGTTGAAGTTGATGGAGACGTACGGCTCGTTAAACTGTTGATCGAAGTTGACCCTGGCATCGGTGAGGAGATCGCCTGATAGAACGGTTCTTTTTTTGAGAAGGTAGGGTTGGCGAACCATTTTTCCTGTGCTGCGATCACGGGTTTCGCCATACAGCAGAACATCTCCTGGTGGCACTCTTCCAGCCAATGCTTGGGAGAGATCCCCCTTTTCATCCAACATTTTAAACTCTAACCGGGCGGTTTTACCGATAATGTTTTTTGCCCGTTGGGGATCTTCCAGACCGGGAAGCTGGATTAAAATCCGCTCGCTGCCCTGTTTTTGGATGGTGGGTTCCGAGACGCCAAACTGGTCGATACGGGATCGGATGGTCTCGATGGACTGCTCCACGGCAAACCGGCGGATCTCCTTGATCTCCAGCTCTGTCAAGCTGATTTTCCAACTTTTACCACCCGGCTCTTCGGTGATGGTCACCCGAGGCATCTCTTTAAGAAGAAGTGCCCGTATCTTTTCCGGCTCAGAGCGGTCGGAAAGTTTGAGGATGACAGAATCGATCCCGTTACGTTCGACCCCTCGATATCGGAGCCGCTCCTGCCGCAGGGTGCCTCGCACCTCATCCACCAGATTTTCAGCGGACTGCTCCACCGCCTTATCGGTCTCCACCTGCATGAGCAGATAGAGCCCGCCTTGGAGATCCAGGCCCCGAGAGATGGTCTGAGACGGCAGCCAGGAGGGCCACCAGTTGGGTGCGCCACCCAAAATGCTCGGGGCGGAATAGAGAAGTGAACTCAACGTAACCAGCAGGATCAAGGCTGGTTTCCAGATGGGCAGTTGCCGCATAACATACCTGACTTATTTTAAAGAATCGGAAGGCCAAAACCAGTAACAACTAAAGAGCAGGGGGCGTGCTATTCCCCGTCTTTACTCTCTATTTTGTTCACTTCCTCTGTTGTTGGTGCGCCGCCCTTGGTTGTAATGGCAGAGACGCTGGCACGACGCAGACGCAGACGAACCGGGCGGAAACTCTTGTTGCCGATCTCCACTTCACCTACCTCAAGGGTAACCACATCGTCTTCTACCCGGTGTATTTTACCCATGAGGCCACCATTCGTTACAACGGAATCGCCTCGGCGTAGATTTTCAACCATCTCTTTGTGGGCCTTCTGCTGTTTTTGCTGGGGGCGAATGAGCAAAAAGTAGAAAATGGCAAAGAGAAGAACCATGAAAATGATGTTGCCCATGGCTGCTCCACCACCGGACCCGGCGGCTGCTTCGGCATGGGCGACGCTGATCAGATCAAACATAATGCTTAACACTCCAAAATTGTCTGAAGTCTGGATAGGACTTCGTGATAAAACTGGCCCCAGGCTCAACCACGGCCGGGACATGACGGGTTAGAGTATGACGGCAGAAAAAGGGGCACTCCTCGCCCCAAAAAGAGTCAGAGTAACCCAGATTTTCGACCACCGATGTCAAAGCTACCAAAAATAGGTCTCTTTTCCACTGTTGGCAAGTGTCTATATTGACTATGGGACGGTTTGAGTGAATTTTTTTGTGGCTTGCTTTGTCCAAGAGAGTGGAACCATGGCAAGGAGGTGGACGGTTAGTGTCGCTGATGACAGTAGGGCTTCTTTCTGCTATTGTGGCTGGTATGACTATTGCTTCTTAAACCCATGTGAGTGTGAGAAACCTCACAACCCTGATGTCTCTTTCAGCAACCTATCTCAAGACGAGAACATGGCGTACTCGAAGAAAAAATTACTCCGGCTGGTTGCAGGTATTCCGGCCTTTCCGCACAGCATCTATCAGCTTATGCGGATTACCAGTGACATCAATTTCTCCCCGAAAGAGTTGATCAATATCATTGATCACGATCCAGTCTTGACCCTTAACATCCTGAAAATGGTCAACTCTCCCTATTTTGGTTTCTCTCAATCCATCGGCTCCATCAACCAGGCGGTTGTCTGTGCCGGCATCAATACCATTAAAAATCTGGCTCTCTCGCTCGCTCCGTTGGAGTTGCTCTCCTCCAAGAACAGAGAGGTGCCGGCTTTAAATCAGCTCCTTATTCACTCTCTGGCGACCGGCTCCATTGCCAAAAAACTGGCGCGTAATCTGGGGGTTCCCGAGACCGATGCCACCGATTACTTTGTGGGCGGACTGCTCCATGATGTGGGTAAGGTGGCTCTTTTCAAGGCAATCCCCAAAAAATATGGAAAAATCTTTAAAAAAGCGGCGTTTGGCGAGGTGCCATTAGAGATTCTTGAGAAAAAGGCCTTGGGGCTGAACCATAATGATGTGGGAAACCTGTTGGCCAAGAGATGGAACCTGCCTGCTGATGTCAGGTACTGTATGGGGGGCTATCGGGGCAGGGCCAAAGAGAATAAAAACAGCCAGATGTTGGCTTGTGTTCAGGCAGCTGATCTGATCGCCACCCGATTGGATTTTGGCTATTCCGGTGCTTTCGAGATAGCCGACGACCTGCCTGTCAAACTGCAAGAACGGTTTGGTAAGAGCCTGAATGAGCTGATCATCAGTTTGGGTGTTATCTCGGATGAGATCAACAAGACCCGGATGATCATCCAGCTCAAACGGCCAAAAGAGGGGGGTGGGGGGAGTCTGTCATGAAAATTAAATTTTGGGGTGTCCGAGGTTCCATTCCCTGTCCTGGGGCATCAACCATGAAATATGGGGGCAACACCACCTGTATCGAAGTGCGGACCGATGACAACGAGCTGATCGTGCTGGATGCCGGTTCGGGTATTTTCCAGTTGGCCCAGACCCTTTTCCCCGAAATGCCCATGACCACCAACCTTTTCATTACTCACACCCACTGGGACCATATTCAGGGACTGCCCTTTTTTATCCCCAACTTTATCGCCAACAATACCTTGAATATCCATGGTGCTTACGACCCCATCGGACAGCAAGATATCCAGGAGATTCTCAGTGTACAGATGTCCTACTGCTATTTTCCGGTTCGTGAGTCAGAACTCAAGGCAAAGCTGATCTATACCACCCTGCAGGAGCGGGATTCGGTTCAGATTGGTTCTGCCACGGTCTCCAATATTCTTATGAACCATCCGGCACTGAATTTTGGCTACCGGATTGATTGTGGGGGGAGATCGATCTTTTTTACCGGAGACCATGAACCACTCTATAATATCTACAGCCCGGAAGATGAAGATTATGAAGAGTATGAGCAGTTTATGGCCGAGAAAAACCAGGCGATCACTGATTTTATGCGGGGGGTGGATGTTCTGATTGCCGATACCTCCTATACCTTGAAAGAGTACCCGGCCAAAAAAGGCTGGGGCCATAGTACCTTTGACGCCAATATTAAAATGGCCCGGGCGGCCCAGGTGAAAAAGATCTACTTCACTCACCACGAACCGACCCGATCCGATGCCGAGTTGGAGCAGGTTTTTCAGGAGGCACTGGAGAGAAACCCCAGAAAATCAGGGGACCCTGACACTTTTCTTGCTCAGGAGGGGGCGGTCATCGAGCTTTAACCCAGAAAGGATAGACAACCGTCAAAACCCCTTTGGGACAAACGTCAAAGTCAACACCTTGGGAGGCCTTGCAGGCCCCCAAACCCCCAGGCTATTAAAGGTAAAAACAAAGGCAAGGTCAAAGGCTTAGAACCTTGGGCGCTGCCCAAACCCGCTGGGAAGGCATTCATGCCTTCCCAGACCCATCCGCTACTGTTTTGTTCGGATTGGGTTTGGACGCTCTGCACGGTTTAGTCCTGCCGCCAACCCCACGCCCCGGAACCCTCCCCAGCCTGAGCCTGATAGAAAGAGCGTTGGAAGGGGCCAAATTGATCTTTCTGGATGGCTTGGCGCATGTTGTTCATTAAATCCAGATAGAAAGCCAGGTTGTGTTGCGTCATCAGTCGGTGGCCTAAAATCTCTTTATTGATAAAGAGGTGGCGTAGGTAGGCTCGGCTGTAGTGACGGCAGGTATCGCAGCCGCAGTGGGGGTCGACGGGCTGGTCGGACTCTCGGTTTTCGTGTCGTTTGATGTTGAATGCCCCGCGGCGGGTAAAAAGTTGACCATTGCGAGCATTGCGGGTGGGCATGACACAGTCAAACATATCCACACCGGCCTGGACCGCCATGACCAGATCCTCCGGTCTGCCGACCCCCATCAGATAGCGGGGTTTGTCGGCGGGCAGCAGGTTGGGCGCATAAGAGAGAACCTCTGCCATCATCTCCTTGGGCTCTCCCACCGAAAGGCCACCCATGGCATAGCCGTCATACCCTTCGTCTACCAACCCGGCTGCAGAGAGGCGCCGTAACGACTCATCCATTCCCCCCTGCATGATACCAAACAGCGCTTTGCCGTCCGGCTCTTTATGGCGCGCCTCCTTGCACCGCTTTCCCCAGCGCAGAGACATCTCCAGAGATCGGGCCAGATACTCTCGGGTGGCCGGGTGGGGAGGGCACTCATCCAACTGCATGATAATATCAGCCCCGAGGGCCTCCTGGATTTCGATGGCAATCTCCGGGCTTAAAAACTGTTTGGAGCCATCGATGTTGGAGCGAAAGGCGGCCCCCTCTTCGGAGAGAGTGCGTAGATCGCCCAAGCTGAAAACCTGATACCCTCCCGAGTCGGTTAAAAGGGGGCCATCCCAGTTCATGAAACGGTGCACACCCCCCATTTTTTTAATCAACCCATGGCCCGGACGTAAAAAGAGATGATAGGTGTTGGCCAGGATAATTTGGGCACCGATTGTGGTCAGCTCGCCGGTGGTCATGGCCTTGACCGTCGCTGCCGTACCGACTGGCATAAAGATGGGGGTCTCTACGCTGCCGTGGGGGGTGTGAAACCGTCCTCGCCGGGCGCCGGTGGGGTCGGTGTGCAGATGTTCAAAGCGAAAGGGGGCAACCATTATTGGCCTCTTGTTTAAGATGGGGAGGGGTAGAGCAGGGAGGAGTCCCCGTAGGAGTAGAAGCGAAAACCGGACTCGATAGCGTGTCGATAGTCCCGGTCCAACCGCTCTTTACCTATAAAGGCAGCCACCAACATCAGCAGGGTGGACTCCGGCAGGTGAAAGTTGGTCAGGAGCAGGTCCACCACCTTAAACTGGAACCCCGGCAGAATAAAAAGGTTGGTCTCCCCTTGAAAGGGCTGAATATAGCCGGTCTTCAGGGCGGCACTCTCCAGGGTTCGGGTAACCGTGGTGCCCACAGCCACCACCCGCCCACCTCTGGATTGGGTCTGCTGTATGGCCTCCACCGCCTGAGGTGGCAGGGTACACCATTCGTGATGCATCACATGACGGGAGAGATCCTCCTCTCGGATCGGCTGAAAGGTGCCGATGCCCACATGCAGGGTGAGAGTGGTGGTTTGGATACCTTTTTGTCGTAGTCTCTCCAGCAGGGTCGGTGTAAAGTGCAACCCGGCTGTTGGGGCGGCCAGCGCCCCCTCTTGGCGGGCGAAAACCGTCTGGTATCGCTCTCGGTCTTCCTGTTTGTCAGAGTCGGTTATGTAGGGAGGGAGCGGCATCTGACCATGTTGGTGGATGGCCCCTGCCACATCGCCATCCTCTGCCACCAGCCGAACCCGAAAGCCGTGCTGGGTTCGAGCCAGGACTGTGGCATGAAAGTGGGGGGTAAAGAAGACGGTGAGCCCTGGTTTGATCCGTTTGTTGCTGGCGACCAGCGCCTCCCACTCGTTAGGGTTCTCCAGAGGGCGGGAGAGGAACACCTCGTTGCGACCGCCGCTTTTGCGAAAGCCCTTCAAGCGGGCCGGAATCACCCGTGTATCATTTAAAACCAGCAGATCTCCCGGCTCCAGCAGGTCGGCCAGATCCCGATAGTGGGCGTCGCTCACCGACTCGGGCCGGCTGATTAACAGTCGGGAGGCATCCCGAGGATGGACAGGCCTCTGGGCGATGCGGTCGAGGGGGAGGTGATAGTGATACGCACTCAGCCGGTGCAGGGGGGGTGTCGTGGTCAATGGATTTTTCGATTGTATAAGGGTTTAATGTGGCCCTGATGGTATGCCCGAAAGCAGCAGGGTGCAATTTGAAAAAAGGGTGGGCGCCCTTTTTCCCAAACGAAACCGTGAAAAACGGGCGATTTTCGGGCAGAATAGGGGTTTTGGCCCCTTGGCGGGAGGGTTGTGTGGCAGGGTTTGAAATTCACTGTTTCGATCAGCTAGGCTATCGAGAAGCTTGGGAGCTGCAAAAAAAGCAGGTAGAGAAAATTGTGGCGGGTACAGGCGGCAATCTTCTGCTGTTGCTTGAGCATCCTCCCCTCTATACCTTGGGCCGATCGGGAACAGTAGAGGATATTTTCGATAAAAACATTCCGGTGGTGGAAACCGATCGGGGGGGGAAGGTTACCTACCATGGACCTGGGCAGATGATCGCCTATGTGGTGTGTGACCTCAGAGCCAACAGCAAAGGGGTCCGTTCCCATGTGGATCGGTTGGAACAGTCGGTGTTGCGAACTTTGCAGGGGTTGGGTGTGGCGGGGAGCGTTGAGCGGGAGAATCCTGGGGTTTGGGTGGCGGGGGCCAAGGTTGCCGCGCTGGGGGTTCGGATTAGCCGGGGTGTTGCCTATCATGGTTTAAGTTTAAATCGGGCGCCGGATCTTTCCTGCTTTCAGGGGATCATCCCTTGTGGGTTGGCGGGTAGAGAGGTGACCTCTCTGGAAAAATTGGGTATAGATATCTCCCGTCAAGCGCTGGAAGAGCGGTTCCGGGTTGCTTTTTCATCTGTTTTTGCCGACCAATAAACGAAGAGCGAGTCACCGATTATGCGCACACTGCAAACCCCCTATCTTTCGGCCGACACCATTATCGAGCTGTTGGATTATCCGGGTCGGCCTGTTGTCCTCATTGAGCGAGAAAACCCACCCCATGGTTGGGCCATTCCCGGCGGCTTTGTCGATCGGGGTGAACGGGTCGAGGCGGGGGCCAGGCGGGAGGCCCGAGAAGAGACCGGATTGGAGGTGACCCTGGTTGCCCTGTTGGGGCTTTACTCCAACCCTGAACGAGACCCCCGATTTCATACCGCCACGGCGGTCTATGTGGCCCAGGCCCGGGGTGCCCCCGTGGCTGCGGATGATGCTAAAAATTGTCGTATTGTCCCGATGGATGCGTTGCCAGATGAGTTGGCTTTTGATCACGCTTTGATATTGTCTGACTATCTGGCCTTTCGAAACAAGGGTCAGGTGGCACCCCTTCGCGAGGAGTAATTGATGGCTTTAGTCGATCCGATAAAAAAACAGTTTGTTATCTCTTCACTCATCTCTCTGTTTGCTTTTGTTCTGCTGCTCCTGCCACCGGCTACCGAGGCGGCCATGCCGTTTGCCGTTAACGGCAAGTCTCTGCCCAGTTTGGCCGATATGGTTGAGCGGGTGGTTCCGGCGGTGGTGAATATTTCCACCTCTACCCGAATCAAGGTTCGGGAAAACCCCTTGATGAGTGACCCTTTTTTCCGCCATTTTTTTGATCTTCCCAAACAGCGACAGCGCTTTAGAGAGAATAAAAGCCTTGGCTCCGGGGTGATTGTCGATGCAAAAAGGGGGCTGATACTCACCAACTACCATGTCATTAAAAAGGCCGATAAAATCACCGTTACCCTTCACGATGGTCGTATCCTCCGAGCCAAAATTGTTGGAGTTGATTCGGAGACCGATGTGGGGGTGATTCAACTGACCACCCATAAAAATCTTACTGCCTTGCCGCTGGGCAACTCCAATCTGCTTCGGGTGGGGGATTTCGTGGTGGCGGTCGGTAACCCCTTCGGGTTGGGGCAGACGGTCACCTCTGGTATTGTCAGTGCCTTGGGTCGCAAGGGGTTGGGGCTTGAAGGGTATGAAGATTTCATCCAGACCGACGCCTCCATCAATCCCGGTAACTCGGGAGGCGCGTTGGTTAATTTGGCGGGTGAGTTGATTGGCATCAACACCGCCATCTTGGCCCGTGGTGGGGGTAATGTGGGCATCGGTTTTGCCATTCCCATCGAGATGGCCCAGCGGATCATGTCCCAATTGGTTGAGTATGGGGAGGTGCGACGGGGTCTGCTGGGGGTCCGTGCCCAGGATCTTACCCCAGAGCTGGCTGCCGCTTTTGGTATTCGTCTGCGGGAGGGGGGAGCGGTTATTACCCGTGCGGTTCCCGGCTCCTCTGCGGCCCGAGCCGGCTTGACGGCAGGGGATGTGATTATTCAGGCCAACAAACGTAAAATTCATGACTCCGCCGATCTGCGCAATGTGATCGGCCTCTCACGGATTGGTGAGCGAGTCTCTCTGACCTATCTACGGGATGGCAAGCAGGAGAATGTCACCGTGGTTGTTCGGGAGCCGGAGCGTCTGCGTCTGGAGGGAGAGACAATTGACAATCGTTTTGCCGGGGCGGTTTTAGAGAGTATGGCGGATCAGAAAAAGGGGGAGGGTATTGTTGCCATCACCGTCAAGTTCAACAGTCAGGCGTGGCAGGCGGGTTTGCGCCCCAAAGATCGTATTCTTTCCGTCAATCGGCGTCTGGTGGGTGATTTTAACGATTTGAAAAAGGCTGTCCAAGCGGATCGACGGCAGATGTTGATCAATATTCAACGGGGCGATGAAGGGTTCTTCATTCTACTCCGATAGAGCGTCTGGAAACAAACTAATCATGGTTATATCGTCTCGAAATGGTGTTCGGCTGTTGGTGGTACTGCTCTCCCTGTATCTGGGGGGCGTGGCTCAGGCTGCTGAGGAGCAAAAACCCCGTGTTCTGTTGGCCAAACATCTTGATCTTGATCTACCGGATATCAAGATCAAGGGAAAGATCAGCCTCTACTCCCTGGCCCCTCTGAGCGGAAAATTGGAGATTCAGGAGGCGGATGGTGACCCCAGGCGGATTTTTGAGCTGATTTCGGAGAGTACCGGATTGCTCCATGGTCTCTCGACCCAACTGCCCATCAAACAGCTCAACCTGAAAGGTTTTGTCCTGACCATGACCAAGCAGGGGTTGGCCTTTAAATTTAGCAAGGCGGTGATCCCGGAGGGTTTTCTTGAGCAGGTTGTTGGCGAGGTTCGCACCGATAAACTCTGGTCCATCAGGAGTGGCAAGCTCTACCTGACCGATTTTCCCGTTCCAGAGCAAAAATGGCGCATGGGCCGAATGCAGATCAACCCTTTTCCCTTGGGGTATGCCTCTTTGGTTGCTCATGGTGAGGAGAAAAAGGGCGAGGTTACCCTGCAAAAACTGTTTACCCAGGGGGTTAAATCGACCCATCTGAAGGTTTGGGCCGAACAGTTGAAAAAGGATGGGCGGGTGGATCTTTCGTTGGAAGGGGAGGGGGTAACGGTGGCTGATCCGGGTCGCTATCCCGACCAGACCGGGCTGGTCAAGAACATTTTGGCTTATGCCGGCAAGGGGAGCAAACCCTCCATCCCCTTGATGTTTGATCGGGTGGTGGCACGAGGGGTTGCCTCACCGGGTAACCTGCACATCAATCCTTTGCGACTGTCGGCACGGGATCTTCAGGTGTGGGGAGAGGTGGTCGGAAAAAAACCCCAGATGGAGATCAAGCTAACGGCTAAAAGCCCAGGGAAAGAGGCGCAGAGTTTTCGGTGGAAAACAGAGGGAAAGCCACGATAGTGGTACGGAAACGGAAGGAGAGGCCAGACCCAATGGGTACAAAACAACTGCGGATGGGTCTGGGAAGGCATGAATGCCTTCCCAGCGGGTTTGGGCAGCGCCCAAGGTCCTAAGCCTTTGACTTTGCTTTTTTTTAATTCTAAAAGCGTGGGGGTTTGGGGGCCTGCAAGGCCTCCCAAGGTGTTGACTTTGCCTTTAACCAAGGTGTTGACTTTGCCTTTAACCATTGCCCCAATTTGGTTTGAAATCTCTATACTTTTAAAAGCGTGGGGGTTTGGGGACCTGCAAGGCCTCCCAAGGTGCTGACTTTGCCGTTGACGTTTATCCCGATTAGGTTTTGGCTGTCCCTAGCCCTCCCTGGCTTGCCCATCGTCTCTTTTTACTTTTTCAGACCTCGAAAACCAGCTTGGCAACCTGACTGAATTTTTTGACAAAATGAACCGTAAAGCCCTCGCGGATATAGTCGGGCACCTCTTCATAATCCTTACGGTTGGCCTCGGCTAAAAACAGCTCCCGGATGCCGACCCGGCGGGCGGCAATGACCTTTTCTCGAATCCCGCCAACCGGCAGCACCTGACCGGTCAGGGTGATCTCTCCGGTCATGGCGATCTGTCTGGCGACTGCTTGATTTCTGGCCATGGAGAGAATAGCGGTAGCAATGGCAATACCGGCCGAAGGGCCATCCTTGGGGGTGGCCCCTTCGGGTACGTGAATGTGAATGGCCTCTTCGAAGAGGATTTTTGGGTCTCCACCCAGTTTTTTGCTGTTGCTTTTAACATGGTTGAAGGCGATCTGGGCAGACTCCTTCATGATATCCCCCAACTGACCGGTCAGGGTAAAGCTGGGTTTTCCACCGCCAATCTGGGCCACTTCGATATCCATGGTAACCCCACCCAGAGAGGTCCAGGCCAGCCCGGTGACAATTCCCACCCCTTTGAAAGGCTTTTCATTACGGAAGTCCGGCTTACCCAAAAATTCCAACACCTGTGCCCGTCCAATCCGAATGGGCATCTCGGCCTCACCCTCGACAATTCTGACGGCCGCTTTTCGGGTGATGGAGCCAATTTTCTGTTCCAGACGTCGCACCCCCGCTTCTCGGGCATACCCCTCGATAATGGTACGCAGGGCCTCTTTGGAAAAACGGAGATGGGAGCTGTCCAGCCCATTTTTGTTCAACTGTTTTTTTATCAGATGGTTGCGGGCAATCTTGAGCTTCTCTTCGGTAATATACCCCGAAAGACGGATCACCTCCATCCGATCCAGAAGAGGCCGGGGAATGGTGTCAATCTGGTTGGCGGTGCAGATGAAGAGAATTTTTGAAAGATCAAAACGGACATCCAGGTAGTGGTCCAAAAACTCAACATTCTGTTCCGGGTCCAGCACCTCCAGGAGGGCTGAAGCGGGGTCGCCCTGATAGCTGGCACCAATTTTATCCACCTCGTCGAGCATGATAATGGGGTTGGCCACTTTTTTCAGGCGTAGAGCCTGGAGAATCTTGCCGGGCATGGCGCCAACATAGGTGCGACGGTGGCCCTTGATCTCAGCTTCATCACGCATGCCGCCAACCGAAAAGCGGAAAAATTGCCGGTTGACCGCCCGAGCGACCGATTGACCAATGGAGGTTTTGCCCACACCTGGAGGCCCCACCAGCAGGATGATGGAGCCACCAATCTCCCCCTTGAGCTTGCCAACGGCGAGAAACTCCAAAATACGTTTTTTAACATCGTCCAAACCGTCATGATCTTTATTGAGGATGCTTCTGGCCCGATTAATAGCCAGTTTATCGGTAGAGTGGACCCCCCAGGGGAGGCTGGTGAGCCAATCGACATAGTTGCGGGTGACACCATATTCTGAGGAGCCGGTTTCGAGGATGGAGAGTTTATCCAGCTCCTCGGTGATCTTTTTCTCGGCCTCTTCGGTGAGGGTCAGCTTTTTGAGCCGATCTCGATATTGGTCCACATCGGCTGTGCGATCATCTTTGGTGATGCCCAGCTCTTTTTGGATCTCACGGAGCTGTTCTCGGAGGAAAAATTGTCGTTGGTTGTCAGAGATGCTCTCCTCGACCTGACGAGAGATTTTATCCTGGAGCTTGACCATCTCCAGCTCTTTTTTCAGCAGAGAGAGGACCCTCTCCAGGCGGGGACGGATCTCCAGGGTCTCCAGAACCTCCTGCAGCTCCTCCCGTTTGGAGCTGGTCATGGAGGCGACAAAGTCCGCCAGCCTGTCTGGCTCGCCAAAGTTATGGCGAGAGAGAAACATCTTGACCTGCTCCTGATAGAGCGAGTCATATTTTAGGATCTCTTTGAGGGAGCCAATCACCGCCATGGTATAAGGTTTTAACGCATCCGCCTCAACCTCGGTCAACTCCGCCTTCTCTTCGTGGTGCTTGACAAAGGCGACGATAGGGGGGTCGGGGGCGATGATTTTTTTGATTTCGAAGCGCGAAAGCCCTTCTGCCAGCAGTTTAATCTGCTTTTTGTCCTCGTCGATGGCCGACTCCATGATCCGAGCCACGGTACCAACCCGAAAGAGCTTTTTGGCGTCAAACACCTCTTTGCCATCTTCGGCATGGCTTAAGACGATACCAAACATTTTTCCCGGTGTGTCCAGGGCTTGGCGAATAATGTCGTAATAGGGTGAGCCATCCACCTGGATGGGGGTCAGCATGCCGGGAAAGAAAGGTCTGCCACCCAGTGGATAGATAACAAGTTCGTTGGGGAGGACTTTACTGATTTCAACCGGGACGCTTTTATCTGTCACTTCCGTCGGAGCCGCTTGGTCGGCCTCCTCCTCGGGCTGGTCATTTTCAATGGGGTCCTGATCTTTGTTATTGTCGGACATTTCAGCTTCTTTCTGGTATTCAAAAAGGCAAACCGTTCCGTTCACCTGGAATTATATAAGGGTACCAGGTTGATTATATGGTGTCAGGTGGGGAGGAATGCAAGCAGAAGAAGTGAAAAAGGTCGCGAGGAGCCGGTTTGAAGCCGGCTCCTCGCTATTTTACGATGGGGTTTCGTTGCTGCAACCACCGGCTGCGTTGGGGGTGAAGGATTGACCACATCCGCAGGTACTGGCGGCATTGGGGTTTTTGATGACAAACTGAGCGCCATTCAAATCCTCCACATAATCCACCTGTGAGCCGGCAAGATGGCCGAGGGACATGGGGTCTACCAACACTTTGACCGGTCCCTCCTCAACAACAGAGTCATTCTCTTCTTGGTTTTCGTCAAAGGTAAAACCGTATTGAAAACCGGAACAGCCACCACCAGAGACAAAAATTCTCAGTTTCAGGTTGGGGTTGTTCTCTTCGGCAAACAGGGTCGACAGTTTTTGTACGGCATTTTCAGTCAGGGTAACGGACATGGGGTTCAACTCCTCATTTAGGATATCTGATGGTTGCAAGGAGAAAAAAACGGTTTTCTCCTTGCAACCATGAGGGGGTGCAATAGATAAATAGACGCTTGCCAATAGCGTGGAGCAGGACGCACTCTACACGGGTATGGTAGAACACCGTTGCTGATTTATCAACAAAATTGATTTCGTATGGTCGATGGTCGCCACCTTACCTTGGCAATATGGGGCTACCTTTCCCCCTTTTCAATGAAAAAAACAGGTCGGCAGGGAAAACAATGCGCCATCTATTGAGCAGACGATTGGGGGGGCGAAGCCTGAAAGAGAGCTATTGGGCTTTTAACGAGGTGTGGGCGCGGGTTGCCCGTTTGCGTGGGGCGTCGAGCCGGGATTTTCGACGACTGGTTATCGCCGATCAACTCCAGTTTATACGGGGGGGTGTTCAGCCGGTCCGGGGGGAGAGTCGTCAACGGGCCGAGCTGGCTCAGAGTTGGCTGCTGACAGCCCAAAAAGCCACCCCGGACAGTGGGGTCTCGCTGGGGTATTTTCCCCACCGGGAGGAGGGCTCACCCTGGCTGCCCTCCTATCCCGAGACCACCGGTTATATCATTCAATCCTTGATCGATTACAGCCTTCAATACGACAGCATACAGAGTCGAATCCGAGCCCTGGAGATGGCCCAGTGGGAGAGTGAAGTCCAGATGGCCTCCGGGGCTGTTCAGGGGGGGCCGCTCTGTTCGCCGGAGAGACAGGCCCCGGCTGTTTTCAACACCGGCATGGTTCTGCAGGGGTACTGTTCGGTGTTGACTATCGTCAGTGACGAAAGAGTTCTGGATGCTGCCCATCGTGCCGCTCGGTTTCTGGTCCAAGATCTGGGGGACGACGGCCACTTTAGAACCCATGGCCCCTTTGTCTTGGCTGCCACCATCAAAACCTACAACGTGCTTTGCGCCTGGGCCCTCTATCGCTTTGGTGAGCGGTCGGGTAACCAGGCGTATATTCATGCCGCCATTCGTTCGGCGGAGGCCGCCATGGGACAGCAGCAGGAGAATGGCTGGTTTGCCCATAACGATCTGACCAATCCAGAGATGCCCCTTACCCATACCATCGGCTACACCCTGCAGGGGATCTTGGAGGTGGGGGTTCTGGCTGGTCGGGAGGATATGATCGCGGCGGTTCGTCTGGGTCTGGACCCGGTTTTGCGGCAGATGAAACCGTCTGGGTTTTTGGCGGGGCGGTTTTTTTCTGACTGGCGGGCTGCCAGCTTCAGCTCCTGTTTGACCGGTAGCGCCCAGTTGGCCATTGTGGCCTTGCGTCTGTTTGAGATCACTGGGGAGCCATCCTACCGGTTGGCAGGTGACCGACTGCTAAATTATCTGAAGGGGCTGCAACGGACCACCGATCCTGATCTGAATGTCAATGGCGCGCTCTCCGGCTCTTTTCCCCTGTTGTTGGGGAGCTATATGAGTGGGGGTTTTCCCAACTGGGCCAGCAAATATCTGTTGGATGGCTTGATGTTGCAAGACAGGTTGACCGGCACGCTGTCCTCCTCTTGAGGGTGGTTGTTCAGGCGTGGTCCCGGTTGATCAACCCGGCGACGAACCCGGCCCCAAAACCGTTGTCGATGTTGACGACGGTGACATTGGCCGAGCAGCTGTTCAACATACCCAACAGGGCCGAAACACCGCCAAAGGCGGTGCCGTACCCCACCGAGGTGGGAACGGCGATAACCGGCCGGTTTACCAGGCCACCCACCACCGAGGGGAGTGCCCCCTCCATCCCCGCCACCACAATCAAGACCCGTGCCGACTGCAGCAGAGAGCGGGCGGCAAAAAGGCGGTGGATACCCGCCACTCCCGCATCATAGTGGGTCTCGACCCTGGCGCCCATCAGGCGGGCTGTCAGGGCGGCCTCTTGAGCCACACCAATATCGCTGGTTCCCGCGCAGAAAACCCCCACCAACCCACAGGCCGGTTGGGAGGTGACGGCTCGGTAGAGGGAGCGGGTAGCGGCTTCATGGCGTAGTTGGGGGAATATTTTTTGCAGTTTTTTAATCCGCTTTTTACTCAGGCGGGTGATAAGCAGGGGCTGCTCCTGACCAAGGGCTTTTTGGATGATGGCTTTAAGATCGCCAAACCGTTTACCCTCTGCCAGAATCACCTCGGGAAACCCCTGACGCAGATGGCGATGGGTATCCAGTCGGGCGACGGTTGCGCCTTTATTGTGGATCTCCTCCATGGGGAAAGAGGCCAGTTTCGCCAGGGTGTCATCGATGGAACATTTTCCCTGGGCAAGATCTTTTAACAAGGCACGGAGTTTTTTGGGGGACATGCGTTTAACCTGTCAGGTAGGGGGTGAGGTTCTGATAAGCTACCGGCAGGCTCCAGTTGTTCTGCTGGGCAATCCGCAACAGATCCCGATGTTCCAGTCTTAGGGTGTTGCCGGCCTTTTTGGCAGTTATCTTGCCCCAGGGGGTCTGGATGGTGACCTTTTGGCGGGCCAGGGTTATCCGCTCCATTGGCAGGATGCGTACCCCCAGGCTGGTGCTGTTTTCCAGAAGCAGGGTGGCCAGCCTCTCCTCTTGTTCAGGGGGGGCCAAAAGCTCCAGAGCGCATCCGGGCCGCCCCTTTTTCATGGTGATGGGGAAAAGGGCCACATCCAGGGCGCCTGCTTCGAAGAGTTTGTCAACCAGGGGGGGGTACCATTCCGGGTTCATGTCGTCGAGGTTGGTGGTCATTTGAATGACTCGGTCCCGCTGGGTGGTGGAAGGAGAGAGAGGCAGGGGGCTCTCTTGGCAGAGAATGCGCAGCAGGTTGGCCCGACCGGGAATATCCCGGCTACCCAGCCCGGCTCCAATTCGGTGAATCTGTGTCAGTTCTGAGGGGCCAAATCTCTCCACCAGGGTGACCAGAATAGCCGCACCGGTTGGGGTGACCAGCTCCATGGGGGTGTTGTCGGGTCGGATTGGTACCGCGTGGCTGCGAAACAGTTCGGCGACGGCGGGAACCGGAATGGGCATTTCGCCATGGTCACAGGTGACGGTGCCGGTACCGACCGGAGTTGGTGAGGCGCTGACCTGTTTGAATGGTAGATGGTGAGCGGCAAACGCAGCCCCGCAAATATCCAGGATGGCATCGGCTGCGCCCACTTCATGGAAGTGGACCGACTCAGGAGTGATACCGTGGACAGCGGCTTCGGCCTGGGCCAGGGTGTTGAAAATCTGTTTGGCCAGATCTTGCACCGGCTGGTCGAACCGGGCTTGATCGATCAGGGTGAAGATGTCGGCAAGGTGGCGATGTTTTTTTTCTGGGGCGTACTCAAAATTCAGAGAGCAGCCAGCCAGCCCCCCCCGCCGACCTCTCTCGACCTGGAGGGTCCAGGGCGGCAGGTCCAGCCTCTGTAGCGCCTCAACCAGTGCGGTTTGGTCCAGCCCCAGATCCAGACAGGCTGCCAGAAACATGTCGCCGGAGATGCCGGAGAGGGTGTCGAGATGGATTTTCATGGGAGCTTTTTCTCTTGTATTATTTTAAGCCAGACGGCGATGTTCCACCATCAGGCAGAGATCTTGAACCGCTTTCAGGCCACCCTTTTGGGCTGTTTCCATGGCGCTCTGATTGGCAATACCCAGCTGGAGCCAGAGACTTTTGGCACCGATTGCAACGGCTGAAGCGGCAATGGCTGGGGTCTCTTCGGCTCGCCGAAACACATCCACCATATCGATTGCAATCTCTTTGGGGATCTCTGCAAGGCTGGGGTAGCTCTGCTCTCCCAGGATGGTCATGCCTCCGGGACGCACCGGAATGATCCGATAGCCGGCCTCTTGCATGTAAGCGGCGACCCGGAAGGAGGCCCGGTCGGTTTTGGGGGAGAGTCCTACCACGGCAATGGTTCGGGTCTCTTTGAGTAGGGTAACGAGTTCCTGGTCGGTTGGTTGGCTCATGGGTTGCTCTCCTGGTTTAAGATCAACAAGTAGGGTCTATCCACAACGCTCTCGGCCCGGCTCGATGCCGCCGAGTGTCCAAAATATTCGATTGGCACCGGTAGGTGTGGGGATGAGACTGAACCGGCAGGAGACGCACAGGGCGCTCTGGGTGCCGGTTAGCAGCGGCAGGTTGATGCCGTTGATGGTTCCACAACTGAAAAGCAGGGTGCTGATGGCCTGCCAGACAGCCGGATCAGCCGCCAGAGGAGCCACCGAACGTCCTACCCAGATTTCCGGGTTAAGCTCCAGAGCCAAGGCCCCTTTTTCGTTCATGGCCAGAATCTCCAGCCCCCCATCCGGGCTGAACCAGATAGCCGGCTCTTCGATATCTTCGGGGTTGAGAACCGCTTGGTGGGACCGGGCCGAATCGGCCACCTGCCGGAGCAGGTCGGTCTGGGTCAGCAGTCCGATGACCCGCCCTTTCTGATCGACAACCGGTACCCGTCGATGTTTGGTCTTGATGAACAGATCCCGGGCCTGGAGCAGATCGGACTCTCGGGAGATGGTGACACCACCGGGAGAGGCCATCTGACTGGCGGTAATGTTTGGATTCCAGTTGGGGTCGATACGGTGGCGGAGCAGATCTCCTTCGGTAATCATGCCCAGATAGTGCTCCCCCTCCATCACCAGCACACATCCCCTGTGCCAGGAGGTCATCCGTTTGGCAATCTCCAGGTAGGTCATCTCGGGTGGAACCCCTGGTGGATCGGAGACCACCATGTCGTCGACCAGATAGTGGGCCATCAGGTTGGAGCGGGGTAGAGCAGCCAGGATCTCTTTTTCGGTGATGCCACCTGAAAGGATCTCCTCATCGTTCAAGACCGGAAAACGGCGAAAACGGCGTTGATAGTAGATTTTGAGAAGATCCTGGCAAGGGGTATCTTCATGGACGATCTGGGGAGGGACAGAGGGGAGATCGCCAATCTTGACCTGCTCGGGATCGTGACCGGCGACAATCCATTTGATAAAATCAAAATCGGTAATCAGACCGGTCAGAACCATATTCTCCATGATGACGGCAAATCCCGGCGCCTGTCTGACCATGCGACGCCCCGCTTCCAGCAGGGTGGTGTCGGGTGTAAGTGTGGCAATATTGGGGAACATGCAGTCTCGGACTCTGTTCATTTTTTTTACCCTGTTTGATACTGACGGTGGTTTCTTGGTCTGAATCAGCTATTATGCAGGAGGAGGGCGCCCTTTGCCCCATTTTTTTTGACCTCCATACCGTTTAACCGTAATCTCCAGGTTAACAGAGTGTTCTACCCGGATTCCAGAAACAATAACATCAGTGAGGCGACATGTTAGATCAAGCTCGGCAGACGTTGCGCATGGAGGCGCAAGCCATAGAACGTCTGGCGGATCGATTGGATGGCTCTTTTGAGGCGGCGGTAAGGCTGATTCTATCCTGTCGAGGTCGGATTGTGGTGACCGGCATGGGAAAATCGGGTCTGGTGGGCCAGAAGATTGCCGCCACCCTGGCGAGCACCGGAACCCCCTCCTTTTTTCTCCATCCAGCCGAAGGGAGCCACGGCGATCTGGGTATGGTCATGCCGCAAGATGTGGTGATTTTGCTCTCTAACAGTGGCGAGACCCAAGAGGTGATTGCCCTGGTTCCGGTCTTTAAACGGATGGGGGTGCCCATGGTCGCCTTGGTGGGGGGAGAGGGCTCTACTCTGGCGCGGATGAGTGAGATATTCTTAGATGTTTCCGTTGAAAAGGAGGCCTGCCCCATGGGGTTGGCCCCCACCTGCTCTACCACGGCGGCCCTGGCCATGGGCGATGCCCTGGCGGTTACCCTGTTGGAACAGAGAGGGTTTGGGCCGGAACAGTTCGCTTTTTTTCATCCTGGTGGTAGCCTGGGAAAAAAATTGCTGTTAAAGGTCGCCGATCGGATGCACACTGGCGACCGTGTCCCGCTGGTTCAGGAGTCAGACCGGATTCGGGAGGCCATGCTGGAGATGTCTGCCAAACGGTTCGGTATGACCGGCGTGGTGGATGAGGCGGGTGATTTGGTCGGTGTGCTGACCGATGGAGATCTGCGTCGCAATCTGGAGCGGGAGGAGGGGTTGCTCTCGATGAGAGTGGGTGAGATCATGACCAAAAATCCCCACACCATTTGGGAGGGGGCTTTGGCGGTGGAGGCAATCAAATGGATGGAAGAGAAGAAAATTACCGCCCTGTTTGTCCTCACGGAGTCGGGGCGACTGGCTGGCGTTATTCATCTCCACGATCTCCTGGAAGCGGGGTTGATGTGACCATTCCTCCTGAGCGGGCCAGCTGCATTAAAATGGTGGCACTGGATGTGGACGGGGTGCTGACGGATGGGGGGATCATCATCGATAATGCCGGTATCGAGGCGAAACGTTTTTCGGTTCGGGACGGATTGGGCATTCGGTTGCTGTTGGATTCTGGCATTAAGGTTGGACTGATTACCGCCCGCCGCTCCCAGGTGGTGAGCCGTCGGGCTGAGGAGTTGTCGTTGTCGTTTGTCCACCAGGGTGTGAAAGATAAATGGCGCTGCCTGCAAGAGGAGATGACCCACTCAGCCATCGATGCCCAGGCTTGTGCCTTTATGGGAGATGATCTGATCGATCTTGCCATTCTGACACGGGTTGGTTTGGCTGCCGCCCCGTGTGATGCGGCACCTGAGGTGTTGGAGCGGGTGCATTGGATCTCCGATAAACCGGGAGGCGGGGGTGCGGTTCGGCATCTGGCAGAGGGGATTTTACAGGCTCAAGGTCTGTGGTCGTCTCATGTCACCCGGTTGAGCAGCGGATGAGTCAGCTCTCCAACCAGTCTGGCATGTACGGCTCCCTCGGTTGGCGACAGCTACGCCGGGAAGAGGCCAATCAGCGTACCCATAGGCGTGTCTGGACCCGATCGTTAAAGCTTTTTTTTCTGGCTGCGCCGACCCTCATGATCATCGCGGTTGTCTGGTATCTTCAGCGCCCGGTCAGCATGGAGGTGACCGAAGAGCTTCCCAAAAGTGCCTCTGCCCACCCGGCGGAGTTGGCCACCCAGATCCATCTGGAACAGTTTGATGGTCAGCGAACCCAGTGGACCCTGGATGCCCCCGTAGCCCGACAGGAGGAGGCCGAAACCATCCTTGTCATGAAGCCCAGACTCTCTATTTTTCGTAAGAACGGCGAGCAGGTCAATGTTACCGCCAAGCAGGGGACGGTGAATAAGCAGACCCGGATGATGCGTTTTGAGGGGTCGGTCAGAGCAGAGGGTGACCGTCAATTTGGTCTGTTGACCACCGAGCAGTTGCAGTTTGATCCCAAGGAGGGAATACTCTCTACGGAAGAATCGTTTTTTTTGAAAAACCGGAGCACCCAACTACGTGGTGTTGGCCTGAAACTCATCCAAGAGACAAAAACAGTGCAGGTTCTGAAACGGGTTGAGATGATTTTTTTTGATGGCGTGCCGACATTGACGGGAGAACAGGATTCTTTATGACGCATTTTCAGGAGATTGGCTGCTGGCAAGGGGGGCCGCTTATGGGGTGTCGACAGCGTGTGGCACGAACACTTCTTCTCTGTGGGGTGGTGATGGGACTCCTTGTTCTGCTCTGTTGGCCGCAAACCCTTACAGCAGCCGAGTTGAAAAGTGAGTTGACCATAACCTCCGACCGGCTGGAAATGGACGAGAACAAAGAGCTGGCTACCTTTATTGGTGGGGTGGTGGCCCGCGAGGGGGAGATGGCTCTGTTTGCGGATAAAATGGTGGTCCACTATTTTAAAAAAGGTAAAAACAGTGGTCGGGGTGGTGTGCATCAGGTGTCGGCTGTTGGTCATGTGGTGATTGAGCAGGCAGAAAACAGAGGTCAGGCGGATCGAGCTGAATATGTGGTTGGCGAGCGACAGTTGACCCTGATTGGTCTGGCCAACAGTGCCTCCATTCTGCATGGCGGTGACCAGCTCTCTGGCAAGCGGATTTTGCTGACGTTGGGTCGGGATCGAAAGATCGATAATGTCTCTGTTCTTGGCAAAGGCAAACAGCGGGTTTCCGCACGGATTCTGCCCTCCAGTATTCGCAAAAAAGCCGCCGAAACCACCGAAGAGAGCCGGAAAAACCATTTTCGTATCAATCCCAGCACTTTTTCCGAGGCAGGCAGTCGTGTCTCCCAGCAGCTTCCCACCCCCAAACCTCGACCCTCCGACTATCAGCCCGAGCCATCCTCTTTAACCCAGCCTCCTGTCCCCAAACCCAAGTGGAGGTATTGATGCATTCCACCGTAGCCGCCCCTGTTCGCCTGGAGGCCTTGCGTCTTGGCAAGCGTTATGGAGACCGGGAGGTGGTCTCTCAGGTCGACCTCTATCTGACCGCCGGAGAGGTGGTGGGGTTGCTGGGGCCTAATGGGGCCGGCAAGACCACAACCTTTTATATGTTTGTCGGTCTGGTCGCCCCAGACAGGGGAACCATCTGGCTGGATGGACGGGAGATTACCCAGGACCCCATGTATCTGCGGGCCAGGGCCGGGATCTCCTATCTGCCACAGGAGCCTTCTGTCTTTCGTAAAATGACGGTTTTTGATAATATCCTGGCTATTCTAGAGACCCTTCCCCTCACCCGGGGAGAGCGTCTGGAGCGTCTGGAGGAGCTGATGGAGGAGTTGAGAATCTCTCACCTCTCACGTACCGTGGGGTATGCCCTCTCGGGAGGGGAGCGCCGACGGGTTGAGGTGGCACGGGCTCTGGCAATTGATCCACGCTACATTTTGCTCGATGAACCATTTGCTGGCGTTGATCCATTGGCAGTAGAAGATATTCAGTCTATCATACGTCATCTGCGTGAAAGAAATATTGGCGTTCTTATCACCGACCATAACGTGAGAGAGACTTTGGGGATTTGTGACCGGGCCTATATTCTGACCGAAGGGCAGGTTTTGGCCAAGGGGAGTCCGGATGAGGTGGTGGCAGATGATCGGGTGCGTCAAATGTACCTTGGGCAAGACTTTAAACTATAGAAAGTGTGAGGATTTTTCAAGATGGCCTTAGGATTGGAACTGAAACTGCGGATGGGAATGCAACTGGTGATGACACCCCAGTTGCAGATGGCCATCAAGCTGTTGCAGATGTCCAGCCTGGATCTCTCGGATTATCTCCAAGAGGAGCTTGAAAAAAACCCGCTTCTAGAAAAAAATGAAGAGGGCGAAGGGGAGTCGGGAGGGGGGGAGTCTGACGCTTCTTCCTCCAGCAACGCTGCCGCAAAGGACTCCGCCTCCCCGTCTGAGTCGACTCCGGAGGCCCCCACCTCCAAAGAGGCAGAGGCACCAGAACCGGGACTGAACGAGGAGTTGGGGGTGGATGCCTCTTGGGAGGATATCTATGGCGATAGCTACGGTGCGGTTCCCTTCGAAAACTCTCCAGGAGGGATGGAGGCGCCACCCATCGAGAATACCCTCTCAACTGGCCAGACCCTGCAAGACCATCTGATCTGGCAGTTGGGTGTCTCCGCCATGAATGAAAAGGAGCGAACCCTGGGGCTGACCATTATCGATGCGGTGGATGAGAATGGCTATCTTGCCAGCGATCTGCAATCCCTGGCAGATATGGCCAACTCCAGCCTGGATGACATCGAAGATGTCCTGCTGCTGATCCAATCCTTTGAGCCGGCCGGTGTGGCGGCTCGGGATCTGGCCGACTGTTTGAAAATGCAGCTTAAAAGTCAAGGCATGGCGGTCTCTCCCTATCTGGATCTTCTGGATAACCTGGAAGACCTGGCCCGGCGTGATTTTCGTAAACTGCGGCGCATTTTAAAAATTTCTGAAGAGGATCTGGCTGACGCTGTCTCGGTCATTCAATCTCTCAACCCCAAGCCGGGGCTGGCATTTGGTAGTGACCAGACCAACTATGTGGTCCCGGATGTGTTTGTGCGCAAGCTTGAAGGGGAGTGGGTGGTAGAGATCAACCCAGAGACGGTACCCAACCTACGGATCAACCGCTCCTACGAAAACTCGCTTGGCAGCCGGATGTCGGATAAGGATAAGCAGTTTTTAACCGACAACGCCCGCTCGGCTCAGTGGTTGATTAAAAGTTTGGAGCAGCGCTCCAGCACCATTTTTCGGGTAGCAGAGAGTATTGTCCGGTTTCAGAAAGATTTCCTTGATCGTGGCCCGGAACATCTCAAGCCACTGATCTTAAAAGATGTGGCTGACGATATCGGTGTCCACGAGTCGACCACCTCTCGGGTGACCAGCAATAAATATATGCACACGCCTCGGGGTATTTTCGAGTTAAAATTTTTCTTCTCTTCTTCCTTGGGCTCCATAACCGGGGAGACCCACTCCTCCGAGGCGGTTAAGTTCAAGATTAAAAAGTTGGTCGATAGCGAACCGCCCCGTCGACCCTATTCCGATGAAAAATTGGCCAAGCTGTTAAGTGAGCAGGGTATTGATGTGGCTCGTCGTACAGTGGCGAAATATCGAGATGCCTTGAACATACCCTCTTCTTCACGTCGTAAACAGCTATCTCCGGATCGCTAACAGAGAAAAAATATCCTCTCATGTTGATCTCTCAATTGATTTCAGAAACCCGCGTCGTTCCCGATCTGATCGGGAAGGACAAGGTGGCGGTTTTGACAGTTCTTGCTGACGTTCTCGCCCAGGAGTTACCCCAGGTGAGTGGGGAGGAGATTGTTGAAATTTTCATGGAACGGGAGCGACTTGGCTCCACCGGTATCGGCAAGGGGGTAGCGGTTCCCCATGGACGCCTGAAAGAGTTGGAGAAACCCCTGGCGGTATTGGGGCGATCGATCAACGGGGTCTCCTACGATGCCAACGATGGTAAACCGGTCCATCTCCTGATAGCCCTGCTCTCACCGGATGGCTCGGGCATGCCCCATCTCCAGGCCCTTTCGGCCATTTCCCGGCTGCTCAACCAGGATGCCAGGCGGACGCAGCTTTTGGCGGCATCTGACCAGAAAAACCTGTATGAGGCGATTATTTTGGAGGAGAACGAGGGGTGACAACCACCTCAAGCCGAATAGATCATCTGATTCTTCTAACCGGCTTCTCCGGAGCAGGCAAGTCCAGTGCGCTCAAATATCTGGAGGATATCGGCTTTCTCTGGGTGGACAACATGCCGATCCCCCTGATTCCCAAGTTGGTGGATCAAATCCTCTCCGAGGCATTGGGGAGCTCTCGGGTGGTGGTTGGTGTGCATCTTCGCAATCAGGAGAGTCTGAGCGCTTTTCATGCCTGCTATAATGAGATCATCCATAAAGCGGTCCGTTTCGAGATGGTTTTTTTCGAGGCCGACTTTGACGTCCTGATCTCACGCTACCGGGAGACCCGCCGTCGCCACCCTTTGGTGCGGGATCACACCGTCAAGGAGGCGGTCGCCATGGAGATGGCGGATCTGGAGCCAATTCGGGCCATGGCCGATACGGTCGTCGACACCTCCCGTATGACGGTACCGGCCCTCAAAGAGCATCTCAATCAGCTTTTTCATCACAATTCCGGCTCCGATCTTTTGGTTTTCATCCGCTCATTCGGGTTTAAATTTGGCTCCAACTCCGACGCCGACATGGTTCTGGATGCCCGGTTTCTACCCAACCCTTTCTACGACACCTCCTTGCGAGCCTTCTGTGGCAAGGACCCTCAAATTATCCAGTTTTTAGAGGAGGATGGGGAGGCTCTTACCTTTATTGAGCACCTCACCACACTGTTCAACTATCTGCTTCCTCGCTATCGACGGGAGAAAAAACGTTATTTTACCGTGGATATCGGTTGTACCGGTGGTCGGCATCGATCGGTCTATCTGGTGGAGAGGTTGGCGGGCCGGCTGCGGGAGGAGGGGTATCAGGTGATTCTTCGTCATCGAGATCTCGATCGGGAATCGCTGCGTTTTGCGGGCGAAAAATAGAGAGAGAGGAGCTTCCATGCCAGAACGCCAGGTCACCATAGTTAACCGATTAGGCATGCATGCGCGCGCCTCGGCGAAATTTGTCATGGCGGCCTCTCGTTTTAAATCGGAGGTTTGGATCAGCAAGGTCAATGGTGATACCCGTGTGGATGGCAAGAGTATCATGGGCATCATGATGTTGGCAGCAGCCAAAGGAGACAAGGTGTTGATCGGTACCGAGGGGGAGGATGCCCAGGCGGCCTTGGATACGCTGTCGGCTCTGATTGGTAAAAAATTTGGTGAAGAGGGCAAAACCAAATGAAGACCATGATGGAACTTGCCGGTATCCCGGTCTCTCCGGGCATTGCCATCGGTCCGGCCCATCTGGTTGCCCGTGGTATGCCCGATGCACCCCACTACTGCGTCACCTCCGACCATCGTGAGGAGGAAGAGGTCCGCCTGCTTCTCGCCTTGGAGCAGTCCCAGCAGCAGATTCAGGCTATTCATCAAACTGTTACCCAGCAGCAGACCAATCCAGAGCTTCTCTACATTCTCGACGCCCACCGTCTGATTTTGGAAGATTCCATGCTTCGGGAGGGGACTTTGGGCTATGTGCGTAAAGGGTTTAATGCTGAGTGGGCGGTGGTGCGCTATCTTTCTGAGGTAATTGCTGTTTTTCAGCAGATGGATGACGCCTATCTGCGGGAGAAGAGAACCGATATCGAGCAGGTGGGCAAGCGGCTGCTCAACAATTTATTGGGCCACGGAGAGGATTCGGTCGCTGGATTTCCTTCGCCGGTTATCCTGGTGTCAGAAGAGTTCACCCCTTCCGACACCCTGTTGATGAAGCATGAGACGGTTTTGGGCTTTGTTACCCAACGGGGTGGACGGACCTCTCATACGGCTATTTTGGCAAAGTCGCTCTCTATCCCGGCTGTTGTTGGGGTTCGGGGGGCGACGGTACGGATTGAGCAGGGGGATCAGTTGGTGGTTGATGGGGTGAATGGTCTCCTCCATGTGAACCCCGACAGGGAGACCCTGGCTCAACTTACCCATAAACAAGAGCGTTACCACACCTTTCGTAATCGTCTACTGGAGTCCTCCATCCATCCGGCTGCTACTCAGGATGGCCATCAGATTTTGCTCAATGCCAATATCGAGCTGTGCAGCGATGCGGTCCGAGCACAGAAGCTGGGAGCTGCCGGGGTGGGGCTCTATCGGACGGAACATCTCTATATGAATCGGGTTACCCTGCCGGATGAGGAGGAGTTGGTTCGGACCTTCCGTCAGGTAGTCAGCGCCATGAACAGTCTGCCGGTCACCATTCGCACCATGGATGTGGGGGGAGAGAAGCAGACCAAGCTTTTTTTCAAGCACCGCAGCCATGCCGGGGTTAATCCGGCGTTGGGGATGCAGGGTATCCGCTTCTGCCTCCGGTCGGAAAGGCAGGTCTTCTTTACTCAAATTCGGGCTTTGTTGCGGGTCGGCTCTGAGGGAACCGTGCGTATTTTATTGCCGATGATCTCCGGCGTTCCCGAGTTGGAAGAGGTGTTGCAGATGGTTGAAAGGGCCAAGGAGAGCTTGATTCGGGACGGGCTGAATTTTGACCCGGATATGGCCATCGGCTCCATGGTCGAGGTCCCCTCTGCGGCCTTGTGTGCCGAGCAGTTGGCGGAAAAGGTCGATTTTCTGAGTATCGGAACCAACGACCTGACCCAATATACCCTGGCGGTTGATCGTCTGGATGAGTCGGTAGCCTATCTTTATGAACCGGGCCATCCGGCGGTTCTTCGGCTGATTGCCATCGCTCTGGCGGGGGGGGTGGCCAAGGGGGTTCCGGTTTCGGTGTGTGGTGAGATGGCGGGAGACCCCAAATTTGCCGCTTTATTGACGGGAATGGGGATTGACGAGCTCTCCATGACACCGGGATGCCTGCCACTTATTCGGCGAACCCTGCGCAAGATGGACTACAGCCAACTGACAGAGACGGCAAAATATGTGTTGAATGGTCAGACAACACAAGAGGTTATGGGTCTGTTGGAGGAGATGTTACGTCAGGCTTGTGGGGATGAGTATATCTTTCATTAACCTAAGATAAGTGGCTTGTTTTTTGCTTTGGCTTGCCCTAGTATATTTTTTTTCTTTTATTTGGCCCGTTTTCAAAGTGGAGTGATCCTGCTATGTCGCACAACTACCTTTTTACTTCAGAGTCTGTCTCTGAAGGCCACCCCGATAAAATGGCTGATCAGATTTCCGATGGTGTTTTGGATGCGCTCTTGGAGCAAGATGCTGCAAGTCGTGTAGCTTGTGAGACCATGATCACTACCGGAATGGTTGTTATTGCTGGTGAAATTACGACAAAAGCCATTGTGGACTATCCACAGGTCGTGCGTAATGTGATCAAAGAGATTGGCTATGACTCTTCCGAAATGGGGTTTGATTATAACTCCTGTGCGGTATTGGTTTCTCTGGATCGCCAATCTACCGATATTGCCCAGGGGGTCAATGAAGGGGAGGGGTTGGATCTTAACCAGGGAGCGGGTGATCAGGGTTTGATGTTTGGTTATGCCTGCGACGAGACCCCTACCCTCATGCCTGCCCCCATCCACTACTCTCACCGACTGGTAGAGAAACAGGCCGAAGTACGGAAATCCGGCAAGCTCCCCTGGTTGCGTCCCGATGCCAAATCTCAGGTGACGGTGCGCTATGAAGGGGGTAAGGTGTTGGCAATCGATGCGGTTGTTCTCTCCAGCCAGCATGACCCGGATATTGCCTACAAGGATCTGCGTGAGGCGGTGATTGAAGAGATCATCCGTCCGGTTTTACCTGTCGAGTTGATGGCAAAAGATATCAAGTTTCACGTCAACCCCACCGGTCGTTTTGTCATTGGTGGTCCGGTTGGCGATTGTGGTTTGACCGGTCGAAAGATTATTGTCGATACCTATGGTGGCACCGGGCATCACGGTGGGGGAGCCTTTTCTGGAAAAGATCCCTCCAAGGTGGACCGCTCCTCAGCCTACATGGGGCGCTATGTGGCAAAAAACATTGTAGCGGCAGGCTTGGCCTCTCGGTGTGAGCTTCAACTTGCCTATGCCATCGGCGTGGCTGAGCCGGTCTCCATGATGGTCAATACCTTCGGAACCGGAATCATTCCTGATAGCCAGATTGAGGCGTTGGTCTCCAAGCATTTCGACATGCGCCCCAAGGCGATCATCCAGACGTTGGACCTGTTACGCCCCATCTATCTTAAATCGGCGTCCTATGGCCATTTTGGTCGGGAGATCCCCGAGTTTGCCTGGGAGAAGACCGACCGGGCTGAAGAGCTGAAAAAGGCGGTCTGAGCAAACAACCAATCCACACCGATGTTTTACTCATTTAATTGTTGAAAAAGGATAGAAGATGACTGCCAGTGCAGGAGACTATAAGGTTGCTGATATCAATTTGGCGGCTTGGGGACGTAAAGAAATTTTAATTGCCGAGACGGAGATGCCCGGCTTGATGGCACTACGTCAGGAGTTTGGTGAGCAGAAACCTTTGGCTGGCGCCCGTATTGCCGGCTGTCTGCATATGACCATCCAGACGGCTGTTCTGATTGAGACATTAATCGCATTGGGTGCTGAAATTCGCTGGTCCTCCTGCAATATTTTTTCAACACAAGATCAGGCCGCCGCGGCCATTGCAGCAGCCGGAATCCCGGTCTTTGCCTGGAAGGGTGAAACGGAAGCCGAGGCGGAGTGGTGTATCGAACAGACCATCACCGGTCCGGATGGTTGGACGCCCAACATGATTCTCGATGATGGGGGTGATCTGACCATCATGATGCATCGCCCTGAGTATGCGCAGATTATGGAGCAGGTCCGGGGTATTTCGGAAGAGACAACCACCGGGGTTTTGCGGCTGCGGGAGATGATGGATGCGGGTACTTTGAAAGTGCCGGCATTCAACGTCAACGATTCGGTCACCAAGTCCAAGTTTGACAATCTCTATGGCTGTCGAGAGTCGTTGGTCGATGGGATCAAGCGGGCGACTGACGTCATGATAGCGGGTAAAATTGCCGTTGTGTGTGGCTACGGAGATGTGGGCAAAGGGTGTGCGCAATCTTTCCGGGGGTTGGGTGCTGTGGTTTGGGTAACGGAGATTGATCCCATCTGCGCCTTGCAGGCCACCATGGAGGGGTATCGGGTTGTCACCATGGATGAAGCGGCCTCTCAGGGAGATATCTTTGTCACGACGACGGGTAATGTCGACGTGATTACCCGCAGCCACATGGACCAGATGAAGAACCAGACCATTGTGTGCAATATTGGCCATTTCGACTCGGAAATCGACATTGCCGGCATTCGCAATCTGACCTGGGAGAATATCAAGCCTCAGGTGGACCATGTTATTTTTCCTGATGGCAAGCGGTTGATTATTTTGGCGGAGGGACGTTTGGTTAATCTGGGTTGTGCCACGGGACACCCCAGCTTTGTCATGTCCAACTCTTTTACCAATCAGGTGATGGCTCAAATTGAGTTGTGGACCAATCCCGGCAAATATCCGGTTGGGGTCTATTTTCTCCCCAAGATTCTTGATGAGAAGGTAGCCAGTCTGCATCTGGGCAAATTGGGGGCAAAACTGACCAAGCTGACGGATAAGCAGGCCAAATATATCAATGTGCCGGTTGAAGGCCCTTTCAAGCCGGAGCACTATCGCTACTAGAGTGGGTTTTAAAGAGACTCCAAACCAAATGGGATAAAACAAGTGCGGATGGGTCTGGGAAGGCATGAATGCCTTCCCAGCGGGTTTGGGCAGCGCCCAAGGTTCTAAGTCATTGACTTTGACTTGTTTTTTTATTTTAAAAGCGTGGGGGTTTGGGGGCCTGCAAGGCCTCCCAAGGTTCTAAGCCATTGACTTTGCCTTGTTTTTTTTATTTTAAAAGCGTGGGGTTTGGGGGCCTGCAAGGCCTCCCAAGGTTCTAAGCCATTACCCATTGTCCAGATTAGGTTTTAACTGACTCTATATAAACCCTTTACCCTTGGAACAAGAATCAAAAAAGGGGCCGGAATTTTTCCGGCCCCTTTTTTTTTCTGGGTTGAATTGGCTGCATCTGTCAGCCACCCTCTTTCCACCAATTCTTGGGAATCAGGTTATGTTCTGCCAACTTAACCAAGAGCTTGCCACGGCTGATGGGTTTGTTGATATAGTCAGAACAGAGCCCCTCTTCGAAGGCTTTTCGCATTTCGGAGGAGGCGTCCACAGCCGTCACCATCATGATGGTTGACCCTTTGCTGGGATGAACACCAGCCTCTTGTTCGATAGTACGAATTTTTCGGAGGGCCTCCTGCCCATCCATAACCGGCATCATGATATCCATCAAGACCAAGTTGTAAGGTTGACCCTCTTCAAACTCCAATTTAAAAAGCTCTACCGCTTCGGCACCATCCACTACCAGGTCAAACTCTCCGTATGGTTCGATAATCTTGGATAAGACCATCCTGTTTTCAACCTGGTCATCAACAATTAAACACTTCATGGGCCATTCCAGTCACTCTGAGTTAAATTGGATATCCAATAGGGAAAACTGTCTTTTGTTAAGAGACATTAACGACACGTACAGCTTTCATGATACCTAATCGATGGGAATCGTCAAATAATTATAACATGTTGTTACAATTTTGTTGGCATGGATTGCGATAAAAAGAGGGGGGTCTATCATCTATCCCCTGCCATTACTCTCCACCTTGGGGAATCTGGATGACGGCCTCTCTGTTGGTTAGTATGGATTGAATGTTTTTGGTCATGGGTAGAGTGGTTACCCCCCGTTTATCCACCTGAAAAAGGCGATAGGGGCGTTGGCTCTCTCCAGATTTTAGAAAACGAATGGGACCGGATGCTCCGGCAAAGCTGGTGGGTTGGGAGAGTCCGGTTATCCAATCTGGGCCACCCATGCGATGGTTTCGCAGGAGCTGGGCAATAATGGAGACCCCATCATAGGTGAGGGTTGCCAGCCCGGAAGGGTCCTCTTCCCAGGCCTGACGGAAGGCCATGCGAAACTGATCCCGCAGTGGCAGATCGGTGTCAGGAAAGATAGCCCCCTGCAGATACTCGGTCCCCCCTTCAAAGAGTGATTGACGATTCCATCGGGAGGTACCCAAAAGGGTAACCTGGGGGGAGCGGATATTGTAAAAGGCCGCTTGCGGCGCAATCAGGCGGATCTGTTTGGCCAGGGTGGGGAGAAAAAGGGCATCAAAATCGGCCCAGGCCTCCAGATCTTTCTGCTCGGTAACCGGTAGGGGGTCGGAGGGGTCCAGAGGGGTGGCTCTTCTGGCCATGTTCAACCGTCGGGAGACCATTTTGGGGTCCAGATGGGTGAGGGCTTTGATCCAAGGGGAGAAATCTGGACTCTCTTGGTTGAAAAAAGCGGTACGAACAATGGTCCCCTTCAGGGCCATCACCTCTTGGGCAAAGCTATCTGCCATCAGGTGCCCATAGCTTGAATCGGGAGCTAAAATGGCGAAGCGTAAAAACTCTCTCTCCTTGATGGCATAATGGGCCATGATTTTAGCCTGTCGTTGTGGATCGAGGGCATTTTGAAAGACGTTGTCTCCGGCTTTTTGGATCTCATCCCGAGGGTTGAGGACCATGATGGGAATTTGGAAGTTGGCTGCCTGAACGGCCGCCGCCTTGGCGGCCGCATGGAGAACGGGGCCAATAATAACCTGAACCTTTTTTTGCTGGAGGGCCACCACAGCCGCCTGTGCTACCTCTGCGGAGCCGCCACTGTCGGCAACCTCCAGGGTGAGGGGGACATCCCGATAGTCTGCCAGGGCCTTTTGAGCAGCATGGAGCAGGTTTTTGCCCAGAACCTGATGACGGCCACTCAAAGGCAGGATCAATCCCACCTTAAAGTAGAGCTCTGGTTGTGGCTCGTACAGGCGGAATTGGGCCTCTTGGAGGGTTTCGGGAACCAGAGTGGCCTGGGACCAGAAGGTGCGCGCTGTGACCTCGTCCCCAGCTTGTAAGGCGAGGTCCCCTTTGGCCATCAGGAGTTGAGGCAGCAGGGGAGAGGTTGCCGGTTGCAAGGAGATGACAAGCTCCACCTGCTGTTTGGGTTGGCGGGAGGCCACCTGAAAGAGGCTTCTGGACTGACTGGCAGAGAGCGGTTGGGGTGAAAGAGTGGCGAGAAGATAAGCGGTGCTCTCTGGGGAGGCCGCCAAAAAGTAGCTTTGCAGGAGCTGTTCCCACCCTTGGTTGGCTTCGGGGGTGTCGAGCAGGGAGAGCTGTGACCAGATACGCCAGGCCTCTTGCAGGTTTTCCTGATGATGAAAGAGCTCTCCCAGCAGAAGAGAGCCCCGCCCCGCCCAAGGTTGACTCCCCCGTTGGATCACCTCTTGGAGGTGGTTTTTGGCTGCGGATAGCCTGCCCTGTTTGAGTAGATGCTCAGCCAGTTTGACATGGGCCTCGGGGGCGGAAGGGGAGCGGGGAAACTGTTGGGTGATCTGTTCATAGATCCCGGCGGCCTGCTCGTGATCGCCCATGATAGCCAGCATGTTGGCTTGGTTGAGGAGATCGGCATCATCACCCTGGGCCACGGGTTTCCCTGGCTCTTTTTCAGACTGTTGGTCCTTTGTCTGTGGTTCAAAAGGTTCTGATGGTCTGGTAGGGGCTGTACTGCAACCGGCTACCAGCAGGCCAAGGGATAACAGCAGCCCAAGAAACAACCTGGAGTACTTGTTGGAAAAGGGGGCAAAAGAAGTTGGGGTGTGATGGCTGGTCAGTGGCATGGTTTAACCTGTAACCTTTTCTCTTTTTTTCTAAGTAGGGTGGGGATAGGGTCTCTTGATCTTCTATTTTCAGGCTGTTATAGGGAGGATGGCGTTTTTTCCTGGTGGCTAACCGGGAAAGAGAACCCTTTTTTCCCCAATGAAAGAGTCTACACTACTTAACCATGATAGCACAAAAACAGCCTCTTTTCCCATCCCCCTTTTTATCGGTGAGCTAAAATTATGACGGAATGGAGAAAATGGCTGGGAGATCGAGGAGAGCAGGTCGCTGAGTCCTATGTGAAAAGAGAGGGGTTTCGTATTGTTGACCGTAATGTGCGTACCCGATTTGGTGAGATGGATCTGATCGCCATGGATGGGGATACCCTGGTTTTTTGTGAGGTTCGCTCACGAGGAGGGGGCAGCTTGGACGAGGCGGCTGAGTCTATCGGGGTGAGAAAGCAGCAGCGTTTGATTCACCTTGCCCAGGTCTATCTTCAAAAGCACCCCGAGTTGGCAGATTGTCCCTGTCGTTTTGATGCCATACTCTTGCAAAAAAAAGGTAAAACATGGCTTGTCGAGCGCATCGCCGATGCTTTCCGACCTGGATGGTAACCCCCCTTGGATAGAAACAGAGCGATGAAGCGGTAAAAGCCGAAACTCCAAGCAGGTTCTGCCTGGAAAAGTATCTGGGAATGGTGTTAAAGTAAGCTTGAGTATACACCTTTTTTTATTGAGGATATCATGACAATCAAACGAACCTGGCTTCTTTTTCTACCTCTGTTCTCTCTTCTTTTTTCTGGTTGTGCCCCTATGATCATCGGCGGTGGGGGAGCCGTAGCTACCGGTATGGTGGGCGAGCGTCGAGGTGCTGGAAACTATGTGGAAGATAACTGGATAGCCTGGAAAATTCGCAGCAACTATATCCGGAGCAGTATTGTCAAAATTGGCAATATCAACGTGGCGGTCTACCAGGGCCGGGTCTTGCTGACAGGGGCCGCGGCCTCTGAGGAAGAGATCAAGGAGGCGACGCGCCTGGCCCAGTTGGTGCGGGGGGTTGAAAAAGTGGACTCAGAGCTGCGGGTGCAGAGCGAAACCCTGGAAGAGATTGCCCACGATAGCTGGATCAGTACCCAGGTCAAAGCCAAACTCTTCTCCGACAGTGAAGTGCGTGGCCTGGATATCCATGTGGAGACCACCAAAAAAATTGTCTATCTGACCGGTCAAGCCCAATCTTTGGCCGAGCGTAACCGAGCCATCGACCTGGCTAAAGAGGTAAAATGGGTTGAGGAGGTTGTCTCCTATATTTTGGTCAATGGGGAGAGTATTCCCTTAAGCCGTACAACATCCAAATAGTCCCAGGATAACAGGAGGCCGACCATTTTAGCTTCACTCTCTTCTGCTTTGTTGCGCCGGCTCGCCCGGTTGCTGCCTGACCATGTGCTGCTGACGGATCTTGCCCAGCGGGAGGCGTACGCTTGGGACAATACCGGCATGAGGGCGTTGCCGGATGCGGTGGTTCTGGCCGAGAGTGAAGCACAGGTGGTGGCTGTTTTGCGCTTTTGTCATCAAGAGCGAATCGCCGTCATACCTCGGGGGGCCGGGACCGGTAATGTGGGGGGGGCTTTGGCGGTACGGGGTGGGGTACTCCTCTCGACCCAGCGGATGAACGCCATTATCGAGATTGCCCCAGATGACCGGCTGGCGGTGGTAGAACCGGGGGTGGTTAATGGGGTCTTGCAAGAGGCTTTGCAGAGCCAAGGACTGTTTTGGCCGCCCGACCCCTCTTCTTCTCACACCTGTACCATTGGTGGCAATATTGCGCTCTGTTCGGCTGGTCCGGGTGCGGTTCGTTATGGGGTAACACGGGATTGGGTGTTGGGTCTGAGGGCGGTTTTAGCGGATGGCTCCGTCATTCAAACCGGCGGACGAACCAGCAAAGGGGTGGTTGGCTATGATATGACCCGCCTTTTGATCGGCTCGGAAGGAACCTTGGCGGTGGTTACCCAGGCCATACTAAAGCTGGCACCCAAACCAGAATCCAGACGACTCTCCCGCGCGGTTTTTTCCTCTGTTGAACAGGCAGCCAGGGCGGTCTCCTCTCTGATGACCACCGCCTCGGTCCCTTCGGCCATCGAATTTTTAGACGGGGCCAGCCTGGATCTGCTCCGGGAGACCGGTTCGGTCTCCCTTCCTGCGGCGGGGCGGGCCATGCTCCTGCTAGAGGTCTCTGGGGCTGAGGATGAGGTGGAACGTCGAGCCAAGGTGGTGTGTGATCTGGTCGAGGCTTTTTCTCCCCTGGAGCAGACCCCTCCTGTGAAGGGAGAGGAGGCCCAACAGGTCTGGGCGGCTCGCTATGCTCTCTCGCCTATTTTAAAAAAAAGGGCGCCAAAGCGGGTGAATGAGGATGTGGTGGTGCCGGTCTCAAGGCTCTCTGAGTTAATGGTGGGGGTTGAAACAATAGCCCAAGATCTGGCGATTCCCATCATCAGTTTTGGCCATGCCGGCAATGGCAATATCCATGTCAACCTGCTGGTAGACCCGGAGGATCGCCCCCTGATGGCCAAGGTTGCTCCGGCTCTGGAGCGGCTGTTTCGTCTGGTCATCTCCCTGGAGGGCTCTCTCTCTGGTGAGCATGGGGTTGGTACCCAAAAACGGGACTATATTCAGTGGGAGATCGGTTCTGACTCCCTGCTGTTGCAACAAGGGATTAAAAAACTCTTCGACCCCAACGGGATTATGAATCCCGGTAAACTGTTTCCTGATAGCTGATGGAGCGGGGGAGGCGGTTTGGGGTGAGATGGATGGAAAGATTGACATTTCCCCCGGTAATCTATATTAAGATGATTGGTATTGTGTACAGACGAGGTGGGAAATGAGTAATACAAAAGAAACAACAGGAAAAATTGCCGATATCATCCTGGAAGAGGGGTACAGACCTTCTGAGGATGAAGAGTATATGTCGCCGAAACAGCGGGCCTTTTTTTACCAGCTTTTGCAAAAGTGGCAACAGCAGTTGCGTGGGGATGCTGGTAAGACCATTTCGATTATGAATGAGGAGAAGGCCATCTTTGCCGATCCATCGGACCGGGCCACACTGGAGACCGATCGCAACTTCGAGTTGCGAACCAGAGACAGGGAGCGAAAACTGATCTCTAAAATTACCCGGACCATGCTGGTGATTGAGGCCAACGAATATGGCTATTGCGAAGAGTGCGGTGTAGAGGTTGGTCTGCGTCGGTTGGAGGCACGACCGGTGACGGATCAGTGCATCTCTTGCAAAACCAAAGAAGAGCAGTCGGAAAAGAGCAAGATCGGCAGTATCGATAGCTCAGCCGAGTAAGCGTCTGGGCCACCGTTTGCCTTTTGGTAAGAGGTTGTGCCTGCCTGCATGAAAAGCCGGCCCGGAAGAGATCTCTTCCGGGCCGGCTTTGTGTTACCCCTTTTGCCAAAGGGATTCAGCCAAGACAAACTGCGGCTCGCCCTTGGTACTCCACAGACCACTGATCATCGCCGCAGAGGCTACCTGGGTCGCCTTGACCGTCGCAAGCTGTGCCAGGCCGATTCCACCAATGGCAACCAGGGGCAGGGGGCTGATACGGCTGGCTTCGGCCAGGGCTTCTATCCCCTGAACCGATTGGGTATCCTGCTTGGAGCGGGTTGGGAAGAGAGGGCCAAAGCCCAGATAGTTGGCAGAGGTCTCTTCGGCAGCATGGCGAATCTCCTGGGGGGAGTGGGTGGAGAGGCCGATTATTCTGTTAGGGCCTAACAGTCGCCGGCAGAGGTGGATGGGAAGATCCTCTTGTCCCATATGGACGCCATCGGCTTCGAAATAGAGGGCTAGATCGACCCGATCGTTGATGATAAGGGCGGTGGATGGGGCGCTTTTTCTCAGCTGGATGATCCAAGGCTCCATAAAGTCGTGGGCGGCCCGACCATCCCCCTTGCAACGTAACTGCAAAACCGGCAGGTTGGCTGCGGCAATATCGAGGGCGACCAACGCCCTGGCTTTGTCTGTCCAGGGTCCGAAAGGGCCGGCCCCCTCCAACCACTGGGCATCCAAGATGGGATAGATGCCCTTTACAAGGGGTGTCGATTGGCTCATAAGGAGGTAAAAAACTCTCGGTCAATGGTTTCAGAATCCCCCAGATTCAGGGAGACCAGACGACGAAGATGGGCAAAGGTGTCGATGTCCAGATCTTGAAAGCGAATCGCCGCCCCTCGATTGGGATGGGAGGCCACCACTTCGCCGGCAATATTCAGGCTGACATCTCCCAGGTTGAGGGTGCCGGAAATATGGGTCCCTTTTTTGGGTAGTTTGTCGGCCTGGAACAGCATGCCCCGCAGACTGATATCTGTGAAGGCACCGGCAATCCGTCCCCCTTTGCCGGTTGTCAATTCCACATCGTGGGAGAATTCCACCCGAGAAAAATGTCGCCTGTCCTGAGGGTTGGCGTTGGTGTTGTCGTTCATTATTCTACCTGTTAATCTGCTTGGCCTGATCTTTTTTCAGTCGGGCGCCATACTGGGTGACCAATACCGAAGAGGCCTGACAGGCCAACGCTCCGGCTTGGGGAAAGGAGAGTCCGTGGGTGATGCCATAGAGAAAAGCACCGGCAAACAGGTCTCCCGCACCGTTGGTATCGATGGCCTGGGCGGGTACACCGGGAATGGGGTAGCTCTCCTGACCATCAAAAAGAATGGCCCCTTCAGCCCCAAGGGTGACACCAAATTGGCGGGTGATTTTTTTTAACGCCTCACAGGCAGCAGGGAGGTTATCTTCGCCAGTATACTCCAACGCTTCGTTTTCGTTGCAAAACAGCAGGTCGACACCATCCGAGATAATCTGGTCCATCCCCTCGCGGAACAGTTTGATCATAAACACATCCGAGAAGGTCAAAGCCACCTTTACACCCTGTTTGCGGGCGGTTTGTGCCGCTGTGATGGCTGCCTTCAAGGTGGTGGGAGAGGAGACCAGATACCCTTCTATGTAAAGATATTCCGCTTGGGATAGATGGGGTTCTGATAGATTTTCGGTACTGAACGATTCTGAAATACCCAGGTGGGTGCAGAGGGTCCGTTCGGCGTCTGGGGTAATGAGAACCAGACATTTACCGGTGGTGCCCGGTTGGTTGTTGTGGCCTAGATTGCTCTCTACCCCGTTGTTGTGCATATCGGCTGCAAAAAAAGCGCCGGTCTCGTCGTCGGCTACCTTGCAGGAGTGAAAGCCGCGACCACCAAACTGGGCAAGACCGATCAGGGTGTTGGAGGCCGAACCCCCGCAGGAGCGATGGGGCGTGGCGCTGCCAAGTTCAGCTAACATCGCCTTCTGTTGGGCCTCGTCGACCAGCATCATGGCCCCTTTGGTCAGGCCCATCTGTTCTATAAAAGCCTCCTCCACCTTAAACTCCATATCAACCAAGGCGTGGCCTATTCCGTAGACATCATATTTTTTCACGATTCTGCTCTCTTTCCTGTTGAGGTGATGGGCTGGGCCGTACAGGTCGGTCCGTGACGGTCGGGACCATAGGGGATCCCTTTGAGTCGCGCCAACAGCGCCGAATGGAGATGACCATTGCTTGCCAGCAGGGAGCGAACCCGAGGGTCTTTGTTGTTAAAACGGCAAGGCTCTCCCCCTTTATGGGTTACCCGACCGCCAGCCTCTGTGACCAACAGCGCTCCCGCACAAAAATCCCACTCGTTTTTAGGGGTCAGGGTAAAGGTCATATCGTACTGTCCCGCTGCTACCAGAGAGAGTTTATAGGCAATGGAACCCATGATGGTCAGGTCCAGCTCCTGTTTAAAGGGGTCCCAATCCCCCCGTTTGGTCTCGGAACGGCTGGCCAGACAGCTTGAGCCGATCAGTTGTGTGCGCGAGCTGGTGTGAATGGGTTGATGGTTGAGAGTGGCGCCTCTGCCTCGTTGGGCCAGAAAGGTCTCGTTGGTGGCGGGGTTATGGACACAGGCTGCCAGGGTCTGACCCGCTTCTACCAAGCCGATTGAGACAGCAAACTGGGGAAGACCGACAATAAACTCTTTGGTACCGTCAATGGGGTCCACCACCCAGACCCGTTTTTTATCCAGACGGTCGATACTGTCCACGGTCTCCTCCGAGAGCCAGCCATAGTCGGGTCGGGCCGCCAACAGGGTGGTTCTGAGCAGGCGATCGGCCTCTAGATCTGCTTTGGTCAGGGGGTTGTTTGCCCCTTTGTGCCGGACGTCAGCGGCGTTGGAAACCTGCTGTCCTTCTCGGTAGTAGCTCAGGATAACTCTCCCGGCTGCCATGGCGGCCTCTTCCATAAGTAGGATATCTGATGATACCACAGCGACTTTTTCCTCTTCTTGCCATAAAAAAAGGGGAGGATCTCCCCCTATTCTTGTAAACTATCTGACAATCTACTTTTTCTTGGAGAGGTTGTCAGCCCTTTATGCGCAAAGATATAGACCATCAGGCCGCTCTCTGTCGTGAAGTGGGCGGTTCGGTTGATGGGCGGCTTCTGGCCGCTTTTGTCAATCCGGCCCCTGGGGAGCGGTTGGCTGAGTTGGGGGTTGGTTGTGGCGAGGTGACCTTTCTGGTTGCCCAGTCAGCGGTTGACGGCTGGGTAGATGGTCTGGAGCTACAGCCGGAGTTGGTGGAGGTGGCCCGTTACCGTCTGGCAAGCTTGCCCTTCGGCCATCGAGTCAGGGTGTGGCAGGGAGATGTGCGATCTCCTCCAAAAGAGATGCTGGCGGGGGGGTATGATCGGGTTTTTTCCAACCCACCCTTTTTTAAAAAAGGGAGCGGCCGTCTGCCACCCGACAGAAGAAGGGCAATGGCCCGTTTTGAACAGGCGGGAACCCTGGCCGATTTTATCGGTTGTGGGGCGGTATTATTGCGGCAGGAGGGGGTGTTTTGCCTGATCCATCGACCGGAGCGGCTGGATGAAATCCTGGCAACCCTCCGCCAATTTGGTCTCTCTCCCACTCGTCTGCTGCCGGTCTGTGACCAGCCGGGTGGCCCGGAGGTGTTGGTGTTGATTGCTGCCAAAAAAGGGGGGAGCGCCTCTTTGGAAAAGGAGCCACCTTGGATTATCACCCAGTGGGAGGCGCAACCTTGATTGCCCAGACAAAATAGAGACAATAGAGATTATGGCAAAGCCAAGAAAAATAACCGGCCTGCAACCCATCAGTCATCTGATCAAACGGGTGACCGGAAAGATGCTCGACCACCCCAACAGCAAGGCCCACCGGCTCTGGCGGGATTGGCGGCGGGCGGTAGGGGATCTGATTGCCAAACATACCGAACCCATCCGCCTGGAAAATGGCGTACTGCATGTTCGGGTGGGTAATCCGGCCTGGATGAGTAACCTGACCTTCATGAAACCGACCATTCTTCTGGCCCTGCAAAAGAGCTATCCTGATGGGGTGATTGTCGATCTGCGTTTTAAGGGGGAGTCTCTACGCCATAAGGTGGACACCACCCCCTCCAAACCTCCGCCAACCTTGCCCCCCTCCCTGCCGGAGGAGCGGCAGAAGGCTCAGCAGTTGGTCGAACAGGTGAGTGATCCGGATTTGAAGATCATGCTGGGCAAGCTGTATGAGTCGCATCTGGTCCGAAAGCGATGCGATCCAGCCTACCGAAAACGCTAGATGGCTGTTCGTCTCGCCTCGCTGGTTATTCTGCTTTTGTTGCTCACGGGATGTCTGGGCCCCTCCTACTATTTGCAAGCGGTGGGAGGCCATCTGGACCTGCTCGGTCGGCGCCAGCCGGTTGCCACTCTGTTGGAAGACCCAGCCACCCCCCAGAAACTGAAACATAAGCTGCGGCACTCCCAGGCTCTGCGGCAGTTTGCTCGGGAGCAGTTGTTGCTGCCGGTGAAGGGGACCTTTACCCGCTATGCCGACCTGGAGCGTCCCCAGGCCACCTGGGTGCTTTTTGCCACCCCTGCCTTCTCCTTGCAACCGGAAGTGTGGTGTTTTCCGGTGACCGGCTGTCTCCAGTATCTGGGTTATTTTGATCGACAGGGGGCAGATATCCAGGCCGGGAAGCTCCGACAAGCCGGGCGGGATGTCCATATTGCCAGCTCTTCGGCCTATTCGACCTTGGGCTGGTTTGACGATCCTCTGCTCAACACCTTTATCTTTTGGCCCGAGAGTCGGCTGGCGGCTTTAATGTTCCATGAGATGGCTCACCAGAAGCTCTATCTCTCCGACGACTCCACCTTCAACGAATCGTTCGCCCAGGCCGTCAGCCAGATTGGGGTGCGGTTGTGGTTGAAAGAGTCAGGGCGAGAGGATCTTCTGGCAGAATATGACCGCTATCTATCCCAGCAAAGCCACTTTCTTGAAGGGGTAGGCGTGGTCAGAAAACAGTTGGAAAGGGTGTACCAATCCCGTTTAAGCCCAGCTAAGATGGCGGTTGAAAAGCAGAAGGTTCTCCAGGCTGCCGCCACGCACCATGGACCCGGCCTGGCAAACGGTTGGTTTGCCAAGGGGGTGAATAATGCCAAACTCGCTTCCGTTAACACCTACAGCCGTCTGGTACCACAGCTGTTGCGGGTTTATGAGGAGCTTGGCGAGGATAGGGCGCGGTTTTATCAGGAAATGGAGCGATTGGCGGCGCTCTCCAAAGAGGAGAGAGAGGCTGTTTTGTCGGCCGACCAAAGGATTGGGGCTGATGAGTAACCAGCCACTGGGGACAGTTATTCTGATTCACGGCCTCTGGATGCGTGGTCTGGAGTTTTTCTGGATGCGGCGGCATCTGCAGGCTTTGGGCTATCAGGTTGCTGTGTTTCGCTATGCTACCGTTCGGGTGGCCTTAACCCAAAGTACGGAGAGCCTCTACCATCTTTGGCGGCATATCCCGCCCCCCGTCTATCTGCTTGGTCATAGCCTGGGGGGGCTGCTTGCCCTGCACCTGTTGCACCGCTATGAGGAGACAAGAGGGAGTCGGTTGGTGGCGGTCGGCACCCCCTTTCTTGGCTCCCACTCGGCTCGAATCCTCTCTCGCCTGCCCTGGGTGGGTCGTCGAGTACTGGGGGGATCTCTGGATAACGGGCTGTTGTATGGGGGGCCCAATCGGGTGCCGGATGGTTGTCAGGTCGGCGTGGTAGCTGGTACCCTCTCTGTGGGCTTCAGTCGGGCTCTGTTTGCCCTCGAATCCCCTAATGATGGCACGGTTGCGGTGGCGGAGACCCAACTGCCCGGTGCCCAGGTGGTCCAGCTACCCCACACCCATATGGGGTTGGTTGTCTCTCGACGGGTTGTCGAGTTGGCCTGCGATTTTTTTAAAGAGGGTTTGTTTCATGAATGAAAAAAAATTGACCGGAATATCCCATTTTATCAAGGCTTTTCAATGGTCTTTAGCGGGATTTAAGGCTGCTTGGCAGTATGAGACGGCTTTCAGACAAGAAATAATCGGAATGTTGTTTCTGATTCCCTTAGGTTTTTGGTTGGGGGAGGGCGCTCTGGAAAGGGGAGTGTTGGTTGGTTCCTTGCTGTTGGTGCTGTTGGTTGAGTTGTTGAACTCCTCCCTTGAGGCTGTTGTGGATCGGGTCGGTTTGGAGCGCCACCCCCTCTCGGGACGGGCCAAGGATTTAGGCTCGGCGGCTGTCTTTGTCGCCTTGACGATGGCTGCGGTCATTTGGGGGCTGTTCTTAATAGAGAAATTCTAGCCATTTCTGTTTGAAAATCCCTCTATTGTAAGGGTTTTTACTCCCATGAAACGGGGAAGAGTCTCCCTGTTTTGGGGTTGGGAGTACCCCTGGACTTAACTTTGTTTTAGAGCCGCTTTTGATGAGAAGGGTGCTATTCTCTCCCCTTTTGTTCTCCAAGCAGTCGGTCATCTCCTCCGGTTCAGGGTAGGGATCAGTATGGGAAAAGAGCGACGTGGCAGGAATAAAAAATGCTGACTGATTTATTATAACATAAAAGTTTGTATTTAATTAACAGTTAATTTTACCTTTAGTTGTCCGTCGGTCTAGTGTATGTTTCCCAGTCATGGGGTGGGTGTCCTAGTTTTCCCGTTTGACTGTGGATGAACGGTAGATGAAAAACAGTATTCTTATTGTGGACGGCAACGTCTCCTCGTTGCAAGAACTCAAGAAGATCGTTGAGGGTGCAGCATTCCAGTGCTGGTGTACCCATGATGCTGAGGAGGCACGCCTGATACTGGAAGAGAGTAGGCCTTCACTTATCTTGTTAGACTGGAATTCCACCAGTGTTTCCGGGCTGGAGTTTCTCTCCTATATCCGAAAAAGAGTGGCCCTGCTGGCTATTCCAATCATCATGCTCTCCGATCGGGAAAATGAGCAGGAGAAGATTATCGCCCTGGAGGCAGGGGCCGATGACTTTTTAGATAAACCCTTCTCTCCCGGTGAGCTGCTGGCCCGTATTCAGGCCCTGCTCAGACGAGTGGATAGTCGGCTTCAGGGTGATGTGCTGGAGGTGGCTGGCTTGCGGTTGGAGCTTCATAACAAGGTGGTCTATGTCGGGCCGGCCTTCACCCCCCTTAAAATTGGTCGGATGGCTTTTCAGTTGCTGGCCTTTTTGGTGGCGCACACCGAGCGGGTTTTCTCGCGTGGGGAGCTGTTGGAGCATGTTTGGGGAGAGAGTCGGGGGGTCAACGAGCGGACGGTAGATGTCCATGTTCGCCATCTGCGCCGGGATCTCTCAGCATCGGGTCACGATAAATATCTCCAGACCGTCCGGGGCTGTGGTTACCGCTTCTCTCTCCGGTGTGGCGGCCCCTCCTCCTGAAAAAACGGCCAAAGGCATGGTAAAACCCTTCCCAAGCCGCTTAATCTCCAAGAAAGGGCTTCAGCAGTTTGCCCAACTCTACACCCGGATGGTCACTTTTCATAAAAGAGCTGCCAATCAGATAGGCGTGGATGCTGTTTTGACGTAATCGACGGATATCATCCTGGTTGGCTATACCGCTTTCGGAGATCACAATACGGTCCGTCTCCATCAAAGCAGCCAAGCGCAAAGAGACATCCAGGGAGGTTTCAAAGGTTTTCAGGTTGCGATTGTTTACCCCCATCAAGGGGCTTTTTAGCCGATGGGCCGCCTCCAGTTCAGCCTCATTATGCACCTCAATAAGCACATCCAGACCCAGTTCAAAGGCAGCGGACTCCAGCTCCTGGGCTTGGGAGGTGGAGAGCACCGCCATGATCAATAAAAGGGCATCCGCCCCAACGGCTCGGGATTCGATAACCTGATAGGGGTCGCAGATAAAGTCCTTGCGCAAAACCGGCAGGGTGACCCGTTGGCGAATCTGTTGAACAAACCGTTCATCGCCTTGAAAAAAATCTCGATCCGTCAAACAGGAGAGGCAGGAGGCGCCATGGTTGAAATAGCCCAAGGCAATCTCAGCCGGGTTGAAGTGATCTGGATTTGGGATGATCAACCCTTTGGAGGGGGAGGCCCGCTTGATCTCTGCAATGACCGCGGGTCTCTCTTGGTTGACCTGTTGAATCAGGGCGTGAGCAAAACCACGGGTTGATTCCATCCCCTTGATTTCGTTTAATAGCGCCCCTTCAGGCCGTTGTCGGCGGCGCTGTTGTATCTCTTCTTTCTTGCGGGACATGATGCGGTCCAGGATTGTCTCTTGGCTCATGGCTGCTCTCTTTATTTGAAAACCAACGCGGCTTGTGGTCGGGCAGTGTAGCGTTTTTGTTCGAAGCTGGCACAGGAAAAAGGGGTCATTGGAACAGGGAGGCCAGAAAGGATTTCTGGTTCTTTTGCAGTCCCTGAATAATCTGCTGAAAACGGGCGGGATGGGTGGAGAGGGAGGTGAGCTCTTTTTCAAACAGCGCCTGTTTTTTAAACCCTTTGGTCAGCTTGGATAGGGCAGAGCGGTAGCTCTCCATCCCCCCTTTGAGGGTGCGGAGATCAAAGGGGGTTTTAGGGTTTTTCTCCATGAAAAGATCCAGGGCCGCCTCACTGGTTTGACCAAATTCACAGAGAATAATGACCATCTGATCTGTTCTAAACTGAACCCCCAGCATATCTTGAACCCACATCTCCTCTTCAAAAAAAAGATCGGCATCAAACAGTACCGGAATAGAGCCGGGAATTGCCACACAGTAGTTGCCGCGCAGATCGATGAATCGGGGCATATCCCCACGAGCCACCCGCTTCAGCATCTTGTTGACCGAGATGGTTTTCCTGAAAAAAGCCATGGATCAACCCTCCTAAGCGAGGGCTCTGATGGCCTGATCAGGCGGTTTCATTGGATAACCGGATGAGATGATCCAGTCGTGCCAGGGCTTTGCCGCTGTCGATCAGTTCACAGGCCAGCTTCAAGCCGGAGTTGATGTCGGCAGTGATGCCGGAAACACAAAGCGCAGCCCCTGCGTTCAGGGTGACAATATCCCGTCGTGGACCCAGGCCACCACTGAGTATGGATTGGGTGATCTGAGCGTTCTCGTCAGCATCCCCCCCTTTGAGGTCATCCAGGGAGGCTCGAGGCAGGCCGAACTGTTCAGGCTCTATCACGTAGGAGGTGACATTGCCGCTTCGATCCAGCTCTGCCACACGGGTGGGACCGGTGGTGGTGATCTCATCCAGACCATCGCTGCCGTGAACCACCAAAGCATGTTTGGAGCCAAGCCTGCCCAAGACTTGAGCCATGGGAGCCGTTAAGGCACCATCATAGACACCGATAAGCTGAAACGGCGCCCCGGCCGGGTTGGTCATGGGGCCGAGCAGGTTGAAGATGGTTCGCATGGCCAGCTCTTTTCGTGCTGCCATGACATGGCGCATGGCGCCGTGATGTTTGGGCGCAAAAATAAAGCCGATTTGGGCTTCGGCAATACAGCGTTCGACAACGGCCAGGTCGGCATCAATGTTGACGCCCAAGGCTTTTAATACATCCGCCGAACCGCTTTTGGAGGAGATGGAGCGGTTGCCGTGTTTGGCGACATTGACACCACTGGCCGCTACCACAAAGGCGACCGTAGTTGAAATGTTGAAGGTTCCCAATCCGTCACCGCCGGTTCCACAGGTGTCAACCACCACGCCATCGGCTTTGACTTTGAGGGATTTCTCTCGCATGGTCAAGGCCGAACCGGCAATCTCTTCAACGGTCTCTCCTTTCATGCGCAGGGCCGTCAGGTAGGCGCCGATTTGAGCATCGGTACACTCGCCAGACATGATACGGTCCATTACCCGGCGGGCCTCTTCCTGGGTTAGATCCCGACCGTCGATGAGGCGGGTAATGGCTTGTTGAATATTCATGGCAGCTCCTTCAAGTCGAGATCATTTCTACTGGTTGAGAAAATTGGCCAGCAGGTCGTGCCCTTTGTCGGTCAGGATGGATTCCGGGTGAAATTGTACCCCCTCCACCGGCAGGGTTTTATGTTTCAGCCCCATAATCAGCCCCTCTTCTGTCCAGCCGGTTACCGCCAGACAGTCGGGGAGGCTCTCTTGTTTGACGACCAGAGAGTGATAGCGGGTGGCGGTCAGGGGGTTGGGCAGATTTTGGAACACCCCTTGGTTTAGATGGTGGACCGAAGAGACCTTGCCGTGCATCACCGCCGGAGCCCGCACAACCTCCCCTCCAAAAGCCTGACCAATGGCTTGATGACCCAGACAGACACCAAAAATGGGGATGTCTCCCGAAAAATGGTGGATGATATCCAAGGTGATTCCGGCTTGATCAGGGGTGCAGGGACCCGGAGAGAGGACAATGTGTTGAGGGTTGAGTTTGCCGATCTCATCCAGGGTGATGGCATCGTTGCGGAATACCTGGACGTTGGCACCCAGTTGCCCAAAATATTGTACCAGGTTGTAGGTAAAGGAGTCGTAGTTGTCGATCATCAAGAGCATGTTGGTTTACTCCAGTCCCTGCTGTACCAGATCTACGGCTCGGAAGATGGCGCGTGCCTTCTCCCGTGTCTCCTCATACTCCCGATCTGGTCGGGAGTCAGCCACAATACCGGCTCCGGCTTGAACGTAGAGTCTGCCCTCTTTGATGATGGCGGTGCGGATGGTGATGGCCAGATCCATGTTTTTTGAAAAAGAGATGTAGCCGACAGTGCCCGAATAGGGACCTCGGCGGGAGACCTCAAGCTCATCGATAATCTCCATGGCCCTGATTTTGGGTGCGCCGCTGACGGTTCCGGCCGGAAAGGTGGCGGCGACCACGTCAAACAGGCTGAGCTCCTCCCGCAGGCGGGCCTGGACGTTGGAGACAATGTGCATGACGTGAGAGTAGCGTTCAATGGAAAATTGATCGGTGACCTCGACAGTGCCAACCTGGGCCACCCGGCCTAGATCGTTGCGGCCCAAATCCACCAGCATGATATGTTCCGAACGCTCTTTGGGATCGGCCAACAGCTCTTTTTCCAGAGCCTGATCTTCGGCTTCATCCACACCACGTCGCCGGGTGCCGGCAATGGGACGTACCGTGACGACGTCGGACTCCTGTCGGACCAGAATTTCCGGGCTGGAACCCACCAGGGAAAAATCACCCATTTTGATCATGTACATGTAGGGAGAGGGGTTGGTGCCCCGAAGCGCCCGGTAGAGTGAGATGGGCGGATGGGGAAAAGGGATGGAGAGCCGTTGGGAGAGAACCACCTGGAAGATATCGCCAGCCAGAATATACTCCTTGGCTTTGTTGACCGCCTCTTCATAGGATTGGCGGGACATCTCCTGTTCGAAGTCGCTCTCTTTGATCGGGGTGCTGTTGGCGTCGGTCTTTGCCGGTTTGGGGAGGGTCTCTTTGAGGGTGGCTACCAGGGTATCGATGCGCAGCAGACTTTCCGCATAGATTTTTTCCAGGTCGACCCCCTCCTCGATAAAGAGGTTGGCCACCACCTTGAGTCGTCCGAGCAGGTTGTCGAAGATCAGTACCAGATCGGTCAGCATGAAGACCGCATCGGGTGTACCGAGACGGTCGGGATTGTTGTCGGGTATGTTTTCGAAACAGCGAACGATGTCATAGCCGAAATAGCCCACCGCACCACCGTGAAAACGGGGTAGACCCGGAACAGGAACCGGTTTGAAACGGTCCATGTACTCCTCGAGTACCGCCATGGGATTTTGCCCGGTGATGACCTCAAGGGGTTTGTTGTTTTGTTGGATCTCGACACGCTGATTGGTGACGGTAAACAGGGCGGCGGGGTCCAGCCCCAAAAAGCTGTACCGGCCCCATTTTTCCCCCCCTTGTACCGACTCCAGCAAAAAGGCATGCCGGCTCTCTGCCGCCACCTTGAGATAGGCGGAAACCGGCGTATCGAGGTCGGCCATAATTTCCCGATAGACGGGAACCAGATTGCCCTGCTGAGCAAGGCGCTTGAATTGAGTGAGTGAGGGTACGATCATAGCGCCATGAACATATCACTCTTTCCCCCATCAATCACCTAAAAACCCGCACGGTTTTGATTGATATCCGGGTTGGTCTTTTTTTTTACAGATCTCTGCCGGCCCAGACAACCCGTCCGATGATGTCAACCCCTTCGCTATCCTCCCTGTTGACCTCGAAAGGGGGAGAGAGGGGGTTGTCGGACTGGATGTGGATGGCGTGGTTGGGGCGGGTGTGGAGCCGCTTGGCATAGAGCTGGTTTTCCATACGCAGGACAAAAATACGGTTGTCGACAGGCTCTTTCTGTCGAAGGTCCACCAGCAGGACATCGCCGTTGGAGATGGTGGGGTGCATGGAGTCCCCCACGGCATCGATGATGGTGAGGTAGCGGGGGTTGAGCCGGCGTTTTTGCAGCCAGATGTTTTTGAAGGCCAGATGTCCGTTGATCTGATCTTCATCGGGCTGGCTCTCTCCCGGTCCCATGCTGGCGGTAACCTGATAGCGGGGAATCAGGATGAATTCCGAGAAAGCGTCAAGCATATCCTGGCTTGCCTCCCGGTAGGGGGGCGGCTCTGGTGGGGCATCCATCCAGCCTGGCTCTTTGTTAAACCGCTCCTCTATCCGGCGGGCCAGCACCTCCCCAACGTTGCGCCGCCCTTTGGGGCTCATGATCTGGCTGAGATAGGAGGGGTCGGTATCGATTTTTCGGGCCACCGCCGACTGGCTCCCCTCTTGTTGGATGATCTGGGCCAGCTTCTGGCGACGGTGGGTAATGATTGTAGGGTCCATTATCTGCCACTCCCTTGGGTTGAATCCAGTGCTTCTTCTGTTGATGCTAATGAAAGATTAGCACCGCTAATTGATTAACGCAACATAAAATGGAGCCAACAAGAAACCGTCCCATCTCTGCCGAGAAGAACTTGCCCGGCGCCGTAAAATACGGTAATAAGATCGACATCATGGATAAAATATTGATTCGAGGTGGTGGCACACTCAAGGGTACGATTCCCATCAGTGGTGCGAAAAATGCGACTCTCCCTGCGTTGGCGGCCACGCTGCTGACCAGTGATCGGGTCTATCTGTCCAATATCCCCCACCTGGTGGATGTCACCACCATGTTGGAGCTGCTGGGGCGACACGGTGCGGCGCTCACTATCGATGAAAAGCTGGGTGTGGAGATCGACAATAAGGGGATTGATAATTTTTGTGCCCCCTACGATCTGGTCCGTACCATGCGCGCCTCCATCTTGGTCATGGGGCCTATGTTGGCCCATTATGGTCAGGCCGAAATCTCCCTGCCCGGCGGCTGTGCCATCGGCTCCCGCCCGGTCAATCTGCACATTCAGGGGTTGAGGGCTTTGGGGGCAGACATCTCCCTGGGTAATGGGTTTATCCGGGCCCGTTGCAAACGGTTGAGTGGTGCCCGGATCTACCTGGAGCCGGTGACGGTGACCGGCACCGAAAATCTGCTCATGGCGGCGACCTTGGCCGATGGCATCACCACACTGGAAAATGCGGCCCGAGAGCCAGAGGTGGTCGACCTTGCTAATATGCTTATTAGCATGGGGGCTAAAATTCGTGGAGCCGGTAGCAGCACCATTATTATCGAGGGGGTCAAAGAGCTGCATGGTACCAGCCATACCATCATTCCCGACCGTATCGAAACCGTTACTTTCATTATTGCCGCCGCCATCACCAACGGCGAGGTGACCCTGACCAATACCCAAAGTGAATTTTTAACCGTACCTCTGGAAAAACTGCGGCAGGCCGGTGTGATCATCGAAGAGGAGGGGGGAAACAGTCTGAAGGTGCGCAGCAACGGCAACCTGCAAGCGGTGGATTTTCAGACCAGCCCCTATCCCGGTTTTCCGACCGATATTCAGGCACAGATGCTGGTTTTCAACAGTATGGCAGCCGGCAGCAGCATCGTCACCGAGACCATCTTTGAAAATCGCTTCATGCATGTCTCCGAACTGCAGCGCATGGGGGCCAATATCCAGATCCATGGCAATTCGGTTCATGTTCAGGGTATGGGTAAATTGGTTGGAGCGCCGGTGATGGCGACCGATCTCAGGGCTTCGGCCTCTCTGGTTCTGGCCGGGTTGGCGGCAGAGGGAGAGACCTTAATCTCCCGTGTCTACCATCTGGACCGGGGCTATGAGCGGATCGAGGAAAAACTTCTGGCCTTGGGGGCCGAAATAAAAAGATTGAGTGAATGACCCCTTTTGGCTCTCATTATCAAATCGCCTCTCTATTTTTTTAAATGAGTGAACATGATGTCTGGCTCTCTTATCCATCGGCTTAATACAGCCCAAGAAGATTTTGCCCAAACCTATCGGGATCTACTGCAGTGGGATGCGGGAGATCAGGCCCAGATCGAAAAGGTGGTGGCTGACATCCTGGCTCAGGTCAAAGCGCGGGGGGATGCGGCTCTGATCGACTATACCACCCGCTTCGACCACCTGAAACTGACCCCGGATAGCCTTACCTTTACCAAGCAGGAGATTGAATCGGCAATCGGTCGCTGTAGCAAGGCCGAGTTGGCGGCATTGGATCTGGCGGTGGAGCGGATTCGCTCCTACCATGTGTGGCAGATGCCCCGTATGGGGGTGGAAACCTATCTCGATTCAACCGGAACCCTGCTGGGGCAGCGGCTCTCTCCTCTGCAGCGGGCCGGGCTGTATGTCCCTGGCGGTCTGGCGAGTTACCCCTCTTCGGTGTTGATGAATGCCATTCCTGCCAAGGTAGCGGGGGTGTCGGAGTTGGCTATGGTGGTACCCACCCCTCACGGAGAGGTCAATCCACTTATTTTAGCGGCGGCTCAAGCGGCCGGGGTGGATGAGATCTACAAGGTGGGCGGCGCCCAGGCGATTGCAGCCCTGGCCTATGGAACCCAGAGCATTGCAGCGGTGGATAAAATTGTTGGGCCGGGAAACATTTATGTCGCCACGGCCAAAAAGCAGGTTTTCGGTCGGGTCGGTATCGATATGATCGCCGGACCATCAGAGATTCTGATTGTAGCCGATGGTCACAACGATCCCCGTTGGTTGGCAGCCGATCTGCTCTCTCAGGCGGAACATGATGAGATTGCCCAGTCGATCTTGATTACCGACTCTTCCGCTTTAGCGGATCAGGTAGAGGAGGCCCTGGCTGAACAGTTGGCACAGCTATCCCGCCGAGAGATCTGCAAAAAAGCCCTCTCCTCTCGAGGGGCGATCATTCTGGTAAAAGATATGAAAGAGGCGTGCGAGCTGGCCTCTCAGGCGGCCTCGGAACATCTGGAGTTGGCGGTGGAAAACCCGGAGGCGTTGTTGCCCCTCATCAAAAATGCCGGTGCCATCTTTATGGGGCGTTATACGCCAGAACCCATCGGAGACTATATCGCCGGACCCAACCATGTGTTGCCTACCGAGGGAACAGCCCGTTTTTCCAGCCCTCTGGGGGTGTTTGACTTTATCAAACGGACCAGCCTGATTCAGTGTACCCCGGACTCTCTTGCCCAGATCGGGCCTGCGGCCTCCCAGTTGGCTGACTCCGAGGGGTTGACGGCCCACAAGTTGAGTGTCGATCTTCGTTTGGAGGCAAAACCGTGAACAGAAAAGCTACCGTTTCCCGTACTACCAAAGAGACCCAGATTGAGGTCTCCCTGGTGTTGGATGGTACCGGCCAATCTGAGATCAACACCGGCATCGGTTTTTTAGACCATATGTTGGACCAGATAGCCCGTCACGGTCTGTTCGACTTGACCATCAAGGCCAAAGGCGATACCCACATCGATAGCCACCACACCGTAGAAGATGTGGGCATTGCCATGGGACAGGCTTTTCGTGAAGCGCTGGGAGATCGACGGGGTATTACCCGTTTTGGTCTTGCCATGGTACCGTTGGATGAGGCCCTCTCTCGGGTGGTGGTGGATCTCTCCAACCGTCCTTCTTTGGTGTGGCGGGTGGCGCTGCCGACCCAAAAGCTGGGCCAGTTCGATACCGAACTGTTCCGGGAGTGGTTTGAGGCTTTTGCCGGTAATGGGGCGATGACCCTCCATGCAGAAAATCTTTACGGTACCAACAGCCACCATATTATCGAGTCCTGCTATAAAGCATTGGCGATGGCGCTGCGCCAGGCCTGCACAGTGGATCAGCGGCGGGCCGATGAGGTTCCCAGCACCAAGGGAACCCTCTCTGTTTAAATTTTTGCAAAACGAGGTTTCTTCATGTCCTTAATCACCGTCATCGACTATGGCTCCGGTAATTTGCGTTCGGTAGCTAAAGCGTTGGAATCGGTAGGTGGTCAGGTTGTCGTCAGTCAGGCTGCGGAGGATATCCAGCGGGCTGATCGGGTTGTGCTGCCCGGTGTGGGTGCCTTTGCGGACTGTTATCGGAATTTGGAAGCGTCTGGACTGTTGGAGCCTGCTCTGCAACACATTGAAACGGGGCGGCCCTTTTTGGGTATCTGTGTCGGTATGCAGCTACTCTTTACTGAAGGGCACGAATTTGGCGTCCACCGTGGTCTGGATCTGATTCCGGGTGTTGTGGGCGGCTTTGCCTCGACCATGCCAGACAGTCAACAGCCGGGGATGAATCTCAAGGTGCCCCATATGGGTTGGAATCGGGTTGATCAAAAAAAAGCCCACCCCCTTTGGGCCGGCATTCCCGATCGATCCCACTTCTATTTTGTTCACTCTTTTTTTGGTCAGCCAACCCAGCAGGATCTGGTGGCGGGAAGCAGTGAGTATGGCGTCGAGTTTACCGCAGCTGTCGCCAAAGATAACCTCTTCGCTACCCAGTTTCACCCCGAAAAGAGCCAGAAGCGGGGTTTGACCTTGTTGGAAAACTTTATCCGTTGGAGCCCCTGATACCATGATTATCATTCCCGCCATCGACCTGAAAGATGGCAACTGTGTTCGACTTTTTCAGGGAGATATGGCGCAAAACACCATCTATTCCGACGACCCAGGGGCCACAGCGGCCCGTTGGCAGGGGTTGGGGGCAGAGCGGCTTCATGTGGTGGACCTCAACGGTGCCTTTGCGGGTAAACAGGTCAATGCCCAGGCTATCGCCGCCATTGTCAACGTGTTGGATATTCCCATGCAGTTGGGGGGCGGCATTCGCTCTCTGGCTACCATGGAGGCCTGCTTCGATATGGGGATTCAAATCTGTATCCTCGGCACCATCGCCTGTCGGGACCCGGCCTTGGTGAAGGAGGCTTGTCGGGCTTTTCCGGGACGTATTTCGGTGGGTATCGATGCCCGAGAGGGCAGGGTGGCGGTGGAGGGGTGGGCTGAAGTGACCGATATTCAGGCTATCGATCTGGCCAGGCAGTTTGAAGATGCTGGGGTGGCCGAGATCATCTTTACCGACATCTCCCGAGATGGTGCCCTGACCGGTCCCAACACCCCGGCAACCCGGCAACTGGCCGAGACGGTCTCTATCCCCATTATTCTCTCGGGCGGAATCTCCACCCTGGAGGATATTCGGGTAGCGTTGGAGAATGCTGGCCCTTTTGCCAATGGTGGACGGATCTCTGGGGCGATTACCGGTAAGGCCATCTATGATGGGCGGGTGGATTTTGCTGAGGCGGTCAAGCTGACCAAGGGTAGTCGATAGGTGAGTCAGATAGAGCTGGTCGGCTTTGTTGCCGGTTTTCTGACGGCCGGCTCTTTTTTGCCTCAGGTTCTAAAAACCTGGCGGACCCACTCGACCAAAGATATCTCTCTGGGAATGTTTGTTGTCTATGTGTTCAGCACCCTGCTGTGGATTGTCTACGGATATCTTATTGAGTCTGGGCCGGTGATGGCGGCCAATGGAGCCATTTTGGTGATGGCTACTTTTATTCTTATCATGAAGATTAAATACAAATAGTGGATGAGTCATGCTGGCAAAACGCATAATTCCCTGTCTGGATGTCCGAGAGGGGCGGGTGGTAAAGGGGGTTCAATTTGAAAACCTGATCGATGCCGGAGACCCGGTAGAGGTGGCCCGTCGTTACGATCTGGAAGGGGCGGACGAGTTGACTTTTCTGGATATTACCGCCTCCCACGAAAATCGGGACACCATTTTGGATGTGGTGCGCCGAACGGCTGAACAGGTTTTCATCCCCCTGACGGTCGGGGGGGGTATTCGGGTCAACCAGGATATTCGTCGCCTGCTCAATGCCGGGGCCGATAAGGTGGGGATCAATACGGCGGCTGTTTTTCGCCCGGAGTTTGTCAAAGAGGCCTCTACCCAGTTTGGCGCCCAGTGTATTGTGGTGGCGATTGATGCCAAATGTGTGGAGAAGGATGGGGCAGGGGTGCCGGTTCGATGGGAGATCTATACCCATGGGGGGCGTAAACCCACCGGGCTGGATGCTGTCGAGTGGGCTAAGCGGATGGAGGCCTACGGGGCTGGAGAGATTCTTCTGACCTCCATGGATCGGGATGGAACCAAAATAGGGTACGACCTGGTTTTAACCCGTGCCATTGCCGAGGCGACTACGATTCCGGTTATTGCTTCGGGGGGGGTTGGCAGTAAGGAGCATCTGCTGGAAGGGCTGCGGCAAGGGGGGGCGGATGCGGTGCTTGCTGCCTCTATTTTTCATTTCCGTCAATACACCATCCCAGAGGTCAAAGCCTATCTGCGCGATGAGGGTGTTGAGATGCGTGTGTAGTTTTTTCCAAGTGTTATAAAGGTTACCCAATGGCTGAATTATCTGAAGAGAATCTCAACAGTTTGAAATTTAACGCCGATGGTCTGATTCCAGCCATCTCCCAGCAGCACGATACCGGTGAAATTCTCATGATGGCCTGGATGAATAAATCCTCGGTGGCAGAGACGTTAAAAACCGGGGTGGCCTGCTATTGGTCTCGGAGTCGGCAGAAGTTCTGGAAAAAGGGCGAAAGCTCCGGGCACATTCAAACGGTCAAATCCATGCGGACCGACTGTGATCGGGATACATTGCTGATTTTGGTCGATCAGGCGGGTGTTGCCTGTCACACCGGGCGGCATAACTGTTTCTATCTGGAGGCTTCGGAGGGTGGATGGAAAGAGATCGCCCAGCCGGAAGTGGACCCAGAAGCGATCTACGGGAAAAAATAGCTTGGCTTGCTAGACTCCTTAGTGGCTGCTTGCGGGCAGGGAAGATTGTATCCGCCGTAAGCTCTGCAGTCGGACGCTGTCTATTTTTCCGTTATCGATGGCGGAGAGCACCATGCAGCCCGGTTCGTGGCTATGGCTGCAGTTGGAGAAGCGGCACCCTTGCAGAAAGGGGGAGATATCTCGAAAATAGCCACCTACCTGCTCCCGAGAGATGCCATGCAGCCCAAACTCTCGAATACCGGGGGAGTCGATCAGGCTACCCCCTGCTGGCAGATGATAGAGTCGGGCAACGGTGGTGGTATGCCGACCTTTACCGTTGGAAGCCTTGACAGGGGCGATGGCCGGGGCGCTCTCTTCGGGTACCCAGCGGCGAACCAGCGACGATTTGCCAACACCGGATTGACCAACAAAAATGGAGACCCTTCCGGCCAGTTTTTCTTCCAGTTCGGCGATACCTTCCCCCGTTGTTGCCGAGAGAGGCAGAACCGGATAGTCCATGGCCCGATAGGGGGCCATCTGGGCCATCAACGCTTCGGGATCTTCAGCCAGATCCATTTTATTGATGAGAATAGTGGCGGCAATGTTGGCCGCTTCGGCTGCCACCAGATAGCGGTCCAGTAGCCCGGTGTTGGGGTGCTGGCTGGTGGTGGTGATGAAAATTTGGTCGATGTTGGCGGCAATGGTTTTCAGGCGTCGATAGGCTCCGGGTCGTTGCAGGATGGTGTGACGATCCTTGACGGCGGTAACCACCCCCTGGTCGGCATTGGCTCTCTGCCAGATTACTCGGTCGCCACAGACCGGCTCGATGCCTGCGGTCTCCCGTACGGCACAGCGACAACGCCCCCCTTTCAGATCTTCCACCTCGACATTAAGCCCAAAATGGGCGATGACCAACCCCTCTTCCGGCCCCTCCAGGGTGGTATCGGCCAGCAGGTCCCACTCTGCCCTCTGTCGGGAGATGACTCGATCACTTCGGCGTTGCCGAATGAGATCAATACGCTCTTTTTGACGGTGGTTCAACCCTTTGGAGGGTTTCTTTCTGGGCATGGAAAATGGTATCCTTAGCGGGTGGGGTCCCTTGGTGAGCCTGGAAACGGTACCATCGCCGAAGTTGCTCTTCAGATTAACTGACCGCAGGCCGGGTTGGCTCTGTATCTAGTCTGGGTACAATTTTAAGCTGGAATGTTCATCATACCATATATTCAAAAGCAAGGTCCCTTTTTTCTCGGTTTTTTTGAGGTAAAGTCCCATCATGAAACATACCGAAAGCCGTCTTCTCCGCTCTGTTTTATATGTTCCGGCCTCGCAAAAGAGGGTCCTTGAAAAGGCCCCCAAGCTGAAGGCCGATGCCCTGATCCTGGATCTGGAAGATTCAGTCTCGCCCCAAGCAAAGGCCGAAGCCCGGCAGTTGGCTTGTGAGACCCTGCTTCGGGTGCCTGAGGATGCCCTGGTGAGGACAGTTCGCATCAATGGCCTGTCGACCGATTGGTGGTCTGAGGATATTACAACGGTTTTTCCCGGTCAGCCGGACGGTATTGTGGTTCCCAAGGTGGATGGGGTGGAGTCGCTTAAGCCTCTGGATGATCAGCTTTCCCACATGGAAAAATCTCTGGTCTGTGAATACCGCCCCTCCATCTGGGCCATGATCGAATCCCCCCTGGGGGTGATCAATGCCCACGCCATCGCCTCTCACCCACGGGTAAGCTGTCTGGTGATGGGTACATCCGATCTGATCGCTGCGTTGGGGGTTCGGGCCGGGGTGGACCGGAGCAACCTGGCCATGGCCCTGCAGCAGTCGGTCCTGGCTGCCAAGGCGGCCGGTGTTCCGATTTTGGACGGGGTTTTTCTCGATCTCAAAGATGGTGAGGGGTTTGAAACCCAGTGTCGGGAGGGGGCTGGGTTGGGTTTTGCGGGTAAAACCGTGATTCATCCCAGTCAGGTCGGCCCGGCCAACGCCCTTTTTCTGCCTTCGGATGATGAGATCGCCAGAGCCAGAAACACCCTTGTTCTGTGGCGCAAGGCCCAGCAACGTGGGGAGGAGATCTGTCTGGTGGAGGGTGTGCTGGTGGAGCGTCTCCACGCCCGCCGGGCCGCCATTATTTTAAAAAGTGTTGGTGAGATTTCCGATTTTTCCACCATATGATGATTGGCTAACCATAAATCTAGAAGCGTGGTATGTTGTATGGTAAGCTTGCATTAATCTGTTTTCAGGACCAGAGACCCAAGCGAGTCGATACGTGTTCAAAAGAGGTAAGCAAGCATGAAGTTGCAGGCCAAGACAACCCTGTTATCCGTCTCCCTTTCCGGTGCAATGGTTGTTCTTTTGATGACTGTCAGCCTGGTCTCCTTCCGTTTTTTTTCTCTCTCTACCGCCCGGGATCATGTCCGATCGGTGGCTGAAGTGGTTCGGGTCAGCTTAACCGAATCCATGATCAACAACACCATCGGCAATCGGGCGCAGTTTTTAGAGAGACTCTCGGAGGTAGAAGGGCTGTTGGTTGCTCGGGTTGTTCGGGGGTCTCACGTAATCAATCAGTACGGTGATGCGCTGGAGGAAGGTAGCCATATCAGCGCCATCGAGCAGGAGGTTCTCAAAACCGGAACCGCCCACTTTGCCATGATAGACGGGGATAAAGGTCCCACCTTCCAGGGAACCATTCCTTTTGTGGCAACCAACGTCGGAGCCCCCAACTGTCTGGCCTGCCATGAGGTGATCAGCGGCACGGTTTTAGGGGCTGTTACCATTCACCTCTCCATGAATCGCCTCAAAGAGGAGGCGTTGATCACCATCAGTATCATGTTTATCATTGTGCTGGTTTTTGCTGCCTTCTTCACCTATTTTTTCAGGCGGCAGATTTCACCGGTGGTACGCACCGCGCAAGGGGTCTCCAAGGTGGTCTCCAAGGCTAAAGATGGAGACTTTAGCGGTCGGATCGATTATCGTGGCTCGGACGAGATGGGGCTGATCTCCAAAGATTTGAACCATCTGATGGAGCATCTTCAAGAAAATCTGGGTGCCATCAGCCATGATGTCTCCCGGCTGATGCGCTATGAACTCAAAGGTAATACCAACATGATCACCACCACCACAGAGATGGTGGAGACCCTGCTGGAGGTGGCCCAGTTCAAGCAGGCGGTGGAAGAGGATCAGACCATTCAAGAGGTCTATTCTCGTATTGGCTACATGTTGGAGGAACATTTTGGGGTTAACCACTACTCCATCTACGAGGTCAATGGTGAGGATAACCACATTCGACCGGTGATTGTGGATAACGTCTTGGACAGCCCCTGTCGCTGGTGTGACAGCTCCATTCTCAACCAGGCCGACGCCTGTCGTGCCCAGCGGACTGGCCATGTGATCGACTCTATCGATAACAGGCGCATTTGTGGTAAATTTAATGTGGAAGAGTTGGATGGCGTTGGGGTTGGTCACATCTGTATTCCGGTTTTGCACTCGGGGTCGGTGGGCAATATCGTCCAGATTGTGGTCCCCCTCAACCATGGGCGGCTCTACCAAAATCTGCTGCCGTTTATCCGGGTCTTTTTACGGGAGTCCTCCCCGACGGTAGAGGCCAAGCGGTTGCTGGATACCCTGCGGGAGACCGCTCTGCGCGATCCCATGACCGGGCTCCATAATCGTCGTTTTCTGGAGGAGTATCTGGATACCCTGATGGCGACCACCAGACGGAAAGGGCAGAGACTCTCTATCCTGATTATGGATCTGGACCACTTTAAAAAGGTCAACGATACCCACGGTCACGATGTGGGTGATCTGGTGTTGAGATCTCTGGCTAAAGAGCTGTCGTCCAAAGTGCGTACATCGGATATGGTGATCCGATTTGGTGGTGAGGAGTTTTTGGTGATTCTCCAGGAGAGCGAAGAGTATTCTGGTCCTCAACTGGCCGAAAAAATCCGGGCGAGTGTTGAGGCGCTTAAAATTCAGATTCCAAACGGGATTTTACGAAAAACCCTCTCCATTGGTGTGGCCGGTTTTCCATCGGATGGCGAGGATGTATGGGATGTAATCAAGGCGGCTGATCTGGCCCTCTATGAGGCCAAGCGGACCGGGCGCAATCGGGTGGTTGTCTTTACCGACGCACTCCTGACTCCCCCCCCAGAGGCTGGGCAGGGTGAGAGGGGATGAGGGTGGATCGGTCTGTTGGGTATTGTCTGGGTAAGAGGTTGGAGCACGTGGTGATTATTTTTTAATGTTACGCCGATTCAGACACTATATCTCCCGGTGGTCTCTTCTGCTGTTGGTTGCCGAATTTTCCACCGCCATGGCCTCTTTCTATCTTGGCGTCAACACCCGTTTCATGAGTGACGGTCAGCCGCTGGATGCGATTCATGATGATCTTCTGATGCCTCGGGCGCTTCTGTTTGCCACGGTGATGATCATCAGCATGGCCGCCACCGCCCGGTATCAGCGCTTGATGGAGGATGGTTTTGTTGGGGAGTCTTTGCGGGTTGGTTTAAGTTTTGTTATCTGCATTGTGGCCATGGGGGTGTTTTTCTATGTTTTCCCCTCGCTCTTTATTGGTCGGGGGGCTTTTGCCCTATCGGTTCTCTTTGCCTTTTTTGCCTTTCTTCTCATCCGAAAAATTTTTCATGCCTTCATTTTAGATCTGAGCCTGCTCAAACGGCGGGTGGTTGTTTTTGGTTCAGGAGAGAACGCCTGCCTGGTTGCCAATCTGGCCCTCAAGAGCCCCAGCAACTTTCAGGTTGTCGGCTACTGGCCCATTCCGGGGGAGGCTACCCATATCAATCTTACCCAGGTGCGCCAGGAAGAGGAGGATTTTGTCGAGTGGGTCCGTCAAGGCCGGGTCGATGAGATTGTGCTGGCGATGGATACCCCTTTTCCAGAGATCTTCATGAAGGATATTCTCGATTGTAAGTCCGATGGGGTTCTGGTGGTGGATCTGCCGACTTTTTTTGAGCGGGAGAGCTACCTGATCAATATGGATGTTCTGGAGCCGGAGTGGTGGATTCACCACTCCCATGGGGTGGAGCAGGGGTCGGGTCAGGAGCTGTTTAAAAAAATATTTGATATCAGCTTGAGCCTGATTTTTCTCTTTGCCACTCTGCCCCTCATGCTGCTGACCTCTCTGGCTATTATGATTGAGAGCAGGGGGCGTGGTCCCATTTTTTATGTACAAGAGCGGGTGGGTTTTAACGGGCGGGTTTTTTCCGTCATGAAATTTCGCAGCATGCGGACCGATGCCGAGCAGGATGGTGTGGCTCGCTGGGCCCAGCAGAACGATTCACGCATTACCTTCGTCGGCCATTTTATTCGTAAAACCCGCCTGGATGAACTGCCGCAATTTTTCAATGTGTTACGCGGTGAAATGAGCTTTATCGGCCCCAGACCGGAACGGCCTGTTTTTGTCGAGATGCTGAAAAAAAAGATTCCCTACTATTCGGAACGGCTGCGGGTCAAGCCGGGTATCACCGGTTGGGCTCAGGTACGCTATGGCTATGGTGCCTCGGAGCATGATGCGGCGGAAAAGTTGAAATATGATCTTTACTATGTGAAAAATCATGGTATTTTTCTAGATTTGCTGGTTTTGATCCACTCGGTGGAGGTGGTACTGTTTGGTGCGGGTGCTTCTGGGCCGAGAGACGAAAAATAGAGGGTGACGCAAAACTGGATTGAACTCTATACTTGGAGCCTCGGCCTATTGTATGATTAGGGGAGTGGAGCTGGTTTTTTACCGTTTTATAAGGTGTGATTTTTTTATAGCATGCAGCAGGATATTGGAATACGAGACCTCTACTTCCAGGTGATTCTTCACCTCAGAGGCATGTGGCGAAATCGGTGGCAAGCGCTTTTTCTGGCCTGGTTCATCTGCCTGACCGGCTGGGTTTCTGTTGCCATGATGGATGACCAGTATGTCTCGACAGCCACGGTCAAGATTGAAGATCCTCGAGAGGACATCAAAGATTTTCTGTCCGAGGAGTCCGAACTGATCGACGTGACCCGAGAGGCGAGGAAGGTGCTGAATGGCCTGCTCTCCCGCGGCAATCTTCTGGGGGTGGTGGGGGAGACAGATCTGGCCTTTTTGGTTAATAACGAAGAGGATAAAAATGAGATCTTAAAGGATCTCCGCGCCCAACTTACCGTCTCCCACTCGGGAGAAAACATCTATAAAATCAAGCATAGACATACAGAACCCCGCATTACCCAGCAGGTGGTGGCCTATCTGGTCAGCCTTCTTCCCAGCGATAGCGTTAACGAATATCGGGGCGGAAAGGCCGAGGCGGCCAAAAACTTTTTGCAAGCTCAGGTGGAAGAGTACGAGACCAAGGTAAGCAAGGCTGAACAGGAGTTGCGGGCCTTCAAGAAAAAACACATCCTCATTCTTCCTGACGAGGAGGGGGGCTATTACGAGCGGTTGCAGAAGTTTGCCCAGCAACAAGAGACCGACCTTGCCCTGTTGGGAGAGTTGGAAAAACGCCGGGATGAAACCAAAAGACAGCTCAAAGAGCTGCGCAGCAAAGCGGCCGCTCCGGTGGCGGCAACAACCAACAGCCGTACCATCGAGTTGATGGCAAAACTGGATAAGCTCTTCAGCCAATATTATATCATGGGGGGAGAGCGGCGCCCCCTCTATACGGAAAACCATGCTGAGGTGATCGCCCTGAGAAAGGCCATTGCCCAGTTGGAAAAGAGAGATGCCGAGAAGCAGTCCCAATCGGTTGGTACCACCTCTCCTGTCGATAGCTGGGAGTTGGAGACCAACCCGGTTTTTCGCCAGTTGAAAATGGAGGCCAGTGAGATCGACGTGGATCTGGCTTCGGTCCGGGCACGATTGGCTTCGACAGCTACCCGAATTGAAAAGCTCAAGGAGTTGGAGGATGTGATTCCGGCGATGGAGAACAAGCTGTTCCGTCTGCAGGGCTATCTGGATCAGAAAAAAAACAAAATGCTCTCCATGCTTGGTAAAGAGACCCAAGCCTCCGAAACAGCGGAGATCGAAGCGCGATTGAGCCGCTTTGTCCGTTTTCGTCTGGTTTCCAGGCCGGTTGTTCCATCCAAGCCGGTGGGTCCCAACCGGGTGCTGTTTTCCACTATCGCCCTCATCGGTGCGTTGTTGGCCGGTTTGACCCTGGCTCTTTTTTTGGCGGTCATCCGGCCTGTTTTCGACAGCGCCGGCTCGTTGAAACGGGTGTTGGGCCTGCCGGTGTTGGGTATGGTCTCGATGGTTGATGAGGGGGTGGGCAGGGGTTGGCTTCGCTCAAGATTGCTGTTTTTCTTGGGGCTGATCCTTCTGTTTTCCGTCTATGCCAGTCTGGTTTTTGTGTCACCCATCTTTTAGGTCAAAATGGCACCGTCATCTGGGAATGATCTCTTATTAAGATTGCTTGGCTTGTTTGAAGGGTAGGGATATGTCTGAAGCGTTGATCCGAAAAAAAATACTCTTGGATTTTGAAAAGCTCCGGGCCAAAGGCATCTTGACCCCTGATACTGGTCGGAGTGTGGTTGCCGAAGAGTATCGGGTAATCAAACGCCCCCTTTTGCTCAAAGCCAGCCAGGATGATACCGACATCAACCGTCCTAAAAAATTGATGATGGTGACCAGCGCCTTCCCCAAAGAGGGCAAAACCTTTACCGCCATCAACCTGGCGATGAGTTTGGCAGCCGAGATGGACTCGACCGTATTGTTGGTGGATGGCGATGTGGCCAAGCCATCGGTCAGCCGTATTCTTGGCTTTAAATCCAAGGTGGGACTGATCGACTGTTTGATGGGTAAGGTCTCCGACTATACCGAGGCGGTCATCCAGACCAATGTTCCCAAAATGATGGTGCTGCCCTCGGGTCGTCGCCACCATAATGCCACCGAGTTGCTGGCCAGTGAGAGCATGAGGGTTCTGCTTAAAAAGATGATGAAGGACCCCAATCGTATTGTGGTGTTCGACTCCCCTCCGTTGCTGCTCACCACCGAATCCCGAGAGTTGGCCAGAAACATGGGCCAGATCGTCCTGGTGATCGAAGCAGAACAGACGCCGCAAAATGCCGTAAAGGATGCGTTGGAGCAGTTGGAAGATCTGGATATTGTCGGGCTGGTCCTTAACAAGACCCGTCGACGGGGTCGGGGTGGCTACTACTATTATGGCTATGGCGGTTACGGTGGCTATGGTGGTTATGGTGGTTATGGCGGCTATGGCGGCTATGGGGACAACGAGCCAAAAAAAAGCAGTAAAAGTTTGATCAGCAGGCTGCTGGGGTTGTAGCAGGTATTCTCTCCTTATTGACTGGGTAACAACGTGTCTTCACCTATCCTCTGTGTTGTTGGGGCGCGACCCAACTTTATGAAAATGGCGGCGGTTCTTCCTGCCTTGAAAGGGGGCGATGCCCCTCTCGATACCCGCCTGATCCATACCGGTCAGCACTATGATTCGGCCATGAAGGATGCCTTCTTTCGGCAGTTGGATATTCCCGAACCCGATCAGGACCTTGGTGTCGGCTCGGGTAGCCATGCGGTTCAGACGGCAGAGATCATGCGTCGCTTCGAGCCGGTGGTCGATCAGGAAAAGCCCGCTGCGGTCTTGGTGGTTGGGGATGTCAACTCCACCATTGCCTGTGCGTTGGTGGCGGTCAAGAAAGGGGTTCCCATCATCCATGTCGAGGCTGGTCTGCGCAGTGGTGATCGAAGCATGCCGGAGGAGATCAACCGCATCCTGACCGATCAACTTTCCGACTTTCTTTTTACCACCGAGCGGGCCGCGCTGGATAATCTCCTCAAAGAGGGGATTGGGGCTGAGAAGGTCCATTTTGTCGGTAATGTGATGATCGACACCCTGCATCGTCTGCTCCCCCTCTCCCCGGAACCCCAGGAGATCCTTGCGACGTTGGCCCCTTCCTCCCCTTTGATAGGGCAGGGTGGCGGCTATGGTCTGTTGACCTTGCATCGGCCTTCCAATGTCGATTTTCCTGATGTTTTGCACTCTCTTTTGCAAGAACTCTCCGATATAAGCCGCCAAATTCCCCTGCTCTTTCCGGTTCACCCACGCACCCGAGGACAGATTGACAAGGCCGGTCTTGCCCCGATGTTGGCCGCCTCCAACATTCTCTGTTTGCCGCCGATCGGTTATCTTGAAATGTTGGGGTTGATGAAACGGGCTACCTTGGTTCTGACCGACTCCGGCGGAATCCAAGAGGAGACCACCGCGTTAGGTATTCCCTGTATTACTCTGCGTGAGAATACCGAACGGCCCATTACCCTTACCCATGGTACCAATACCCTGGTTGGAATAGACCGGGTTAAAATGCGTAACTGTGTGGCAGAGGTGTTGGCGAGTGGTGGCAAGTCCGGGCGAATACCGGAAGGTTGGGATGGTCAGGCGGCACCTCGGATTGCTCGGATATTGCAAGAGCGTTTGGGTCATGCCTGCCAGAGATAAGCCTTTCCCGCCCATAATCAACGCCATGACGGTGGATGTGGAAGACTATTTCCAGGTTGCCGCTTTTGAAGAGCAGATCCCTTTTGAACAGTGGTCCTCCTGGCCATGCCGGGTGGAGGCCAATACCGACCGGCTTTTGGCTCTGTTTGAGGAGAGCGGGGTGAAAGGGACCTTTTTTGTCTTGGGTTGGGTGGCTCAACGCTACCCGGCTCTGGTTCGTCGTCTGGTTGAGGGGGGCCATGAGGTAGCAAGCCATGGCATGAACCATGTACGGATTTTCCGGCAGAGTCCCCAACAGTTTCGGGAAGATTGTTCGGCCAGTAAAAAACGGCTGGAAGATACCACTGGAGTGGCGGTTAGTGGTTATCGGGCCTCCACCTATTCCATTGTTCCAGAGACCCGCTGGGCTTGGGATATTCTCCATGAGGTCGGCTATCGATACAGTTCCAGCATCTATCCTATTCACCATGACCTCTACGGTATGCCTGCGGCACCTCGCTTTGCCTATTTTCCCCGCCAGCACGATAAAGGGCGGGGTATTCTAGAGATTCCCATTACCACCCTCTCTCTGTTGAATCGACGTATTCCCTGTGGGGGAGGGGGATATTTTCGCCTTTTCCCCCTGGCCTTTTCCCGCTGGGCCTGGGAGCGGATCAATCACAGAGAGGGTCAGCCCGGGGTTTTTTACTGTCACCCTTGGGAGTTTGATCCCGGTCAGCCTCGGATTGCCAACCTGCCTTGGAAGAGTCGATTTCGCCACTATCTCCATTTAGAACAGACGGAGACCCGGTTACGGGGCATGCTGTCGACCTTCGCGTGGGATCGGATGGATCGGGTTTTTCAAGATCGTATCGGGAAGGAGCAGGGGCAATGAGTTCTCACGCTTTGGATCAGACTGTCGTCCGTCCTCTTGGCTCTGAACGGCAGGAGGAGGCTGCTTGGGACCGTTTTGTGGTCAACTGCCCGGAGGCCACCTTTTTCCATCGGGTGGGATGGCGTGAGGTGATCCAGCGCAGTTTTGGTCATCGTGGTCACTATTTGCTGGCAGAGCGCCAGGGTGAGATTGTGGGGGTGTTGCCCTTGGTGCGACAAAAAAGCCTGCTGTTTGGTGATGCGCTGATCTCTACCCCCTTCTGTGTTTATGGTGGGGTAGCCAGCAGGGAGGCATCGGCACGACAGGCTTTGGAGCAGGCTGCATCGGCGTTGGCCGAAGAGATGGGGGTAGCCTATCTAGAGTGCCGTAATCACACCACCCCGACCCCCCAGTGGCTGACTAAAGATCTTTATTACACCTTCAGCAAGCCTATCTCTACCGATCCTCAGGAGAATTTGACGGCCATTCCTCGCAAACAGAGGGCTGAAGTGCGCAAAGGCATTAAAAAGGGGTTGATGACCGAGGTGGATCAGGATGTGGCCGGGGTCTGTTACGATCTTTATGCTCAGAGTGTTCGAAACCTGGGGACACCGGTCTTCTCCCGAAACTATTTTCGTCTGCTAAAAGAGGTGTTTGGCGAGGATTGTGAGGGGGTGGTTGTGCGTGATGGGGGAGAGGTGGTGTCGGCGGTGGTTAGCTTTTATTTCAGGGATGAGGTTCTGCCCTATTATGGTGGTGGAACCCCTCATGCCCGTCGGATGGGTGGAACCCCTTTCATGTATTGGGATCTGATGCGTCACGCCAGTCAGGAGCGGGGTGTTGCCCGGTTTGATTTTGGTCGCAGCAAAAAGGGGAGTGGTTCCTTCGATTTTAAAAAATTTTATGGCTTTGAGCCGAAGCCTCTCCCTTATCAATACCATCTGGTCAAAGAGGATGGTCTGCCCAATATCAGCCCAGACAACCCCAAGTATCGTCTGTTTATCCAAGCCTGGAAACGGTTACCGCTCCCGGTCTCTCGTTGGCTTGGACCATGGCTTGCCAAAGATCTGGGGTGAATCAAACCCATTGCGGATGGGTCTGGGAAGGCATGGATGCCTTCCCAGCGGGTTTGGGCAGCGCCCAAGGTCCTGATCCTTTGACTTTGCCTTTATTTTTTATCTTTAAAAGCGTGGGGGTTTGGGGGCCTGCAAGGCCTCCCAAGGTGTTGACTTTGCCTTTAACCATTGTCTAAATTTTTAGAGATTTCAAACCAAATGTGTACAAAACGATAGCGGATGGGTCTGGGAAGGCATGGATGCCTTCCCAGCGGGTTTGGGCAGCGCCCAAGGTCCTGATCCTTTGACTTTGCCTTTATTTTTTTTATCTTTAAAAGCGTGGGGGGGTTGGGGCCTGCAAGGCCTCCCAAGGTGTTGACTTTGACGTTTGTCCCAATTGGGTGTTGACTGTCTATACCAACAGCCATCTCCAGGATAACCACACAAAAAAATGAGGGCATAAACAACACACAGTTTTATGCCCTCATTTTTTTATTATTGGATTTGGTTCAGGCTGGCGATGGTGCAGGGGCCAGAAGGCCGGGAGAGCTACTCTTGCCAAACAGGGTTAACAACAGCCGTAACGCGCAGGTTGTGGTTACCATTGTTGATGGCTGTGCTGGGGATCTGGCGGGTGCTGTCGCCGATATGATAGTTCTCTTTACCGTCGATGAAGATATACCAGCTTTTGGATGTTTCCGATGCCTTTTCCCGTGCTTCAACTACCGCTTCGTTGTATGTCATGGTGCTTCCCCCTCCAGATTTACAGTGGTTCAGGTTTTACATTTTTCCAGTCGGATTTTACACAGATTCAGCAGAGCAATCCAGAAAAAACTGGATTTCGTTAAGATGGTCTGATCTGACATTCATTAAAAAATATCGATCTTTCGTTAATCTTCCCCCGTGCTGAAGTGGCTACATATTGCATGGAACGAAGCCGGAAGACAAGAAAGAAAAAGTTTTTTTTCAACTTATTGTAAATAAAGGAAAAAATGTTTTAGCGAAAGTTAAAAAAATGTGATATTTCACTGAGTTATAAGAAGAAAACAGGGTTGGATTATCTGGGAAAAAAGGGACTTTTTTGGTGGAAAAATAATGAAAGTTACTGAAAAAGTAATGGAAATCAATCGGCTGATCATACCCTGTCTGCAGGAGGGTGGAAGGGCCTTCTCTTAGAAGAGATGGCGCCCCTTTTTTTCTCTCCAATGATTTTGATGGGAGCCCTTATTGCGGCAGGGGATGGAGTGGGGTATTCTCTTTTGGAGTTTTGGCAACAGGAGGCAAGAGGCTGCTGATGGTCTCTGGCCTCTGTCAAGTGAGTAGGAGACGGAGTATCTGCTATGGACCCCTTTTTATTGTCGCAAATAGTCGAGAGCCGTGATCTCAAGCAGGCCCTGTTGGCGGATGAGAGCAGTCTGGATACCATTCAACAGGCTTGTGATCTGGCCCTCTCCTGTTATCAATCCGGCGGCAAACTCCTGATTGCCGGGAATGGCGGGTCGGCGGCCGATGCCCAGCATATTGCCGGAGAGCTGGTCAGCCGCTTTTTCTTCGATCGTCCCTCCCTCCCTGCCATAGCCTTGACGACCGATAGCTCCATCCTGACCGCTATTGGTAATGATTATGGCTATGAGCAGCTTTTTTCTCGCCAGATTGAGGGGAATGGTCGGCCCGGCGATCTTTTCCTGGCCATCAGCACCTCCGGCAACTCCCCCAATATTATCCAGGGGATTCGGGCGGCCCAAAAAGGGGCGATCCGAGTGGTGGGGTTGACGGGCGAATCGGGCGGAGAGATGGCAGCATTGTGTGATCTTTGCATCAAGATTCCTTCCCGCGTTACCCCTCGTATTCAAGAGGGACATATCCTGGTTGGTCACCTGCTTTGCGCCCACATCGAACAGGCACTCTTTGCTGACAGTCGGGCGTCGCATAAATCCTGAAAAAAGGAACTTTCCCCTCTTTTGCGCTGTCCTTACCCTCCAGAGTGTGCCATAGTTTTGATTATTAGCATTAGATAATATAGAGAGGCTTGCTGAGCGTATCTCCTTGGTGATTGTTTTGGGAGGGGTGCTGTTGGCCTGTTTTTCACTCTTTAATAGCAAGGTAGGGTTTTACAATGAAAAAATTATTTATTGCCGGCGGTTTTTTTGCTCTTTCCCTGATTTTTTCTGGACCGATGAGTACAGCTGAAGCGTCTGCTGTCAAGCCATTTGATGGTGCGGAACTGGAAAAATTTATTGCAGACTACCCTGGGCTTACCCAGTGGAGCGCTCCCAAGGGTCAGGTAACGGGAAACCTGAAAAACCATTGGGTTATGGCAGGGATGCAATATAACCCGGCGTTTGCGAAAGGGTTGAAGGAGAAGGGGTGGGAGTCGGACCGTTTTTTCTATCTGCTCAACCATGTTCGTCAGGGGGTGATGGCTGAGGAGCAGCGTCAACGGCAAGAGGAGTCTGAAGCGGCGATCGATCGTCAAATGGCTGAAATGGCGGCTAAATTGAGCGCCCAGCACCAGGCGTTTGAAAAAGAGCGTCAGGAACAGGCGCAACGGGCAGAGGCGTGGATTAAGGATCAGCTGGAAGCTCAGAAAAAACAGGTGCGGGAGAACCGCTTCATGCACCCACTTCAGAAAAAAAACATCCTGGATTTTCTCGAAAAAAGCAGCGCTCAGGCCAATCAAGTTGAGGTGACACCGTTTGATTTTGAGCAGGCCAGAGCAGAGGCTCGTGAGAGGCAGAAGGCTTGGGAGGCCCGCTATCGTCAATCGATTCAAGATAATCCCCATATTCCAGCAGAACAGAAAAAGAGGATTATGGAGGGGCTGGATCTTGCCAACCAACCAGTCAAGCCTCAAGCGGCTGTCGAGCCGGTTAAAATGCCGACTCAAGAGGAGATGATGGTCCGGATGCAAGAGCAGAGGAAGGGGTGGGTGGCACGAAATATTGAGCAGATTGAGAAAAATTCCGGTTATTCCGATGAGCAGAAGAGAGCCATCATCAATCGCCTCAACCATTTTTCTGCTCAAATGGGTAAAGAGCCGTCGAAAAACAGCTATTCTGCTCTTCCTGAGGAGGAGATGGCACTGATTCGAACGAACATCAAACGGTTGCAGCCTCTGCTGCAGACCAATCCATAACGTCAGTTAACCGGAGATATGAAGAGTCCGAACCAATTTTGGTAGACAACAGTTACGAATGGGGCTGGGAAGGCATGGATGCCTTTCCATCGGGTTTGGGCAGCGCCCAAGGCCATAAGTATTTGACTTTGCTTTTTTTTAATTTTAAAAGCGTGGGGGTTTGGGGGCCTGCGAGGCCTCCCAAGGTTGACTTTGCCTTTAACCATTGTCCCAATTTGGTTTGAAATCTCTGTAATACGATACCAACGGTCTTGCCGACAGGCATAAAAAAATCCGTTTCACCCCTGGCGAATGTGCCAGGTTGCGGTGAAACGGATTGGTTTGCTCTATGATGCATTCCATCTATCCTCTTCCTTAAATAGAGGAGATGGGCTGTTTTATTTATCAGTGGATAGCTGAATCCACTTCCGGTAGCTTATCGAGAAACTCTTGTGCCATGTCTCGAATGGCCTGTCCGACCGGCTCTGGAATTTCCAGAGGTTCCTGCTCTTTGAGCTGTTTGAATGCCTGACTTACCGACTCCAACCCAATTAAATCAACCTTGTCCACACTGTGCTGGGACTTGGCTTTGCCGCCGGCTCCCACCGGATTCGCCCCTCCTGGGCTTCGACTTGCCATGGCTGTGGTGCTTTGGGAAAGGTTCCCTACCACGTTAATATCCATGATCTTGTATCCTTTTATCCTTCTTAAAGTTGTCCTTTACCTGTCTTGTTAAAGTGATTGTCTCTTTCCTTGGGTATCTTATCGGAGAGGCTCTCATCTCCCTTGAGGAAAAAAAGAGAGAACGGTTGAAAAAAGGCAGCTACTCGAAAGGTAAGATGGTCGGGCATGGTGTAAAAGAGAGATGAGACCCAGTCGTGTCATCAAAGGGGGTGGTTGGTTACAAAGAGTGACGAAATTAAGCTTTTTTGTCACGTATTTGCGGAGGAGTTTTCCGTTTGTCACCTGACAACAAAATAGTTAAAAATTGTGTTGACTTTATGGTCAATGTCCGATGAGATAGAGCCAGTCGATGGGTTAATGCCACTTATGGTCTCTATACAAAGAGCCGTTTATGACGATGGAGGGATATCGATGAAAAGAGGGTCAAGGTGTCCTTTGGTCCGTTTGGCAAGAGAGATGATGATAAGCCTGTGTAGCAGGGGTATCGATTTTTGGTGAACTTTTGAAGAGATTTTCGTACTTACCCTGTATGAGATGACTTTTTTGTCCACTGTTTCGGCTTTGCCCTACAGCAGAGTTGGGGAGGTGGTGGTAGTTGGTCCGGGACCTGAGTTTTTTTGAGGTCCAGTTTTTTTATTGAACAAACACACTATTTGGGAGAACAAAAATGAAGTCAACATTCATGAAAATCGGTGTAATGCTGATTTCGATTTTATGGCTTGGTGTGGGGGCAGAGGCCTTTGCAAAGTCACCTCCAGTGGCCATGCTGACCCAAGTCAAAGGTAAAATTGAATACAGCAAAGATGGGCAGAAATGGAAGAAAATTCGCCGGAACAAGTTTCTTTTCGAAGGGTATACTGTACGAACCGGTGATGATGGGTCGGCCAAATTGGTCAATCAGATCACCAATATGAGCCGAGATGTTGGCCCCAACACAGAGTTCAAGATTTCCAGTAAAGGTGGTGAGCTGGTATCCGGTATTCTCTCCAAGCCGATGCAGGCCTCCGGTGATCTGGTCGCCAGCTTGAATAAACGCTTTGCCAAAGCTCAGCGGTATACGACGGTTCGCCGTAGCGTCAACAAAAAGAAAAAGCTGAAGCTGAATACCATCAAAGAGGTAACCCTCTCCGCAGCCCATCCCGACCTGGTTTGGGAAGGTATGGGTAGTGACATCGCTTATCGTCTGACCATCGATGGGACCAGCTATGATGTGCCTGCCGTCAATGGCAGCATGGTGCGCTTTTCTGTTCCAACCCTCTCCAGCGGTGATCACGAATACACCGTGGAGTTGGTTAAAGATGGTGAGACAGTCTATTCTCCTAAAAAGAGCCACATCATCAAGTGGATGGATGGCAACCATCTGGCAGCATTCAACCAAGGTCTGGCATCGGTAAAATCGGCCGCACCGGGTGATGACTTCCTGCTTGCCAACTATCTGGAAGAGAAGGGCATGACCGTTGCCGCCATGGACATGTACCGGAAATATTTCACCGAAAATGCCGATGATATCGATATGTATCCCATGCTGATCAAGTCCTACCATGACCTGAAGTTAAAGGACATGAAGAAGGCTGAGGCAGTCAAGTATAACCAGATGTTGGAAGAAGACGGCTAAAACAATCTGTCGCAATAAAAAGCGCGCTTTCGAGCGCGCTTTTTTTTTACTCATTCTCAAATGGCTCCCTTTTCTATATACTCATGTCAGTATAGGTAGGAGCCAGTTAAAGCTGGGTATTTTTTTTCTGTTCTATGCAGGTGAATCAAGAGGTTGTTCCACCGCCTTTTTGCCTGTAAGACGGCTCATCGGTTAACATTCAAGAGATAATCAAAATAGTAGGTTCCATTTGCCTGCGCTTGGGGGAGTTGGCTTGAAATGAAGAAAATTGTTGAGAGATGGGATATTCTGGGGACAGTTATTCTCTTTTTATTAGCCATTCCAGCAGAGTATTTAGAGCTATTCTCCCTCTTGGAAGAGCAGACCATCTCCTTCAGGCATATTTTGCGTGTCGGCTCAGGAGACCCGGAAAAGACCCGCTTTTCCTCAGATAAAATTGTTTTGATCAATACGGATGAAGAGTTTTTTAAAGACTATAAAAGCTATCCTCTGCGTCGAACAGATATTGGTAAAATAGCGGAAAATCTAAAATTTTTGGGTGCCAAGGTGGTGGCAATCGACTTTTTGATGGACTTCCCCAGCTCTTACGGGGAGGATGAACCGACGGCGGAGTCCTTTAAAAAAGCCCATCCGGTTCTGCTGGTTTCGCAGGCCGATATTGTCGATAATCAGTTTCACCGCATGAACCACCCCAATGCCACTCTGGCAGCGGTTACAGAGGATGGTTATACCAACATCACCTCTTCCAGTTCCATTATCACCAGCCTTTCCCGACTTCAGGTAAATGAGGAAATAGCCCGGCTGGATAATAGTTGGCCTTATGCGGTAAAGGCGTTGGCCATGTATCTGGGGGTAGAGCCAAGCTTGGACGGGCACCTTCTCAAGCTTGGGGATAAACTGACCATTCCACTGGATCAGAACAATAATTTCTACATCGATTTTCCCGCCCTTCCAACCGGGACCAGATTTTTGAGTGAGAGTGTTGGCCTGTCGGCGTTGGAGTTTGTCGACATCTCTGGTCTGGATGACGACGAGATTGAAGAGTTGCGCTATTGGATCAACGATAAACTGGTGATCATCGGTGATACCTCCGAGGTTTCTCATGACTGGTTTGATACTCCGGTAGGTATGGTCTATGGGGTGGAGATTATTGCAGATGTTATCCATACCCTGATGAACGGCGCCCCGCTTCGCCCCGCTTCGGTTAAAAATGAGACCTTGGTTGCCATGGTTTTCATGCTGGCTCTCATTCTGTTGGGTCTGGTCTCTCATCCGACAGTCCGTGTGTTGGTTGCTTTGGTTCTATTTGCGGGTTGGGTTGGGTTTGTCTCCTTTTTCTATGTCAAGACCGGGTTGGTCTACTCCATGGCGTATGTTTTTGTGGCCGGGGTATTGAGCTTTGTTATGATCAATATGCGCTATTACCTCAAGGAGATGGGGCAAAAGGCCATGATTAAGGGGGCTTTTGGGCAGTATCTCTCACCCAAGGTGGTCGAGATCCTGGTCAACGATCCCAGCAAGTTATCTTTGGGTGGTGAGCAGCGGGAGATGACCGCTTTCTTCTCGGATGTGGCCGGCTTCTCCTCCATCTCCGAAAAGCTGACCCCGACGGAGTTGGTGCAACTTCTCAATGAATATTTGACAGCCATGTGCGATATCATCGCCCACTACGATGGAACGGTCGATAAATTTGAAGGGGATGCCATCATCGCCTTCTGGGGAGCCCCCCTTACCCAGGAGGATCATGCTGTGCGCTGTTGTCATGCGGCTATTGATATGGAAAAACATATGATCGGCATGCGGAAGAAACTCAAGGAGGAGGGGAGACCCAACATGACGGTTCGCATGGGGATTAACTCTGGCCCCATGGTGGTGGGGAACATGGGTTCGGCCACCCGTATGGACTATACCATCATGGGCGATGCGGTCAATCTTGCTGCTCGTCTGGAAGGGGCCAATAAGTTTTACGCTTCCGGCACCATGATCTCCGACTCCACTTATGCCTTGGCCAAAGAGGAGATTGAGGCCAGAGAACTGGATACGGTTCGGGTGGTTGGGAAAAAAGAGCCGATTACCATTTATCAGTTGTTGGATAAAAAGGGCCAGGTTACCGGTAAGCGTGCCGAGATGTTGGAGAATTATTACAAGGGAACCACCGCGTATAAAGCTCGCCAGTATGCAGAGGCGATTCCGCACTTTGAGAAGGCTTTGGCGATTATTGCCGACGATGGCCCCTCTTTAACCTTTCTGGAGCGGTGTAAGGAGTACAGCGAAAACCCACCGGCTGATGATTGGGACGGTGTGTTTAACTTCACCTCTAAGGGGTAGGAAGTCGTTAAAAATCAGGTGAGTCCTTGGGTGAGAAAAGCAGATTTAATTTATGTTGGCTCTTTCCCGAGAGTGGTCCAGCTTTGGATCAGCCATCGCTCTTTTGCTGTTTGGTGGTGGTGAGGTAGGTTTGGATGGAGTGCATGATTGGGTTGAGAATGGCCCGATAGTTTTCCAACTCTTTTCTTGCCAGCATCCACTCTTTGTTTCGGATTGATTGATGTACCCGAACCGATGGATCTTTAAGAGTGGGAAACAGTACGTTGGCCATGGACCCCTTCAAGACATGGGCCGTAGCCCGGGCCTTCTCTTCCTCTCTGTCAATAATTGCCTGCTCCAGCCCTTTCATGAGTGAAGGAAGCTGCTCGATCAACACCTCGGCTACCTCTCCATGATTTTCAGGTGGCAGCCCCATGGCATCCAGGGCTGCGGTTAGGGTACTGGTTCCCGGACTGCTCTCCTGCTGCTTTTCGTCCAGATCGTGGGAAGTGTAGGAAAAATATTTTTTAATCACCCGCTTCAAGTCAGAGAGAGAGGCCGGCTTTGCCAGTAGCCCATCCATTTTGGCCTGCAAACATTTTTTCTTGCTCTTTTTGGTGATATCACCCGAAAAAGCGACAATGGGAATCGGCTGACCTCTCTTTTCAAGCTGGGCGGCTCGAATGGCCCGTGCTGTTTGGTAGCCATCCATGTTGGGCATGCGCAAATCGAGCAGAATCAGTTGATAGGGGTTGTCGATAACCAGGGACAGGGCTTTTTTTCCAGAGTCTGCCAGATCAATGGCATCCTCGGTAAAACCGATTTTCTCTAACAGAGCTTTGGTCAGCAATAAATTGGTTGTCTGATCATCCACAACCAGTACCGACCCAACCGGCGAGAGACGCTCCTCCTGGTCGTTGTTGGCGTGGATAGATTCATCGCTTTGAGCGTTGAGGATGGCATTGAGCAGACGCTCGGAGCTAACCGGTTTTTGCAGACAACTGATGGAACCAACGTAGGTTGCCGCCTGATCCCAGGCTTGGTCTAGAAGGTCGGTTAGAATCAGCAGGCGACTGTCTGCTGTCAGATGTTGCAGAGGAAGAAAATCGTCATGGCTTCCTGGCTTGTGGTTGACGATGACAATTTTCTGGTTTTCATCTGGATCAAGAGGGGCCTCCTCATCATTGCGTAGAACCCGGCTACCCCACCGCTCCAGATGGTCTGTCAGCATGGTGAGTTGCAGCCCTTCACAATCGAAGAGCCGTATGGAATAGCCGGTCAGAGGTGTGGAGGTGATGGCGGTATCGAGATAATTTCCAGACTGTTTTTGGAGGGTGATGCTAAAAAAGAAGGTGCTGCCGGTCGGGGCATGCAGGTTATCATCCACACCAATCTCACCCTCCATCAAGAGCACCAGATATTTGGTGATTGCCAACCCCAGCCCCGTCCCTTCATGGGCTCTGGAAGGGGAGTTGTCGGCTTGGGTAAATCGGTTGAAAATCACCTCTCTTTTTTCTGCAGGAATGCCGCTGCCGGTATCCCGAACCTCAAACAGAAATTCCAACTTTTCATCATCATGGTGGCCGATGGGACCGCCATGCAGGTCGACACAGCCTCCAGCTGGGGTAAACTTGATGGCGTTGGTGAGCAGGTTGGTGAAAATCTGACCAAGCCGGTTTGGGTCTCCCTGAAAGTGGGTTGGCAGATGGGCAGGAATATGGGCGGTCAGCTCCACCCCTTTGGCGCTGGCCAACGGCGCGAGAATCATGGTCACCTCATCCATCAGTTTTCTTAAATCAAAATCCCGATGGTCCAGGGTAAACTTGCCTTGGTCGATTTGAGCAAAATCGAGCAAATCGTTGATCAGGAAAAGCAGGCGTTTGCCGGCTGTAATGGAAAGGTGCAGGTATTCACGGTATTTAGAAGATAGCTCTGCATCCTTGAGTAGCTCTTGCATGCCCAGAATAATGTTGATGGGGGTGCGGATTTCATGGCTCATGGTAGCCAGAAAGGCATCTTTGGACTGGTTGGCTTTTTCGGCTTGATCCTTGGCGTTGGCCAGATCTTCCATGGCCAGCTTTCGCTGTTGAACCTGACGCGCCAGGGAGTGGTTGGCTCTGCGTAGTTTTTCTTCCGCTTTTTTTAGTTTGGTGATTTCGGGAAACCAGCGATAAAAACCCAGGGCCAGAAGAATATAGCCGGGTAGGGTGCCTGCCATCTCTTCCCAAAAATCGAGGAATTTAAAAGGGGCAAACTCGTCGAGAATATCCAGAATACTGCCAAAAACCAGGAAGGTAAATCCGGCGATAATGAGAGACCATCCACCTTGATGGTTCAGCTCCATGGCTCTGCCCGACTTGAGGAGTAGCAGAAAGGTGATTAAAACAACGGCCAGGCTGATACTCTCAAATAGAAGGTCGCTCATGTAGGAAGTCGCTCATGATGGTTGAGAGTTTTGGTTAGGGTAATAAACGGGCAAGGTGGCTGGATTTGTCGTTTTGAAGATCCAGCTTTTTTAAAGGTATCGTAACAAAGGATCTCCACAGCACAACACTCTGTCAATCTAGTGAAGTTTGGCCTTTCTGGCAATGGTTTTGGCAGACTTTATTCAACAGAGTTTGCCGGTGGTAAAGAGCAGGCGAAACCAAGCCGTCAGAGCATGCAGGCCACCTTTCTCACCTTTTTTTATCGCCACTGGCAGAGGAGAGGATACGCAACAGGCTTTTTACGTTGCTTTCCGTCAAAACCGTGTCAAAAGAGAGGGATACCAAAGGTTTGTCCTTATCTTTATCGAGGCTGGGAGAGGGTGTCTTTTGGGGGTCACTGCGGCTATTTGGGCCAATGGTATGCTCTGGCTTCTTATGTTTCGGGTTTTTTTTGTTCCGGCCCATCAGCTTCTCCCTGGATCATTGGTATGGTTGATGGCTGGAATGCAAAAATAAGACCATTTATTGGTTGTGCCTCGGAACAACCGCTCGGAGCAGCCGTCAATAGGGCCTTTTTTCGGGTTGAATGATCAAGGTGGACCTTCCCCCTGGGGCTTGACTCTGCTATTTTTGTTCCCTACCTGATGAGTGGGCACCCTTTCTACCCTGTTATCTGTTTTCGGGAATACAATGATTCGGTTTTCTCCTATTGCCAAACGGCGTTGGCGACGGTTCCGGTCACATCGTAGAGGGATTGTCTCCCTCTGGATTTTCAGCACACTTTTTCTGTTCTCTCTGGGGGCTGAGCTGATCTCCAATGATCGGCCACTCATCGTCTCCTACCAGGATGAGCTCTATTTTCCCCTGCTGGTCAGTTATCCTGAGACCACCTTTGGCGGAGATTTCGAAACGGAGGCGGACTATAAAGACCCTTTTCTGGTGGAGATATTGAACAGTAACGGTAACTGGATGCTGTTTCCTCTCAACCCCCACCGTTATGACTCCATCAATACCGAACTGACCCATCCCGCCCCCTCTCCACCAGATGGGGCCAACTATTTTGGTACCGATGATCGAGCCAGAGATGTACTGGCCCGGCTGATTTATGGCTTCCGGCTGTCGGTCCTTTTTGCCCTCTCTCTCACCCTGATCGGTCTGGTTTTGGGGATTGTAGCCGGGGCTGTTCAAGGCTACTTTGGCGGCAGGACAGATCTGCTCTTTCAGCGCTTTATCGAGATATGGGGAAGCATGCCGGAGTTGTATCTGCTGATTATCTTTGCCAGCCTGTTCAACCCGAGTGTGCTGCTGCTGTTGGTGCTGCTCTCTCTCTTTGGCTGGATGGGGCTTTCGGACTATGTTCGAGCCGAGTTTTTGCGGGCCAGAACCATGGTCTATGTCAAGGCGGCTCGCTCTATGGGGGCAACGGACCGAAGCATCATGCTCCGCCATCTGCTTCCCAATGCTTTAACACCGGTTATTACTTTTCTTCCGTTTCGTATTTCCGGGGCGATTCTGGCTCTGACCAGCTTGGATTTTCTCGGTTTGGGTGTTCCTCCCTCCACACCCAGTTTGGGCGAGCTGTTGCGTCAGGGAAAAGCAAATATTGATGCGTGGTGGTTATCTCTCTCCGCCTTTTTGGTTTTGGTGATTATGTTACTTTTACTCAATTTTATCGGTGAAGCTTTGCGGGATGCCATGGACCCGCGCAAAGAGTGAGCGGCGTGGCACACTCTCCCCTTCTTTTTGAGGTGGCGGATCTGGAGGTCAGTTTTCCCGGCGTCGGTTCGGAGTTCGGGCAAAGAGAGTCGGTTAAAGCTGTCAAAAAGATCTCCTTCTCCATGTCTCCCGGAGAGACTTTGGCTCTGGTTGGGGAGTCGGGCAGTGGAAAAACCGTGGCTGCACTCTCTCTGCTGCGGCTGTTGCCCCCATCGGCACACCTAGCCGCTCGACGCATGCGTTTTTTGGGGCAAGAGATAGGCGAACTCTCCGAAGCTCAGATGCAGACCATTCGAGGTGGACAGGCAGCTATGGTTTTTCAGGAGCCGATGACGGCTCTGAATCCGGTCTATCCCATTTTTCGGCAGTTGGCAGAAAATTTTTCGCCCCAAGATAGGGATGAAGGCCGGAAGGCACTGCGCAGGCGGGCGGTTGGACTGCTGGAGTTGACCGGTATTCAAAACCCAGATCAACGTCTGGATAGCTTTCCCCACCAGCTCTCCGGTGGTCAGAGACAGCGGGTGATGATCGCCATGGCTCTGGCCCGCAAACCGTCTCTCCTCATTGCCGATGAGCCGACGACGGCGCTGGATGTCACCATCCAGGCCCAGATCTTGGAACTCCTCACCCAGCTTCAGAGTGAGTTGGGTATGGCCATGCTGCTTATCACCCACGATCTACCCATGGTACGTAAAGCGGCTGATCGGGTCTGTGTGATGTGTCAGGGTGAGATTGTCGAGGAGGGACCGGTTGCCGAGCTGTTTCAGTCTCCCCAGCACCCTTATACCCGCACCCTGTTGGGAAGCCTCCCTTCCAGCGACTCTCCCGAGCGGGTGGAGGGGGCCGAGGTGATTCTGTCGGCAGAGAATGTGCGCTGCTATTTTCCCATCAAAAAAGGGCTTTTTAAACGGACCGTCGACTGGGTCAAGGCGGTGGATGGGGTTACCATGACCTTGCGCCGAGGTGAAACGTTGGGGGTTGTGGGGGAGTCGGGCAGTGGCAAGACCACCTTGGGGGAGGTTATCCTGCGATTAAACCAGGGAGAGGGCACCCTGCTGTTTGATGGTATTCCCCTGTTTGATGCGACTCGTGAGCAGATGCGGCTGTTGAGGCGTCGTATCCAGGTGGTTTTTCAAGACCCTTTCTCCTCTCTTTCTCCTCGCTTGACCATCGGTCAGATTTTAGAAGAGGGGCTGTTGATTCACGGACTGGAGCCGGATCGGTTAGCCAGAGAACGACGGGTTGAGGAGGCTCTGGATGAGGTGGGTCTTCCCCAGTCGGTTTTGGGGCGCTATCCCCACCAATTTTCAGGTGGACAGCGGCAGCGGATCGCCATCGCCCGTGCCATGATTTTAAAACCGGACTTGCTGATTTTAGATGAGCCGACCAGCGCCTTGGATCTATCGGTACAGGCCCAGGTTTTGACCTTATTGCGGGATCTGCAAAAAAAATATGGACTGGCCTTTCTCTTTATCTCCCACGATCTTCGGGTTGTCCGGGCTCTGTCTCATGAGGTGATGGTGATGTGGAAGGGCAAGGTTGTTGAGCATGGCTCTACCCAGTCTCTCTTCAATACCCCCCAACACCCCTACACCCGGCGTCTGCTCTCGGCCGCTCTGGACCTTTCCTCAGAAGGGGTGTCCGATCAAGGTTGACAACACTTTTCCTGGTCATCTTTAAAGTCCCGAATTTTCCAGCCTTTCTCTTGAAGAACCAGGGTCAGATATTGTCGGTGTAGCTGGGGTGGTTGATACATCCCTTTTTTACTGTTGTTTTGTAACACCTGTACCCCGTGGATCGTCACCTCCTGGCCCTCTTTTTGGTGCTCTTCACTGACAATTAAAAACAGGGGGTCTTGATAAGATGTTATCTGATCTTCGCCCTTGTTAATCAGCTCTATTTTACGCAAAACCGTCTGGTGGGCAGCGCCGATGGAGAGAGCCAGAGCAGTCTCAAACTGACCGGACATAAAGGCATTGGCGAAAGTTTTGTAGGTCTGGAGAGCCGCACTCTCTGCTTCTGTCTGTTCTGTTTGGGCCTCTCCCCCCTTCGGTTGGATCAGCATGAGAGGCAGGAGCAGAATGAAGAGGATAAAAAAGAGCTGGATTCGAGTCATGGTGATCCCAGAATATCTGTTAGTAGAAATAGATTGAGGCGATGAGGGAGATGAGAAAAATAGTGACCAGACTGGGGGGGTAGCGGTCTGTCAAACGTCTGTTTCGCCGACTCTGCAAAAAAAGGCCAACCGCAGAGAGTAGAGAGACCAGAAGGGTGAGCAGATAGGCAAAATGGGCCCACGTAGGGTTCCAGCCGGCAGAAAACAGAGGAACAGCAGTTTCGATTCCAAGGGATGCCACCTCTTGAATGGGGGGCGAGGCCTCGTGGAGAGAGGCGAGCAGGGTGACGACAACGGCCCAACAGAGGGCGACAATCCAAGAGACGGTTTTGACAACGTGGTCTGGGCGGCCTCTGAACTGTTTTTGGGCCTCTTCGGTAAAGAAAAAGTGGATGCTTTGGTGGTCTTTTTTTTCAGCCAGGTTGTGAAAGATCATCCGAAAAATCACCACCAGATAGATGACAATGATGGAGGTGAAAATAATGGTGCCGCTTATTCCCTGCTCCAGATCGATTAACCCTTGGCGGGCAATTTGAAACAGCATAAAACTTAACAGGGATAAGACACTGAGATTGACGACGATAGTCACGTTAACGCTCTCTTTTCACTCTGGCGTGTTGTTTGGGGCTGGTTGACCCGGCACCCGTTCGAATCCGTTGGTGTTTCTGTTGTCCTATCGGTTGGATGTCGCTACCTCTTCCATCATCTTAGTTCGGTGGTAACTTTGCAAGGGGATCGCGCTGTTTTGGTGCCAACTTCTCCCGCTTGGGGTTGGACGTTTGTTGGAGAGATCATGATTAGTTTGCGAGAAATACGTTTTTTCATCTGCACCATCGCGGCTCTGATGGCCTATCAATGGGCGGGTATGGGGATGATATTGAATGGTGTGGCGATCAACGCCCTGCTCAATCTCTTTTCGGGGCAACATCTCTGTGTGACCGGCAGTTGCGGGGTCAAACGCGACGAGATCATCCTCCCCTACCTTCCCTTCGAGCTACGGCTCTCCAAAGACCCCATAGCCCTTTTTCATTACGCCACTTTTTTGGTCGGAGTGCTGTTTTTGGTGGTTGGTGCGGTTAAAATCTGGGGCTAGCTGAGGGGAGGGGGGTTAAGAATAGACTGTTTTTATTTTTGATCGACTAAACACCTGCCTGACCTGTTCGCAGGACTCCTCAATAATAATGCTCACATTGAGGTCATTTGTTTTTTCAAGAAGATAAGCAATCGTGCCAATTGCAGAAGCGTCGACTGATTGGACCTGTTTTAGGTTGATGATATAATATTCAGAGGTCGACTTTCGAAACTCTTTAAGCAAATGTTTGGCTAAAAGATAGTTAAACCTGCCAAATACGTGATAGGTCGTGCAGTCTGTTTCGCTCTCGACTGTGATGCCGTCATACATGTGCTGATTGTGTATCATCAATTATTCTCCCACAAAAACTTGATTGCGAAGGATTCTACCCTCTTTTCTACGGGATAAAAAGAGAAATTTTAAGGGAAATTAAGATGTTAAAAAATTGTAACGGGGTGATGTTAAGAAAAGGCAAAGATAAAGTGTCTATTTATCTTCGGGTTGGGTTGAAAGTGATCGTTTGTTAATTGAGTTTACCGTCTTGACTCGAGCGTGATGGAGAGCCTCTCCGAAGGCTTTTCCCTGTAAACCAGCCGCTGAAAAGAGGCTGTTATCAATTTTTTGGCAGGCAGCCAGACATCTTTTTAACAGCTCCCCCTCTCGATAGGGGGTGTGCCTGCTCTTGGCTCCCCGGCCCCATTTATCGGCCGTACAGGCCAAAACAAAGGCATCAATCCCCTGAGGATTTCTGAAACCATCCAACTGGTTGAGCAGTTTGACAATGCGGTTGGGCCGCATCTCTTGCAGGCGGTGGCAGTGCAGATGGTGTCGGGCGGTCATGGTTGCCAGTTTTTTAAATGATTTGGGTATCTTCAGTCTTTGACAGAGGGAGGCAACCTCTCTGGCACCGTACGCTTCATGGCCGCAGTGGTGGGGAAGCTGTTCGGCTGGGGTTAGCCCTTTGCCTAAATCGTGCAGCAGGGCCGCCAGGCGGATCTCTGGCTTGTCACTCAGTTGTGTTGCGGCCTCCAGGCTGAGAAGAGTGTGTTCCCAGGCATCCCCCTCAGGGTGATATTTGGCCACCTGCTCTTGTCCAACCAGGGCGGCTAACTCTGGGAAGATCTCCTGGAGGGCATGGGTGTGGTGCAGGGTTTTAAAAAATAGGCTGGGTGAGGGGGAGAGCAGGGCTTTATGGGTCTCCATCCAGACCCGCTCTGGGGTTAGCTCTTGCAGGGCGCCCGAGTTGGCTAACTGACCCATAAGGGTTTGAGTCTCTGGGGCGATGGTAAAACCCAAAGGAGCAAAACGGGCCATGAAACGGGCCACCCGAACCACCCGCAGGGGGTCTTCGGCAAAGGCGGAAGAGACGTGGCGAAGGGTACGGCTATTTAAGTCGGCCTCACCACCAAAGGGGTCGATCAGTCGCCCCTGACAATCCAAGGCCATGGCGTTGATGGTCAGATCCCGACGGATAAGATCCTCTTCCAGGGTTACCTCTGGCCCACTCAAGACGGAGAACCCCCGATAACCCGGTCCGGTTTTTCTTTCGGTGCGGGCCAGGGCGTACTCTTCAGAGGTGAGGGGGTGGAGAAAAACCGGAAAATCGGCCCCGACCTGTTGGTAACCCAGGTTGAGCAGTGTCTGAGGTGACTCTCCTACCACCACCCAGTCCCGATCTTGGCTGGGAATGCCCAACAGTTGGTCTCGCACCGAGCCGCCCACCTGATAGCAGGTGAAACCGGTTTTGGGTTGGGAGGTCACGGATGGGGAGCTTGTTGAGATGGGCTCCTCACTTGAAGAGGGCTTCTGCCGCTTGGAGGGCGGCCGTTTTGCTGGTGGGCCGTTTTCGGGACTGTTTTCTTGAGGAGGAGACCGAGGCTTTATTGATGGAAAAATAGTCACAAAAGTTACCGTTTTCCTTGTTCATAACCCGCTCTGCCTGACTCTCATGGCACTCATTATAGGAGTGGGCGTCATAAAAACGGCAGTTTAGACAGACTCGGGAATCTTTTTTGCAGCCAGAACAGATGGAACCTCGACCCAGATCAGGGGATAGAACCTCTTTACAGTGCCAACAAACAGAAGCTTTTACCCTACTCATTGATACCCTCCTTTGGGGTAGTTGAAGATGGTGTTTTGCTAAAAAAGAAAAAAATACTTTACCAACAGGTACCGGTTTTGCTAATAGTTTTGATGGCCTGTTTTTTTGGGGGCCTGTGATCGTTTTTTTATTTTCGGACATCTTACCATCGTTAGGGACCATTTCCCAAGTGGCGAACGTTAAATGTCATAGCGCCTCTCTTCAGGCGGCCTCTCTTCCCCTTCTTTTTTTGGGTGGCACCCTATCCCTCGCCCTGCTGCTGCCGCGGTAGCGGCGACTATCTGATTCACCTTAACGCCTGGCAGAGCGTATCTGCACACTTTTTAAGAACACGCAAAAAAACCAACAGATCGACAGTAGAGCCTGGATGGTCTTATCTGGCCCGTTTTTTGTTTGACTCTTGTCGGTCTGTTTGTCAAGGAGATGAAAATGAGTACCATGCCCCACCACCACTATCGCCCTTTTAAGCCGGTTTTGTTGCCGGATCGGCTCTGGCCTTCGAAGGTGATTGATCAAGCACCCATCTGGTGTGCCGTCGATCTGCGTGATGGTAACCAGGCCCTGATCAACCCCATGGATCCTGCCCGAAAATTACGGCTGTTTAAACAGCTTGTTCAGATCGGCTTCAAGGAGATTGAGGTGGGTTTTCCTGCGGCCTCCAAGGATGACTTTGACTTTACCCGAGAGATCATCACCGAAAATCATATCCCGGATAATGTCACCATTCAACTGTTGACCCAGGCCCGAGAACATCTGATTCGCCGCTCTTTTGAGGCCATTGCCGGGGCAAGGCAGGCTATTGTTCATCTTTACAACTCCACCTCTCCGCTTCAGCGGCAGGTGGTCTTTGGCATGGACCGTCGGCAGATTATCGAGCTGGCCGTCAAGGGTGTCCAGCTTATTCATCAGCTGGCCCAGGAGACCGATACGACCATTCGTCTGCAGTACTCTCCTGAAAGCTTCAGTGCGACCGAGTTGGATTTTTCTGTCGAGATCTGCCACGCCGTCATGGAGGCATGGGGAGCCAGTCGGGCGCGTCCGGTCATTCTCAATTTGCCAGCCACGGTAGAGTCGGCAACACCCAATGTCCATGCCGATCAGATTGAGTGGTTCTGTCGCCATCTGCCCAACCGGGAGGCGGCTGTTATCAGTGTCCATCCTCACAACGACCGGGGTACGGCTGTGGCGGCCGCCGAGTTGGCGGTGATGGCGGGCGCTCAGCGGGTGGAGGGGACGCTGTTTGGTAATGGAGAGCGGACCGGTAATGTGGACTTGATCACCTTGGCCATGAATCTGTTTTCTCAGGGGGTCGACCCCAAGGTGGACCTTTCCGATATTCAAGCGGTTGTTGATACCTATGAGAGCTGTTCGGGATTGGCGGTCCATCCTCGGCACCCGTATGGAGGCGAGTTGGTTTTTACCGCTTTTTCCGGCTCTCATCAGGATGCCATCCAGAAGGGGCTTCGGGCGTTAAAAGCTTCGGATGCCACCCATTGGTCGGTCCCTTATCTGCCCGTCAACCCCGACCACTTGGGAAGAAATTATGAGGCGTTTATCCGAATCAACAGTCAGTCGGGTAAGGGTGGGGTCTCCTTTGTGCTGGAGAATGGGTTTGGCATCAGGCCGCCGGCTGGGGTGATTGTGGCCTTTAGTCAGATTGTTCAGAAGATGGCCGATGGCTTGGGACGAGAGTTGCAGCCTGAGGAGATTTATCAGGCTTTTGAAGATAACTATCTGCCACCCCCCAATGGCTACCAGTTACTCTCCTACGACCATCAACCCACCACCGAGGCGGATGAGAGCTGCCGATTGAGTGGTAAACTGCAGCATGAAGAGAATGTGTCGACCTTCAGCGCCCGTGGTAGTGGGCCGGTCAGTGCGTTGGTTGGGGCGTTGGAGGAGATTGTTGGGGTTCCGATTAAAATCAACTCTTTTGAGCAGCACGGAATTGGGGAGGGGCGTGATGCCAAGGCGGTTGCTTATGTTTCTCTCTCTTTGGATGGGGGCGAGGCGGTTTTTGGGGTTGGTCTGCATGCCAATACCACCACGTCGGCTCTGGATGCGGTTCTCAGGGCGTTGAGCCAGGGTATGAAAAGGCGAGGGGGAGCGTTCTAGCTAAAAAGGGATAGGTCTGGGAAGGCATGAATGCTTCCCAGCAGGTTTGGGCAGCGCCCCCTGGAAGACCCCAGCCCCTTTTTTTATGGACAGCTTTCATAAGAGACGAGGGTTGTGTTGACCGTCACCCCTGAGTGGCCTCTGTGCTGTTTTTCAGGCTCCAGCCTCTGTTTGGTTCCTGAACCCAATACTCCAGATGACACCCCAACTCTCGATACTGTTTATATCGTTTGCGACTGGCGGCCAAATCCTCCTGACTGCTGCCATCGACAAAGTCCACCACCATATCGTAGTTTGCCGGCTCTTCGATCAGTTGGGGGGTGGCCAGAACCACCAGGGTGGCCCCATTTTGATCGTTCAAGCTGGAGGCGATCAGGATCGGCTGTCGGTCCGGGTCGGGTCCGTTATCCGGGCCGTGGGGTAGAAAATTGTCTGCCGGTGTACGCCACAAGAGGCTATCCCAATAGCGGGTAGGATCGGGACCAGGGGTGAGCAGGGTGGCTCTCATCCCTTTTTCCCAGGCTTTGGTGAGAATACCCGTCACCGCCGCCTCCAGGGAAGAGAGTCCCAGCTGGTAAAATCGGACCGTGGTTGGCTTGTTTGGGTCGGTTCGCGCCATGATTACCCCTTGTGTAATAGGTCAGCCATCCATAGAGATGCCCATCTCTTCAAGCTTTTGCTGTCGGAGTGGGTCCAGAGTCCCCTTTTGGTAGGATTGTCGCTGAAATTGAATCCAGAGACCCAGTTGAGAATAGTTTGACCCCTGTATCGGCACATTGCAATGGCCATGCTCCTCTTTAAAACGACGCAGAACCATCAGCATCTTCTCCACGACAACCTGTTTGGCATCCCAGATAAACTGAAGCTCAGAGAGGCGGTTGATCTTATCTTGCGAGAGTTTTCCTTGCTCTTTAGCCTGACGCTGAGCATCTGCCCAAGAGGCCAGAAGCAGGGTTTCCGGTCGGGATTTTGAGATGATGCAGTGACCGTTTTTCTGAGCGAAAATAAAAAGTTGCCGATACATCTCCAGCCAGTTGGCGTCTTCGATATCCCAGATAAACTCGAGGGCATCCAGGCGCTGAACCCGTGCTTGGTCTAGTTGACCAGAGAGGTTGGCCTTGCGTTGGGTGGAGACCCACCAACCCAGTTCACTGTTCTCTGTGTAGCTCTCCGGCACCAGACAGTCGCCATTTCTATCCCGATATTCCGTCAGGGCGGCAAACATCTCCTCCCAAAAGACCGCCTTGGCATCCCAAAGAAAGCCCAGCTTGGTCAGGCGGTCAACCTTATCCTGGGGTAAAACACCTTTTTTGTAGTCTCGACGTAGATTGTTGACCCACTGAGCCAGACGGGGATTCTCTGGCCATTTGGCCGGTACGATGCAGTGGTTACGGCTCTGGGTAAATTGGGCTAGGGCGTGGAACATCTCCTCCCAGGCGGCCTCGCGGATATCCCAGACAAAGCCGATCTTCTCCAGCCGCTCTCTGCGGGAGCTCTTCAGGCTTTTTTTGTTGTAGAGACTACGCTGTTTTTTCACCCACAGCGGTAGGTCAGGGTCCGATTTCAGCTTGAGAGGCAGGTTGAAATGGCCCTCTTTTTGGTGGTAGCGGCACAGTTTTTCGAACCCCTCATCCCAAGCAGCCGCTTCCAGGTCCCAAACAAAGCCAGCCTCCTCCAGTCGCCCCTCTCGTTCTGTGTCCAGCTTGCCCATGGTTCGCTCTCGACGCTGGGTTTTGGCCCACTGTCCCAGAAGAGGGTTCGGCCTGTAGCTGTCTGGGAGTTTGCCGTGACCCTGGCACCGTTTGAAAAAGAGAAAGTCAGCAAACATCGCTTCCCACTCAGCTATTTTAAGGTCCCAACAAAAGCCCAGGGCTGTCAGGCGGTTGATGCGGGTTGGATGCAGACGACCACGACGGCGCAAGGCACGCTGCTCCTGACACCATTGGCTCAGGCTCTGCTCCAAAGACCCCGCAGGAAGCCCTTTATCGGGGAGGGTGCAGTGGTTATGTTGGATCTTATAGCTTTTCAGTCGGACAAACGCCTCTTCCCAGGCGGTGGCTTCCAGGTCCCAGACAAAGCCTGCATCGTTCAGACGCTGTTCTCGGCTGGGGTCCAGGGTGCCACGGGCCTGCTCCTTACGCTGGGCAGCGGCCCAGTCGGAGAGTTTGGGCAGGTTTTTATCCCGGTCCGGCACCTTGCCGTGACCGTGGAGTTGACGATAGCGTTCATACAGTTGAAAACGCTCCTCCCAAGCCGCCTCTTCCAAGTTCCAGATAAAGCCGAGGCCATCCAGTCGCTCAATCCGTTCAGGGGCCAGCCTGCCGCTCTTCTCCTGCCGGCGTTGGCTCTCTGCCCACTCACCCAGGGAGGGGTTTTGTGGGTACTCTTTGGGAACCTGGGCATGTCCATGCAGGTGACGAAATTTTTTCAAGGTGGCAAAGCCGCTCTCCCACGCCTCCACCTCCAGATCCCAGACAAACCCCACCTCATCCAGACGTTGAGACCACTCCGGCTCCAGTCGTCCACTTTGGAAAGCTCTTCGTTGTTGAATAACCCAGTCCGCCAGCTCCGGGTTTTCTGTCCACCCTTTGGGTACTTTGCAGTGTTGGTGCTGGGAGCGATAGAGCAGAAGGTTTTTGAACTGTTTCTCCCAAGCAGCTTTTTTGGGGTCCCAGATAAAGCCAATCTCTTCCAGTTCTTTGATTCGATCGGCACTCAAACGACCTTGGTAGCGAGTTTTACGCTGCTGCTCCGCCCAGAGGCTCAGTTCGGGGTTGTCGGCCCAGCGGGGAGGAATCTCACAGTGGTTGTACCGGTCTCGGAAGGCGAGCAGTTGACCAAAGCGTTCATCCCAGAGGGTGGTGAGCCTTCGGGTGCAGTGGATCAGGATGGCCTGGGTCATCTTGGGGTCAGGCTCCAACTCATAGAGAGGCTCCAGCCACTGGGATAACGGCTCCAACTCCCACCGCCCGGTTCGACCCCAGTTGATGCGGATGGTTCGCAGCTCCTCGGCAAAGGTGGTATCTTGCTCCCGAAACAGTTGTAGAGAGAGCCAGAGGTCGTCACACCGGTCCAGAGCTGCCAGCCAACCCTCTTGGGGTGGTTGGCTGGCTGAAAGAGTGGGAAGAAAAAGGGCAATGGCGATCAGCCCGGACTGCTCCCCTTGGCGTGGAGAGAGAACCGGGTGGAAGGTGTGAGGCTCTTCTCGTCTGGCCCCTTGGACAAAATAGATCAGGTCGGCCTGGGGCAGGCCAAAGCCGAACTCGGGGGTGTTGATCAGAGAGAGTAAAGCGTGAGAGCTGTGGTGATAGTCGCCGATTGTCTGGTCGAGTTGCGCCGCACCTTTTTGCCCCTCCAGACAGAAGGGGGTAAAAAGGTTCAGGCTCTCCGGCCTGCTCTCCAACCACCCCTGGGCGAAAGCCTGGGCCTCTTTTGCCGAAGCATGACGGGTGTGGATGTGGCGCACGGTTGGCTTTTTATCAACACAGAGGGCCAGAGCGGCCGGATGGTTTTGCTCACCCATAACCAGGGGCAGCAGAACTTTCCAAGGGCGGATGCTCTTTTTCTGGATAGCCGCCGGAAGGGTGCCCAGAGAGACCGTCGGGCCATACTGCTCGGGGTTGCCAAAAGAGTAGAGTGGTTGAATCTCACCCTCTCTGTTTGGCTTTAAGGGGTTCATCCGCTGGGGGGTGGAGCTGATGAAAAAAAGTTTTTGAATGGGAAGTCTCTTCTCTGAAAAGCTCTTTTTCAGGCTCTCTCCTTGAGGGGTCTCCAGTCTGTGGGCTTCGAGAATCAAGGCCATTTCGATGGGGGGAAAGCCGAGAATGGCTCGCTGAACCAGTGGCAGCAGTTCGTCAGTACCCAAGATCACCTTGGTGCCGCTCGATACCCGGCAATGAAAGAAATGGCGCAGCCCAGCCAGAGAGCGGGTGATGGGATAGTCTAGATCGGCCGGTTTGGTTTTGCCGGTTCCCTGAAGGACAACCAGCGGGGTAAGGGTGGACCAGCTGCTCTCCCTGCGCCAAAAGTGGATCAGCTCTCGCACTTGATTTTGGGAGGGGAGAATAACCAGGCCAATGCGTTGGCTGCCCATATTTTCCAGCAGATGACGCGCTGTCTGCCACACCTCGGCACCCAGTGGGGGGACCAGTATGGCCCGTGGAGTTGTGATGGAGCGGATTTGATTCAGTCTTTCGGTTTGGCTGGCCGTGGGGGTGCTGCGGGTAGGGGTGATGCCACCGCCCCGAAGCCAGCGATTAAAATTGTTAAAGTCTGTCTCGGTCAGTCGGTCAAGATCTGGCGCCAGAATACGCCAAAACCCCGCTTGTTTGTGCAGAGCTTTTGGCAGGTCAGCCCCGTTGGAAAACAGCAGAGGCTGATGGCTGTTTTGCATCAGTTGAACAAACGGTGCCAGCTCTTGGCTGGTGAGGGGGGTACGTTGAGGGGTGTAGTGGAGAAAATAGGGGTAGGTCTCTCCGGTTGTGGTACGCAGATACCCCTGGGGGGCCGGGCTGCCCTCTGGCAGAGATAGTCGGTGGCGAATCTCGGCGGTTAACGACCCTTGAGGCAGAACATCCGTGGCTTGGGGTAGGGTTTGGATGGTCAGTAGACCTTCGGCAAACAGGGCAAAGGCAGACTCTCTGTCGCTCTCTTCCGGTAAGGCGCGCAGTCGATGTTCCAACGCTCGAAAGTGGGAGAGATGATGGAACAGTTTCATCTCTAGGAAGCGTCGGGCGTCCGGGTGGCTTGGCAGCATGGGGATCGATCCTCTCCCGATCAGCGGGGTGTGGCGTCCGGCAGACCACCATCAACCGGCAGGGTGGCACCGGTTGTGGGGCTTTGTCGGGTTGCAAAATAGAGTACCGCATTGGCAACATGGCGGGCGGTAACCGCCGATTTGAGCAGATTGCGGTTTTGATAATAGGCCTCCAGACCCGCCTCATCCAGCCCTCGAGCTTTCATGCGGTCCGGCCCCACCTCAGCCCAGAGGCCCGATTTGCGACTTCCCTCCGAAAAAACCGCATCCGGGGCCACCATGTTAACCCGAACATCCATGGCGGCCATCTCCAGGCTGGCAATGCGGGCCAGCTGATGGGCGGCAGCTTTGGTGGCGCTGTAGGCACCAAAATTGGCGCCGGGTGCAAAGACATTTTTGGTGGAGATAAGAACCACATCTCCGCCGCTGCCCTGTTTTTTCAGCAGTCGCCCGGTTTCGGAGAATAGATTCAAGGTGCCCTCGACATTGACCCGTTGCAGCCGCTGAAAAGCCTCCATACTCATCTCTTCCAGAGAGGAGACGTGGGCCAGACCAGCGTTGATGACCACCAGATCCACCCCACCCCAGGTATCGATTATTTGCCCAAAGGCCTCGTGGACCCCCTCGGGGCTGGTGACATCCATGGCAACCGCTACAACCCGGCCCGGATGGTCGGCAGCCAGTTCGGCTACCAGAGCGTTAAGGGGCTCTCCGGCCAGGTCGGTAGCCGCCACATGACAACCCTGTTGGAGCAGCTCCCGGCAGATGCCCGCACCGATGGCACCCGCTGCCCCGGTAATAACCGCAACGGACCCCTCTAAAGCCGGGCTGGACTGCCGCTCCATCTTGGCCTGTTGCAGGGGATGGTACTCCATCTCAAACAGTTGAGACTCCGAGAGTCCTTTGTAGGTGCCCATGGCGGCAATCTGGCTTTTCACCTGGATGGTCTGGCGGGTAATATCCCGGACAACCGTGGCCTTGTCAGCACTCTCTCCGGCGCAAACCGCCCCGATACCGGGCAGAAACAGCACCCGTGGCGAGCTGTCGTAGGGTGTCTGGTCGGGCCTGGCGTACCGGTTGACATAGGCAAGATAGGCCTCCCGATAGGCCGATAGGGCCAGGGGGATCAGCCGGCTGTTCTCAATCCAGACGCCAAGAGGTTTGGTGCGGATGAGATGGTCCGAGGTGAGTGGTGGGGTCAGGAGCTGCTCCTGAGACTGCTCATCCCCCACCATAGCCAGGCTTTCGGGCTGAATGAGGGGGCGTAGGATAAAACGTTTCCTGGGGCGGCCCGGCTGCTGGCTGGGGATGGATAACCCACCCCGAAGTTGAGGGGCGATCGCCCGGTAGCGTTTTTTAGCCTCTTGCAGGTCAATTTTTGGCAGGGTGGGGGGCGTTCCGATCTGCTTCTGGATGGCGTTCTCTGCCAGGGTGACCAGCTCGATGTGGCGATCATAGCTGGTGCGGGCCTCTTCTCCCCAGGTGATCAGGCCGTGTTGCATCAGCACCATGCCGTGGGCGGTGGGCTGGGCGGCAAAGGCTTCGGCTGCCGCTTTTGCCAGAGCAAAGCCAGGGTGAACATAGGGGAGAATGATCACCTGATCTCCCAGAGCCTGCCGTAGCAACTGGGCGCCGTTTGTCTGGTTGCTCAGGGTAAGGATGGCGTCGGCATGGCTGTGGTCGATAAAGCGAGGCGGTAGAAAAGCGTGGAGCAGGGCCTCGATGGAGGGGGTTGGGGCGTCGGCATCAAACAGGTGGCTGCGCAGTTGGTTGACCATGGCAAGGTCGTCCAAGTTCTTGAGGGCCTGCAGCTCTTGCAGTCCCGCCAGCTTTAAACCCGGCAGACCAGCCAGGGTGAGGTGGCCCATGTCGTGACCAGAGGCTTTGACAAACAGGGCCGGAACCTGTCGGCCCAGCAGGTCGGTTTGCTGGCTCTTGAGGGAGCAGTTGCCGCCCCCATGGAGCACCAAAGAGGGGTTTTGACCCAAGAGGTGGCTGCTGTAGATTCGCAGGGCCAGCGCACTCTGGCTCCCCTCTGCCCATTTTTGGCGTGAGGCTGCCGCCTCCTGTTCTGACCATAGATTTTTCATTGTTTCTCTCTTGGCGCTAATTTTCAATAAAGGTTCAGCCCAACATATTAACACACCTTAGAGAGGGTAGAGGAGGGGTCTCTTGCCCTTTGTCCTTTTTTTTACCAACAGAAGCGGGGGTTGGCGGGGGTGAGGATCGTATTTTAAACTGGAAAAAATGAGAGGAATGGTTGATTCTCTGTTGTGGCATCTTGAAACGGATAAAATATAACCAGGGGGTTGGGAGTTGTTATGGAACGGGAACAGGCAATCAAGTTTATGTTGGATGCGTTGACAGCCATGAAAAACCAGGGGGGATCGGATCTTTTCATTACCGCCAATTTTCCCCCTGCCGCCAAACTGGACGGAAAGATGACAGCGCTGACCAAACAGCCTCTCTCATCACGAGATGTCGGCATGTTGGTTCGGTCTATCATGAATGATCGGCAGATTAAAGAGTTTGACGCCACTTCTGAATGCAACTTTGCCATCAACCCCAAAGGGGTGGGGCGGTTCCGGGTTAATGCCTTCGTTCAGCAGGGTAGCTCTGGCATGGTGCTAAGGACCATCACCACCGACATTCCCGACTTCGACCAGATGAATCTGCCACCCATCTTAAAAGAGGTGGTGCTGAGCAAGACCGGTCTGGTGTTGGTTGTCGGGGGGACCGGGTCGGGAAAATCCACCACCCTGGCCTCTATGTTGGGGGTCCGTAACAAAGAGACCCATGGTCACATCATCACCATCGAAGATCCCATCGAGTATGTCCATCCCCACGTCAACTGTATGATCACCCAGCGGGAGGTGGGGGTGGATACGGCCGATTGGATGGCGGCCTTGAAGAATACCCTGCGTCAGGCGCCAGATGTTATTTTAATCGGTGAAGTGCGTGAGCAGGAGACCATGGAGCATGCCATCAATTTTGCCGAAACCGGACATCTGGCCCTCTCCACCCTCCACGCCAACAGCGCCAACCAGGCTCTGGACCGGATCATCAACATGTTCCCCTCCGAAAAACGCCAGCAGTTGTTGATGGACCTCTCTCTCAACCTTCGCGCCATTGTCTCTCAGCGTCTGCTCAAGAAAAAAGGCGGGGGACGGGTGGCGGCGGTGGAGATCATGTTGAACTCCCCTCTGATCTCCGACCTGATTTTTAAGGGGGATGTCTCTGGCATTAAAGCCATTATGGCAAAATCCAACGAGTTGGGCATGAAGACCTTCGATCAGGCCCTGTTCGATCTGTACGAATCCGACCAGATCTCCTATGAAGATGCCCTGCGCTCCTCTGACTCTGCCAACGAGTTGCGCCTGAAAATCAAGCTGGAGGGCAAAGAGGCCAAGGGGGCCGATTTAACCCAGGGGCTGGATGGGCTGTCCCTGGTCTCTCAAGAGGAGGGGTAGAGAAAACGTATGGATATCTCCCCTTATCTGAAATTGATGATCGAAAAAGAGGCCTCGGATCTCTATTTTACACCAGGCACCTCCCCCAAGATGAAAATCGATGGTCAGATGGCTTCGGTAGGCAGCGATTCGCTCTCCCAGGAGCAGGTGGAGGGGGCGGTGCTGGGGATTATGGATGCAGACCAGATCGCCTTTTTCAAGCAAAATCGGGAGATCGATTTTGCCATCTCTCAGGGGGAGGCCGGACGGTTTCGGATTAACGCCTTCTACCAAAAAGGCTCTCCTGCCATGGTGCTGCGCTATATCCGCAGTCAGGTTCCCAGCATCGACTCCCTGAAGGTGCCCGAGGTTCTTAAAGAGCTGATCCTGCTCAAGCGGGGGCTGCTGCTGATGGTGGGGGGGACCGGGTCGGGTAAGTCCACCACTCTGGCTGCCATGATAGACCACCGCAACAGCCAGATGGGCGGGCACATTCTTACCATTGAAGATCCGGTCGAGTTTTTCCACTCCCACAAAAAATCTCTTATCAACCAGCGGGAGCTGGGGCCGGATACCCACTCCTACGCCAACGCCTTGAAGAGCAGTCTGCGTGAGGCCCCGGATGTGATTCTGATTGGTGAGATCCGTAATCGAGAGACCATGGAGGCCGCTTTGGAGCTGGCTGGAACCGGTCATCTCTGTATCTCTACCCTCCATGCCAACAATGCCAACCAGGCTTTGACTCGCATCATCAACATGTTTCCCCAGGCGTCACACCAACAGCTCTTTATGGACCTCTCGCTCTATCTGCGTGCTATTCTCTCCCAACGGCTGGTCCGCAGCCAAGACGGTAAACGTCGGGCTGCTGTGGAGGTGATGATCAACACCCCTCATATTGCCGAGAAAATTCTGCAAGGGAGTGTGGATGAGGTGAAAGAGGCCATAGCCGCCAGCAGTGAAAAAGGGGTTCAATCCTTTGATGCCGCCCTGCTGGCTCTCTATCAAGAGGAGGCCATTACCCTGGATGAGGCTTTAAACAGCGCTGACTCACGGGCCAACCTGGAGGCAAAAATCCACTTTGGCTAAGTGGGGATTAGTTCTAGCTTTTACACTGTAAACTTGTTCAAGTTAGGTTGGCGGCTCTTCATCTTCCTTTGAAAAGGGGGTGCCATCTGCTAAATTGTCCCGAGTATTCGGATGTTTCTGGGTTCAACCTGGGTTGGATGGGGATGGCAAGGGTACGCTTATGGCAGAGATCTTGGTGGTGGATGATGATAGTCAGGTTGTTGAACAGACAGCTCGCTTGATTGCCGATAGTGGCCATACATCCGATTTTTTAATGGAGTCCCGTTTTCTGGTTCCCAAGTTGGAGTCCCGTTTGGCGGATCTGGTCCTGCTGGATGTCAATATGCCAGATGTGGATGGACTGACCCTCCTCAAAGCCCTCAAGTCCCATCCCACCCTGTCGGAAATACCGGTGATCATGGTGACTGGGGAGACCGAAGAGAAGCTGATCTCTCAATGTTTTGAAATGGGTGCTGTCGACTTTATCCATAAACCCATTCGCCCTTTGGAGCTGCAATCGCGCGTCCGCATCGCTCTGGAGACCCGGCAGCATATTCTCTCCATCAAAAAGAAAAATGAAGATCTGAAACGGGCCAAAGCCTTCTCCGATACGGTACTCAACAGTATGGAAGATGCCATTGTGGTCCTCAAACGACAGGATCTCTCTGTGGTGGATGCCAATGAGAGTTTTTTAAAGGTGGTTGGTCAAACACGCAAAGCTCTGATGGGCAGCCAGCTTTACCATGCAGAGGGGCCTGCCTCCTGCTACCCCTGCAATGATGCCGATGACACAACCCTCCTGATCGAGATGTTGCGGGGAGGAGAGACCGCCTATCAGACCTTTTCCAGCCGAGATGAACACAACGAAAAGTGCTATACCAAGGTGATCACCATCCCTATCGATGTGCCGGGAAAAGTGTCTGATCAGATACTGCTTATCGGCCGGGATATCACCAAGGCAAGGCTGTTGCAGGATAAGCTGAAACATCTGGCCTTTCATGATGTCTTGACCGGCCTGCCCAACCGACAGCTTTTTTATGACCGTATCCATCAATCCCTGGCTATGAGTCGTCGCCATAACAAACGGATGGCGATCATGTTTTTCGATCTGGATCGGTTTAAACAGGTCAACGATACTTTGGGGCACGATATTGGTGACCTGCTCCTGATTGAGGTGGCCAGACGGTTGATCACCTGCATCAGAAAAAGTGATACCATCGCCCGCCTGGGCGGGGATGAGTTTACGGCGATTCTCAACGAGGTGGAGAGTGTGCAGCAGGTTCATGTGGTGGCGGAGAAGATTCTTAAAAGCCTGGCAGCGGATTTTTTCCTCTCGGAGCATACCGTCAACATTACCTCCAGCATCGGTGTTGCCCTCTTTCCCCAGGATGGAGAGAATATGGAAATGTTGACCAAACATGCCGACAAAGCCCTCTATGCCGCCAAGGCAGCGGGACGGAACATGGTTCAGTTTTTTGCCGAAATCTCTGCGGAGTGCTGAGTGGAAACCGGGGCCGGTTTGGCTGAATCGGGCATGGCTATTTTAAAGGTTTTCAGGGCGTGAGAGAGGACCGCCAAGGTTTGCTCTTGGTTTGGAGGGGCGGGGGTTGGCTCTGTTAAAGCCGGGCCAAGCAGGGTGGGGATGTCTGCTGTGGGGGTCTCGAGTAGTTGAAAGCGAATACGGTCCCGTTGGGCTTTGATGGTTTGATAGGCCCATTCAATCTCCTGGTGGCGCTGGGTGGAGTGCTGCGCTGTATGGAGGGTGATCAGGCGCTGATAGGCGGCTTCGACCGTCTCATCGCTCACATCAGGGGGAAGGTTGAGGAGGTGAAAGGGATTTTTCATTCGAATAGGTCCATCTCCAACTGGCGTATGGGTGGTTTCTCCCTCTTTTTGCGTTGTCCGGTCGGCCCCTCTTCTCGGTCGAGGGCTTTGTCGACAAGATAGGCCAGGATAAAGGGGCCACGACTGGCATATTCGCTGTTGGCCAGCCTCTCTAGCAGCAGGGTGCGCAGAGAGTCTCCGTTGTTAAGGTTGGTTCTCTTCTCCTGTCCAAACTCAGAAACAATCCATTTTTTTAAATTTTTTACCAACTGTTTTTCAAGCAGTTTGGGTATTTTGGCCGGGGAGAGTGCCCCCAGGTTGCGCCGACTGCCATGGGGAGATTGGCCCATCAGGCTGTCAATGCGCTGGGCGGTCAGGTCATCGCCCCGGCGGACTGCGGTGGGAAGAGCGTCACGCAGGGCAAAAAAATCTTCATCGGAGATCCGGTAGGTCTCGCCACCACTCTCGGCATAGAGACGGAAAAAGAGAAAAGCCGGCTCTCCCTTCCACCGTTTTTGTGCCGATTCGGCAAACGACTTCAGGAGGGAAAACTGTTTGATCTGGAAAAGGTCGTTGCAGAGAGTGTCGGCCTCTTTTTTGCTGAAATCCAGTCGGGAACCTTTGGAAAGATAGCGCTTTAAACGGTCGAATGATTCGCTGACCAGAGGGTTTTTTCGCGCAAAGTGATCTTTTGCCAAAGTGATGATTTTTTTGGTCTCGGTTCTGTTGGGAGGGGTCTGGCACTCCAACTCCAAGCGGTTGAGATAGTCATAGATGCGGCTTTTGGCGAGGCCCATCTCGCCCGCTTCCAGTAGAAGGGTGAGGGGAAAAAGGGGGCCACTTGCAGCCAGTTTTTTTCCCTGCTCCAGAAAGGCTGTCTCGGCATCAGTGTTGCCGCTCAGAGACTCCAGAATGGCTTGGAGAATACAGAGATGGCTCTCTGTGGCACGATTTTGGGCAAGGGGCCGAATGTGTGCCAACCCTTTGCGAGCCAGATTCAGACGGCCCTGTTTGATCTGTTTTCGGGCCAGCAGGGTCTGGGCGACCCGTTGTCGGGAGAGGGTCTCTTGGTTGTTGGGTTCCAGCTTGGCGGCTGCGGTTATCAGGCCGAGGGCTTTTTTGTAGGCTTTTCTCTGGATGGCGGCCTCGCTGGCGGCCAGTAGAATGTCGGGGTTGGTTGGAAACTGTTTCAGGGCCTCTTCGATGAGGCTATAGTAGGCCACCCGGTCTTCATCCTGTTGATGCCAGTGAATCAGGCGAAGCAGGAGTGCGCTATCTTCGGGGTCCCACCCTCGGGCCTCTTGAAGGTGTTCGATGATATGCACCCGAGAGGGCCAGTGGGTCGACTCTTCCAGGGTGGCAAAATGGCTGGCAATTTGAGCGAGGGTGAGGGATCGGTTGCGGCTGTCGGGCTGTTTTTTAATGAGGGATCGGTACTGCTTCCAATAGGTGCGGGTCCGAACCCGGTTTTTTTTTCGCTGGTGGTGCAGCGCCAACAGTCGGGCATTCTCTGTTTTGCTGAAAGGGCCAATCCGCTCTTCGACAGCGGCCCGCTTGCCCAGGTCATCAACCAGCAGATCCAGAAAAGTCGGTCGAATCCACGGCCCGGTGAGGGGGCTTGGATGGTCCAGCAAGGCTTGCAGAAAATGGGCGCTCTTGTGGCAGGTAGAGAGCTGGTTGATCTGGTCGATAATCGGGGTGGGGATGCCGAGCAGGTGTGCAACAAAGGTCTGGTCGACCTGGGGTATCTGCATCAGCGCCCGAGCCAAGGCCCGACCAGAAAGAGAGCGTATGCCGGCGGCCCGAGCCAGATTGGCGAAGGGGGAGCTGGCCGGAATGGTTTGCAGTGCTTGGATGAGGCGTTCCGGCTCCTCAAGCGGAGTAGCGAGGCTGAGGAGTATGTCGGCAAATTCTCGGTAGGGAGAGTCTGAAGAGAGGGATTGGAGCGACTGTTTTAGTTTGGTCAGATCCCCCTGGCACAGAGCCGCCAGGGCCAATTTTGCCAAGGGTAGATCCTCTTTCAGGGGGTGGTGGCTTGGGAGGCTTTTTTTCAGGTCGGCTCTGTTGACCAGAAGATGGGCCGCTAACAGAGAGAGCAGCTTTTTTTCCAGTTGAGGGTGCCGCTGTTGAAGGGTTGTCGCGTGGGCAAAATAGAGCTTGGCAGCCTGGACAATCTGCTGGCTGTTGATCAGCCAGACCAGCAGCGGGGTGACATCAAGGGGTGTGGATGCGAGCCGGGCAGCATGTTCCCATAGAACAACCGCCTCCTTGTACAGTCCGGATTCGGCCATCTCCCAACTTCTGTTAAGATGGGCGGCCGACTGGGCTTGGTTGCCTGTTTTGCCGCTGGACTCATCTTGGTGTGTTGGTGGTTTTTTTGTGTTGGGTCCAGTCATTATTCCTATAAGAAATGGGGGTTTTCAAATAGTCTCTGGCCGGTTATGCTCGAAACGGGTATCTCGTACAACCGTATGAGTTAGTATGCCATAATTTACCCCCAACACCAAGTCTTGGAGTAAGATCATGCCGGAGTTGCCGGAAGTGGAGACCATACGACAAGGGATTGCGCCCCTTGTTACCGGACAGCCCATCGAGTCGGTCACGGTCCGCTGCGCCAAGCTGCGTTGGCCCCTGCCCGAACAGGCCCTCAGTCGTGCCCTGCCGGGGCAGCATGTTGCTTCGGTTGAACGGCGAGGAAAATATCTACTTCTCTCCATCGGCGAGGGGACTCTTATTGTTCATCTGGGCATGTCCGGTGTGCTGCGCTTTCTGCCGATGGATCTCCCCTACGGCAAACATGACCATTTCAACATCGGTTTTCATCAGGGTGGGCAGCTCCGGCTGACTGACCCACGCCGCTTTGGCTCGGTGTTGTGGACCACCGACGACCCCAACTCCCACCGGCTCATCCAACCCCTGGGACCCGAACCGCTGGCGGACAGTTTTATAGCCGACTCTCTGCTCAAAAGCTGTCGAGGCCGGAGGGTGGCGATAAAAAACCGCATCATGAACGCCCATGTGGTGGTGGGTGTGGGCAATATTTATGCGGCGGAGTCCCTTTTTCTGGCCGGAATTCACCCTGAAACCCCAGCTGGACACGTGGATGGAGCAGGTTGCGAGCGGTTGGTTGCAGCCATTAAACAGGTGTTGACGGCGGCGATCCAACAGGGGGGAACGACCCTGCGAGATTTTCGTCGGGGGGATGGTCAGCCCGGTTATTTTCAGCAATCTTTGCAGATTTATGGTCGAGAGGGTCAGCCCTGTCTGCGTTGTGGTTCTCTTGTCGAGCAGGTTCGTCAGGGGGGGCGAGCCAGCGCGTTTTGTCCTCATTGCCAGCCCTTGATCTGAGTTGAATCAACTGCCTACCTGCTCTCCCCAGCGGAGCTTTTGACGCAGGACCGAGTAGTAGTTGCGTTCGGGCGCGTGGAGAACCCGCAGACGGTGTTCGGACTGGCGGATGAGAATACGGTCTCCGTTTAAAAGGGGAAAGCCGGTCTGGCCATCCAGTGTCAGCCGTTGATCCTGGCTGCTGTCTTTATCGAGAATGACAGAGATCAGCCCCTCACCCGGCACGGCAATGGGGCGGTTGTTGAGGGTGTGGGGGCAGATGGGGACGATGAGAATGGTGTTGAGAGTGGGGTGGATAATGGGGCCACCAGCCGAGAGGGCGTAGGCGGTAGAGCCGGTCGGGCTGGAGATGATTAGCCCATCGGCTCGGCTATTGAAGACAAAACGGTTGTCGATGGAGACCTGAAACTCCAACATGCGAGCCAGCGCCCCTTTATGGATGACGGCGTCGTTTAACACCCGATGTTTGAGAATCTCCTCCCCCTGGCGCTGGACACTGACCGAAAGCAACATCCGCTCTTCCAGCTGAAACCGCCCAGCCAGCACATCGGTCATGGTCTGGAGCATCTCCTCTTGGGGAACCTCGGTCAAAAAACCCAACCGACCCAGATTAATACCCAGCAGCGGGGTTTTGGCGGTTTCCGTGGCCCGAAAAGCCGCAATGAAGGTACCGTCCCCCCCAATGACCACCACCAGATCCTGACCATGGGGCAGGGTGGCTTGGGGAGAGGGGGTGGCAACCTTTTTGGAGATCTTGGCGTCTTGAGCAGCCTCTTCGGTTATGGTCACCCGGCACCCTTGTCGATTCAGCCATTTGGCCAGTTGAGCGGTGGCCTTCAGGGCTTGGGGATCGGATAGTTTTGTAATGATGCCGATATCACGCATGGTAATAGAGTCGTTTTCAATGTTATTCTGGTGGAGATAGAGCAGTTCCCGGTGATTTGGGAGGTACTCTGATAATAAACAGAGGCAATCATACACTATGCTAAGTCCGATCCCAACAGACTTAGATTCTTCTGCCTTTTTCAGGATGGCAGATCTGGACTGAACCATGGACCTTAAAACGCCGGACCACCAAAATAAGACTTTAACCGATGTGCAATCTCAACAAGATAGCCGCCGACTCGATATCGATCGGGTTGGGGTCAAGGATATCCGCTATCCCATTATTGTTCGGGATAGAAGCCGTGGTCAGCAGCACACCATCGCCTCCATCAATATGTACGTCAAGCTGCCTCACCTGTTTAAAGGCACCCATATGTCCCGCTTTCTGGAGGTGATTGCCGAGTACGACGAGGCCATCTCCATCACCAGTCTCCCCAATCTGCTGGAAAAAATCCAGAGCCGACTGGATGCCGAAGAGGCCCATATCGAGCTGGCCTTTCCCTATTTTATTCGCAAGGTGGCGCCGGTAAGCAAGGCCTCTGCCTTGATGGATTATCAGGTTGAATTCATGGGGGTTCTCGATGGCGATGACTACCGAATGACCATGAAAGTGATGGTGCCGGTCACCTCTCTATGCCCTTGCTCCAAGGAGATTTCCGACTTTGGCGCCCACAACCAGCGCTCCCATGTGACGGTCTCTTTGCAGTTTAACAAGTTTGTCTGGGTGGAGGAGATTATCGATATGGTCGAAAAGAACGCCTCCTGCCAGCTCTATGCGATCCTCAAAAGGCCGGATGAAAAATTTGTCACGGAAGAGGCCTATAAGAATCCCAAATTTGTTGAGGATATGGTTCGATCCGTGGCGGCTGATCTGGAAAAAGATAGCCGGGTGAGTTGGTTTAAGGTAGAATCAGAAAATTTTGAATCAATTCATAACCACTCCGCCTATGCCCTGATTGAAGGCGGTCAGAAAGAGCTTTAAGAACCATGCGATTAAGTCAAACCCTTGTTCCAACCCTCAAAGAAAATCCGGGCGAAGCCCAGGTTGTCTCCCACAAACTGATGTTGCGGGCCGGTATGATTCGCCAACTGGGCGCCGGAATCTACAGTTGGCTGCCGTTGGGGCTGCGGGTGTTGCGAAAGGTGGAGAACATTGTTCGGGAAGAGATGGACCGGGCTGGGGCACAAGAGGTTCTGATGCCGGCGGTGCAACCGGCTGAGCTATGGAAGGAGTCGGGCCGCTGGAGCCAGTATGGTGCCGAACTCCTACGCTTCCAAGATCGGGGAGAGCGGGATTTCTGTTTTGGCCCCACCCACGAGGAGGTCATTACCGACCTGGTTCGCCACGAACTGCGCTCCTATAAGCAACTCCCTGCCAATTTTTATCAAATCCAGACCAAGTTTCGAGACGAAGTACGCCCCCGCTTTGGCATGATGCGAGGTCGGGAGTTTCTGATGAAAGATGCCTACTCTTTCGACCTGGACCAGGAGAGTCTGGATAACAGCTATCAGATCATGTTTCAAGCCTACCAGGCTATCTTTCGGCGTTGCGGTTTGACCTTCAGGGCGGTGGAGGCCGACACCGGTGCCATTGGTGGCTCCGACTCCCATGAGTTTCATGTTCTGGCGGGTTCTGGTGAGGATGAAATTGCCTCCTGTGATCATTGCCACTATGCCGCCAATCTCGAAAAAGCGGTGCCAGGCCCCTTGGAAGAGGTGGCTTTAACCTCTTCGGGTGCTGCCATGGAACGGGTCGAAACCCCAGGGATTCGCACCATCGAGGAGGTGGCCGGTTTTTTAAAGGTTCCGGCTCACCAGACGGTTAAATCTCTGGTTGTTGAAACCTCTGAAGGGGCGGCTATTCTCCTCCTTAGAGGGGACCACGAGCTGAATGAAATCAAGGCGTCCCACCTGCTGGAGGGGGAGGGGTTCCATCTTCCCGATCCGGCAGCGGTGCAAAAACTGACCGGGGTTACGGTTGGCTCTTTGGGTCCGGTTGGAGCGACATTGCCGCTTATTGCCGACTACGCTTTAGAAAATCAGACCGACTTTGTCTGTGGTGCCAATCAAGAGGGGTGGCATCTTACCGGTGTATGCTGGGGTCGAGATCTACCTCGCCCGCGCTTTGCCGACCTGCGTAATGTTCGGGCAGGTGATCGCTGTCCCCGCTGTGAGACAGGCCACTTTAGCCTGGATCGAGGTGTGGAGGTGGGGCATGTTTTCAAGTTGGGCGATAAATATACCCGAGCCATGAAGATGACCGTCCTCAACAAAGAGGGCCGTGAACAGACGCCGTTGATGGGCTGTTATGGGATTGGTGTCTCTCGCATTGTGGCGGCGGCCATCGAACAGAACCACGACGACAACGGCATTGTCTGGCCTGTCTCGTTGGCCCCTTTTCATGTCGAGATCTTGCTGGTCAACCCCAAAGAGACCGAAGCGATGGAGCTGGCGGAGTCACTCTACAACCGCCTGGGTCAGGCCAATCTATCGACCCTTCTGGATGATAGAAGAGAGCGGATTGGGGTTAAGTTTAAAGATGCCGACCTGATCGGCGCCCCTCTGCGGGTGGTGATTGGGGGGCGGGGTATTAAAGAGGGTATGGTGGAAGTTCAGAGCCGTCATGATGGTGCCTCCCAAAAAGTGGAGATTGGTGCGGTGGCTGAACATCTGATCGAACGTCTACAGGCTTTGATGGCAGAGGCCGTTGTCTGACCAGGTTGGAGACCGGGTTGAACGAATCAAATCAGGAGAAAAAAAAGCGATGTCTCAATTGAAGCCGGAACGGTGTTTGGAAGTGCTGAGAGAGGCCATCTTGGAGATTGCCGAAACCATGCTTTTTGTTGAGGTGGGAGAAGGTAGTGCCCAAGAAAAACCGGCAGAGATTGCCAGTGAGTACAGTGCTGTGATTGGTTATGGAGAGGGGATCCAAGGCAGTTTGCACCTCTCTGGCTCCAAGGCTGCCATCCTTAAGCTTCTCTCGGCCTTTTTGGGGGAGAGTCGAGATGAGATGGATGATGAGATGAACGATGCTTTCGGCGAGATGGCCAACCTGGTGGCAGGCGGAATTCAGGGCCGGTTGGAGCCCGAATTGGGTTCCATTAGCCTTACCCCTCCTGAGGTGGCCTCTGGGCGGATTAACCATCGGGCTGCAGGGGCTGTTCCGGCCTGTGTCAGCCATCTTTTTGATCTGGATGGAGAGATCTTCTCCGTTGAGGTTTTCTATTAGGGCTATACCATAACAGAGGGAGTGGAAGAATGGCCGATGAGGTAACGCTTCAAACATCTCAGCAGAACCCCCTGACGGATCAACTCAAAGAGCTTTTTGTGCCTCAAATCACCCAGTCGGCACGAGATGGGATTCAAGAGATGGTTCGGGTTCTGCTGCCTGTGCTGGCTGAAAAAATTGTCCGAGAGGAGATCCAGACCATCTATCAGGCCGAGCAGTCGGTGGAGATTGATCCTGAGCAGTTACGTGCCGCCATTCAGCAGGCTTTCACTCCTCAAGTGGAGTCCATTGCCCGTGAGATGGTTCAGGATCAGGTAGCCCGGATGCTCCCATCCTTGGCTGAAAAAAAGGTTCTGGAGGAGATTGAGCGGGTTAAGAGTGGACGCGACCTGACTGAACCCTCAGGTTAGATGATAGAGGCTGATGGCCTCAAACAGGCACCAAACCCCTCCATTCTGAAGTAAATCATCCTCAAAACCCAGGATTGCCTCTCTTTATACCCTAAGAGGCTGCCCCATTATCCCCGCTGGAGTGAGATCAATCTTTCGAGATGGGAGCGGTTATGGACCGGCTTGGTTTCGGGTGATAACATAACGCCAATCTTGGCAGCGACAAACAGGGCGCCCACATTGAGCAGAGCTGTCACCAAAGCCCCCGCCAGCACTCCTCGCAGAGCGGCGTACTTTTTCTTTGAGGAGAGATGGAGGGTGAGGGGAATGACATAAGCCAGTTGAGCGACTATTCCCGGTGCAAACATCATGATGAAAAGAGTGATCCCCACAGCCCCTCCATCCACCACAATAGCCACCCCCAGCCTTTCTAGAGAATAGACAACAAGGAAGTAGACGAAACACACAACAAGATAGTAAAGGTGGCAGAGCAGCAGTCGTTTTATGCCGGAAGAGAAGCTGTCAGCAATAGGTTTCATCGGAACTCCAATCCATCACTCGTGAGATGATCTCCCCAAGATAATCAAAACCAAGAGGGGGGAAGTGTCTCGTTCACTACCCTTCATCTTATCCACCCTGACCTTGAGTGTCCAAGGTCTGCACGAAACCACCAAAAGACCAGATAGTGGCCGTTATCAGCATGCATCTGATGCAACCGATTGATTTCCCTAGCTTGATGATAGAAACTCTTATAGACTGAACAGCAACCTGACAATCCATTCATTCTTTCTGCGCAGGCAGGGGGGCAAGGAACTCCAACTGTGTTGTCCTGGGTTTCTGTCTGGGCGAGAGTGACAATTTTGGGTGGTTTAGGGTTGGAACCAGTATGGGGTAAACCTCATGGCAAGGTGAATGTTGGTGTTCGGCAACACCGGTGTATATTGACTAAAGGCCGACTGTGATAGGAGTAGAATGGAGATGGTGTCGAAATTAAAATCACGGTTGATTTTTCAAGCAGTTAAGGGGCATCTTTATCTGCGGGAGTGGCTTATCAAAAAATTTGGTATTTCCATTCCAGGAATGGGTATCCTTTCTCGTCTGATTGATCGTAATTACGAATTGACGGTAGAGAATGGAAAAAAAATATTTCTTTACCATAAAGTCTCAGAATGTTACGGAAACTTTCTCATCGGTCTTTGGGGAGAGAGGGAGACACATCTCTTTTTCGATCAGTTTGTAGAGCGGTCTGAAGCCCCTCTCTGTTTTGTCAATATTGGTGCAAACATCGGTGAAATGATGTTGGATATGGCCAGTCGCCCTGAAGTATCTCACGTCTACGCAGCGGAACCTATTCCAGCGTGTATGTATGGTTTGCAGGAGACGGTAAGAATCAACGGTTTTAAACACGTTACTTTAATCCAGAAGGGGTTTGGTCGTACCGTAGGCGAAAAGCAGTTTATCATTGACCAACGCAGCCCTACGGCATCACATTTTATGCGTGAAGGGGACCGCGGAGAGTCCATTATTGTTGAGCAGACTACCCTGGATCGTGCCCTGCCCGAACTCTCTGAGCAGGTGGTCATGTTGATTGATGTGGAAGGGTCTGAACTGGAGGTGGTCGAAGGGGGGGCTGCCTTTATTCGTCGACACAATCCGGTCATTATTTTTGAGTATAACGATACCACACAACACCATTTCACTCTGGATGAAATGCGGCAAGCGTTGGGGATCAACTATACAATTTTCAAGCTTTGTGGCAATGGTCTTCTGGATTCACGACTGGAACAGAGTTGGAACCTTGTGGCTGTTCCGAACAATAGTCCGGCAAAAGAGATTTGCGCGGCATTAGCTGTTCCGAGTGGAACAGCTACTTCCTAGGGTGCTGCTGGAAATCGGCTTGGAGCTATTGTTATCCAGCCAGGCTAACAAGGTATTTAAGAATACGCTCGGGCGAAAAACACGAAGGGACTCTTGAAGGAAATCTGTACCTTGGATGACAATAGTTTTTCCTGGGTAGCACTAGAGAAGGAAGGTACAAAAAAACCCGCAATTAAGCGGGTTTCCGTGTTTTCTCGGCCCTTATCGGACCGTATAATGGTGGAGCATACCGACCCTATTTCGAACTATTCTTTGAAATTTTTGTGTAATATTTTGAGAATGTTTTAGTAACGAACGGTCAACCAAACGTTCCTATTAACACGCTTTAACATGTTGGAATTAAATTATAATTATCAAAAGTCGAAAAATTTCTCAAAATGGTCAACTCATATGAGTTCGGTCCAGGGTTCAATCCCTTGACCAAAATGAAAAAGCAAAACTGCCGATCTCACCGGATTCATTTACACCTTGAAAACGTCCTCCAGTGATGGGGCATCCAGTACACGGTCTCCCCAAGTCTCCAAAGCGATCTGATCAGCTGATTCCACCTTGTTTTGAATCTCCTCAGGAAGAGTTCCAAAACGTCGTTGCAATTGTCTCAGCAATAACGCAGCCTCGCCTTCCTGGCGACCTTCCTGGCGACCCATCTGAATCCATCCAGGCTTTTCTTGGTTGACCACCTCTTTGGCAAATTGTGACATCATTTCCATTTCCTCCTCCGGTTTTACACCTCGGATAACTTCACGCAAATCATCGCTACTAACATCATCAAACGTCTCGATCATGTACCGCAGAAATGCCGGCAAATCCTCAGGCACCTCAGCCATGCTCTTAATGAGCTGCCCCTTGATTTCGGCATACGCAACATCGCGCGTGCCATACTTTGCCACCATAAGCCAAGCCTTCAAGCGGGGATGCCTTGAAAGCTCTCTGTCATCAATGTGCCCCAAATCAAAAACGGGGAACTGAAAGTTCAACAAAAATGGCTTCCACCCTACCTCCGTTTCTATAAGAGCCTGAAACTCATTCGGTATCTGCCACTCAGATGAACCATGGTAAAAAACAAATGGAACAACCGCCGGCAACAACTTCCAATCCAGATTTTCCCTTTCCCACTGCTTCAGCACCTCAATCAGGTATTTCGCCAACTGCCATGCAATTCGCTTCTCAGGCTGGCTCTTGTGTTCGATCAGCACATACAGAAATGCTGGTTTTTCTCGGATTGTCTTTACTGCAAACAACCGATCTGTCAAATGCGATCTCAATTCTTCGTCAACAAACGTGCCGTCGACCAGTTGAGGCGGATCATCTGATAAACACTCCGCTATCTCTTTGGGCAATCGCTCTCGGAGCAAAGTTCCTGAGCGATTTGGGTCAGAAAGAAGCGTTTTCAGAAACCGATCATGTGGTTGTGCAATATCGCTCATAATGGATCAAGTATACTCTATATCTTGGAGACATCATGCCGAGCATCTTAACCCTGATCGTTTCAACCATCACGGATTCTTTTAAATCTCGTGCTTTACTCCAACTGGAAAACTTGGCTCTCCGCCATCAGGTCAATATTCTACGCCGACAGAAACGGAAGCGGCCAATCCTCAATCGCTGGGACAGAGTATTCTGGATCTGGCTATCGCGAGTCTGGCCAAACTGGAAAAGTACCCTTGTAATCGTGAAACCTGCGACAGTCGTGAAGTGGCATCAGGCCGGCTTCAAGATTTTCTGGCGATGGCGATCACACAAAAAACGTCCTGGGCGACCATGCGTTCCAAAAGAAGTGCGTGACTTGATCAAACGGATGAGCCAGGAAAATCCGCTCTGGGGAGCACCCCGAATCCATGGTGAACTTTTAAAGCTCGGTTACGATGTTGGTGAGACATCAGTCGCCAAATACATGGTCAAGCATGAAAAGCCACCATCTCAGACCTGGAAGACATTTCCGGAAAACCATGCTGACCAAATTGTCGCAATGGACTTCTTCACAGTCCCAACCATTTTCTTCCAAGTGCTGCACGTCTTGATTCTGATTGATCACGAGAGGCGACGCATCGTCCACTTCAACGTGACAACAAATCCAACATCAAGATGGGTGATCCAGCAGATACGAGAGGCTTTCCCCTGGGATTCAGCACCGCGATATTTGCTACATGACCGTGATCCACTTTTCATGGCCAGTCAGTCATCATTCAAGAAAATGGGAATAGAGACTGTGATTACGGCACCCGGTTCGCCTTGGCAAAATGCTGTTGCGGAGAGAATGGTTGGCAGTTGTCGCAGGGAGTGTTTTGATCACATCGTTGTGCTGAACGAGGAGCATCTGCGACAAAGGCTTGGTGAGTACGTGGATTACTACCACCAACGCACACACCTTGGATTGGATAAAGACTCTCCAATTCATCGTGATGTTCAGAGTTCTGAGCTAGGAAAAATCGTGGCATTTCCTATACTCGGTGGCCTACACCATTGCTATGAGCGAGTCGCTGCCTGATTCAAGGCAGTCATTCGATTCCTGGGTTTTCAAAGAGCGCTTATAACTTGGTGTTCCGATAACTCGTGTCCAAAACCAGAGGATTACAGCCTTAACGAGCTACCAAGACACCACCCCCGCTAGATTCTCCCGGAAATCACTCCTTATGTCCACAAAAATCGGCCTCGCCAAGGTTGGTGACGATGCCGATTTTGGGCTGGATGAGGTTTCCGGGAAGGACAGGCTGCCACATGCTTCCTGTGTATTGAAATATTCATGAATCTGGTCTGCTTGTTTTTTGGCACCCCTCAGAGTTTTTTCTAAGTCATCGATGGTTCAGGCGGTGATAAACCATCTTTATAAATAACTAATATCAATTTTAATGTGGGGTTATGTAATTGAACAGGTGTTAGAATGGTTTTGACATTGCTTAAAGTTATTTTATTTTGTACGCTACCATCTATATCTATGTTGACTGACAGGAGGAGCGATGCTGTTGTTAGGATAGAGTAAGGAGAGCCTTAGTGGGTGGAGTGGGATCTGTCGGTTTTAAGTGGAGTGAGGTGGGAGATGGAGAGTGAGCGTGCTGATATTGAGAGTGAAAAAATGACAGAAGAGACTCAAGCGACGGGAGAGGGAGTCCCAGTGGAAGAGGGGGAGGGTGATAGTCAGCAGTCTGCGTTACCACAGGAAAAAAGAGCCGCGTCGGGAGAGCCGTCAAGTCCGGCAGAGTTGCTTGGACAGGTGGCAGGATTGATGATAGCCAGTCCCAACCATAAGCATTTTTTCTTGAGTGATCTGGAGTGGTTGGTGGTTCCACCAGTAATGCTTCGGCAGTGTACTCTTTTTCGGCATCAGGGGCGACCCGTCGGCTACGCCTCTTGGGCCTATCTCTCTGAGGAGGCAGAAAATCGGATTAAGGCGGGTCATCCTCGTCTGCGCCCTGATGAGTGGAAAGGGGGAGACCGACTCTGGCTCATTGATGTCGTCGGTCCACAAGAGGCTCAGAATGAACTGTTGAAACAGCTACGGGAAAAAGTGTTCAAAGGCAAAAAAGTCAAAACCCTACAGCCGGCACCGGATGGTCAGGGAATGGCGGTGGTGGAGTGGTGAAAGAAGATGAGATATGAATAGTAAAGATTCAAACTCAAAAAAAGAACCACCCAGTTTTGAACAAGCTCAGAGAGGTGAGTTTGATACGCTGTCCCCTGAACCTCCCGGAACTTGTGCTGTTCTTTCTCGGAATTTTGCAGACAAAAAAATAGCTGAAATATTAAGTAACAGCTCCCATAATCCTATAGATTCTTTCTGTGGTTGCCCTCTGAGTTCAATAGTTCTGTCACCTGAAATTCCAGTTAACTCACCAGGAATAATTGAAGAAATTAGCAAGAAAATGAACTTTAAGCCAGATTGCAGAAAATTTTACCCAATGATTCGTTGGTATTATTTCTTTCTTATAGTTATATCTTCTATTTTCATTGTTCCAATATATTCTTCAATAGCCTTTTCACAATTTGAAATAGGAGTTGATATTTATTTTACGCCTAGCATTTTTATAGATATGTTATCTTCTTTATGCAGCAAGGGTTTATTGAACTGCCGTACTACAGATTTTTATATGATAGAAAATGCAATATGGCTGCCACTTATCAGTTTCTTATTGTTAGCTTTATCATGTATTATTTTTTTTGTTTGGAATAGAAATGTGCTGTCTAGAATAATTCTGCACCATTTATCTGTTATAAATAATACATCCTCATGGGAGCTTCTTATAACTCGGATATTATTGTGTTTAATGTTTTCTTCAGCACCGATATTTTTTTCTTACATAATTTCAACATCCAGCTTTAGCAAAGCAATTTCTCTTTTTAATATAGGGTTCCTATCTTTTACATTCTACATTACCCTTGTTATGTATCTTTACTCTGTTCTGTGTATGTTTTGGCACATTGTTTTGGTGTATTACTATGCTAAATACTTGAGATAGATTGATGGTTGCTTGATATACGCATACTTGGTGAGAATTAAACGATAGTGCAACTTAGGAGTTGACGATGTCTATAATACCTGAAAACTCTCCCTCTACCACTACTAAACCTAGTCTTAATCCAGATAGGTATGTTCCATCAACTGAAACAGGTGTAGCGATAGATTTATTTATGGGTAGTGTGGCTTCTAGATCGGAACTAATAGCAAAGGCTGTCTCACCTGCAATTGCTAAAACGCTTAATTTAGTATCTAAAGGAGCTGCTGTAGTAAGCGGTGTGGTTGTTGGATTACAGGTTGCTTCATTAGTACATAAAGAAAAATATGAAGAAGCCGCAGTCTTAAGGTGTGGCTGCTGTAATTGGAACTGTAGCAGGTGCAGCCTTTGCAGGCTTGACAGGAGGGGTTGGTGTTGTTTTTAGTGCACAAATAGGTTTAGCTGTTTCCACTTATATTGCTTCTTCGTGGTTTGAAGACCCCCTCATCATCGACCTCGACAACGATGGCTTTGAGCTAACCAGTCAAGCAGACTCCACTGCACTCTTCGATATGACCGTTAACGGCCAAGTTGAATCGACCGGCTGGGTAGGTTCAGGTGATGGTTTTTTAGTTCACGACCTCGATGGTGACGGTATCATCAATGACCGCTCTGAGATGTTCTCCAGTGTCTATAGTGGGGGGAGTTTTGCCTCTGGGTTTGATTCATTGCACTCCTTGGATGAGAACAATGACGGTGTGTTCAATGCGAATGATTCAGCCTTTTCACAGGTGCAGATCTGGCAGGATTTGGATCAGGATGGGGAGAGTGACAGTGGGGAGTTGATGACTCTGGCGGAGGCTGGATTGGAATCCATTGATTTGGGTTATGTGACTCATGATCCGGTGGAGTATGAAGGAAATATCATTGAACTGGAATCCTCAGCGACTTTGGCCGATGGTAGTTCGGTGACGGTAGCCGATGCCGCTTTGTTGGTTCTCAACCAAGGCTTTGTTTCTGAAGGGGTGGTTGATGGTATTCGTCTTTTTAGTTCTGATGATGGCTTTAAAATGGGTGTTCTGGCCCCAGAGAGTATGGGGCTTACAGTGGATGCGGCAGCGTATGGTCTTTCGGTTTTGGTTGGCGGTGAGGGAAATGATACCTTCTCTACCACGGGAGCTACCGGGGTCGCTCTGCGGGGCGGGGATGGCAATGATATCCTGACAGGTGGTATTGCTTCGGATATTCTCAATGGCGGTGCAGGAGCTGACCCCCTCTCCGGTGGAGAGGAGAAAGAGGTGGTCAAGGAGTTGAAGGAAGGAAATTCCAAAGGGCGGAAGGTGAAGACGATGCAGATGGCTCCGGGTGGTGAGGGGCTGAGGGTGGTGGAGTGGTGAGGATTATTACGCAGAGAATGTGGGGTGGAGAATGAATAGAAACGGATCAGAAACGGATGACTGCCATCAAGATTCTAGAGATAAGAAGGATGAGTTGGATATACCGTCCCCGGAACTTCCCGCGTCCCCGGAAATCCCTGCAAAACCAAACAAAAGTGGGAAGAGTGAATAATGGATAAGAACGCATCTGAATTGGGTAACTGTTTCCCGAATTCCAGCCCCTCGAATTTGCCTATCCAGAATTTGGTTAAACGATCTATATTATTAATATTCGTTTCTTTAGCTTTTGCTCCTATCAAATTATGGTTTGACGATATTAGCATCACAATACTCCAAGAAAAACTGTTGCTCTCTGGAATAATATTTACTTTACTGATATCTTTAATTGCCTTTCTTCTAATAAAGATTTTGAGAGGCAGAAATTGGGCGAGAATTATATACCTCATCCTCATTGTTATCGGAACACCATCTTCAGTTTATTCAATACCTAGCGAAATATTACGATCTCCTGTTTTAGGTGCCCTGACTATGGTACAGCTGAGTCTTGTCTATTACGCTTTGTTTATTCTTTTCACCAAACCTGGAAGCAATTGGTTTGGAAAAATATGAGATCGTGGTTTGTGATTGAAATGATTAACTTAATAGTTTTTTGTTGCAGTATTTAAGGAGACGAAATATGGGTGTAGGGCAGAACACAAATAATTCTATTGTTTCCATAAGAGATAGCAATATAGAGAATAGATATGTTAGCCGCTTCGAAACAGACATAACAGACCCATCTTATTTCAATGACTCGTTTTCATTTTACCCAACTGATAGCATGGCTCAGGCTCTACACGATCAACATATTCATGACCTAGCAGAAGAGTACAGGATAAATGTTTTAGAAAACCCTTTGAACGGTGCAGCTATTCCAGTCAGCTTTCCTTTTTTCGAGGATTATAGCACAAATTCTGATATTGGAAAAAAGGGAGGTAGTATCACTGGGAAATTGATAGGCCAAATAATAGGCTCAGCACTTGGGCCGTTTAAATTCTTGGGAGGACTAATTGGAGGTTTATTCGGCGGAGAAGCAGGTAAAAATGCTGGCCAGCATATGGATCCTATCGTCATAGATGTTAATGGGGACGGTATTGAGCTAACCAGTCAAGCAGACTCCTCTGCACTCTTCGATATGTCAGTCAATGGCCAAGTTGAATCTACCGGCTGGGTAGGTTCAGGTGATGGTTTTTTAGTTCACGACCTCGATGGTGACGGTATCATCAATGACCGCTCTGAGATGTTCTCCAGTGTCTATGGTGGGGGGAGTTTTGCCTCTGGGTTTGATTCATTGCACTCCTTGGATGAGAACAATGACGGTGTGTTCAATGCGAATGATTCAGCCTTTTCACAGGTGCAGATCTGGCAGGATTTGGATCAGGATGGGGAGAGTGACAGTGGGGAGTTGATGACTCTGGCGGAGGCTGGATTGGAATCCATTGATTTGGGTTATGTGACTCATGATCCGGTGGAGTATGAAGGAAATATCATTGAACTGGAATCCTCAGCGACTTTGGCCGATGGTAGTTCGGTGACGGTAGCCGATGCCGCTTTGTTGGTTCTCAACCAAGGCTTTGTTTCTGAAGGGGTGGTTGATGGTATTCGTCTTTTTAGTTCTGATGATGGCTTTAAAATGGGTGTTCTGGCCCCAGAGAGTATGGGGCTTACAGTGGATGCGGCAGCGTATGGTCTTTCGGTTTTGGTTGGCGGTGAGGGAAATGATACCTTCTCTACCACGGGAGCTACCGGGGTCGCTCTGCGGGGCGGGGATGGCAATGATATCCTGACTGGTAGCCTGGAGGCCGATATTCTTAATGGTGGTGCTGGTGCCGATACCCTCTTTGGTGGAGAGGGTGATGACACCCTGATTATTGATGCGGATGATAGTGTTGACGGAGGTGCGGGTGTTGATTCTGTCATGGTTGATGGTGAGGCCGGCGTTACGCTGGATCTGACTGCTGCCCAGATTGAAATGGCAGTCGGTGGTGTAGGAAATGACCATTTTACAGCGGTTGGCAGTACTGATGGGGTAGTTTTGGGGGGTGAAGCGGGTGATGACACCCTAAGCGGTGGCAGTGGAGAAGATATTCTGGAAGGGGGGGCTGGCGACGATACCATTGATGGCGGAGATGGGAGCGATATCGTCCTTTTTTCTGGTAATATTGATGATTATAGTATTGATAACAATTCTGGAGTAGTCACAGTATCGGATTTAGATGTAGATAGTTATGGGGATGATGGTAATGATGTTATCACAAATGTTGAGCGGTTGGTATTCAATGATCAGGTAGTGCATCTGGATGGAGAGAACAATACCCCTCTGGTTTCCGGAGAGCATTTCAGCCAACGAGGAACCGAAACCAGGACATTCCACCCCCTGGAGCTTCTCATCAATGATTTTGATCTGGACCTAGACCAGCTGACCATCACTGCCGTTGGACAAGCCGTGGGGGGAACGGTCTCTTTGGATAGGGATGAGGTGGTCTCCTTTACCCCGGATGAAGGGTTCATGGGTGTGGCCAGTTTCAGCTACATGGTGGATGATGGTCATGGTGGTACGGCTACAGCAACCACCACCATCGATGTTAAGCTGGGTGATCCGGATGATACCTACTATGACCGGCAGTGGTATTTGGATGGTCTCTATCTGCAGGATATCTGGAATGATTATACCGGTCAGGGGATAGTGGTTGCCAGTCTTGAGCAAGATGGTGTTCAGTATGACCACCCTGATCTGGCAGTAAATTATGATAGTAGTATCGATTATGATTTTAACACCGGTGATGGAGAAGCCGCCTGGCAAAGTGGCAACAACAGCCACTCCACGTCAGTATTGGGCATAATCGGTGCGGCTCGTGATGGAGAGGGTACTGTTGGCATTGCCAACGAGTCCACTTTGACCCTGTTTCAATCCAGTTGGGCAAACAGGAAGCTGGCTTTAGACCACTTACCAGAAGTGGATGTGGGTAATCTGATCGGTGTCTATAGCAATTCATTCTCGATTGATTTTAATGATGCTGCCTATGCCGGTTGGGAAAATAGCTTGAGCCAGGCGGTACAGAATGGTCGGGGTGGACTTGGGACATCCTTGGTGGTAACCGGAGGAAATCTGCGTAGAGCAGCTACTAAAAATGGTAATGAATATTTAGCCAGTAGTGCGAACTACGACAACTATATCAACTCCCGTTATACGATAGCCGTGGGTGCCTTGACACCCAATAGACATTTGTCCAACTTTTCCAGTCCCGGCTCCTCTCTACTGGTTACTGCACCAGGGGAGTTTCTCTACACGACTGATGCCATGGGTGACGGGGGGTATGCCGACAGTTCCAGTCAGGATGCTGATTACACGTTTTTTTCTGGAACGTGTGGCGGGGCACCCATGGTCTCTGGTGTTGTCGCATTGATGTATGATGCCAATGCCGACCTGGGCTGGCGTGATGTTCAGGAAATTTTAGCCTACTCATCCTGGAACAGTCATAGTGATTGGCCCTATTGGAGTAGTAACGGAGCCAACAACTGGAACGGTGGTGGCCTGGAGGTCAGTAACGACTATGGATTTGGTATGGTCGACGCACGGGCTGCGGTACGGCTGGCAGAGAGCTGGTTTTGGGCGGCTGATACCGGTGATGCCATTCAAGACAGTAAAGATAGCCGGAACGAACAGAGCCGAACCGCCAGTAATAACACCGCCATCGCCATAACTGACGGTGATTCGGATGTTGGTGTGAATAGCACGGTCAGTATAAACAGTGATATCCGGGTGGAACAGGTTGAGGTGACCCTGGATATCGACCATAGCTGGATTGGGGATCTGATTGTCACCCTGATCTCACCGGATTTGACGGAATCAATCCTGGTGGATCGCCCCGGAGTGGATGCGGGTGATGAGGTTGGTCGTGGATTGGACAGTGACAATCTGAACTTTACCTTCAGTTCCACCCACCATTGGGGTGAGTATGGTCTTGGTGATTGGACACTGAATGTTGTTGATGCGGTCACCGGTGAGAGCGGGATGTTGAATAGTTGGACCTTGGATCTATTCGGCTCGGCCCCCAGTCAAGATGATAACTATATTTATACTGTTGATTATCAATCTTTGACTGGTGAGATCAATGCCGACCGGCGGGTGTTGAGTGATGCCGGTGGTGAAGACACCATCAATGCCGCCACTATTGATACCAACTCCCTCATTGATTTAAGGGCTGAAGAGGCTGGGATACTGGCTGGGAATGCATTTTCCATTGCGGCTGGTACCGTAATTGAAAATGCCATCGCTGGTGACGGGGATGATCTGTTGATCGGTAATAGTGGTGCCAATCAACTCTATGCCGGGCGTGGTGATGATCAACTAAATGGTCAGGAAGGGGCAGACCTTTTGGATGGCGGCCGGGGCAGTGATATGGCGGTTTATGAAGATTCAACCGCTGCTGTCATGGTCAATCTGGAAACGGATACTGCTACTGGAGGCCATGCCCAAGGAGATATATTACACAACATTGAAAATCTCTCTGGATCAGGTTTTGATGATAGTCTGACAGGAGATGGTGGCGACAACGTCTTGATTGGTAATGGTGGGACCGACTCGCTCACAGGAGGGGCGGGGAATGATCAACTGTTTGGCGGTGACGGTGATGACACCATTCACGGTGGAACGGGGAATGACCTGATTTTTGGGGGGGGCGGCAACGATTCGATTGATGGTGGAGCCGGTCTTGATGTCGTCACCTTTGGCAGTATGCAGAGCAATTATACGATTGATACGGTTGGTGGAATAACTTCAGTTTGGAAAGATCAGGATGTAGATTCATTACAGAATATTGAAATACTTAGGTTTGCAGATGGTGATTATATTGTAGGGGCCAACAGTGCGCCAATAACTGCTGACAGCCTTCGTATAAGTGATGAGGATGTAGTCGAGAGAATACTCATTTCCGACCTGATTGCTTTAGCGTCTGATGTGGATGGCGATACGCTTTCTCTGTGGCATGTTGGAAACGTCAGTAATGGTGCGGTATCTATTTCCGAAACCTGGATAGATTTTACCCCAACGGCAGATTTTAATGGTGAGGCTGGATTTGATTATACCATCTATGATGGTCGAGGTGGTCAAACCACTGCTCGCATTACCGTACAGGTTCAACCAGTCAATGATGCGCCCACCGGGTTGCATGGGCAATTGATCCTACCGAAGGGTAGTGAAGCTGAGGGTGTATTGGTTGGTTATGATGTAGATAATGATGCTGAAATACTTACCTTTAGTTTGCAGCAAGGTCCCAGTCATGGAGCCGTCACCATCCAGTCTGACGGTTCATATTCCTTTTCCGCTGATGCCGGATTTCATGGTTTGGATAGTTTCAGCTTTACGGTCAGTGATCAACAAGGGGCTCAATCGACTCAAACAGTTGATGTTGACGTGCGTGGACTTCCCCGATTTGAAGAGACCTTCCAGGTCAATAGTATCTCCCGCAGTCCAATTGATAATTCTACAGAGTGGAGAGTCAAGCCCTCTATCACAACCTTGAAGGATGGTAATTTTGTCATTGCCTGGGCTTCTGAACTGCCTGAATCCGATAGCTATGAGGTTATGGCTCAACTCTTTGACCAAGGCGGGAATGCCATGGGGGAGGCGTTCCAGCTCAACGAATATATCTATGATTTTCAAGATGTGCCAACCTTGGCCGCCCTACCGGATGGTGGTTTTATGGCCTCCTGGTCATCCTGGTATCAGGATGGGGATAGTTATGGAGTAGTCGCTCGCAGATTTGGGGCTAATGGTCAACCATTAGGGTCTGAGTTTATTGTGAATAGTACAACCGCCTCCTCACAACGCAATTCTGACATACTTGTTTTAGAAGATGGGGGATTTGTTTTTTCCTGGGAGTCCTACCTCCAGGATGGCAGCGAGTTCGGTGTTTTCGGGCAAAGGTTCGACGCCACCGAAAATATGATTGGTGATGAATTCCAGATTAATACCTATACAGAAAGCTGGCAGTCAAATGTCAAGCTGGCAACTGTTACAAACGGCGGTTTTGTAGCGGTTTGGAACTCACTTGAGCAAGATGAAAGCTTCTTTGGGATATATGGGCAGTTGTTTGACCAACAAGGAGTAGCAGTTGGTGAAGAGTTCCAAATCAACCAATTCAACGAGTTTTCACAGCATAGTCCACAAGTGATCTCTACACCAAATGGTGGTTTTACCGTCGTTTGGCAAGATGGGGATAATGATCCTGCTCCTGGATCTTATTGGGATATTGCCGGACGTCATTTTGATGCGTTTGCCCAGCCTTTGGGTGGGGAGTTCCGTGTCAATACCAATGATTATCAGGATAGACAAATTGATCCTTCTGTGACTCTGCTTAGTGATGGTAGTACGCTCATTGTCTGGGGTTCGGAAAGTGACATGATGTTACGGGGTCAAAAAATTGATGTGGGAGGAAATCTGATTGGCTCTCACTTCGATATTGCACCTCTTGCTATTGAAGAGGGCTGGAGTCCCATGGTTTCGGCTCTGCCTCAAGGGGGGTTTGCAGTGACTTGGCAAGCCTCCCAAAGTGAGGGGGGAAACACCCAGGTGTATGCCAAGCTATTTGGTGGTGAAGCCGATCCCAATGCTATAACAATCAACTACACAGCAGGATCAGGAAATGATTCTCTGTTTGGTAGTGATCAGGATGATCTCTTAAATGGAAAAGCAGGAGACGATATACTGTCAGGGGGTGGGGGAGACGATGTTTTAGATGGTGGAGATGGTATTGATACAGCCGTATTTGATGGGTTATCAACTGATTATGCCTTTCAGGTCCATGGTGATGAGTTCCTTGTTTCCGATTTGTTTGACACTGAAGGGGAAGACAGACTCAAAAATATGGAGTTTGCCAAATTCAACAATCTGACCATTGATCTAAATAGTGGTTTTATCCCACCAGAGGTAACGGATGCACGCATCCTTCTGCCAATGGATTGGGAAGCGGTGAGGGGCAAGATAGAGGCAAGGGACCCTGACGGTGACGATTCAGCACTGCACTATTCCGTCGGATATGCGCCTGCCAATGGTAGTTTGACCTTGAATGGTGATGGTACCTATGTATATCAATCAAACACTGGGTTTAGTGGCAGTGATACCTTCACTGTCAATGTATTGGATGAAGCGGGGTTTGCCTCATTCAGTACTGTGACAGTAGAAGTCACACAGCCACACCAGCTTAACCAAGATTTTCAGGTTAACTCTTCTGATATGGGCAATCCACAAGAAATTGTCCCGGAAAACTGGCGAAGCGCGCCCTCAGTAGTCTCCACAACAGATGGTGGTTTTGTCTCTATGTGGGCTACCAAGGGAGCCGATGATATTGGCTTTGATATTCGTGGGCAACGATTCGACAATGGGGGTAATAGGGTTGGTGAAGAGTTTCTCGTCAATACCCACCGGGCAGATGATCAACTCAATGTACGAGTTAAAGCACTATTGGATGGTGGATATTATGTGGTTTGGGGAAGTAAAGATCAAACAGGAACAGCAGAAGCTATTTTTGGCAGAAGATACGATGAAAATGGTCAAGCTGTTGGCAATGAAATTCAGTTAAGTGACTATTATTCATCTCGACAAAGACGACCCAATATTGTGGAACTCAGTGATGGAGGATTGGCTGTATCCTGGGAGTCATGGTATCAGGACGGTGATAAATATTCTGTACAAGTTCGAAAGTTCAACACCCAAGGGCAGGCTCTTGGTGATTCCGTCCAGGCCAATATCTATACCGATGGTTGGCAATATGATAGCCAGCTGGTGGCACTGCCCGATGGTGGGTGTTTTGTAGTATGGACATCTTCCCCTAGTGATGGGGATATTGCTCAGGATGGTTCATTTCGAGGTATATATGGACGAAAGTTTGATGCCCTTGGTCAGCCTACTGGCACTGAAATACAGATCCACACCTATACAGAATATACTCAGTTTGAACCCAGGATAACCAATCTGTTGGACGGAAGTTTTGTTGTTGTCTGGACAGATGGCGGTAATTTGCAGGCTCCAGGCTCTGGATTTGATATCGCTGGGCAACGGTTTGATACCAATGGAGATAAATTGGATGGAGAGTTCCGTGTCAATGTTTCTGACACTACAGGTACTCAGAGAGCGCCATCTATCGTTGGTACTCAAGATGGTGGGTTTGTTGTTGCTTGGGACTCAAACCGTAATGATGTACATACTGTAAAGGGTCAAAGATTTACCGCTCAAGGGGGCTTGATTGGATCACAGTTTTCTCTGGGAAGTTATTCTTTTCCTGCATCCTTCGACAACGGTACAAGCAGTGAGACTCTAGAGCAGAATTTATCACTCACAGAGTTATCTGATGGTGGTCTTGCTGTCACTTGGATGACCCATGATGTGAATGGACAATCCAGTCAGATCATGGCCCATGTCATAAAGAGTGGTGAAGAGGGACTATTCCATTCATTGAATGAGACAGGTACGGCTGGAGAGGATATTCTTGTTGGGGGGGATGGTAATGATATTCTGCATGGGGCTGAAGGGGACGATCTGCTGGCCGGGGGAGCCGGTCAGAATACTTTGGATGGGGGGGATGGCTATGATGTGGCTATGTATGAAGATGATCTCGAAGAATATGATATTACTACACATGGAGGTGTTGTAAAAGTAATAAAAGCCGGAAGTGGTAGAAGGATGACTGTTATTAGAACGGGTCAAGAAGGCCCTCTATACGATACAGATACAATAGAAGATATCGAAGTATTACGTTTTGCTGACCGGGATATTTTTCTTGGTGAGAATATTGCTCCAATTGCCGTAGACGATGGCCTGTTTCATTTCAATGAAGACAGTACTCTTTCGCTCTCAAGTAGTTCCCTGGTCGGAAATGATATTGATTTTGACAATGACTCCCTGACAGTCACGTCGGTTTCCAATCCGACATCAGGTTCTGTCATTCTGCATACTGATGGAAATATCATTTTTACACCGGACATCGATTTTAATGGAGGAGTGACTTTTAGCTATACGATGTCCGATAACAGTGGAGCAAGCTCTTCTGCATTAGTAAGTGTGATGGTCAACTCGATCAATGATGCCCCTATAGTCAGTGGAGTAATCACCTTAAATACAGACGAGGATACACCCCTTCTTATCAGTGAAACCGATCTACTGTCATACGCCTCGGATGTCGATGAAGACCCATTGAGCATCAGTAATCTCTCTACCGATACTGGTATACTGGTCGATAATGGTGATGGAACCTGGACACTTACTCCAGAAGCTGAGTCACATGCGGCTGTCAATCTAAGCTATATGGTTTTTGATGGAACACAGAGTGTGGCAGGCAGTGCTAATATCACGATCAATCCGATAAATGATGCTCCGGTAGCCATAAGTGATACGGCCTTCACCGACGAAGATAATACCGTTACCGTTACCGCCGCCGCACTCCTGGCTAATGATTTTGATGTTGATGGCGATCTGCTCTCTATCGATTCAGTCGGTAATGCAGTCAACGGTAGTGTCGCTCTGGATGTTAATGGCGATGCGGTTTTTACCCCAGATGCCGACTTCTATGGTGATGCCACATTTGAGTATACTATCTCCGACGGACAGGGGGCTTATTCCACGGCCACGGCCACGGTTATCATCAACCCGGTCAACGATGCGCCGGTAGTCGGAGCCGATAGTGCGGTAACCGATGAGGACACCGCTGCTACCATCACAGCAGCCTCTTTGCTGGCCAATGCCAGTGATGTAGAGGGAGATACCCTTTCCATCGATTCATTGGGTGCTGCGACAAACGGTAGTGTCGCCTTTGATGGCAATGGCGATATTCTCTTTACCCCGGATGCCGATTTTTATGGTGAAGCCAGCTTTGACTATACGGTCTCTGATGGCAACGGCGGCCTGACTACCGGCACCACGACGGTTACCGTCAATCCCGTCAACGATGCTCCGGTAACTGTAAATGATATGGTAACAACTGATGAGGACATCGCTGCTACCATCACAGTGGCCTCTTTGCTGGCTAATGATAGAGATGTGGAGGGAGACACCCTTTCCATCGATTCGTTGGGTACGGCGATAAACGGCAGCGTTGCTTTTGGTGGCAATGGCGATGTTCTGTTCACGCCGGATGCCGACTTTTATGGTGAAGCAAGTTTCGAGTACACCGTCTCCGATGGTAATGGTGGCCTGACTACCGGCAGTACGACGGTTACCGTCAATCCCATCAACGATGCGCCAGTTTCCACAAATGATAGTGTGGATGTGGACCTTCACCTGACAACCACGATCATGGCTGAGACTCTTTTGCTCAATGATGTGGATGGGGATGGGGATATTTTGACTATCCAGTCTGTGGATGATGCCGTCAATGGCGAGATCACTCTAGATGCCAATGGAGATGTTGTTTTTACCCCATTCTCAGGGTTTTACGGTGAAGCATCCTTTAGTTATGTGGCAACAGATGGAATAGTTGATTCAACTTCAAGCACTGTTTTGGTCAATGTTGCTCCTTTGTTGGGACAGCTTGTTGAGGGAGGTAGTGGGGATGATCAGTTGACTGGTACCAGTGAGGCGGATGTGCTGGTTGGTCAGGATGGAGAAGATCTCCTTGATGGTGGGGCTGGAAGAGATGTTTTAGATGGTGGAAATGGTGTTGACTGGCTAATAGGGGGGGCTGGGGATGATATCCTCGGTGGGGAGGTCGGGTCAGAGGATTATTACAGTTGGACCTATATTGATGGTCGCTATCGTGGCAACGATTATTACGGTGGCACCGGCAATGATATTTTGCATGGCGCATTTTATGCCGACGATTACACCTTCAATCTCGGAGATGGTCAGGATTTGATTATTGAAGTCGGCTCCAACGCCCAGGAGTTCTCCCGTCAGGATCGACTCTATTTTGGTGCCGGGATTTCCCAGTCTGACCTGACATTCAATAAAAATGGCCTTGATATGGTGATGGATATTGGTGGTGGTGGAGATAGCATTACCATACGGGACTGGTTTGCTAACAGTAATGTTTATATCAATCGTATCGAGCTTATTGAGTTTTCAGACAGCACCTACATGGATGTCGGTGATTTGGACAGTGTTTCTTTGAATTATATGACTCAAGAGATAACTGGAACAGTAGAGGATGATAATCTGATTGGTAGTGCAACGGATGATACCATGGTCGGTGGTGATGGTAATGATACGCTTGATGGTGGTAGGGGAATAGATTTTCTTTTTGGTGGTGCTGGAGATGATATTCTTGGAGGAGCGCTCTACTCTGATGATTACTATGACGGCACCTATATCGGAATGAGAAAACGTGGCAATAGCTATACGGGTGGTAGCGGTAATGATCTGATGCATGGTGCCTATTATGCAGATAATTATTATTTTGATCTAGGTGATGGGAACGATGTAATTGTTGAAAATGGTTCAGAGACTCAAAATGAGACACGAGCGGACTACCTATTCTTTGGAGCCGGTATCAGTGAGTCTGATCTTGCTTTCAACAAAGTAGGGGATGATCTGGTTCTGGATGTGGGTACTGGAGGAGATAGTATTACCGTCAACAACTGGTTTGTCGGGGATAATCTCTACCAATATCGTATCGATCAATTTGAGTTCACTGACGGAACATCGATGGATGTAGAGGCACTGGATAGTGTCGCTCTGAACGTCATCGGAACCGATGGTGACGATATTCTGAGTGGGGGAGATGAAGCGGACATCATGACCGGTGGGGATGGTGACGATGTAATGGATGGTGGAGACGGGGTGGATACCTATCTGGGTGGAGAGGGAGATGACACCCTGGGTGGTGTGGTTGGTTCGGATGATTATTACGGCTGGGACTATGTAGAAGGACGTTATCTTGGGAACGTCTATACCGGTGGCACAGGAGATGACACCCTGTATGGAGCCAAATATGCAGATGATTACTACTTCAACCTGGGTGATGGTCAGGATCTGATTGTTGAAAATGGTTCTTCAGCTCAAGAGTTCTCTCGTCAGGATCGGCTCTATTTTGGCGCCGGTATCAGTGCGTCTGATCTTGCTTTCAACAAAGTAGGGGATGATCTGGTTCTGGATGTGGGTACTGGGGGAGACAGCATTACTGTCAGCAACTGGTTTGTCGGGGATAATCTCTACCAATATCGTATCGATCAATTTGAGTTCACTGACGGAACATCGATGGATGTAGAGGCACTGGATAGTGTCGCTCTGAACGTCATCGGAACCGATGGTGACGATATTCTGAGTGGGGGAGATGAAGCGGACATCATGACCGGTGGGGATGGTGACGATGTAATGGATGGTGGAGACGGGGTGGATACCTATCTGGGTGGAGAGGGAGATGACACCCTGGGTGGTGTGGTTGGTTCGGATGATTATTACGGCTGGGACTATGTAGAAGGACGTTATCTTGGGAACGTCTATACCGGTGGCACAGGAGATGACACCCTGTATGGAGCCAAATATGCAGATGATTACTACTTCAACCTGGGTGATGGTCAGGATCTGATTGTTGAAAATGGTTCTTCAGCTCAAGAGTTCTCTCGTCAGGATCGGCTCTATTTTGGCGCCGGTATCAGTGCGTCTGATCTTGCTTTCAACAAAGTAGGGGATGATCTGGTTCTGGATGTGGGTACTGGGGGAGACAGCATTACTGTCAGCAACTGGTTTGTCGGGGATAATCTCTACCAATATCGTATCGATCAATTTGAGTTTTCTGATTCAACCTACCTGGATGTTGCCGCTCTGAATGGTGTGGATCTAACTGTTGTTGGAACAACGGGAGATGACACTCTTATTGGTGGAAGTGGAAATGATCTACTTCTTGGGGCTGAGGGGGCAGATACATATCAATATAATAGGGGGGAGGGGCAAGATACGATTGTGGAAAGCACTACCTCCACCTCATCGGACTCCTTGATGATGGGGGCTGGAATAGATGCGCTAGACATCTCACTAAAACAATTTGGAGCTGATCTACAACTTAAACTTAGCGGTTCATCTGATCAAGTCACTATTGAAGATTGGTTTGCAAACTCAAACAGCCAGGTTGAGACCATCCAAGTATCCGATGGTAGTACTCTGGCAAGTTCTCAAGTAGATCTGCTCATTCAGGATATGGCTACATTCAGTACAAACCATAATGGTATCAGCTGGGATGATGCCTTGGTCCAATATGAAGAAGAGACATCAACAATTATTGCTGCTCATTGGCAAACAGCCGCTTGATGGAACAGCAAAAAGAGAGATTGGGGTTGGGGCAGACCTTGACAGCTGCCCCAACCCCTATAGTTGACCCCGGTTTGGCCTGTGTCGAATTGATCTGCCGTTTTCATCAGATCCCCTTCAACCGGGAGGGGCTAAAACGTCGTTATGGCGGGGAGGAGGCACCATTCACTAATCTGGAAATTCTTCGAGCATTCAAAACTCTAGGTTTCAAGGCTCGGGAGGTGCATCCAAACTGGAGGCGAATCGATAAAATTAGCCTTCCCGCCATTGCACCGTTGAAGAATGGTGGCTACTGCATTATTGGCCAGGCTAATCAGGATCAAGTGTTGGTTCTTTCGCCTTTAGCTCAACGTTCGCAGAAAATTTCAAAAAATGAATTTGATAAAAAATGGACCGGGGAACTAATTCTGGCGGTCCACCGGGAGAGTAAAACCAAGGATCAATCCAAATTTGATTTTACCTGGTTTATCCCGGCGGTATTAAAATACAAAAAACTGTTCGGCGAGGTGCTGATCGCCGCCTTTTTCCTGCAAATCTTTGCTCTGGTGACACCGCTATTTTTTCAGGTGGTGATCGACAAGGTACTGGTCCACAACGGTGTCACCACCTTGGATGTACTGGCCATCGGCATGTTGACCATCGCCCTGTTCGAGGTGATCCTGGGAGGGCTTAAGACCTATCTGCTCTCCCACACCACCAACCGGATCGATGTCGAACTGGGAGCCAAGCTCTACACCCATCTGGTTTCCCTGCCTCTGGCCTGGTTCGGGGTGCGCCGAATCGGGGATTCGGTGGCGCGGGTTCGAGAGCTTGAAAATATCCGCAATTTTCTCACCGGCTCCGCTCTCTCACTGGCGATTGATCTGCCTTTCCTGGGTGTTTTTTTCGTGGTGATGTATTACTATTCTCCTCTTCTTACCTTGGTTGTCGCAGCATCCATCCCTTTTTATATTCTTCTTTCACTATCGGTCATTCCCATTCTACGTAAGCGGTTGGATGAAAAATTCAAACGGGGGGCGGAGAATCAAGCCTTTCTGGTCGAATCGATCACCGGAGTGGAGACGGTAAAGACCCTGGCGGTGGAACCACAGATGATCCGCAAGTGGGAGTTGCAGTTGGCCCACTACGTCCGGGCCGCTTTCAATGTCTCTAATCTGGGCAATGTGGCGGGTCAGGTGGCTCAGTTCATTAATAAAATAACAACCCTGAGCATTCTCTGGGTGGGGGCTCATGCGGTGATGGATGGAACGTTGAGTGTCGGCCAATTGGTCGCCTTCAATATGCTGGCGGGACGGGTCAGCGGCCCTATTCTGCGTATGACCCAATTCTGGCAGGATTATCAGCAGACCGGCGTCTCCATCCGCCGCTTGGGGGATATTCTCAACTCTCCCGCCGAATCGGGCCATGATCCCAGTCGTAGCGTCCCCGACGGGGTAGTGGGAAAAGTGGTGCTGGATGATGTGACCTTCCGCTATGTGCCGGATGGGCCGGAAATTTTAAAAGGGATTCATCTAGAAATTCAGCCAGGGGAGGTGATCGGTTTGGCTGGTCGGTCCGGTTCCGGCAAGAGTACCCTGGGTAAATTGGTGCAGCGGCTCTATATCCCGGAGCGGGGTAGGGTGCTGATGGATGATGTGGATCTTTCTCAGATCGATCCCGCCTGGTTGCGCCGTCAGGTGGGGGTGGTTTTGCAAGAGAATTTTTTATTTAATCGGACTGTTCGAGAAAACATCGCCTTGGTGGACCCTGGCCTACCCATGGAGGCGGTGGAACGGGCGTCCCGCCTGGCTGGAGCACATGAGTTTATCTCTGAACTGCCCAACGGCTACGACACATTGGTGGAGGAACAAGGCAGTAACTTTTCCGGTGGTCAACGACAGCGGATCGCCATTGCCCGCGCACTCGCCATGGATCCCAGGG